>NZ_VFNC01000001.1:1820247-2426996 GCF_006715395.1 Streptomyces sp. SLBN-31
GGTGGTCGCGCTGTCAATGCGTATGTCCGGACAATCGAACTACACAACTTCCCGTCAACAACGTGTGGAGCTACGCTCGGCGCGTGCCGAAACCTGAAGTGGACCCGACCGTGTCGCTCGAACTCAGCGTGGACCGGAGTTCTCCCGTCCCGCTGTACTTCCAGCTCTCGCAGCAGCTCGAGGCGGCGATCGAGCACGGAGCGCTCACGCCCGGCAGCCTGCTGGGCAACGAGATCGAGCTGGCGGCCCGGCTCGGCCTGTCCCGCCCCACCGTCCGCCAGGCCATCCAGTCCCTGGTCGACAAGGGCCTGCTGGTGCGCCGCCGGGGGGTCGGCACCCAGGTCGTGCACAGCCAGGTCAAACGCCCGCTGGAACTCTCCAGCCTCTACGACGACCTGGAGGCGGCCGGCCAGCGCCCCGCGACGAAGGTGCTGGTCAACGCCGTAGTCCCGGCGACCGCCGAGGTCGCCGCGGCCCTGGGCGTCGCCGAGGACAGCGACGTCCACCAGGTGGAACGGCTGCGCCTCGCGCACGGCGAGCCGATGGCGTACCTGTGCAACTTCATCCCGCCGGGCCTGCTCGACCTGGACACGGCGCAGCTGGAGGCCACGGGTCTGTACCGGATGATGCGGGCCGTCGGCATCACCCTGCACAGCGCCCGGCAGACTATCGGTGCGCGCGCGGCCACCCTGGCGGAGGCCGAGCGCCTCGCCGAGCAGGAGGGCGCCCCGCTGCTGACGATGCAGCGCGTCACGTTCGACGACACGGGCAGGGCGGTCGAGTACGGCACGCACACGTACCGGCCGAGCCGCTACTCCTTCGAGTTCCAGCTGCTCGTGCGGGGCTGAAGTCCCGTCTCGGATGTGGGGTCTGTCATAAAGTCACGACAATTGCACGCCCCGAGGAGTGCGCGCGGAACCGCGCCACCAGCCGCGTCGCACCGCCGGCCGGCACGCGACGCGTGACCCCGCTCGCTCCCCCGCTCGGCACCCAGCGTGAGCGTGCGGCACAATCGGGCCTTGATGAGCACCTACGGCAACTTCACGGCCCCCATAGGCTCCCGGCGTGCCCCGGCCCTGCGCACGGTCGGCACCCGCGAGCGCCGCTCGCACCTGACCGCACCCCGCGTGCCGACGGTCGGCATCGACATCGGGGGCACCAAGGTCATGGCAGGCGTCGTCGACGCCGACGGCAACATCCTGGAGAAGCTCCGCACGGAGACCCCGGACAAGTCCAAGAGCCCCAAGGTCGTCGAGGACACCATCGTCGAGCTGGTCCTGGACCTGTCCGACCGCCACGACGTGCACGCCGTCGGCATCGGCGCGGCCGGCTGGGTCGACGCGGACCGCAACCGCGTGCTGTTCGCCCCCCACCTGTCCTGGCGCAACGAGCCGCTGCGCGACCGCCTCGCCGGGCGCCTCGCCGTGCCGGTCCTGGTCGACAACGACGCCAACTCCGCCGCCTGGGCCGAGTGGCGCTTCGGCGCCGGCCGCGGCGAGGACCACCTGGTCATGATCACGCTCGGCACCGGCATCGGCGGCGCGATCCTGGAGGACGGCCAGGTCAAGCGCGGCAAGTACGGCGTGGCGGGCGAGTTCGGGCACATGCAGGTCGTCCCCGGAGGACACCGCTGCCCGTGCGGCAACCGCGGCTGCTGGGAGCAGTACAGCTCCGGCAACGCCCTGGTCCGCGAGGCCAAGGAACTGGCCGCCGCCGACTCGCCGGTCGCGTACGGGATCATCGAGCACGTCAAGGGGCAGATCGGTGACATCACCGGCCCGATGATCACCGAGCTGGCCCGCGAGGGCGACGCGATGTGCATCGAGCTGCTGCAGGACATCGGGCAGTGGCTCGGCGTCGGCATCGCCAACCTCGCCGCGGCCCTCGACCCCTCCTGCTTCGTCATCGGCGGCGGTGTCTCCGCGGCCGACGACCTGCTCATCGCCCCCGCCCGCGACGCCTTCAAGCGTCAGCTCACCGGCCGCGGCTACCGCCCCGAGGCCCGTATCGTCCGCGCCCAGCTCGGCCCGGAGGCCGGCATGGTGGGCGCCGCCGACCTCGCCCGGCTCGTCGCCCGCCGCTTCCGCCGCGCCAACCGGCGCCGGGTCGAGCGCTACGAGCGTTACGCCCGGTACACCGAGGGCCGCCGCTCCACCCGGGACACCGCATGACGGCATCGCTGCCGCGTCAGGCGGCGCCCCCGGACGAGCCCGGGCAGCCCGCCGAGGACCGCCGGCACATGATCCGCCGCAGGGCGCTCACCCTGCTCATCATCGTGCTGCTCATCGGTGTCCCGGCCGGCTATCTGGTGATCTCCGCGAACCAGAGCCGCAACAGCGGCAAGGACAAGGAGGCCAAGTACTCGGCGACCGGCCTCACCAAGGGCTGGCCGTCGAAGGTCCAGCGCCGCATCTACCAGGTCCCGATGCCGCACCCCTCCGGCAAGGTCGCCTACTACGAGACGAACAACTGGAAGACCAGCCGGCTCTACGTCCAGTTCCAGACCCCGGTCCGCAACCTCGACGTCTTCCTCCACGACATGGGCGTCAGCCGCGCCGACCTCAAGCGCGACGACATCACCATCAGCGCGCGCGACCAGAAGATCACCGGCTGGCGGTTCACCCGCCCCGGCCCCTGGTACGGCCTGGTCCACAAGCAGAAGGACCCGGCGCCCACACAGGACGTCATCGTGAACATGTCCGACGCGAACAACCCGTTCTTCTACGTCGTCTCCCGCACTGTTCCGTAGGCAGTCGGCCCCGGCCGGGCCGTCGGGGCCGACTGTCAGACCCCGCCCGTAGAGTCGAAGACGTCTGATCCGACACACGGGCCGGGAGGTGACAGGTCGTATGGGCGACACGGCTGTGGTGGCCGAACACGCGGGAGCGGGGATCCCCGTCCGCCTCGCCGCCGTCTTCCTGCCCGCGCCCCTGCCCAGGGACGGCCGGATCGCCTTCTGGGACCCCGACGGCGCCCCGCTGCCCGCCGAGGACACCGAGCTCACCGTCGTACGACCGCACGGCGCGTCCGGCGTCCGGCGCAGGAGCGCCCCAGCGCTGACCCTTCCCGTCGGCGAGGCCCTGCCCCTCCTGGTCGGCGCCCGCCGTGACCCGGCCGCCCACCCCGCCACCGCCTGCTGGGGAGCGGTCGCACTGCACGCGCTGCGGCTCGTCGCCCGCGGCCGGCTGCTGCCCGGCCTGACGGCCACCGGCCACGACGCCTGGCGGGCCGGCCCCCTGGACCCCGACGACATCGCGCACCTCAGGGCGGTCGCCGCCGCCCTGCCCCACGAGGGCCACGCGGTCCCGCTGCCCGGCCCCGGCCCGCTGCTGCTGCCCGAGCCGGAGGCGCTGATGCGCGCCTTCCTGGACGCGGTCGCGGACACCCTTCCCCGCACTCCGGCCGCCCCGCACGCCTGCGGCAGGCCGTTCGCGGACCGCCGCCCGCAGCGCCTGCCCGACGCCCAGGACTGGGCCGCGGAGGTCGCCGCCGGCATGGACGCCGGCGTGCGCATCTCCCTCCGCCTGGACCTGTCCGCCTACGAGCTGTTCGACGGCGAGGAGTCGGTGCGCACGGCGGGTGCAGCGATCGTCCAGGTGCACAGCCTCGCCGACCCCACCCTCGTCGTCGACGCGGCGGCCTTGTGGGCGGGCGAGGCGGACGCCGCGTTCGGCCCACGCGCACGCGTGGACGCCGCCCTCGCCGTGCGGCGCGCGGCCCGCATCTGGCCGCCCCTGGACCGGCTCGCCGAACAGGACGTGCCCGACGTCCTCGCCCTGCACGACGAGGAGCTGGGCGACCTGCTAGGGGTGGCGGCGACACGTCTCGCGGCGGCGGGCGTCGCCGTGCACTGGCCCCGGGACCTGGCCCAGGACCTCTCCGCCGCCGCCGTGGTCCGCCCCGCCCCGGGCTCGGCGACCGACGGCACGGGCTTCTTCGAGAGCGAGGAACTCCTGCAGTTCCGGTGGCAGTTGGCGCTCGGCGGCGACCCGCTCACCGAGGCCGAGATGGACACCCTCGCCGAGGCGCACCGCCCGGTCGTCCGCCTCAGGGACCGCTGGGTGCTGGTCGACCCGGCCCTGGTCCGCAGGGCCCGCAAACGGGAACTCGGCCTGCTCGACCCGGTCGACGCCCTGTCCGTCGCCCTCACCGGCAGCGCGGAGGTCGACGGCGAGACGGTCGAAGCGGTCCCGGTCGGCGCGCTGGCCACCCTGCGCGAGCGCCTCACCACCGGGGTGCGCCCCGCCGAACCCCCGGCCGGCCTGCACGCCACCCTGCGCGACTACCAACTGCGCGGCCTGGCCTGGCTGGACCTCATGACCTCCCTCGGCCTCGGCGGCTGCCTCGCCGACGACATGGGACTCGGCAAGACGATCACGGTCATCGCGCTGCACCTCAAGCGCGCCCACCGCGAACCGACCCTGGTCGTCTGCCCGGCCTCCCTGCTCGGCAACTGGCAGCGGGAGATCACCCGCTTCGCGCCCGGCGTCCCCGTCCGCCGCTTCCACGGCCCCGACCGCAGCCTGGAGGACCTCACCGGCGGCTTCGTCCTCACCACCTACGGCACCATGCGGACCGCGGCACCGCGCCTCGCCGAGCAGCGCTGGGGCATGGTCGTCGCGGACGAGGCACAGCACGTCAAGAACCCGTACTCCGCGACGGCGAAGGCACTGCGCACCATCCCCTCGCCGGCACGCGTGGCCCTCACCGGCACGCCCGTCGAGAACAACCTCTCGGAGCTGTGGGCCCTGCTCGACTGGACCACGCCCGGTCTGCTGGGCCCCCTGAAGTCCTTCCGCGCCCGGCACGCGCGCGCGGTGGAGAACGGCGAGGACGCCGAGGCCGTCGAGCGGCTCGCCCGCCTGGTCCGGCCCTTCCTGCTGCGCCGCAAGAAGTCCGACCCGGGCATCGTCCCCGAGCTGCCGCCCAAGACGGAGACAGACCACCCCGTACCGCTCACCCGTGAACAGGCCTCGCTGTACGAGGCGGTGGTCCGGGAATCGATGCTGGCCATCGAGACGGCGGAGGGCATTGCGCGCAGGGGCCTGGTGCTGAAGCTGCTCGGCGCGCTGAAACAGATCTGCGACCACCCCGCCCTGTACCTGAAGGAGGAGACGGCCGCCGTGACCGACGGCCGCCTGCTCGCCCGCTCCGGCAAACTCGCCCTCCTGGACGAGCTGTTGGACACGCTGCTCGCCGAGGACGGCTCGGCGCTCGTCTTCACGCAGTACGTCGGCATGGCCCGGCTGATCACCGCCCACCTGGCCGCCCGGGCGGTCCCCGTGGACCTGCTGCACGGCGGCACGCCCGTCCCCGAGCGGGAACGCATGGTGGACCGCTTCCAGGCCGGCGCGACCCCGGTGCTGGTGCTGTCCCTGAAGGCGGCGGGCACCGGCCTGAACCTCACCCGCGCCGGCCACGTCGTCCACTTCGACCGCTGGTGGAACCCGGCGGTGGAGGAGCAGGCCACCGACCGCGCCTACCGCATCGGCCAGACCCAGCCGGTGCAGGTCCACCGCCTCATCACGGAGGGCACGGTCGAGGACCGCATCGCCGAGATGCTGGAGGCCAAGCGCGCCCTGGCCGACGCCATCCTCGGCTCCGGCGAGTCGGCACTGACCGAACTGACCGACCGCGAACTCTCCGACCTGGTGTCCCTCAGGAGGCCGTCATGACCCCGAGCCCGGCGGACGAGGCCCGCCGCGCCCTGCGGGAGGCCCGGGAGCGTCGGCTGCGGGACGGGGAGGAGGGCGCGGGAGGCGAGACGCGGACACCGGCGCCGGACCGACCCGCATCGCCCGACGGTCCAACCGCCGTCGCAGGTGCGGAAGAAGGGGCCGCACCCGGAGGAGCGGTCGAGGAGGTGTCCATGGCGGGCGCTCCCGCGACGGGAGAGGAGCCGTCCGGGCAGCCTCGGCACGGGCAGGCCCGCCCGGGTGATGCCGCGCGTGCGGCACTGCGGCGGGCCCTTGCCGCCGACGCCCGGCCCGGCGCGGAACCGTCCGCGGCGGAGCAGGGCGACCCTGCCGGCGAGGGCGGAGCGGAGCGCTTCCTCGGCGAGGAGGAGACCGAGTCGTCCGGCGGCCGGCAGGCCGGGGGTGCCGACGCGGCGCAGCCGTCCCTGGCCGCCTCGGGCGGCCGGCGCGCCGACGCCGGCGCTGACGGGGTGCGGCCCGCGGACGCCGCACGCGAAGCGTTGCGGGCCGCCCGCAGCAGGGCGCGGCGGGACGAGGAGGCCGGTGAGCGGGCGGGGGGTCTGCCCGCGTGGGGGCCGCGTCGCGCCGAGCGGACGGCCGAGGCGACGCGCGGGGGAGCGGTCGGGCGGTCTTCGACGGGCGAGGCGACGCGCGGAGGCGCGGTCGGGCGGCCTTCGACGGGCGAGGCGACGCGCGGAGGTGCGGTCGGGCGGTTCCCGGGTGGTCAGGCGCATGCCGTGCGGGACTTGCTGGCCGGGGCGTTCCGGATGCCTTCCGACGAGGCCCCACCGGAAGACGAGACCACGCGCGGCGAGCGCACCGGCACGGGAGGTTCGGCCGACGCGGACGTCCCGCCCACCGCCCCTGACGTTGTGCCCACCTCTCCTCCGCCGGCCCCGTCCATGGCCGCCCCGTCGCGCGACGGGGAGTTGCGGCGCACGTTCCCCGCATTGCCGCCCCCGGCCTCCGGGGCGTTCGCGCGGACCTGGTGGGGAAACGCGTGGGTCACCGCCCTGGAGGAAGGCGCCCTGGACGCCAAGAGGCTGGCCCGCGGCCGGAGTTACGCCGAACAGGGGCACGTGGACGCCATCACCGTCACGCCGGGCCTGGTGCTCGCGTACGTGCAGGGCAGCCGCCCGCGCCCGTACCGGGTGCAAGTGCGGCTGCGCACGCTGGAGGACGCCGACTGGCAGCGTTTCCTGGAAGCCGCCGTCGAGCGGACCGGACACATCGCCGCGCTCCTCGACAAGGAGCTGCCGCATTCGCTGGCCGACTGCGGGGTGCCGTTGCTGCCGGGTCCGCACGACCTCGACCCGCACTGCAGCTGTCCCGACCGCGGCCACCCCTGCAAGCACGCCGCCGCCCTGTGCTACCAGACGGCCCGGCTGCTCGACGCCGACCCCTTCGTGCTGCTTCTGCTGCGCGGACGCGGCGAGCGAGAACTGCTCGACGCCCTCTCCCGGCTGAACGCGGCCCGGGCGGCCCGCGCCGCCCAGGAGCGCGAGCCGGCGCGGCTCCCCGGTGTCCGAGCCGCCGAGGCCGTCCTGGCGACGGGGCAACTCCCGCCCCTGCCACCGCCGCTGCCCGTGCCCCCGCACCCCGGGCAGCCCCCCGTCTACCCGGCGGCACCGGGCGGCCCCGACCCCTTCGCGCTGGACCAGCTGGCGACCGACGCCGCCGCCCGTGCGCACGCCCTGCTCAGTACCGGCCGCGATCCCGTGGCCGAGCTGACGCTGTGGCAGGACGCGGTCCGGGTCGCCGCCGCCCGCCCGGGTTCCGGCCTCACCGCGGCCACCCGGTCCCTCTACGCCTCGTTGGCCTCCGCGTCCGGCCGCACCCCGGCCGAGCTCGCGCGGGCCGTCGCCGCCTGGCGGCAGGGCGGTCTCGAAGGACTCGCCGTCCTGGAGGAGCCGTGGGACCCGCCGGCCGGCCGCTTCGACCGCGCCCGTCCCCTCCTCCTCGCCGCGGACCTCCCGGCCTTCCGCCCCTGGCACAACCACCTCACCCACCCGCGCGGCCACGTCCAGCTCCGCCTCGGCCGCGACGGCCTCTGGTACGCCTACGAGTCCGAGCCGGGCCACGACGACTGGTGGCCGCGCGGCACGCCGGACCTGGACCCGGTGGGGGCGCTCACCGGCCTGGGCGCGCCGAACGACCTCTGAAAGAGCCGTGCCGTCAGGCCTTGGCGACGGTGAGCAGTACGACGGCGTCCTCGACCGCGCGCAGGCTGTGGCGGGCGTCGGGGATGGCGATGAGGTCGCCGGTCCTGCCGTCCCAGGACGTGTCGCCGCTGATGAGGCGGACCCGGCCGCGCAGGACCAGCAGGGTCGCCTCCCCGGGGCTCTCGTGCTCGGCCAGCTCGGTGTCGGCGGTCAGGGCGAGGACGGTCTGGCGGAGGACGTGTTCGTGACCCCCGTACACGGTGGTGGCGCTGCGGCCGGTGGCGGCGGCCGCGGCGCGTTCGAGGTGTTCGCGGGCGAGAGCGTCCAGTGACAGTTTCTGCATGGTGACCAGTGTCCGTGCGGCAAGGGGCGGCGGCCAGCGCGGGCACAGATGTCGGCAGCGCCGCACAGGACCAACAGCCCCCGTCGGTAGGGCTGTTCGGCACGTGTGCCGCCCGCGCAGGTCGGCGATGCTTCTTCCCGGAACCGGACGGCAGGAGCCGCGGAAGGCCGCTGACACCCGTGCGCCGAGCGTTCTCCATACCCGAAGGCCGCGGGTGGGAGCGGTGGCCCGCCGTCCCGGTCACAGCCGGCCGCCTCCCGTGCCGGGGAGGCGGCCGGACCACTGCCCGGCCGGGGACCGGGCAGGGCCCGGTGGTCCTGGCCCAAGGGACCGAAGGGCCCGCGTTCCAGGGCCGTGAGACCGACCTCTGCGCCAGGCGAGTGAGGTTAGCCTTGCCTCACAAGCCTCCCGGCGCGATGGGGTGGAGACGCACATGAGGGCTGTCGACGAGACCGACGAGATCGGCGTGACCGACGAGGTCGACGCGGCCGCGCCGCGCTCTCTGGCAGATCTGGACCCCGGGGCGCGGGCGGCGGTGACCGAGGTCCTCGGCCAAGGCCCCGCGGTCGTCCGGCGTCTGCACGACCTCGGGTTCACACCCGGGGCGGTGGTGGAGGTCGTACGCCGTGCTCCGCTGCGCGATCCGGTCCTGTACCGGGTCAAGGACTACGAGGTGTGCCTGCGCCGGACCGAGGCGGCGTGCGTGCGCGTCACCGGGGTGGAGCGGTGAGCGCCGGCTGCCACGACGCCGACGGCCGGCGGGTGACCGAGACCGGAACTCCCCGGATCGCCCTGGTCGGCGCCCCCAACTCGGGCAAGACCAGCGTCTTCAACGGGCTGACGGGCCTGCGCGCCAAGACCGGCAACTACCCCGGCGTGACCGTCTGCCGTTTCGTCGGAACCTCCCGCTCGGGGCGGCACCGCCACGTCGTGGAGGATCTGCCGGGCACCTACAGCCTGGAACCGATCAGCCCCGACGAGCAGATCACCGTTGACGTCCTGGACGGCCGGTCGGCGGGAACGGAGCGCCCCGACGCGCTGCTGGTCGTGGTGGACGCCACCACGCTGCGCCGTTCCCTGGGGCTCGTCGCCCAGGTCCTGGCCCGCGGGCTGCCCGCCTGCGTGGTGGTCACCTTCACCGACGAACTGGCCCGCCGACAGGGTCTGTTGAACGTCGACGACCTCGCGCGGGCCCTCGGCGTGCCGGCGCTGCCCGTGGTGGGCCACCGCGGCTTGGGCATCGCGCGGCTGCGCGAGCTGCTCAGCACCTGGCGCGGCTGGCCGACACCGGCCGTGCCGCCGCCCACCGACGCGGGCGAGCGGGACGCCTGGACGGAATCGGTCCTGGCCTTCGCCGGCTACCGGCCCCCCGAACGCCACCTGGTCACGCAGCGCGTGGACGCGGTGCTCCTGCACCCGGTGTGGGGGACCGTGGTGTTCTTCGCGGTGATGGCGCTGTTCTTCCAGACCGTCTTCACACTGGCCGCCCCCGTCCAGAACCGCGTCGAGGCGTTGTTCACCTGGCTGTCGGGCCAAGTGGACGCCCACGTCGGCAATCCATGGCTGTCCGGACTCCTGGGCGACGCCCTGATCGGCGGTGTGGGCGGCGTGGTGGTCTTCCTGCCGCAGATCATGCTGCTGTTCCTGCTCCTGGCCCTGCTGGAGGGCGTGGGCTACATGGCGCGGGCGGCGTTCCTGATGGACCGGGTGATGGCCCGCTTCGGACTGGAGGGCCGCGCGTTCGTGGCGCTGCTGTCGTCCTTCGCCTGTGCCGTCCCCGGCATCATGGCGACCCGCACCCTCCCCTCGGCCAGGGACCGCCTGGCCACGATGATGGCCGCCCCGCTGATGACCTGCTCGGCGCGGCTCCCGGTGTACGTCCTGCTCATCGGCCTGCTGGTGGACCCCGGGACCCGGGTCGGCCCGTTCGGCGCGCAGGGCCTGGTCATGTTCGGCCTGTACCTGCTGGGAGCCGTCTCCGCGATGCTGGCCGCCTGGGCGTTCAAGAGGATCGGCGACCGCGGCGGCGCGGCCGTGCCGTTCTTCATGGAGATGCCGCCCTACCGGCTGCCCGCCCCGCGCGCGGTGCTGGTCGCGATGTGGTCCTCCGCGCGGGCCTTCCTGCGCAAGTGCACGACCGTCATCGTCGCCACCAGCGTCCTGCTGTGGCTGCTGCTGAACCTGCCCCTGCACACGGACGCGCAGCTGCGCACGGCCGGCGTCGACACCACCGACGCCGTGGCGGTGTCCGCGTACACCGTCGACCACAGCTACGCCGCCGGCCTGGGCCGCCTGGTCTCCCCGGTCTTCGACCCGCTCGGCTTCGACTGGCGCATCAACGTCGGCGTGCTGTCCGCCCAGGCCGCCCGCGAGACCTTCGTCGCCACCCTGGGCCAGGTCGCCGCCGCCGAGGACCCCGAACAGCCGCAGCAGGCACTGCGGTCCATGACGCACACCGGCGGACCCCGCGCCGGGGAACCGGTGTTCACCGCGCCGACCGTCGCCGCCCTGCTGGTCTACTTCGTCTACGCGCTGCAGTGCATGGCCACCGTCGCCGTCCTGCGCCGGGAGACCGGGACCTGGCGATGGCCGGCGACCGCCTTCGGTTATCTGACCGTCCTGGCCTGGCTGATGGCCTACCTGGCCCGCACGGTCACCGTGCTGCTGGGCGGGTGAGCCGCGCCATGGTCCCCCTGCACCCCCAGCCCACGGGCCGGCCCGACGAACTGCGCTGGATCGTCCCGGCCGGGACACTCACCGGCACCGGCGCGCTCGCCCGGGTACCGGCGGCGCCGGCCGCGCTCCTCGCGGACGGCACCCTCGCCGCGATCTCCCTGGAGGCCACGGCGGTCGTCACCCGTCTGGGGCCGGGCCGCACCTGGGCCGAGGACGGCCCCCGGGTACGTACCGCGCTGCACACGGCTCTCGAGGACCCCGCCGGATGGATCGTGGACGCCGGCGCGGGCCCCGGTGCCGACGACGCCGCGCTGTACGGGGTGGTGGTCGAGGTACTGGCCGGTGAGACGGGCGACTTCGTCCGCTCCCACGGCGGTGGCATCGACCTCGTCGACGTGACGGACGGCGTCGTCACCGTCTGCCTCCGCGGCGCCTGCCACGGCTGCCCCGCCTCCTGGCTCACCCTGCACCAGCGGCTGGAGCGCCGGATACGGCAGCGCCATCCCGCGCTGCGGGAGGTTCGCGACATCGCCGCGCCGCCGGGCTCGCCGCTCAGACCAGGCCGCTCCAGTAGGACCAGAAACGGGTGAGCACCAGCATCACGATCACCCCGTACCAGCCCGCCAGCAGCAGCCCGTGGGTGTCCCGCAGGACCGTGACCACGCCGCGAGGCGCGCGCAGGATCCCGCGTTCCAGGCAGTGCAGGGTCAGGTACCAGAACAGGGCGATGGTGACCACCCAGACCCCGGCGCAGTAGGGGCAGAGCTTGTTCAGTTCGTACAGGGACTGGCCCATCAGCCAGTGGACGAAGACCACTCCGACCAGTGCCCCGGCGTCCAGCGCGAGCCACAACCGGGGGTGCAGACGGGCCCCGGCCAGCACGGCGACGCCCAGAGCGGCCACGGCGGCGAAGGCGCCCAGCCCGAGCAGCATGTTGGGGAACCCGAAGAGACTGCCCTGGGCGCTGGACATGACGCTGCCGCAGCTCACGACGGGGCTGATGTTGCACGGCGGCCGGTAGGCGGGGTTCTTCAGCAGCCGCCAGTCGTCCACCGTGAGCTGGAAGGAGGCGAACCAGCCGAGGACCCCGGCCACGAGCATGACGTAGCCGGTACGGCGTCCGGCGCCCACCGCGCGCGTACGCGGGGCGGGCACCGTGTCCGGGGCGGGTGCGAGGTCGCCGCTCATGCCGCGCGGCGCGAGCCGGAGGAGGACTCCGTTCGGACGGCCGACGCCGGGGCGGGCGGTGTGCCGGCCCGCCGCCGGTAGACCAGGTAGGGCCGAACGAGATAGCCGACCGGGGCGCTCCACACGTGCACGAGCCGGGTGAAGGGCCAGGCGGCGAAGAGCAGGCAGGCGCTCAGGGCGTGCAGCTGGAACAGCAGCGGCGCCCCGGAGATCGCCTCGGGCTGCGGGCGCAGGGTGAAGACGCCGCGGAACCAGACGGAGACGGTCTCCCGGTAGTCGTAGCCGCCGCCGAGGACGTTGTGCACGGCGGTGGCGCTGAAGCCCAGCAGGACCGTGAGGGAGAGGAGGGGGAAGAGCAGCTTGTCGCTGCGGTCGGTGGTGAGGCGGATCCGGCGGGCGAGCAGCCGGCGGGCGCACAGCATGCCCAGGCCCGTGACCATGGCGACCCCGGCGACCGAACCCAGCGCGACGGCCGTGGTGTGGTAGGCGTGTTCGCTGATCCCGGCCGCCTCCGTCCAGGACGCGGGGACGGCGAGGCCGACGACGTGTCCGGCGATCACGGCGAAGGCGCCGAGGTGGAACAGCGGGCTGCCCCAGCGCAGCCAGCGGTGCTCGAGCAGCTGGCTGGTGCGCGAGGTCCACCCGAACTGGTCCTGGCGGTACCGCCAGACGTGCCCCACCACGAACACGGCGAGGCAGATGTAGGGGAACGCGGTCCACAGCAGCAGATCGGTGCTGCTCGCCGCGGCGGTGGCCGACAGGGTCAGCGGGGCGTTCATCGGGGGCCTTCCGTACGGCTGGTCGGGGCGGGCGGTACCCGGGTCGGCGGGGCGGGCGGCGGCGGCACGAAGGTGCCCGGAGGCGCGAACTCGCCGTCTCCGTAGGTGCCGTAGGGGTCCAGTCCGACGTCCTCGTTGGGCGGGCCCTCGGCGACGAGCCGGGCCACCGCCTCCCGGTCGGCCTCGGTGGGCGGCGGCAGCAGGGTGAGCAGCGAGGCCAGGACGTGCCGGTAGGGCGAGTCGGCGTCGGTCAGCGCCCGGTGGATCAGCTCCAGCCCTCGGCGGTGCTGGCGCAGCGGTGCCTCACCGCCACCCGGGCCCGCCAGGGCGGCGAACTCCAGGACGACCGGGAGGTGGTCGGGCACCTCGCCCCCGTCGGTGTCCCAACCGGCCGCGCGGTAGCGTTGGTTCAGGGTGAGCAGGGCCATGCCGCGGCGCCGGGTGTCGCCGTGCAGGTAGTAGGTGAGATAGAGGCTGCTCTTGCGGCGCAGGTCGAACATCTCGACGTAGTGCCGTTGCAGTGCCTCGGGCTCCTGCGCGGCGAACCAGTCGGTGAAGCGTGCCAGGTACTCCGCCGCCGGGGTGTCCGGCAGGGCCGCCACCACGGTCGTCAACTCGGCTCGTGAATCGGTCAGTTCCTCGTCCGGGTACTGCAGCAGCAGCGACACCAGCCGCAGGGTCAGTGCCCGGCCGGCGGTCTCCTCGGGCGTGAGCCGACCGGGCCGGCGTACGGCGGCCCGGACGCGGGTGCGCACGAGCGCGGGAATCGTCGTCGGCAGGGGGCTCATGCTCGTCCTCCGTCGGATGCGCGGCGCAGGGTGGGGATGCCGAGCATCACCTTGCGGGGCTGGGGGTCGCCGGTGGTCTCCACCGGGCAGCGGTTCTCCATGGCGCTCAGCGCGGCCGCGTCCTCCTTGTGCGCGGCCGGCACGACGTAGCGGTCGGCGTACTTGGCGACGGCGAGCAGCCGGTGCAGGTCCTCGGCCTCTCCGGTGGTGAGCCCGACGGCCGCCAGCGCCTTCTCGTCGGCCTGCTCGCCGAGTGTGCGCGAGCGCATGTGGGAGCGGAGCGCGGTGAGTTTCATCAGCACTCCGGCCACCACGTCGGTGTCGCCGGCGGTGAACAGCTCCGCCAGGTACTCCAGCGGGATGCGCAGCCGGGTGACGGCGGCGAAGACGTGGTCGGGGTCGTCCTGGTCGCCGCCCGCGCCGGTGACGGCGTCCAGCACCGGGGACAGCGGCGGCACGTACCAGACCATGGGCAGCGTGCGGTACTCCGGGTGCAGCGGCAGGGCGACCCGGTAGCGGCAGACCAGGTCGTACACGGGGGAGCGGCGGGCGGCCGCCAGCCAGTCCTCCGGAATGCCCGACTCCCGTGCTGCGGCGATCACCTCGGGGTCGTTCGGGTCGAGGAAGACCCCTCGCTGGGCGTCCAGCAGGTCCTGTTCGTCGGCGGTGGCCGCGGCCTCGCCGACGCGGTCGGCGTCGTACAGGAGCAGTCCGAGGTAGCGCAGTCGGCCGACGCAGGTCTCCGAGCAGACGGTCGGCTGGCCGGCCTCGATGCGCGGGAAGCAGAACGTGCACTTCTCGGCCTTGCCGGTGGCGTGGTTGACGTACACCTTCTTGTACGGGCACGCCGTCACGCACATCCGCCAGCCCCGGCAGCGGTCCTGGTCGACGAGGACGATGCCGTCCTCGGTCCGCTTGTACATCGCGCCCGACGGGCAGGCGGAGACGCAGGCGGGGTTGAGGCAGTGCTCGCACAGGCGGGGCAGGTGGAAGAGGAAGGTCTGCTCGAACTCGAACTTCACCTTCTGCGCCCACTCGCCGGAGAGGTTGGGGTCGCCGCCGGCGTGTTCGGGCGCGCCGCCCAGGCCGTCCTCCCAGTTGGCGCCCCAGGTGATGGCGGTGGGCCGGCCGGTCAGCACGGAGCGGGGGCGGGCGACCGGGATGTCCTGCCCGGCCGGGGCGCCGACGAGGTTGTCGTAGTCGTAGGTGACCGGCTCGTAGTAGTCCTCGATGGACGGCAGGTCGGGGTTGGCGAACAGCGACAGCAGCCGCCTGACCCGGCCGCCGGAGCGCAGGACGAGCCGTCCGCGCTTGTCGAGCATCCAGCCGCCCTTCCACTGCTCCTGGTCCTCGTAGCGGCGCGGATAGCCGACTCCGGGCTTGGTCTCGACGTTGTTGAACCAGGCGTACTCCACGCCGGTGCGGTTGCTCCACGTCTGTTTGCAGGTGACGGAACAGGTGTGGCAGCCGATGCACTTGTCGAGGTTCATCACCATCGCCACTTGGGCCAACACACGCATGTCAGTACTCCACGTCCTGCGAGCGACGGCGGATGACCGTGACCTCGTCGCGCTGGTTTCCGGTCGGGCCGTAGTAGTTGAATGCGTAGGTGAACTGCGCGTAGCCGCCCGCGAGATGGGTGGGCTTGAGCAGCAGCCGGGTCAGGGAGTTGTGAATGCCGCCCCGCTTGCCGCTGACCTCGGTCTTCGGCACGTTCACGTTGCGGTCCTGGGCGTGGTACATGTACACCGTGCCCTCGGGCATGCGGTGGGTGACCACGGCGCGGGCGGCGACGACGCCGTTGCGGTTGTAGGCCTCGATCCACTCGTTGTCCTTCACGCCGATCTTCTCGGCGTCGGTGGTCGACATCCAGATCACGGGACCGCCGCGGGACAGGTCGAGCATGTACTTGTTGTCCTGGTAGTTGGAGTGGATGGACCACTTCGAGTGCGGGGTGAGGTAACGCACCGTCACCTCCGCGCGTCCGTCCCGCAGCTGCTCGTCCCCGTAGTGCCGGGGCGTGTTCAACGGCGGCCGGTAGACGGGCAGTTGCTCGCCCAGCTCGGTCATCCAGTCGTGGCTGACGAAGAAGTGCTGGCGGCCGGTGAGGGTGTGCCATGGCTTGCGGTGCTCGGTGTTGATGACGAACGGCGAGTAGCGCCGCCCGCCGGTCTCCGAGCCCGACCACTCGTAGGAGGTGATGACCGCCCGGGGCTGGGTGCGGGTGTCGGCGAACGTGATCCGTTCCGCCTCCCGCTCGGCGGAGAGTTCGACCAGTCCCTCGCTGCCCGTCTGCTCCTGCAGCCGGCGGAAGCCCTCCGTGGCCAGGCGTCCGTTGGTGGTGCCGGACAGGGCGAGGATCGCCTCGCACATGTCGGTCGCGGTGGCCAGCGACGGGCGGCCGGCGGCCACACCCTCGCGGACGGTGCCGTTGCGGTGGCGCAGGTCCTCGATCTCCCGGTCGGGGTGGACGGTGACGCCCTTGGTGGTCGTGCCGAGCGTGTCGAGGAGCGGGCCGACCGCCCGCATCTTCTGCGCCACGGCCGTGTAGTCGCGTTCGACGGTGACGAGCTTCGGCATGGTCCGGCCCGGGACGGGCTCGCACTCGCCGGCCTTCCAGTCCCGCACCACACCGCCGGGCTGGGCGAGTTCGTCGGGGGTGTCGTGCTGCAGCGGCACCGCCATGACGTCGGTGCGCGTGCCCAGGTGCTCGACGGCGAGCTCGCTGAACCGGTCCGCGATCGTCAGGAAGGTGTCGTAGTCGGTGCGCGCCTGCCAGGGCGGTGCGATGGCCGGGGTGAAGGCGTGCACGAAGGGGTGCATGTCCGTCGACGACAGGTCGTCCTTCTCGTACCAGGTCGCGGCCGGCAGGACCACGTCGGCGAGCAGGCCGGTGGAGGTCATCCGGAAGTCCATCGCGACCAGCAGGTCGAGCTTGCCCTCGGGCGCCTCGTCGTGCCAGACGACCTCCTGCGGCCGGTGCTCGGGCGGGGTCTCGGCGGAGCGGACGGCCGCGTCCGTGCCCAGCAGATGGCGCAGGAAGTACTCGTTGCCCTTGCCGGAGGAGCCCAGCAGGTTGGCCCGCCACACCGTCAGCACGCGCGGGAAGTTGGCCGGGTCGTCCGGGTCCTCCACGGCGAACCTCAGCCGCCCCGACTTCAGTTCGTCGACGACGTGCTCGGCGACCGGTCGCCCCTGGGCCGCGGCCTCGTCGGCCAGGTCCAGCGGGTTGCGGTCGAAACCGGGGTGGCCGGGTGTCCAGCCCAGCCGTACCGCCTGCGCGAGGGTGTCGGCGAACCCCTTGCCCTTGAAGCGGCCCGAACCGAGCGGCGACGCCAACTCCTCGGGCCCGAAGGCCTCGTAGCGCCACTGGTCGGTGTTCAGGTACCAGTACGAGGTGCCCGCCATGTGCCGAGTGGGCCGCTGCCAGTCGAAGGCGAACGCCAGATGCTGCAACCCGGTGACGGGACGGACCTTCTCCTGGCCGACGTAGTGCGCCCAGCCGCCGCCGTTGACGCCCTGGCAGCCGGTCATCGTCGTCAGCGCCAGGAACGCGCGGTAGATGGTGTCGGAGTGGAACCAGTGGTTGGTCCCGGCGCCCATCGCGATCATCGAACGGCCCTGCGTGCGCTCCGCGTTGCGGGCGAACTCACGGGCGATACGGGCGGCCTGCTCGGCCGGCACCGAGGTGACGGTCTCCTGCCAGGCCGGGGTGTACGGCTGCGAGGCGTCCTCGTAGGAGGTGGGCCAGCTGCCCGGCAGGCCGGGGCGGTGGACACCGTACTGGGCGAGCATCAGGTCGAAGACGGTGGTCACCAGACGGCCGCCGACCGTGCGGACCGGCACCCCGCGCGTCATCACCGAACCGCCCTCGGTGGGGCCCTCGTCGAAGCGCGGCAAGGCGATCTCGGCCGTCTCATCGGCCGAACCCAGCAGGCTCAGCTCCGGTATGACATCGCCGAGTTCGAGGTTCCAGCGGCCCCGCTCGGCCTCCCCCCAGCGGAAGCCGAGCGAGCCGTTGGGCACCACCGGTTCACCGGTGGCCGCGTCCAGGAGCACCGTCTTGGACTCCGCGTGCTCCGTGTCGTGCCCGAGGTCGGCCGCGGAGAGGAACCCGTCCGGGACCAGACCGTGCTCGCTCTCGCGCAGGGTCACCAGGAACGGCGCGTCCGTGAACGACCTCAAGTAGTCGCGGAAGTATGGAACTTCACGGTCGACCAGGAACTCGCGCAGGATCACGTGCCCCATCGCCATGGCCAGCGCCCCGTCCGTGCCGGGATGCGGGGCGAGCCATTCGTCGGCGTGCTTGACGTTGTCGGCGTAGTCCGGGCTCACCGCGACGACCTTGGTGCCGTTGTAGCGGGTCTCGGTCAGGAAGTGCGCGTCGGGCGTGCGCGTCACGGGGATGTTGGAGCCCCACATCACCAGGTAGCCGGCGTTCCACCAGTCGGCCGCCTCGGGCACGTCCGTCTGGTCGCCGAAGACCTGCGGCGAGGCGATCGGCAGGTCGGCGTACCAGTCGTAGAACGACAGCAGCGTGCCGCCGATCAACGACATGAACCGGGCCCCCGCGGCGAACGACGCCATCGACATCGCCGGGATCGGCGAGAACCCCGCGACGCGGTCGGGCCCGTACTCCTTGACGGTGTGCACCTGCGCGGCGGCCACCAGCTCGGCCACCTCGTCCCAGTCGGCGCGCACCAGACCGCCCTTGCCGCGCGCCCGCTTGTAGGCGCGGGCCTTCGCCGGGTCGGAGGTGATCTCCGCCCACGCCGCCACCGGGTCGCCCAGCCGCCGGCGCGCCTCGCGCCACAGCTTCAGCAGCGCGCCCCGCACATACGGGTAGCGCACCCGGCTGGGCGAGTACGTGTACCAGGAGAACGACGCGCCCCGGGGGCAGCCGCGCGGCTCGTACTCCGGGCAGTCGGCGCCGATCGACGGGTAGTCGGTGGCCTGGTGCTCCCAGGTGATGATGCCGTCCTTGACGTACACCATCCACGAGCAGGAGCCCGTGCAGTTCACGCCGTGCGTGGAGCGCACCACCTTGTCGTGCGCCCACCGCTCCCGGTAGAAGCCCTCCCACTTGCCGTCGTTCTCACCGAACACGGCCCGGCCGTCGGCCGAGACCTCACGCCGCGTCAGCAGCCGACGGGCCGCGAGCGGCCAGCCCTGCTCGCCGCGCGGCCGATCCCGCCGAGCGTTTTGATCGTTCTCCATGGCTCGGAACGCTAGGCGGCGCGTCCCCTGGTGCGCCTGGGGCCGGCGGTCCTGGCCGGGCGGCCTTCCGGCCCAGTTCCGGCGGTGCCGACAGGGCCCAATGGTCCCCATGGTGGGGTCCGGTCGGCGGGCGAGGAGGGTGGGCCCGGCGATGCATTCTGAGCACTGATCGAACCGCGGATGCCAAGGCGCGGCCACGACCGCGCGCCGTACTCGTCGGCGGCCGTCACCCCGTCCCAGGCCGCCTGGGTCACGGCGAGCACGGAGTGTGCCGCCCGGATCGGTCGTGCGTCCGGCCGCCTCGCGCGGCCGGACGCGTCCGCCCCGCGTCGGCGCGCACCCGTGGCCGCCGCCACCCGAACCGGCCGGCCACGCCGGCCGTCGACCCGTTGGAGACACCGTCATGAGCGTGCTCACCGTCGCGTCGGCCCCCGAGGACGCCGTCGCTCTCGAGGGCGCCGAGGCCCACCAAGCCCGTACGGCGGCGGAACTGGCCGGGCGGGTGGCGCTGCTGACCACCGCGGCGGGCACCGACCCGAGCGCGGCCGAGCGGGTCCGCGCCGGTCTCGTGGCCTTCTGCGACCGGGAGGTGCTGCCGTACGCGGCGGCCGAGGAGGCCGTCCTCTACCCCGTCGCGCGGACCATGCCCGACGCCCGGCTGCTGATCGTGAGCCTGGTGGCCGAGCACCGCTGCCTCGCCGCGCTCGTGGACGCGATGCGCGAGGCGGCGCCGGCGGACGCGGTGGCCGAAGCCCGGGCCCTGCAGGTCCTGTTCGAGGAACACAGCGCCAAGGAGAACGGCCTGGTGCTGCCCCTGCTGGCCATGGCCCCCGGCGTCTCCCTGGCCACCCTCCTCACCCGACTCCACGACCGCCTTCCACCGGCCCCGGGCACGGAACGGGACGGCGCCCCGACGCACGGCCGGCCGGAGACGGCGAAGCCCGGGAAGACCGGCGGCTGCGGCTGCGGCGGTGCGCCGGAGACGGCGAAGCCCGAGGAGGCGTCGGGCGGTTGCGGCTGCGGCGGTGCGCCGGAGACGGCCGCTCCCGAACTCGACGTCCGCGCCGTTCCGCACGCCCTGCGCCACGCCACCGTCCTCGGCGCCCTCGACGCCGTCCCCGCGGGCGGCGCGATGGTGCTGGTCGCGCCGCACGACCCGCTTCCGCTGCTCGCCCGGATCGAGGAGCGGCACCCCGGAGTCTTCTCGGTGGAGTACCTGGAGCGGGGCCCCGAAACCTGGCGGCTCCGGCTCGGCCACCGCTGACACCCCTTTCACCACCCCGAGTTACGAAGGAAGACCCGTTATGAAGGCTGCGCCCCGCCGGACCAACGCCCTGATCGGCCTGGTCGGCATCGCCCTGTCCGCCGCCGGGCCCGTCATGCTGCTGCGAGGCCGCAGCGGCCGCAAGGAGATACGAGCCGAACTGACGGCACAGCGGATCGCCTTCCCGGACCACGGACTTCCCGCCCACCTGGCCCGCTTCACCGGGTGCCGGGTGGAGACCGGTCACGAGGCCCACGCCTACGCCGATCTCATCAAGGACCATCTCGCCCAGGCGACCGGCGGCCGCACCTACGCGGAGATCACCGACGAACTCCACGCCGGCGGAGGCGAGGACGACAAGCTCGCCCAGCTGCGGCAGACCGCCTTCATGGGGGAGACCCTGCGCGGCTCGCTGCTGTCCGCCTGCCAGGCCTGGCACCTGACCACCCTCGTCATGGGCCTCGGCACCCTGCTGACCGCCACCGGAGCAGCCCTCCTGGCCACCGCCACCGGCCTGGAATCCCAGCCCCGCCGCCCCTGACCGACCGGCGCCACCGGCCCACACGGCCGCCCCGCCGCCCCTGACCGACCGGCGCCACCGGCCCACACGGCCGCCCCGCCGCCCCTGACCGGCCGGCCGGACGCCCGGCCGCGCCGCGCCTCACCGTCCGGCTCCCCGCCCCTCACCGGCCGGTGCGGCCGCCGCCCCCGGCCCGGATGTGGAGCCCCGCGGCCGGTGACGGGCCGGCATCCGGATCCTCACCGGTCCGGCGCCGGTCGCCACAGCCGGCCGGACGTCCGGCTCCCCGCCCCTCACCGGCCGGTGCGGCCGCCGCCCCCGGCCCGGATGTGGAGCCCCGCGGCCGGTGACGGGCCGGCATCCGGATCCTCACCGGTCCGGCGCCGGTCGCCACAGCCGGCCGGACGTCCGGCTCCCCGCCCCTCACCGGCCGGTGCGGCCGCCACCCCCCGGCCCGGATGTGGAGCCCCGCCGCCGGTGACGGGCCGGCATCACCGGTCTGCCAGCGCCCGGCCTGACCGTCCGGCGTCACCGGTCTGCCGGCCCGGCCCGACCGTCCGGCGTCACCGGTCTGCCGGCGCCCGGCCCGACCGCTCCTGACCGTCCGGCGTACCGGTCTGCAAGCCCAGCCCCGCCCGCCGCCCCTGACCGGCCGTAGGTCAAGGGACCCTCGGCCCCTCGGAGGGGACTGGTCGGCCGCCGCGCCGGACCGTGTCGACTCCGCATGATGATCACGACCGACCCGGAGGTATCCCGTGCACCACCGCAAGCCGCGCCTGTGCGGCCGTTTCCGTCGCCGTCCCTCGGCACAGGCGCCGCGCACGGTCCGAGCCGGTCATCGTCCGGCCGCCCGCCTCGTCTGCCCTGACTCCAGGGCGGCCGGACACAGTCTCCGGGCTCGGGGGAGGGCGGGCAGGTGAGCACCGCCGTACGGGCCGTGCGCCGTCAGCGGCACGACGCGGCGGAGCGCCCGTTCATCGTCATCTGGGAGTCCACCCGGGCCTGCCCGCTGGCCTGCCTGCACTGCCGGGCCGAGGCCGTGCCGCGCCGTGACCCCCGCGAACTGGACACCGCCGAGGCCAAGGACCTGCTGCGTCAGGTAGCCGAGTTCGGGCAGCCCGCCCCGCTGTTCGTGATCACCGGCGGGGACCCGTTCCAGCGCCCCGACCTCACCGAACTCATCGCCCACGGCAGGCGGATCGGGGTCCGGGTCGCCGTCTCGCCTTCGGGCACCCCCACGCTCACCGAGGAACGGCTGCGTGCCGTGCACGCCGCGGGCGCCTCCGGGCTCTCGCTCAGTCTGGACGGTTCCACCGCCGAGGTGCACGACACCTTCCGCGGGGTGCCCGGCGTCTACCGCTGGACCCTGGACGCCTGGGACACCGCCCGCTCCCTCGGCATGAAGGTGCAGATCAACACCACGGTCGCCCGGCACAACCTGCACGACCTCCCCGACATCGTCCGGCTGGTCGCCGAGCACGGGGCGATGCTGTGGAGCGCCTTCTTCCTGGTGCCCACCGGCCGCGGCCGCGACCTCGGCGCACTGACCCCGGCCGAGACCGAGGACGTGCTCAACTTCGTCCACGACGTGGGCCTGACCGTGCCCGCCAAGACCACCGAGGCCCACCACTTCCGCCGCGTCGCCCTGCAGCGCCGAATCCTCGCGGACCGCGGCGAGGACCATGTCGCGGTCCTCGGTCTCGGACCCCTGTACCGCGAACTGCGCGACCGGGCCGCCGAGTTGGGCCTGAACGCCGAAGTGCGCCGGGTGCGGCGCCCGCCGCTGGACGTCAACGCCGGCCGCGGATTCGTCTTCGTCTCGCACACCGGCAGCGTCCACCCCAGCGGCTTCCTGCCGCTCAGCGCGGGAAACGTGCGCACGTCGCCGCTGACGTCCGTCTACCGCACCTCGCCGCTGTTCACCGGCCTGCGCACCCCCGACATGCTCCAAGGCCGTTGCGGGGCTTGCGAGTTCCGCGAGGTCTGCGGCGGCTCGCGGTCACGGGCGTACGGCGTCACCGGCGACCCCTTCGCCGAGGAGCCGTGGTGCGGCTACAGGCCCGGCTCCTTCCCCCACCAGCGGGAGCTGGCCGCGCTGCTGAACGGGGAGGCCGGCGAGGAACAGGCGGGAGGCGGCGGCCGCCCGCACCGCAGCAGCTGCAAGGAGTGAGGACCCGTGCTGTACGCCCCAAGCCCCGCCCTGGACTCGGCCACCGTGGAGTCGCTGCTCGCGGCGGCCGTGGCGGCCCCGTCGATCCACAACACCCAGCCGTGGCGCTTCCACGTGGACCCCCGCGACCGGCTGCTCGAGGTCCACGCGGTGCCGGAGCGGACGCTGCCGCTGACCGATCCCACCCACCGCGCCCAGCACCTGTCCGTGGGCGCCGCCGTCTTCAACCTCCGGCTCGCGGCCGTCCACCACGGACTGCGGCCCGAGGTGGCGCTCCTGCCGGACCCGTGCGAACCGGGGCTGCTGGCCACCGTACGGCTGACGGCTCCGTCCGCCGGGGACGACCGGCTGCCGGACCACGGCCTGTACGCGGCCATCGCGCGCCGGCGCACCAGCCGGCTGCCGTTCACCGGGCGCCCGGTGCCCGACCCCGTCGTGGCGGAGATGGTGACGGCCGCGCACGCCGCCGGAGCACGCCTGCACCTGCCGGACATCGCCGGGACGAGGCGGCTGCTGCGGCTGACCGCCGCGGGCGAGGCACGCAACCACGCCCACCCCGACCGCACCGCCGAAACCCGGACCTGGCTCAGGACGCCGGGGTCGGACATTCCCTACGGCATCCCCGTCACCGCCCTCGGCCCGCCCGACGCGGCCGCCCGGATACCGATGCGGGACTTCACCGGCCGGCTGCCCGGCCCCCGCCTGCCCGCCCTGGGATTCGAACGTCATGTCCAGACGGCCCTGTTGTGGACGTCGCACGACCGCCGGGAGGACTGGCTGCGGGCGGGCCAGGCACTGCAGTACGTCCTGCTCACGGCGACCGCCCACGGCCTGCGCACCTCCCTGCTGCACCAGGCCATGGAGTGGCCCGACCTGCGCAGGGCGGCGGCCCTGCCACGAGCCGGGCGGTGCCATCCGCACATCCTGATCAGGTTCGGCTACGGGCGGGACGGCGCCCGCACCCCGCGCAGCGATCCGCGGGGCTGACCCCCACCGGGGACGGCACGACGTTCAGGTACCGGTCCCCGCGGGGTGCGCGGCGCCGGCACCGTTCGGCGCCTCGTCGAGGGCTCCGTTGAGCTCGCGCCCGGTGACCATCTCTGCCTCGATCCGGACGAAGACGCCGTCCCGCGGGGGCATCCAGGAGATGGGCCCGGTCCGGGACAGCCGCTCGTGCTCGGCCGGGTCGGTCACCACGGCGGCCCGGCCGGTGACGATCACGCTCCAGCCGGAGCGGGTGACCGCGTCGAACTCGTCCGCCTCGAAGGCGACCACGACGCCGTCGACGGCCCGTACCAGGTCCGAGGAGGGTGAGGTGTACATCAGGACGGCGGAGTCCGCGTCGAGGGAGAAGTTGATGGGCGTGACCGCGGGCAGCGCCTGACGGGTGTACACGACGCGGCCGACCGGCACCTTGGCCAGCAGGCGCAGACTCTCCTGTCGGTCGAGTGCGCGGAAGCTGTCTGACTGGAACATCCGTCCATCGTCGGCTGGCGTGTACGAAGCGGGTAGGGCCGACCGGCCCTTGGCGCGTGTGTCGAAAGTCCCGCCCGCCCGACGGCGTCCGGCACGCACGCTCGCGGCGGTGCTGAAACGCGCGAACAGCTCCGCTGTCAGGGCGCTCCGGCGCCTTGCGATCGCACGCGCCAGACGCCGCGGGGCCCGCCCTTCGGGCGGACGACGGGACTTTCGACACACGCCCCAGTGCGGCAGGCGGGACGTCCGTCCTCCGTGGGGGACCGTCGGCCCCTGCCGCCGGCGGATCCGGGGGCGCACTGTGGTGGACGGAGCGCCGTTTCGGCGTGGGCGTCCCGGCACAGGGGAGCCGTGGGCGTCCCGGCACAGGAGCCGTCTGCGTCCGGCACAGGAGTGAGGAGAGACACCGGTGTGCGAGTACTGCGGCTGCCAGTCCCTGGCGTCCATCGACGAGCTGACCCGTGAGCACGACGAGGTCGTCCGTCTGATCAGCCACCTCCGCAGCGCCCACCAGGACGCCGACGTGGCGCGGATGGCCCGGGTCGCCCGCGAGATCACCGCCGTGCTCGGCCCCCACACGCGGGTCGAGGAGCACGGACTGTTCCCCGCGATGGCCCTCGACTTCCCGGAGCAGATCGCCGCCCTGGAGGCCGAGCACCGCCACATCGAGTCGGTGCTCGCCGAACCGAGGCCGCCGACGGCGCCGCACCGTCCGATCCGTCCTGGCCCGAGCGGCTGATGGCGGCGATGGCCGTGCTGCGCGACCACATCCTGAAGGAACAGGACGGGGTCTTCCCGGCCGCGCTCGCCACCCTGGGCACCGAGGAGTGGGAAGCGGTCGAGAAGGTACGCGCGCAGGCGGGCGGCGCCCTGTCCGGGCCAGCCGTTTGACCCACTGCTGTTGACCTTCCCGGGGGCGTCGGTCGTAGAGTCGTGAACGGCCGGACTCGATCACGACTCGAACGGGCCTGCACGCCCGGGGCGGAGTGGCACGGTGGGCACGGAAACCAGCCGGACACGCGCGGGCCTCGACGGCGAACTGACGGACGCCCTGGTGCGCTCACGCCGGTTCTTCACCCGGGCGGAGGTCTCCGAGGACCTGCGCACCCTGCACCGCAGCGGCGGGCGCCAGGCGGACGAGTTCTACCGGGACCGCTGGTCGCACGACAAGGTGGTGCGCTCCACGCACGGCGTGAACTGCACCGGCTCCTGCTCGTGGAAGGTGTACGTCAAGGACGGCATCATCACCTGGGAGGCGCAGCAGACCGATTACCCCTCGGTCGGCCCGGACCGCCCCGAGTACGAGCCGCGCGGCTGCCCGCGCGGAGCGGCGTTCTCCTGGTACACCTACTCGCCCACCCGGGTGCGCTACCCGTATGTACGCGGCGTGCTGCTGCGGATGTACCGCGAGGCCAAGGCCCGCCTGGGCGACCCGGTGGCGGCCTGGGCGGACGTCGTCTCCGACCCCGAACGCGCCCGCCGCTACAAGCAGGCGCGCGGCAAGGGCGGCCTGGTCCGGGCGAGCTGGGACGAGGCGGTGGAGATGGTGGCCGCCGCACACGTGCACACGATCAAGGAGTACGGCCCCGACCGGCTGGCCGGCTTCTCACCGATCCCGGCGATGTCGATGGTCTCCCACGCGGCCGGAGCGCGCTTCTACTCACTGCTGGGCGGGGTGATGCTGTCGTTCTACGACTGGTACGCCGACCTTCCGGTGGCCTCGCCGCAGGTCTTCGGCGACCAGACGGACGTACCGGAGTCGGGGGACTGGTGGGACGCCGGTTACCTGATCATGTGGGGCTCCAACCTGCCCGTCACCCGAACCCCGGACGCGCACTGGATGGCCGAGGCCCGTTACCGCGGCCAGAAGGTGGTGGCGGTCTCCCCGGACTACGCCGACAACGTCAAGTTCGCCGACGAGTGGCTCGCGGCCCGGCCCGGCACCGACGGGGCGCTGGCGATGGCGATGGGCCACGTCGTCCTCAAGGAGTTCTTCGTCGACCGGCCCACGCCGTACTTCACCGACTACGTCAAGCGGTACACGGACCTGCCCTTCCTGGTCACCGTCGAGGAAGGCGAGGACGGCACGTACACGCCGGGCAAGTTCCTGACCGTGGCCGACCTGGGCGGTGAGCACGCCGCGACGGAACACGCCGAGTTCCGCACCGTGCTGCTGGACGGCGCCACCGGGCGGCCCGTCGTGCCGAACGGCACCCTCGGTGACCGCTACGGCGAGACGGGCGCCGGCAAGTGGAACCTGGACCTCGCCGGCGTCGACCCGCTGCTGTCCGCCGAGGGCGCCGGCGAGGAACCCGTGCCGCTGGAGCTGCCCCGCTTCGACACCGAAGGCGGCACGGACCGGCTGCGCCGCGGGGTGCCGGTGCGACGGGTGGCCGGCCGCCTGGTGACCACCGTCTACGACCTCCTGCTCGCCCAGTACGGCGTGGCCCGCGCCGGACTGCCCGGCCGCTGGCCCACCGGTTACGACGACGCGAGCGAGCCGTACACCCCCGCCTGGCAGGCCGCCGTCACCGGCGTGGACGCGGGCAAGGCGGCCCGGATCGCCCGGGAGTTCGCGGCCAACGCCGAGGAGTCCGGCGGCCGGTCCATGATCATCATGGGGGCGGGGACGAACCACTGGTTCCACTCCGACACCATCTACCGCGCCTTCTTGACGCTGACCACGCTGACCGGCTGCCAGGGCGTCAACGGCGGCGGCTGGGCCCACTACGTCGGCCAGGAGAAGGTCCGCCCGCTCACCGGCTACTCGGCGATCGCGACCGCGGCCGACTGGAACCGGCCGGCCCGGCAGATGATCCAGACCGCCTACTGGTACCTGCACGCCGACCAGTTCCGTTACGACCCGTTCTCCGCCGACACCCTCGCGGCGCCCGGCGCCGGCGGCCCGTTCGCCGGGAGGACCACCGCCGATGTCATCGCCGCCTCGGCGCGCATGGGCTGGATGCCGTCGTACCCGACCTTCGACCGCAACCCCCTCGACCTGGCCGACGAGGCCGAGGCGGCGGGCCGTCCGGTCGCCGAGCATGTGGTGGACGAGCTGACAGCCGGCCGGCTGGGGTTCGCGGGCGAGGACCCGGACGCGCCCGAGAACTTCCCGCGGGTGCTCACCGTGTGGCGGGCCAACCTGCTCGGCTCCTCGGCGAAGGGCAACGAGTACTTCCTCAAGCACCTCCTGGGCACGGAGTCCTCGGTGCGCGCCGCCGAGGCCCCACCCGAGGCCCGCCCGAGGGACGTGGTGTGGCGCGAGGAGGCCCCGGCCGGAAAACTCGACCTGCTGCTGACCCTGGACTTCCGCATGACCAGCACGACCGTCTTCTCCGACGTCGTGCTGCCGGCCGCCACCTGGTACGAGAAGCACGACCTGTCCAGCACGGACATGCACCCCTTCGTGCACGCTTTCAACCCGGCCATCGCCCCGCCCTGGCAGACCCGCACCGACTGGGACGCCTTCCACACCCTCGCCCGCGAGTTCAGCCGCCAGGCCGCCGGACACCTCGGCACCCGCAAGGACGTGGTGGCCGCGCCGCTGCTGCACGACACTCCCGACGAACTGGCCAACCCGCACGGCCGGGTCCGCGACTGGAAGGCCGGTGAGTGCGAGCCCGTGCCGGGCCGCACCATGCCCAGGCTCGTGACCGTCGAGCGGGACTACGGCGCGATCGCCGACAAAATGGGCGCCCTCGGCCCCCTGCTGGACTCCCTCGGCGCCACCACCAAGGGCGTCACCTTCCACGTGGACAAGGAGCTGCAGTACCTGCGGCACAAGAACGGTGTCGTACGCGGCTCGGCGGCCGACGGCCGGCCCTCGCTCACCCGGGACGTGGACGCCTGCGAGGCGATCCTCGCCCTGTCCGGCACCACCAACGGCCACCTGGCGACCCAGGGCTTCCACACCCTGGAGGCCCGCACCGGACGGCAATTGGCCGACCTGGCCGCCGAGCACGAGGGCAAGCAGATCACCTTCGCGGACACCCAGGCGGCCCCCGTCCCGGTCATCACCAGTCCCGAGTGGTCCGGCTCGGAGACCGGCGGCCGCCGCTACTCCCCGTTCACCGTCAACGTCGAACGCCTCAAGCCCTGGCACACCCTCACCGGCCGCCAGCACTTCTACCTCGACCACGACTGGATCGCCGCCCTGGGCGAACAACTTCCCGTCTACCGGCCGCCGTTGGACATGCACGCCCTGTTCGGCGAACCACAGGTGGGGGAGAACGGCCGACTCGGCCTGACCGTGCGCTACCTGACCCCGCACAACAAGTGGTCCATCCACTCCGAGTACCAGGACAACCTGTTCATGTTGTCCCTCTCCCGCGGCGGCCCGACGATCTGGATGAGCACCCAGGACGCGGCCAAAGTGGGCGTGCGGGACAACGACTGGGTCGAGGCGGTCAACCGCAACGGCGTCGTCGCCGCCCGCGCGATCGTCTCGCACCGCATGCCCGAGGGCACTGTCTACATGCACCACGCCCAGGACCGGCTCATCGACGTGCCCCGTACCGAGACCACCGGCCGGCGCGGCGGCATCCACAACTCCCTGACCCGGCTGCTGATCAAACCCACCCATCTCATCGGCGGCTACGCCCAGTTGTCGTACGCCTTCAACTACCTCGGCCCCACCGGCAACCAGCGGGACGAGATCACCGTCATCCGCCGCCGCGCCGACCAGGAGGTGGAGTACTGACATGCGTGTCATGGCCCAGATGGCGATGGTGATGAACCTCGACAAGTGCATCGGCTGCCACACCTGTTCCGTCACCTGCAAACAGGCGTGGACCAACCGCACCGGCGTCGAGTACGTGTGGTTCAACAACGTCGAGACCCGCCCCGGACAGGGCTACCCCCGCCGCTACGAGGACCAGGACACCTGGAAGGGCGGCTGGGAACTCAACAAGAAGGGACGGCTCGCGCTGAAGGCGGGCGGCCGGTTCAGGAAACTGATCCAGATCTTCTCCAACCCCGTACTGCCCACCCTCGACGACTACTACGAGCCGTGGACGTACGACTACGAGACCCTGACCAACGCCCCGCTGCAGGAGCACACCCCGGTCGCCCGCCCCAAGTCCCTGATCTCCGGCAAGGACATGAAGATCGCCTGGTCGGCGAACTGGGACGACGACCTCGGCGGCTCCGCGGCGACGGGCGAGAAGGACGTGCTGCTGCGGGAGATCTCCACGAAGATCAAGCTGGAGTTCGAGCAGAGCTTCATGTTCTACCTGCCGCGCATCTGCGAGCACTGCCTCAACCCCTCGTGCGCCGCATCCTGCCCCTCCGGTGCCATCTACAAGCGCACCGAGGACGGCATCGTCCTCGTCGACCAGGACCGCTGCCGGGGCTGGCGGATGTGCGTGACGGGATGCCCGTACAAGAAGGTGTACTTCAACCACCGCACCGGCAAGGCCGAGAAGTGCACCTTCTGCTTCCCGCGCGTCGAGGTCGGCCTGCCCACCGTCTGCTCCGAGACGTGCGTCGGCCGGCTGCGCTACATCGGCCTCGTCCTCTACGACGCCGACCGGGTGCTCCAGGCCGCCTCCACGCCCGACGAGAAGGACCTCTACGAGGCCCAGCGCGACGTGCTCCTCGACCCCGCCGACCCGGAGGTCGTCCGTGAGGCGGAGCGGGCGGGCATCCCCCGCGACTGGATCGAGGCCGCCCGGCGCTCCCCGGTCCACGCCCTGATCAACACCTACAAGGTCGCCCTGCCACTGCACCCGGAGTACCGCACCCTGCCGATGGTCTGGTACATCCCGCCGCTGTCGCCGGTCGTCGACGCCGTCCGGGACACCGGCCACGACGCCGAGGACCACACGAACCTCTTCGCCGCCGTCGACGCCCTGCGCATCCCGGTGGACTACCTCGCCCAACTCTTCACCGCCGGCGACCCCGGCCCGGTGGACGCGGTGCTGCGCCGCCTGGCCGCCATGCGCTCCTACATGCGCGACATCAACCTCGGCCGCGAACCGGACGCGTCCATCCCCGAGGCGGTCGGCATGGGCGAGGAACAGATGTACGACATGTACCGGCTGCTGGCCCTCGCCAAGTACGACGAGCGCTACGTCATCCCGCCCGCCCACGCCGAACAGGCCCACCAGCTCGAGGAACTGGCCACCGAGTGCAGCCTCGACTACGAGGGCGGCCCGGGCATGGGCGGCTCCGGCCCCTTCGGCGAGACCTCCGGCGGCGCCGCGCCGATCGCGGTGGAGAACTACCGGGCCCTGCGCGACCGGCAGACTGCGGAGACCCCCGCGGCCCCCGTGGACAAGGCCACCCGGGTCAACCTCCTCAACTGGGACGGCAAGGGCTCCCCGCCCGGCCTGTTCCCGCCCACGGAGGACGACGGGAACGGCTCCGCGTCATGAGGCCGACCGCCGCCGACCTCCGTGCCGCCCTGGTCTGGCAGGCGCAGTCGCTGCTCCTGGCCTACCCCGACGAACAGCTCCCCGACCGCCTCACCCTGGCCCTCAGGGTCGCCGCCGCCCAGCCCGGACCGGTCGCACGCCCGCTCAGGCGCTTCGCCGAGCACGCCGCCCGTACCCCGCTGCCGGAGCTGGCCGCCGACTACGTCGCCACCTTCGACCACCGCAAACGCTGCTGCCTCTTCCTGACGTACTACGCACACGGTGACACCAGGAAACGCGGCCTCGCCCTGCTGCGTCTGAAGCAGACCTACGCACGGGCCGGGTGGCGGCTGACCGAGGAGGAACTGCCCGACCACCTCGCCGTCGTCCTGGAGTTCGCCGCCGCCGAGCCCGCCCTCGGAGACCGGCTGCTCGACGAACACCGCGCCGGACTGGAACTGCTGCGGCTCGCCCTGCGCGACGCCGCCTCCCCCTGGGCGGACGTCCTGGAGTCCGTGTCCGCCACCCTGCCGGCACTGCGCGGCGACGAACGCGAGGCCGTCATGCGCCTCGCCGCCCAGGGGCCGCCCGAGGAACAGGTCGGCCTCGACCCGTACGCACCCCCGCAGTTCCTGCCCGACCCCACCATGAGGGGCTCCCGATGACCATGTCCGCCCAGCCCCTCACCGTCGCGGCCGGCACCGGCACCGGCGCCGTCCTGCTGTGGGTCGCCCTGCCCTACGTCGCCCTCGCCGTGTTCGTCCTCGGCCACGTCTGGCGCTACCGCTACGACAAGTTCGGCTGGACCACCCGCTCCTCCCAGCTGTACGAGCGCCGCCTGCTGCGCATCGGCAGCCCGCTGTTCCACTTCGGCATCCTCGTCGTCCTGCTGGGCCACATCGGCGGTCTGGTCATTCCCAAGAGCTGGACGGAGGCGGCGGGCATCGGCGAGGACGCCTACCACGCCTCGGCCGTCGTCCTCGGCACCATCGCGGGCGTGTGCACGCTCGGCGGACTGGCGATCCTCGTCTACCGCCGCCGTACCGTCGGACCCGTCTTCTCCGCCACCACCCGCAACGACAAGGCCATGTACGTCCTGCTGACCGCGACCATCGTGCTCGGCCTGTCGGCCACCGTGGCCGCCAACCTCGTCGGCGGCGGATACGACTACCGCGAGACCATCTCCCTGTGGTTCCGCGGCGTCTTCTCCCTGCGCCCCGACCCCAACCGGATGACCGGCGCCCCCGTCCTGTTCCAGCTGCACGCCGTCAGCGCCATGCTGCTCTTCGCCGCCTGGCCCTTCACCCGCCTCGTGCACATGCTCACCGCCCCGCTCGGCTACCTCACCCGCCCCTACATCGTCTACCGCAGCCGCGACGACCGGCTCGGCGCCCGCGCCCCCCGCCGCGGCTGGGAACGCATCGGGTGACCGGCCCGCCCGCGCGGTCGTGCCGTGGGCGGCGGCCGGAGCGGAGATCATCCGGAGCCCGGAACGCCATGCCACTCCCCAGGCCTTCACCCGATCCCACCCGCATTCTCACGACCTGCGTCTGAGGGGCACAGTCGGATGTGGGAGCGTGAGTCGGGTGAGTGAGAGTTCGTCCAACACCCTGCAATACCGCTTCGACGGGCCGGAAGACGCCCCTGTCCTGATCCTCGGTCCGTCCCTGGGCACCACCTGGCACAGGTTGTAGGGACCGTCCAGGGGTGTCTACGCCAGTCCATCGGGGGCGCGAAACGGCAGGTCAGGGCCTCGGAGTCCGAGAGTGTCCGCCCAGTTGGTGACAGCTGTGTGATAGCGCGTGACACCGCGAAGCCCCGTTGGAAACCATGGCGACGGGGCTTCTGCGCGGAGCCGCGAGACGGAGGCCCCACCGGAGCACTTCGGTGGGGCCTGCGGTGAGACCGGCTGCGCCGGCGGGCGGATGCGGTCGCCACCTCATGCAAGTCCGCGTTCCTCCGGCGCCTTCACGGGTGCGCCTGATTTGCGATCGCGTCCTAGTTCGATGAGGCGCCCCTCATTCACTAGGAGTCGTCGTCACAGAAGGCGACGTACGGGGGACTGGGCGTTGGCGGGGCGGACGCCGGCCTGGCCCCGCCTGCTCTCGGACGGCCCGTGGCAAGACCCGCGGCCCAGCGGGCGCGCCCGGCCGGTGTGACGGCCGTGTCCGGGGGCAGGGCGACACCCGCGACCACGGGGCGGCGAACTCGCGTGCCCGGGCGCCACCCGTCCGCGCGTACCGCCGCACCGGCCCGCGCAGGTCAGCCCCCCCCCAGACGGTGCGGCTCCTCGCCGGGGATGCATCCGCCGGGGCTGCGAGCCCTCGGACAGCAGGTTCGACTCCCTCGTCAGCCGGCTGAAGACGTCCGTCACCGACCACGTCGCGGACGAGGAGAACCGGCTGTTCACACTGCTGGCCGATGCGTGCTCCGCGGAGGCTCTGGAGGAACTCGGCGAGAAGGTCAGGGCGGCGAAGAAGACGGCACCCACCCGTCCTCACCCGTCCGCACCGGACACACCGCCCGCCAACAAGCTTCTGGCGCCCGGCACCGGCATGGTCGACCGACTGCGCGACATGCTCACCGGTCGAGGTCGGCAAGGGTGAAGCCGTAGCGGCAGGTTGCTCCGCGAGAGGCGACGATGCGATGGCTTCCGGCTTGCTGGTCTCTCCGTCCGCGCAGGCGTCTTCCTGCAGCCACCGCAGTGCACGGGACCTGACGGCTGCGTTTCCGGAGACAGCCGAGGCCGCCGAAGCGTTCGGGGAGGGCGTCGTCCTTGACGGTGAGGCTGTGATCCACCCTGACGGCCGGCTCGACTTCGCCACCCTCCACCCAGCGCATCACTCGAGCGAGCTGCGTGGGAGGCGGATGAGCCTTCCTGGCCGTGACTGAGTCCCTTGTGACGAATCTGTGCACCCCTTTACCGCGGTGCCCAAGAACCACATGGAATGGATGAGGTCCTGCACTCACCGGTGTGGCATACCCGTCCCGCGATCCTCCCTGTTGTTGAATCCACCGGCAGGCGAGGACCCAAGGCGGGACGCGGCGGGCAAACTCGCCTTCCATACGGCTCAGCAATGGAGAGGTAACCATGGCAGACATCAGCCCGATCGACATGCAAAAAGCTCTGAAAGGTGCCAACTACCCGGCCAGCCGCGACGACCTCGTGGCGCTGGCCAAGCAAAACGGTGCGGAAAACGATCTCATCGAGAAGCTGTCCAGTTCTGGAGCAGAGCAGTTTGACGGCCCCAACGATGTCCAGAAAGCCGTGTTCGACGAGGACTAGTTGTACTGACCCGTGAGGTTGGGGACGCGGCTGGCGGGTGGTTGCTCTTTCAGCGCGGTGTGTCCGCGGTGGTGATTGTAGGTGTGCAGCCACTGCGGGAACGCTTCCCGACGGTCGGCTTCGGAGCCGTAGGGACGGGCGTAGGCCCACTCCTCCAGCAGGGTGCGGTTGAAGCGTTCGACCTTGCCGTTGGTCTGCGGCCGGTAGGGTCGCGTGCGCTTGTGAGCGATCTGGGCCGCTGCCAGCGCATCGCGCCAGTCGCGTCAGCGGTAGCAGGAGCCGTTGTCGGTGAGCACCCGCTCGACGGTGATGCCGGCCTGGGTGAAGAGGGCGTGGGCCCGCTGCCAGAAGCCGGTGGCGGTCTCCTTCTTCTCGTCGGTGACGATCTCGCTGTAGGCGAGGCGGGAGTGGTCGTCGACGGCGGTGTGCAGGTAGCTGTAGCCCAGGTTGGGGCGGCCGTGACGGGTGCGGGGCCGGGCGGGGTCGCGGTGTGCGGAACTGTTCCGGCTGCCCCGGGCTCTGCCGTCGGCCTTGTGACCGCCGCCGTCGGGGATGTTGCCCAGCTTCTTGATGTCGACGTGGATGAGTTCGCCGGGCCGGTCGCGTTCGTAGCGGCGCACGACGCGGCTGGTGGCCCGGTCCAGATGTGTCAGGCGGGCCAGACGGCAGCGGGTGAGGACCCGGTGCACGGTGGACGGCACCAGGTGCAGGAAGTGCGCGATGCGGGCCGGTCCCACCGGCGCAACAGGCGGACCTTGATGATCCGTCGCTCCGTGCGGGTCGGCGTGCAGCAGGGGCTGTGGCGGGGGCGACTGGGGCGGTCGGCCATGCCGGCCTCGCCGAGCTGCCGGTAGCGGTCGGCCAACCGCTGGGCCGTCGTGGGCGAGACCTGGAAGCGTTCGGCGGCCCGCCGCAGTGGCCAGCCGTCCTCGACGGCGCAGCGGGCCAGGCGCAGGCGGCCGGTCTCGGTCAGGGGTGCATTACGGTGGGGCACGAGGGCCTTTCTGGTCGCCGGTGCAGATGTCGCAATCCACACCAGGCCAAGAAGGCCCTCCCCACTACCTGCGCAGCCTCTACCCGCCCCAGGTCCGTATCGCGATCGTCTGCGACAACTTCTCCCCGCTCCTGACCACCAAGAAGTGCCAACGCGTCGGCACCTGGGCCACGGCGAACAACCTCGAAATCGCCTACACCCCCACCAACAGCTCCTGGCTCAACCGCATCGAGGCCCAGTTCACCGCATTGTGCTACTTCACCCTCGACGGCACCGACCACGCCAGCCACAAGGAACAGGGCAGCATGATCCGCCGCTACATCATCTGGCGAAACGGCCACGCCGACGACCAGCGCCTACGCGCTGTCGTCGACAGGGCTAATGCTGCCTGATCCGGCGCTACACGCCGGTGGTGCCATCGATGCGTTCCCGGACCAGGTCGGCGTGGCCGTTGTGGCGGGCGTACTCCTCGATCATGTGGACGTAGATCCAGCGGAGGTTGACGTCCTGCTCCATGAAGCGGCCCGTATCGGTCAGAGCACGGTCGGCGCAGTGCTCGCGGGCGCGGGCGATCTCCGCGTGCCAGGTGGCGAGGGCGTCACTCAGGGCGGCGCCCGCAGCAAGGTCGAAGCCGCCGTCGGGGCCGTCCGGGTCGGCCTGCGGGTCGTAGATGGGCGGGGCCTGTTCTCCGGCGAGCACGCGGCGGAACCAGTTCCGCTCCACCTCCGCCATGTGCTGGACCAGGCCGGTCAACGTGAAGCCGGACGGCGGCACGGACGCAACGGCGGCCTACTTATTGTCCAGACCCTCGCACTTCATGGCCAGTGTGGTGCGGTGAAAGTCGAACCAGCTTTCAAGCGTCGTGCGCTCGTCGGCGTTCAGGGGCGGCATAGGGCGATCGATGGCGCTCACCGGTCGATTATCGCCAGCGGCCGAAGCCGTCGACAGGCGGGGCCTCACTACAGGGCGAACGTTGCCTGATGCGGCACTAGCTGTGCGCAAAGCAGCCGGCGCCGCTGTCCTCTTGCCGTGCTGTCAGGGCACGCGGGCTGACCGTTGGCGATCAGGCTCCTCATGCCCCAGCTCGTGCGGGCAGCATTCGCCGGGGCGGGGCGCGAATACTTTCCAGCACACCGACTGCATTGAGGAGGAGCACCGGCGTTACGGGCGCGCGATGCCGGGTACCGATGATGCGGTCGGCGCGGCGGGTGCCGGCTGTGATGGAGAGGTCCGGCATGGACGCTTCGGTGGACCGCATCGCGCAGCCGTGGGGCGGCCGTACTCCGTATGGGCGCCACGAGGTGTGGCCCGCGCGGGTGGACACTCATCTCAAGGAGGGCGTCGCGCCGGATGACGTTCAGCGATGGGTGCAGACCGCGTCGATTCTGCACTCCGACGGCGATGCGATGGACATCGCGGTCATGGACGGTCGCATGGTCGGCGTCCGGGGACGCGCGCAGGACCGGGTGAACCACGGCCGCCTCGGGCCGAAGGACCTGTTCGGCTGGCAGGCCAACGCCTCTCCCGACCGGCTGACCCGGCCGCTCGTCCGTGTGGAAGGCCGTCTGGTCGAGACCGACTGGGCGACCGCCATGGACCGGATCGTGTCCCGCTCCCGGACTCTTCTGCAGGAGAAGGGCCCCGGTTCGATCGGCTTCTACACCACCGGCCAGCTGTTCCTGGAGGAGTACTACACGCTGGCGGTGCTGGCCCGCGCCGGCATCGGCACGAATCACCTGGACGGCAACACCAGGCTCTGCACCTCCACGGCCGCCGAGGCGCTCAAGGAGTCCTTCGGCTGCGACGGTCAGCCCGGAAGCTACGACGACGTCGATCACGCGGACGTCATCGCGTTGTACGGGCACAACCTGGCCGAGACGCAGCCGGTGCAGTGGATGCGCATCTTGGACCGGCTCGACGGCGCCAATCCGCCCCGCTTGGTCTGCGTGGACCCCCGGTCGACGCAGGTGGCGCGCCGGGCCACCGTGCACCTCGCCCCGCGCGGCGGCACCAACGTGGCGCTGCTCAACGCGCTGCTGCACGAGATCATCCGCACCGGGCATGTCGATCACGAGTACATCGCGGCTCACACCGTCGGCTTCGAGGAGCTGGAAGCACGGGTCGAGGAGTGCACCCCCGAGTGGGCGGCCGGCATCTGCGACGTCCCGGCCGCGCGCATCGGCGAGGCGGCGGAGGTCATCGGCTCGGCCGACCGGTTGCTGTCGACGGTCCTGCAGGGCGTCTACCAGTCCCACCAGGCCACCGCGGCCGCCGTGCAGATCAACAACATCCACTTGATCCGCGGCATGCTCGGCCGGCCGGGAGCGGGTGTGCTGCAGATGAACGGCCAGCCCACCGCCCAGAACACCCGGGAGTGCGGCGCCAACGGTGACCTGCCGGGCTTCAGGAACTGGGAGAACGACCAGCACGTCGCCGACCTGGCGAAGGTGTGGAACGTCGAACCGAAGCAGATCCCGCACTACGCGCCGCCCACCCACGCCATGCAGATGTTCCGCTACGCCGAACAGGGCTCGATCCGCATGCTGTGGATCAGCGGCACCAACCCCGCCGTTTCCCTGCCCGAGCTGTCCCGCATCCGCTCGATCCTGTCCCAGGAGCGGCTGTTCGTCGTGGTGCAGGACCTGTTCCTGACCGAGACCGCCCAGCTGGCCGACGTGGTGCTGCCCGCCGCGACCTGGGGTGAGAAGACCGGGACGTTCACGAACGCCGACCGCACCGTGCACCTGTCGGACAAGGCCGTCGATCCGCCGGGCGAGGCCAGGCCGGACCTGGACATCTTCCTCGACTACGCCAGGCGCATGGACTTCCGCGACAAGGACGGCGGCCCGCTGGTCCACTGGCACGACCCGGAGTCGGCGTTCGAGGCGTGGAAACGGTGCAGCGCCGGCCGGCCGTGCGACTACACCGGCCTCACCTACGACAAGCTGCGCGGCCCGACCGGCATCCAGTGGCCGTGCAACGAGGACGCACCCGACGGCACGGAACGGCTCTACACCGACGGCATCAGCTGGGCGCACCCCGACCAGTGCGAGACGTACGGCAAGGATCTCCTCACCGGTGCGACGGACAGTGTGGTGGAGTACCGCTCCCTCAATCCGGACGGCAAGGCCATGATCAAGGCCGCCGCCTACATGCCGCCCCATGAGGAGCCCGGTGCTCAGTACCCGTTCCAGCTCACCACCGGGCGGACGATCTATCACTTCCACACCCGGACCAAAACCGGGCGTGCCCCCCAGCTGAACAAAGCCGCGCCCGACGTATGGGTGGAGGTGTCCGCCACCGACGCGGACGAGCGGGGTCTGAACGAGGGCGATCTGGTGGAGGTGGCCACGCCCCGCGGCGCGCTTCGGGGACGGGTCCGGGTCACCGACATTCGGCCGGGACTGCTGTTCGTGCCGTTCCACTACGGCTACTGGGACACCCCGGCCGGTCACGGCCCGGACGAGAAGACACCCGGGCGCGCCGCCAATGAGACGACCGTCACCGACTGGGACCCGGTTTCCAAGCAGCCGTTGTTCAAGACAGCCGCGGCGGCTCTCACCCTCGTCGAACGCGGTGGGGGCCAGGCTGCCCCCGCGCCGACCACCACCGCGTCCGTGCCGTCACGGAGCGGCGGCGTTCCGGCAACGGCGGGAGGCCCTTCGGCGAGCGTGGTGGAGTCGGACGGCGCCACATGGCATGGACGTGAGGAGGGAAGCCGGTGAACGGCATCACCCTGACCCTGCGCGTGCTGCACCACGGCGAGAAAGATCTCGCCAGGCACCTGGTCACGGTGGCGGAACGTCATCGCACCGAGCACGAGATCCACCACGTCGCCACCGACCTGGCCCTCTGGTCCCGTGAACACGTCCAGCGACTGGCCGACACCGGTCGCCACTATGGCGTGAAGCTCGGTGAGCCGCCTGACTCGTCCGACCCGGGTGTTCTGGCGACATTCAGGGAGAAGGCGGCGAAGGCCATGGGCCACCGGCCCGAGCCCGGTCTGCTCCTGCTGCGCGACCTGCGGGAGCTGCATCTGGGAGCGACCGAGAACTCGCTGCACTGGGAGATGCTCGCCCAGGCGGCCCAGTCCACCAAAGACGACCGGCTCCTGGCCCTCGCCTCGTCCTGTCACCCGCAGACCCTGCGGCAGATGCGTTGGTCCAACACCATGATCAAGAACATCTCACCGCAGATCCTGACCAGCCTCTAGCCGGCAACCGGCGGCAGACGGAGGGCCAGGATTGCTACATCGTCACTGCTGTCCTGGGCCAGGCCGGACAGCAGTTCGTCACAGAGGACGTCCAGGGGTTCGCGGGCGAGGGCGGCGGCGTGCTGGCGCAGCCGGGTCAGACCGCGGTCGAGGGATTCGCCGCGGCGTTCGATCAGGCCGTCGGTGTAGAGAAGGAGTGTGCCGCGGGCCGGCAGTGCTTCGGCGGCGTGGGGGCGGGGGAGGCGGGGATCGACGCCGAGGAGGGGACCGTGACCGTCGTCCAGGTACCGCGTGTCGCCTTCGTAGGTGATCAGCAAGGGAGGCGGGTGGCCGGCGTTGGCGTACTCCAGCGTCCAGGGGCCTGCTTCCGGCCCGGTCATGAGCGCGTAGACGCAGCTGGCGGTGGCCCCGCCGTAGAGGCTGAGGTAGGCGCGGTCCAGACGGTGCAGGATGTGGCCGGGCGGTTCTTGCCGGTCGCAGGCGATGCCACGCAGCATGTTGCGAAGGTGGCTCATCGTTACGGCTGAGCGCAGGTCGTGTCCGGTGACGTCCCCGATGATGAGTGTGGTGGCACCGTTGGGCAGCAGGAAGCTGTCGTACCAGTCACCCCCGACCTCCGCCGTGGTGCGGGACGGCGTGTAGCGGGCGGTCAGCTGCAGATGGCGGGGAAGTTCGGGCAGCAGGGAACGCTGCAGGCGCTCGGCGATGCGCTGGGTCTCCTGGTGCAGGCGTGCGTTGTCGACGGCCAGAGCGATGCGGTGGGCGAGATCATCCACCAGGGCGAGGTCCTGCTCGCACAGAGCTGCCCGCCCGCTCGTACGCGCGACGGTCAGAGCACCCAGCACCTGGCGGCGGGCCCGCAGTGGAGCGATGATCACGGAATCGGCGCCCATGTGCGCGAAGAGTTCGAGTTGGCGGGCGCGCAGTGGGTTGTCCGGGACCGTCTCGTGCGTCGCCATGCCGGTCAGCAGCAGCGGTCCTGCTCCCCGTAGGACGCGTGCCAGTGGGCCGGGATTGGTCTTGGGCAGGGGCGGCAGGCAGCCTTCCAGGGCGCTGGCGGGAAGGGCCATCGGGTCACGGTGCATGACACAGACGCGGTGCGGATGGTCCTGCTCGTCCTGCAGATCGACCACACACCAGTCACCGAGCCGGGGCACCGCGACCCGGCAGACCCGGCGCAGGCCCTCGTCGATGTCCAGCGTGCTCGACAACGCCGAGGTGGCCTCTGCCAGCAGCGTCAGCCGGTCCAGCGCCTGCTGCAGTATCTCGTCGACGTCATAGTCATCCATCGGTCTCTCACCCAGGTCGCGGCGGTGCACAAGAACACCGTTCCCATGATTGACTCCGCGGTGGTCGCCAGTCCACATCGGCTACCGCAGCGTAGTGATGGGACGGTCGGAGGATGGTCGGTGTCAGCCGGCATCGTGGGCCGGATGGTGAGCGGGCGGCCGGCGACGCCGGAGCGGACAAGGACGTGGTCGATGCGGCTGCCGGCGATGCCACTCCTGAATCGTCGCTTGGCGAGGCGGCTGCGCAGGCTGAGCCGGCGGAGCCGGAGGTCGAGGCTGTCCAGCCTGGTGTCCTGCACGCCCCGCCCGTGGGCCGTCGCCCTGCTGCTCGCGGTGTCCGTCGGAGCAGGTGTCCGGCATCACCACCTCCGAACCCTGGGTGATATGGCGTTCGCCGCCGACTGGCCCGTGACGCTGTACGTGGCGTTCCGGTTGCTGTGCCGCTGGACGGAGCCCTGAGCGTTGCCCCGGAAGGACGTGGGACACCCGTCCGCAGGAGGTGACCACCATGCCGGAACCTGGAAGCAAGAAGTACGACACCAAGCGGGCGAGGTTGCGCAAGGAGGCGGAGCGGTCGGGGATCTCCGACCAGGACGCCAACGCGGCGGCCAACGAGTCCCTGCAGCGGGAGCCGGAGCACCAGAGGCGCGGCCCGCGGACGGAACGTGGCCGGGGCCCGAAGGGCGAACGCCCGGAGAACACGGGCTGACCAGCTGTCCACGAACGGGGCGGGGACGCAGAGCGCGGCCCCGCCCCGTTCGTGTGCCCTGGTCCCGCGGGCTTCAGCCCACGTAACGGCGGGCGGCCGAGCGCTGCTGCGCCTCCTCCAGGATGCGCATCCGCGCCTCGATTTCCGTCGGCAGGACCCGCCGCTCGCGCAGCACCCACGGGAGGGCGGCCGCGGCCTCGGCGAAGGCCCGTAGAGACACCCTGTCGTGGGGGACCGTGCGGGCCAGGTACACGGTGCGGCGCAGCGCGGGTCCGGCCGGGCGGCGCAGCCAGGTGAACCAGAGGGTGTTGCGGATGCCGTGCGCCCGGCGCAGCGTCGGGTCCCGCACCGCCGACGGCTGGTGATGGACCGTCAGGTGGTCGGCGTATGTCAGCCACCATCCGTTCGCCGCCAGGTCGGCGGCGAGCAGTTCCTCCTCGCCGCCCAGCCACAGCCGGGGGTGGAAGCCGCCCGCGGTGCCGAAGGTGTCGGTGCGCAGGACGGTGGCGGCGGCCAGGAAGGAGCCCAGCGCGGGGCCGGGCAGCCAGTCCGGAGCGGGCACGGGCGAATTGCGCAGTTCCTCGTTGATCGGGTCCTCGGCGCTCCCTGGCTCGACCAGGATGCGGGCCGTGACGGTGGCGAGCGCCGGGTACCGGTCGAGGAGGTCGGCGGCGCCGGACAGGGCGCCGGGGCTCCACCAGGAGTCGTCGTCGCAGAAGGCCACGTAGGGCGTGCGGACTTCGCGGACGGCGAGGTTACGGCCGATGGCGCCGAGGTTGCGGCCGGGGCACAGCAGCCGTACCCGCGGGTGGTGGCGGGAGACCGCGTCGGCGGTGCCGTCCGTGGAGGCGTTGTCGACGACGATCACCTGCGGCTGTTCGGGGAGTTCGGCGAGGTGGTCGAGGGTGTGCAGGAGTTCGGGGCGGCGGTTGTGGGTGATGACGACGACGGTGGTGCGGGGGTCGGTCATGGCTGTGCTCCGTCCAGCGTGCGGGCGGCCTGCTCCAGGTGCGGGGGCAGGGGGCGGCGGGCGCGCAGGGCGGCCGGCAGGCGCGTGAGGGTCTGGCGCAGGGCCTGCCGGGCGGTCGGGTCGCGGCGGGCGTCGGCGGCCAGGTCCCGGGTGCGGGCGAGGGCGTGGGGCAGGGGGCGGCGTAGCCAGGCGGTGAGGAGTTCGTTGCGGCGCTGGACGGCCGGGCGGCCGTTGCGGGGCGCCGGGTCCGGGTGGTGGTGGGCGATGACGTCGGGGCAGTGGGTGACGCCCCAGCCGCGTGCGGCGAGGTCGTAGGCGAGGAGGGTCTCCTCGCCGCCGAAGAACAGCAGGGGGTGGAAGCCGCCCGCGTCGAGGTACGCCTCGCGGCGGACGACGGAGGCGCAGGCGAGGAAGCCGAGGACCTGGGTTCCGGGCAGATCCCGAGCCACACCTAGCGGGGAGGCGGTGAGGACGTCGTTGAGGGGGTCGGGTTCCTCGGCGGGGCCGACCAGGGTGGCGGCGGCGATCAGGCCGAGGCGTGGGTGGGTGTCCATCAGCTTGGCCGCGGTCTCCAGGGCGCCGGGTGCCCACCATGAGTCGTCGTCGCTGAACGCCAGGTACGGGGTGCGCAGTCGGCGAACGCCGTCGGTGCGGGCGAGCGCCCCCCGGTTGAACGGCAGGGACAGCACCTGCACCGTGGGGAAGTCGTGGGCGAGCCGGGCGCGGGTGTCGTCGGTGGAGGCGTTGTCGACGACGAGGATCTCCGGCTGCTCGGGCAGGTTGAGGAGCCGGCCCAGGGTGCGGGCCAGGCTCGCCGACCGGTTGCGGGTGGCGATGACGATGCCTATGGGCGCTTGGTTCATGGGGTGTCGGGGAGCTGGTCGAGGGCGTGCAGTACGTCGTCGGTGGCGATGCGCAGCAGTGCCGGGTCCGTGCGGCGGCCGTGCGGGTCGCCGTCCTGGCCGGGGTGCCACAGCACGCGGTGGCGGGGGTCGGGCGGCGGGCCCCAGCGGCTCGGCGGGACCGGACCGAACAGGGTCACCGAACTGGTGGCGTGGGCGACGGCGAGGTGGGCGATGCCGGTGTCGCCGCTGACGACCGCGGAGGCGTCGGCGACCAGCGCGGAGAGCCGTTCGAAGGGGAGGCCGCCGCCGAAGGTGTCGGTGTCGGGCAGCCGCGCCTGCTTGGCGAGGCGGGCCACGAGGTCGTCCTCGCCCGCTCCTCCGGTGACCACGACCCGGTGGCCGCGCTTGCGCAGGGCGGTGGCGACGGCGGCGTAGCGGTCGACGGGCCAGCATCGGGAGGGGGCACCGGCGCCCGGGTGCAGTACGACGGCCCCTGGCGCGGGGGAGGCACTCTGTGGGCGGGGCAGCCGTAGGTCGGCCGGGTCGGCGGGGACGCCGTAGAACTCCAGGAAACGGCACCAGCGGTCCCGCTCGTGTTCCTCCGCCCGCCAGCGCGGACCGTCGATCTCCGGGTTGTCCGGGTGGGCGAAGGCGAAGAGGCGGCGCGGGCACAGCGCCTGGAGCAGGCGGTGGCTGGGCGGTCCGTTGCCGTGCAGGTCGACGGCGATGTCGGGTGGCGGGCCGGCCCAGTCGAGGATGCGCGGTACGGCCCGGCCGGGGGCGGAGGCGGGCAGCAGCCGGTCGACGGCTCCCGTCGCCGCGGCCACCGGTTCGAGTTCGGCGGGGGCGGCCAGCACCAGCTCGTGGCCGGGAAAGGCCCGTCGCAGGGCGCGCAGGGCCGGGACCCCGGCAAGGAGGTCGCCGAGGCCGAGGGCGCGCAGGACGAGCAGGCGGGGGCGCGTCATCGGGCACCCGCCGCCGCCCGGTCCAGAAGCGTGGTCGAGGACCGCCCGGCGAGGTACGGCAGCAGCACCGCCTGCCCGCCCCACTCCTGCAGCAGCGCCGCCTCGGGCAGGTCGGCGCCGGTGTAGTCGCTGCCCTTGACCCAGACGTCGGGCCGCAGGTCGGCGAGCAGCTGTTCCGGGGTGTCCTCGTCGAACACGGCCACAGCGTCGACGCAGGCGAGGGCGCGCAGTACCCGGACCCGGTCGGCGAGCGGATTCACCGGTCGGCCCTCTCCCTTGCGGCGCCGTACCGACGCGTCCGAGTTGAGGCACACGACGAGGCAGTCGCCGATCCGCCGGGCGGCCTGGAGCAGGCCGACGTGCCCGGCGTGCAGCAGGTCGAAGCAGCCGCCGGCGGCCACGACGATACCGCCGGCCGCTCGCACCCGGGCGATCACGGTGTGCGGGTCCGGGTCCGTGTGGGGGTCCGCGCCCTCCTCGCCGGACGGACGCGGGTCCGCCTCGGGGGAGGCGCCGTCGGCCAGTCCGCCCGCGCCACCCGCGGCGACGAACCCGGTCGCGGCGGCGACGGCGCCTTCCACCGCCTCGCCGACGAGTGTTCCGTCGGCCAGCAGGCCGGCCGCCGTGGCGGCGAACCGGTCGCCGGCACCGCAGGGGTCGCCGTGATGCGCGGCGGGTGCAGGGACGAGCAGGGGGTGTTCGCCGTAGGACAGCAGGGCGCCGCGCGCGCCCATGGTCACCGCGACACAGGCAACCCGCCAGTGCCGAACGAGCGCGGCGGCCTCGCGGGCGGCGGCGCGCAGGTCGCTGCCCGGCGCCTCGGTGGTGTTCTGGTCCGCGGCGGTCGCCGCGAAAGCGTGCGCCTCCGACCGGGCGGGAGTCACCAGCCGTGTCCCCGGCACCGGCGGTCCGCCGCGCGGGTGCGGGTCCCAGACGACGGGCGGGCGTTCGGCCAGTACGTCGCGCAGGGCGTCGGCCGCGCCCCGGCCGTAGTCGGAGACCAGGACGGCCGGGGCCGAGCGGACCGCCTCGCGGGCCTCGTCGGTGGCCTCGCGGACGCGGCCGTCACCGCGGTCCAGCCGCACGACCGGGCGGCCCTGCGCCAGCACGCGGGTCTTCTCCGCCAGCCCACCGGTCAGCGGCAGGCCGATCACCTTCACCCGGCCGCCGAGCAGCCGGCGCAGCTCCTCGCTCGCCGGGTCGTCGCCCACGCCGGTGACCAGGGTGACCTCCCGGCCGTCGCGGGCGGCCAGGCAGGCCGCGAGAGCGGCGCCGCCGGGCCGCGCCCGCCGGGTGTGCTCGGTGACGACGGGTACGGGCGCGTCGGGGGCGAGCCGGTCGGCGGTACCGGTCAGGTCGCGGTCGAGCAGGGCGTCGCCGACCACGACGAGCGGGGACTTGCCGGAGCCCGCCATGGTCACCTCCCGTTCCTCTCCACGGCCGCGTCGAACGCCTCGCACACCATGTGCACCGCCACCAGGTGGAGTTCCTGGACGGTCGCGGTGGAGGAGCCCGACACGCACAGTGCCTCGTCGCTGCAGGCCACCAGAGGGTTGGGGGCCGGGCCGGTCAGCGCCCAGACGGTCAGGCCCGCCGCGCGTCCGGCGTCGGCGGCGGCCAGCAGGTTGGCGCTGGCGCCGGAGGTGGACAGCAGCATCAGGATGTCGCCGGGGCGGCCGTGGGCGCGGACCTGGCGGGCGAACACCTCGTCGACGCCGTAGTCGTTGGCGATGGCGGTGGTGGAGGAGGTGTCGGCGTGCAGGGCGATCGCGGAGAACGGCGGGCGGTCGTCGCGGTAGCGGCCGACGAGTTCGGCGGTCAGGTGCTGGGCCTGGGCCGCGCTGCCGCCGTTGCCGGCGGCCAGCAGCCGACCGCCACCGCAGAGAACGGCGGCGAGTTGCCCGCCCCACCGCTCGGTGAAATGGGCCCGTTCACGGAACCGGACCAGGGCGTCGAGCAGTTCGTCGCAGTGCGCGGTGACGGACGATTCGGCGTGGGTGCTCATCAGGCGACCTCCGTACGCAGTTCACGGCCCAGGGCGGTCTGCCGGTAGACCTGTTCCGCTCCGTCCGCGACGCGCCGCCAGGTGTAGCGGGCCAGCACACGCTCGCGGCCGGCCGCGGCGAAGCGGCGGCGCCTGCGCTCGTGTCCGAGCAGGTCGCGCGCGGCGTCGGCGATCGCCGGGGCGTCGCCCGGCGGCACGAGCCGTCCGGTGCGCCTGTCGGCGACGGTGTCCCGGTGGCCACCGACGGCGGTGGCGACGACGGGTGTCCCGCAGGCCATGGCCTCCAGCGGAACGATGCCGAAGGGCTCGTAGACGGGAGTGCACAGGACCAGGTCCGCGCCGGCCATGAGCGCCGGCATCCGGCGCGGTTCGACGGCGCCGAGCAGGCGCACCCGGTCGGCCACGCCCTGCTCCTCGGCCAGTTTCAGCAGCCGCCGGGCCTCGGGTTCGGTGTTCAGCCGGTCGGAGGGCGGGCCGCCGGCGATGAGGAGTTCGGTGTCCGGGATCCTGGTGAGGGCGCGGATCGCCTGGTCGTACCCCTTGCGGGGGACCAGCCGGCCGCAGGCGAGCAGCCGGTGCCGCTGCTCGCGCGCGGGGGCGTCGGCGGTGTCCGCCCCGGGGTGGAAGTGGTCGGCGTCGACGCCGCACGGCACCACGGACACCCGGCTGGAGGACACCCCCATGGCAGCGAGCTCCTGAACCTCGTCGGTGCAGGTCGCCAGGATCCGCTCGCACGTATGGGCTATCTGACGTTCGATGCCGATGCGTTCGATCGGGCTGGTGTCGTCCCGGCCCTGGTGGCGTCGCTTGACGGTGCCCAGAGCGTGGAACGTCTGGATGACGGGGATGCCATGCGGGTGGGCGCCGATCTGGGATGCCATGCCGGACATCCAGAAGTGGGCGTGCACCACGTCGGGCCGCTCCCGCAGCCAGACCCGGGACAGGTGGACGGCGAAGGCGGGCATGTGCTCGAACAGGGCGTCCTTGGGTATGGCCTCGGGTGGCCCGGCGGGCACATGCTCGACGACGGCGCCGCCGGGCAGGGGCACACGGTCAGGCAGGTCGGCGGAGTCACGCCGGGTGTAGACGGTGACGTCGTGGCCACGACGCGCCAACTCCTCCGAGAGGCGGGCGACATACACGTTCTGGCCACCGGCGTCGACACCGCCGAGCGCGGCGAGCGGACTCGCGTGCTCGGACACCATGGCGATCCTCATCGGGTCACCTCCTTCAGCAGCCGCTCCCAGTCGTCCAGGAAGCGGGACAGTCCGTAGCGGGCGAGCGCCGCCGCGCGTGCTCTCTCGCCGACCGTGCGTGCGTGCAGCGGGTCGGCGACGAAGTCGCGGACGGCATCGGTCAGTACATCGATGCGGTTGGAGACCACTCCGGCGCCGGGCGGCACGGCCTCGGTCACCTCCGTGGTCGCCAGCGCGACCACGGGCATGCCCAGGTGCATCGCTTCCAGCAGGGACAGACCCAGTGACGTCCAGCGGACCGGATGGAGGTAGAGGCGGCGCCTGGCCATCGCCAGGTGCAGCTCGCGTTGGACGAGTTCATGTGAACGGCAGCGCTCGGGCGTGAGACCCAGGTGGCCGGCGAGGCCGGCGGTCCTCATGCCGAAGACGTCCAGCGCAGCCGCCTCGGCGAATGTGGGCAGCAGATCGGTGCCGGTCGTACGGCCGCGCCGGATCGGCTCGTTGACGGCGACGGCCGCGTGCGGGATCTCGCCGGTCCACAGGGGACCGGGGTCGACGATGCCGTGTTCGATGACGGTGGTCTCGGTGTTCCCGGCGTCCCACATCAGGCGGTTGAAGTGGGTGACATGGACCAGCGGCACGCCGGGCAGGTCGGCGGCCGGGTGCCGGGTGTCCGGTACTCCGGGGGAGCCGTGGGGGGCGTTGTGCTCCAGGTACACCATGGGCGGCCGCCGGCCCAGCCACTGCTCCACGAGGGTGTACTCGTGCGGGCGTTGCAGGATCACCACGTCGATGTCCGCGTCCCGCAGCCGCTCCGGCGGGAGCTCGATCACCGACTGAGGCCAGTCGAAGGTGCGGGCACGGCCGAGACCGTCGGGCCCGCGGTCCGGGGTGACGGGGACGACGTAGGTGTGCGGGCCCTGCACGAAGGCCGTGGTCCACGACCCGTGCACGTGCCAGATCAGGATCCTCATTCCGCGACCATCACCTTCTCCACGGCGGCCACCACATCCTCGGCGCTCACCGACTCCAGGCACGGATGGCCGGGCACCGGGCACTGCCGGGCGCGGCTGTCCGCGCAAGGCGCGCCCTGGTCGCCGAGCAGCACGTACGGGACGCCGTAGGGCCGCCAGCGCTCGGCCGGGACGACCGGGGCGAACAGGGAGACGACGGGGGTGCCGACGGCGGCGGCGAGATGGGCGGGCCCGGTGTTGCCGGTGACGACGGCCCGCGCCCCGGCGAGCACGCCGGCCAGTTCCGCGGCGTCGGTACGGCCGCCGAGGTCGAGACCGTGCTCACCGGCGACGTACGCGGTCAGCTCGCGCTCCCCCCGGCCGCCGGTCACCACGACCCGCTGTCCGGCCGCCGCGAGTTCACGCACCGCCTCGGCGCACCGCTGCCGGCTCCAGGCCCGGGCGGGGACGCTGGCACCGGGATGCAGCACGACGTACGGCTCAGGGCCGGTCAGCCGGAGGGCGTTGGGCGGGGGCAGCACGCGCAGCCGGCCGTCGTCGACGCGGGGGAAGCCCGCGGCCTGGGCGAGGTCGAGCGCGGCTTCCACCTCATGGGCGTGCGGGGCGCGCTGGTGGCGTACGTCGAGCAGCGAGCCGGGGTAGTCCACGCTGTCGGCGGCGATGTGCGCCACGCCGGCCAGGCGCAGCAACAGCGCTGTGGGCAGCGGGGACTGGTGGAAGGAGGTGAGGACCAGCGCCGCGTCGGCGTCGATCGTGTCGACGAGCAGCTCGACCTCTCCGCGGCCGACCGCCGGGGGCGTGAGGCCCACCCAGGGCGCGTCCCAGACGAGGACGTCGTCGACGCCCGGCAGCATACGGGCGGCGGGGGCGCCGAGCCGGCCGCACAGGACGGTGACGTGGTTGGCCCGAGCGGCTACAGCACGGATCGCGGGCCCGGCGAGCAGCACGTCGCCAAAACTGTCCAGGCGGGCCACGAGGGCTCTCATCGGATCCTCCCGGTGGTGCCGTAGGCGGCCTCCACGGGCCGCTCCTCGGTGAGGCCCCGGCCGAGCGGCAGCCGTCCGGACAGCACCGCCCGCACGGCGGTGGACAGGTCGGGTGCCACGTGTCCAGCAGCCGCGATCTCCTCCGGCCGGGTCTGCACGGTGGGGACGAGGACGCCGAGGGCACCGGCCCGGCGGGCGGCCTCGACGTCGGCGCCGATGTCACCGATCACGGCGATCCGCTCCGGCGGGGTGCGCAGCCGGTCGGCGGCCAGAAGGATCATGCCGGGACGGGGCTTGCGGCAGTGGCAGCCGTCCTCGGGGCCGTGCGGGCAGACGGCCCACACGTCGAAGGGGCCGAGCAGCTCGTCGATCCGCTCGTTGACCCGGCGGACGTCGGCGGTGGAGAGCAGCCCGCGCGCGATGCCGGACTGGTTGGTGACCACGCCGGTGCCGATGCCCCGGGCGCGCAGCAGGTCGAGCGCCCGGCGGGCGCCGCCGACCGGGCGGACCAGGTCGGGGTCGCCGTTGTAGGGAACGTCATGGACGAGGGTGCCGTCGCGGTCGAACAGCACGAGGTCGATCTCGTTCACGGCGCCACCTCCAGCCAGGGGGCGGCGTCGCGGTGGCGCCACATGCCGCTGAACCAGTGCCAGGTGGCCGCGGGCGGGATGAGCACGCTGGTGGCGAGCATGGTGTTGACCTCGTGCCGGGTGCGCGGGCCGGGCGCGATGCGCGCCCAGGCGAACTCGCCGGTGCCGGCGGCCCAGCTGAGCGCTGCCGCCGCGGCGGCCCGGCGGTGCCCGGTCAGGGCGAGGGCGCAGGCGGCCAGGCCGGTGGCCGTGACCGCGAGATGGTTGCGCAGCCGGCCGCGCGGTGCCATGGCCCGGTGCCACCAGCCGGGTCCGTGAAGGCGCCGCATGAGGGCGTCGTCGGCGTTGCCCCGCTGGGCTCGCAGTGACACCCAGCGGTCGGCGGGCCGCACCGGGTGCTGGGTGGTGCGCCGCCCCTGCCGGATCCGCCATCCGGCGTCCAGCACCCGCAGGGCGAGGTCGGCGTCCTCGCGGAAGGCCCGCCGGAACCGCTCGTCGAAGCCGCCCACCTGCTTCAGCGCCTCTGCGCGAAACGCCATGTCGGCGGTGATCCAGCGCGCCTGAGCCAGTCCCGCGGTGCCGCGCTCCCAGTCGGTTGGGCGGCGCTCACCCGGAAGCGGCACGGCGATGACGCCCTGCACGCCGCCGGTCTCGGGGCTGGCTTCCGCCAGGTCCTGGGAGAGCTGGTCGCACCAGTGCGGTCCGACCTTTACGTCGTCGTCGAGGAAGGCGACCCAGGGTGCCGTGACCGCGCGCGCTCCGCTGTTGCGGGCGGCGGCGGGCCCGCGCCCGCCACTGTGGATCACCAGGGTGCGCTCGCGCAGCTCGCCTAGAACGCTCAGCGGGTGTTCCAGCGCGTCGGGGTCCGGCTCGGGCTCGGGCCGGTCGTCGACGAGGACGATCTCCTCGGGCTTCGGACCGGTCGCGGCGGCCAGTGCGGTCAGGCAGTCGGCGAGCGTGTCGCGGACCAGGGTGGGGATGACGACGGCGTACGCGGTCATGGGTCAGGCCCTCCCGAACATCACGCCCCGGCGCACCACGAAGGGTCCGATGGCAAGCAGGTCCACGGGAGCCGAGCCGAAGCACTCCAGGGCGTCACGCGGGTCGTCGACCATGGGTCGCCCGGCGGTGTTCAGGCTGGTGTTGACCACGACGGGCAGCCCGGTGCGCTCCTCGAAGGAGCTCAACATGCGCGCCACGAGCGGCTCCTGGCGGGCGTCGACGGTCTGGATGCGGGCGGTGCCGTCGACGTGCACGACGGCCGGGATACGGTCGCGCCACCGGTCCGCGACGTCGTGCACGAACAGCATGTACGGGCTGGGCAGCGGGCCACCGGAGAACAGCTCGTGGGCGCGTTCGGCGAGCACCATGGGCGCGACCGGCCGGAACTCCTCGCGGCCCTTGACCCGGTTCAGCCGCTCCAGGTTCTCCGCCCGGCCCGGGTGGGCCAGCAGGGAACGGTGGCCCAGGGCGCGCGGCCCGTACTCGCTCCGTCCCTGGAACCAGGCGACGACGCCGTCCCGGGCCAGCTCCTCGGCGACAGCCTCGGCGATGTCGGAGGGCTCCTCGTACGGCACGCCGGCCTCCTGAAGCCAGGCGCGGATCTCCTGGTCGCTCCAGCCGCGGCCGAGGTCGGCGCCGGACATGGGCTCCGGGTTCTCCGCCAGGTGCAGGGCCCCGCCGAGCGCGGTCCCGGCGTCACCGGCGGCGGGCTGTACCCAGACGTTCCGGTACGGCCCACGGGCGGCGATCTTGGAGTTGGCGACGCAGTTGAGGGCGACGCCGCCGGCCAGGGCGAGGGCCTCGCCGCCGGCCTCGCGGTGCAGCCAGTGCACGAGTTCGAAAAGGACCTCTTCGAGGACGGCCTGGGTGCTGGCGGCCAGGTCGGCATGGTCCTGGGTCCACGGCTCGTTCTTGCCGCGGGGCGGGGCGAGCGCGGCCCAGTCGACGCCGTGGGCGCGGAAGCCGCCGTCGCCGGTGGCGTGCACGTACTGCCGCAGCTGGGGCAGGAAGCGGGGCTTGCCGTAGGAGGCGAGCGCCATCACCTTGTACTCGTCGCTGCTGCGCAGGAAGCCGAGGTGCTGGGTCAGGTCCTCGTAGACCAGGCCGAGCGAGTGGGGCAGCGGCTGCGTGAAGAGCGTGTCGAGCTTGCCGTCGTCGTAGCGGCCGGCCAGGTGGGAGGCGCACTCGCCACGGCCGTCCAGGACGAGGACCGCGCTGTCCGGGTGCGGCGCGGCGCGTCCGGCGGAGGCGGCGTGCGCGACGTGGTGCGGGACGAAGACGACCCGCTCGGGGTCCAGGCCGGGAAGCGCCTCGGCGAGGAACTCGGGGGCGCGCCGGGCGTAGTCCTGGCGCATCGGGTCCCAGGGGTCGTCCAGCCCCATGTCGGCGGCGGGCCGGGCGAGCTTCGGGTCGTAGGAGTAGGTGACCGCGTCCAGTTCCTCGGGCCGAACGCCGGCATGCTCCAGGCACCAGCGGGCGGACAGCTCGGGCAGCTCCCAGGCGGAGAACGGCACCGGGCGTTTGCCGTGTTTGCGCCGACTGAAGCGCTCCTCCTCGGCGGCCGCGACCGTGCGGCCGTCCACGACGAGGGCGGCGGCGGGATCGTGGAACAGGGCGTTGATTCCAAGAATGCGCATAGGTGCTCCGTCCCGGGCGGCGTGCGACGTCACTCTGGTCTCGGCGAGTGCCGCACTGCGGTTGTCTCAAACCTGTGGAGACAGCTCATCCCGGGATAGGCCAGATCTGTCACGGTATGTGGTGATTTGTTACGATAGGTGTCGCCGCCGCGGGGGCTGCGTTCACACGCCAAGCGCTGCCTCAGGCGGCCGCGGACCGCGAGAACCAGCCGATCGTCCGCTTGAGGCCCTCGGTCCAGTCCACGCGCGGCTGCCATCCGAGCCGCTCACGGGCCAGCCGGGTGTCGGGGCGGCGTCGGCCGGGGTCGTCGACCGGACGTTCGACGAACCGGATGCGGGAGGAGGAACCGGTGATCTCGACGATGCGGCGGGCGAGGTCGAGCATGGTGATCTCCTCACCGCCGCCGATGTTGACCGGGCCGGGTTCACCGGAGGCCGCCAGGGCCAGGACGCCGTCCACGGTGTCGTCGACGTAGCACAGCGAGCGGGTCTGGCTGCCGTCACCGGCGACGGTCAGCGGCATGCCGTCCAGGGCCTGCGAGATGAACGCGGGGACGGCGCGTCCGTCACCGGTGCGCATGCGCGGGCCGTAGGTGTTGAAGATGCGGACGATGGCGGTGTCGGTGCCGTGCACCTGGCGGTGGGCGGTGACCAGGGCCTCGGCGAAGCGCTTGGACTCGTCGTACACGCTGCGCGGGCCGACCGGGTTGACGTTGCCCCAGTACGTCTCGCGCTGCGGGTGCTCCAGTGGGTCGCCGTACACCTCGGAAGTGGAGGCGAGGAGGAACCGGGCGCCGTCGGTCCGGGCGCGTTCCAGCGCCAGGCGGGTGCCGGTGCTGCCGACGTCGAGGGTCTCCAGCGGCAGCCGCAGGTAGTCGGCGGGCGAGGCAGGGCACGCGAAGTGCAGCACCACATCGAAGCGGCCGGGCAGTGCCTGCCAGGCCGCGGGGTCGGTGGCGTCTGCGCGCACGAAGCGGAAGCCGGCCTGCTGCTGGAGCACGGCCACGTTGCTCCGGGACCCGGTGGCCAGGTTGTCGAGGCATACGACGTCACACCCGGCGTCGAGCAGCCGACCGCACAGATGCGACCCGACGAATCCGGCGCCGCCGGTCACCAAAGCCCGGCGCCAGGTCTGTCCGCTCACGGGACTCTCCTCGCTCTTCGGTTCACTTGCGTGTCCGCTTGAGTAACCAAACCCGACGGTTGCATGCCTGGAGCCCCGGTGCATGCGTGGAGCCCCGGGTGTCCCTCGCCGCCGCTCGGGCACCCGGACCGAGACCCCACCGGGACGAACGAGGAGGAAACGTGCAACTGTCATTCCTGGAACCACTCTTCGACCGGCCCGGCCCTTGGGCCACCGTCTACTTCGACCCCGGCGAGAACGACGAGTCGGGTGCCAAGCGGCGCGAGCTGTCCGTACGGGACGTCTGCCGGACGCTGGAGGGGCAGGGGGCCGACGCGGAGACCATCAGGGCGGTACACGACGTCCTGATCGACATGAGCCCCGCCGAGGACCCGGCGGGCCGGGTGGTCTTCGCCACCGGTGGCGAAGTGGTGCTCAGCCATCGTCTTGCCCGGCCGCCGCAGCGACATCTCGCGTCCTGGGCTGTGCTGCCCCGGCTGATCCCGCTGTTGGAACTGTGCGGCCAGGACCCCGCCTGCCTCGTGGCGTACATCGACCGGACCGGCGCGGACTTCGAAGTGCGCGGGGCGGCCGGGCCGCGGGACGCCGGGCGGGTGGAAGGGCGGCAGCGGCCGGTGCACCGCACGGCCTCGGCGGACTGGTCAGAGCGGCACTTCCAGCTCAAGGTGGAGAACACCTGGGAGCACAACGCCGGCGAGATCGCCGAAGCGCTGGGCGCGGCGTACGAGGAGTGCGGCGCCGAACTGGTGGTGCTGGTCGGTGATCCCCGCGAACGGCCCGCGGTGCACGAGAGGCTCCCCGACGCCGTCCGCGCGGTCACGGTGGAGACCGAGCACGGAGGCCGCGCCGCCGGCTCGTCCTCTCCCGCCCTGGAAGAGGCCATCGAGCAGGCCCGGCACCAGCACACCCGCCGTCGCGTCGAGGAGGCGCTGGACCGCTTCCGCGCCGGACGCGTGGGCACCGACCGGCCGACGGACGCGGTCGAGGGCGTCCCGGCCGTGGTGGAGGCGGCACGGGAGCACCGCATCGACACGCTGCTGATCCGGCCCGAAGGATCCGACCTGGGCCGTGAGACGTGGGTGGGCGCGCAGCCCGACCAGGTCGCGGTGCGCCGCACCGACGCGCAGACCCTGGGCGAGAGCGATCCCGTCCCCGTACGCGCCGACGACGCGCTGCTGCGTTCGGCCGCCGTCACGGCCGCCGACGTACTGGTCGTCCCTGCTGCGGATCCTTTGGAGACCTCGGATGGTTCGGACGGTTCCGAGGGGTCGAGGGAAGACGCCGACATCCCGGTCGGCGGTCTCGGCGCCCTGCTGCGCTGGACATACGAGCCCACCGCGGGGTGACGACAGCAGACGGACGGTGACGGTAACGACGGCCCCCTCGGAAAAACGGAGGTGTTCGACAATGGAGCGAGGCAGCAACCCGGTCGGTCCGCGCAAGGACGACGAGATGAAGCACGAGCTGGAGGGCCTGCTGCGGTCCGGCCGGGCCACCCACGCGGAGGAGGGCAACGACCCCGAGCCGCCCGCCGACGACGACCTGCGCGTTGACGCGAGCGGACCGGTGCCCCCGCCCGGCGAGGAGCGTGACCGGGCTCGGGCGGAGACGGAAGCGGACTCTCTGCGACGGGAGTTGGCACGCCACCTGGACCGTACGGCCTTCCCGGCCGACCGGCGGACCGTACTGGACGTCCTGGCGGCGCACCACGCGCCCGGCCCCGTGCTGGAGGCGGCGCGGAGCCTGCCGGACAGCGGCTCCTACGCGAACGTGACCGAGATCGTCGACGCGCTCGGCGGCGCACCCGGCACGGGGCGTCGGACAGGCTGAGACACAGGGTGTCTCACGCCCCGAGTTTCGACACCATGGTGTTCAAAGTGGCGGCCAAGGCGTCGAGTTCGCGTTCCGAGCGGGCGCCCGGCGGTACCTGACGGGTGAGCTCCTCGCCGGAGACGACCTCAAGGGCACCGGCGTAACGGCCGGACCCGAGGTCGTCGGCGGGCACCACTTGGGCCCGGCCCTCCACAACGACGAGGGTCGGCCCGTCGTCGCGGGCTTCGAGCAACTCCCGCACATGCTCCCGCGTGACCGGCCCGGGCCCTTCGCCACCCTGTGCGGCCTGTGCGGACTTCTCGACCCCGGCAAGAGGGTCGCCCTGTGCCGTTCCGTTCTGTGACGGGTAGCCCCCGGCAGCACTTGCCGTGCCCGGCAGGACCCGCTCCCGTGCCTGGCTCTCCCCACCGGAATGAGCCCCCGGCTCCTCGTCGGTCCGCGCCCGGGCGTACCTGTCCGGCTCTTCCGCGGAAGGTGTCTGCTCGCTCATCGGTGCATCTCCACACATTCGCCGGAAGGCAGTGACAACGTCACCTCGCCACCTCGCCGATGTGCGCATGCGGCCCTCCGGAAGGTCCGTGCGCAAGGCTCCACGAGTACCCGGACCCCACGGCCCCATCCGTGGGCGGGTTCCGGGTCGGCGTCCCTCGGAAAGCCGGGATACGGGGTAGGAGAAAAGAGGAGCATGCGCCGGCTGAGCACTGGACGGCAGGCCGTGCACCGTACGCGTCGGCACCTCCCTCGCGGCAGGTGCGTCCAAGGAGGTTCGAGTGCGTCCAAGGAGGTCGGAGTGCGTCTTCACCACAGCCGTCCCACTGACCCCGGGTACCGCCGCCTGCGCCACGGACGCGGCTTCCGTTACCTCGACGCCCACGGTGAGCCGCTGCGCGATCCCGACGAGCTGGCCCGTATCCGGGAGCTGGTCATACCGCCGGCCTGGTGGGACGTGTGGATCTGCACCCGGCGCAACGGGCATCTGCAGGCCGTCGGTACCGACGCCGCCGGACGCCGCCAGTACCTGTACCACCCGCAGTTCCGTGCTGAGCAGGAGCAGGCCAAGCACGAGCACGTGCTGGATGTCGCCGAGTCCCTGCCCGCGGTGCGGGAGGCCGTCGAGGGGCATCTGCACGACCGCGGACTGACCCGGCAGAGGGTCCTTGCCACCGCCGTGCGCCTGCTCGACCTCGGCTTCTTCCGCATCGGCAGCGACCGCTACACCGAACTGAACAACAGCTACGGCCTCACCACGCTGCTGCGAGAGCACTCCCGCTGCCAGGCCGGCGCGATCCTGTTCGCCTACACCGGTAAGCACGGCAAGGAGATCGTCCAGACCATCGCGGACCCTGCCGCCTGCCGCAGCCTCACCGCGCTGCTGCGGCGCCGGGGCGGCGGTGAACGGCTCCTGGCCTACTGGGACCGGCAAGCCTGGCACGACGTGAGCGGTGATGATGTCAACGCGTACCTCAAGGAACTGACGGGCCTCGACATCACCGCCAAGGACTTCCGAACCTGGCACGCCACCGTCCTGGCCGCCGTCGCACTGGCCGTCTCGCAGCCCGTCGCACGCAGCGAGACCGCCCGGCGCCGTGCCATCGCCCGGGCGGTGCGCGAGGTGTCCGGCTACCTCGGCAACACACCGGCCGTCTGCCGGGCTTCCTACATCAACCCGCGGGTGATCGAGTTGTACGAGGAGGGCGTGACGGTCGCAGCCGCGCTGCCCCGTCTCGGCGACGAGGGCGCGTACGGCATCCCCGCGACCCAGGGCCCCGCCGAACGGGCTGTGCTGCGCATGCTCCGGAACGGACACGCACCCGAGGGGGCGTAAGGAGCGTGGTTCTTTTCCCCGCAGCCCTCCGGTCCGATGTCCGCCTCGTCCAGCGCCCGCTTCCTGCATGGACCGCCCCGCCCCTTCCGGCTCGTACCGGCATGGCCGGCAGAGGTGACTCGGTGCTTCCGGGTACCCGTCCGCCGGCGGGTCCGGACACGACAGGCCGGGCAGGGGCCGAGCCGAGGAGGTACGGAATGGGACTGAGGAACCAGGTGGTCGTGGTGACCGGCTCGTCCAGCGGGATCGGACGGGCCACGGCCGAGGTGTTCGCCCGCAAGGGGTGCGCCGTGGTGCTGGCCGCGCGCCGCGAGGAGGCACTGGAAGCGACCGCCCGGGAGTGCGCGAAGCACCGTGGGGCGCGGACGCTGGTCGTGCCGACCGACACGACGGACGTCAAGGCGGTCGACGATCTGGCGCGGCGTGCCGTGGAGGAGTTCGGCCGGATCGACGTCTGGGTCAACAACGCGGCCGTCAACGCCTTCGGCCGTTTCGAGGACGTACCGCTCGAGGACTTCCGCAGGGTCCTGGACGTCAATGTGATGGGCTACGTGTACGGGGCCCGAGCGGCTCTGCGGGTGATGCGGGAGCAGGGTACGGGCACCCTGATCAACATCTCCTCCATCGCGGGCGCCGTCGCGCAGCCGTACAGCCACCCCTACAGCATGTCGAAGCACGCTGTCCAAGGGCTTGGATCGAGCCTCCGGCAGCAGCTACGGGTGGAGGGAGTGAAAGGCGTTCACGTGTGCACCGTGATGCCCGCGACCATCGACACCCCCCACTTCGAGCAGGCGGCCAACTACACCGGGCGCAAGGTGGTCGCCATGCCGCCCGTCTACAGTCCCGAGCGGATCGCCAAGGCCGTCGTGAACCTCGCCCGCCACCCCCGCCGTGAAGTGGTGGTCGGCCCCGCGGGCCGCGCACTGGTGCGCCAGGCGCGCAAGGCACCGGGACGCGCGGAACGGGTGATGGCGCGGCAGACGGACAAGAGCCACCTCGACCACGACGAAGAGGCCCCGGACACGCACGGAGTGCTGCACGTGCCGGCTCCCGGGGAGGGCGCGGTGCACGGCGGCTGGAACGGGCGGCGGCGCACCGCGGTGCGCAGGACAGCCGTCGCTGCCGCGCTGGCGGGAGCGGCCGTTGCCGCAGGGCGGCGGATGAGTCGGGGGCCGGTGGGCGTCTGACCCACACCCGGCCGTGTGCGGGGCGGGGACCGGCACACGGCCGGGTAAGTAGAGGTGCCCGCGTGGTGAGATGCCGTGGGGACGGGCGCTGGGACTCGTCTCGGGGCCGGCGAGTACGTGGGACGCCGCAGGCAGCCGACTGTACGGCCCCGGCCCTCTCGTTCCTCGACGTGGCCCTTGTGCCGACCGTGGATGTGGAGCGTGGCCGCCACCGCATCTGACCGACATTCACGCCGCGACAGCGGTCCGGTCCAACTCCGCTGGGCTCTGTCACCTCGGCCCGCCTCGGAGCCGCACGAGCACCGTGTCGCTCTCGCGGTTCACCAGTTCGCGGCATCGTCGCCCATGGTCTTCGAGCGGGCCCCTTTTCCACGTGGCCGTCAGCCCGCCGCCCGTCCTGCGCCGTGGACCGGCGCCGGAACACGAACGGATTCGATGACGAACCCGCTGCGTACGCGGCTCGGCACGCGGTTCAGGGGGATTCGCAGGTCCTGTTCGGGCACGTCGTACTCCAGCCGTGCCAACCGTGGCCCGAGGGTCCCCAGCAGAGCGATCGTGATGTCCTCACCGGGGCAGCGGTGGCCGGCGGTGCGGTCGCCGCCGCCCTGCGGGACGAGTTCGTCGCGGTGCGGCGGCCGATCGAAGAAGCGGTCCGGGTGGAAGGCGTACGGCTCGCCCCACAGGTCGGGGTCGTGGTTCTGCCCGTACAGGTCGAGCAGGATCAGCGTGCCGGACGGGATCGGCTCTCCCCGCCACTCCAGGTCGGTGACGGCCCGGCCGCCGAGGAAGGGGGCGAAGGGGTAGAAGCGCCGCAGTTCGTGGGCGAACGCCACGGCGTACGAGGGATCGTCCTCGCGCAGCCGCTCCCGGACGTCGGGCCTGGCACGCAGGGCGTGACCGGCGTAGGCGACGAACCAGCACACCGCCACCGTCGGACGGATGACATTGAGGAGTTCCACCGCGGCGGTGTGCGGGTCGAGGAACCCGTCGTCGGCGTCCCGGTGGCGGACCACCACGTCCAGCACCGACCCGGCCGGTGCGGTGACCGTCCCTTCCCTCACGTCCTCGACGAGGCGCCCCAGCCACGCCTCACACCGGGCCCGCGCGCGGCGAGCCCGCCAGTGGCGCGGTCCCGGCGTGGCGAAGCCGTCGACCATGGCGACCAGGTCCCGGGCGACCGGCCCCGCGTCGTCCAGGGGGACCCCGGCCCACTGGCAGACACCTCGGGTGAGCACCCGGCTCGCCTCGTCGAACAGCACGACCGACGGACGGCCGGGCCAGGACTCCACGACCTCGTCCCACGCCGCGGCGACTCGTTCCACCAGGCCGGCGACCGCCTCAGGGCTGGTGAGCAGCGACAGGAACATCCCCTTGCGTACCCGGTGAGCCTGCCCGTCCAGGGTGTGCACGGCTCCATGACCGAACAGTGTGCTCAGCACCGGCCCGGGAAGCGCCGTCCCTCGCTCCACATGCCGCTCGTCGTAGAAGAACCGCACTGCTTCGGGGCCGTGTACGGCGACGGCGTGCTGTCCCATCAGCCGGGCCCGCACGAGAGGTCCGGCGGTACGGCGCCGACGGTCGGGCAGCCAGGCGTATCCCTTGGCGAGGACGGCGAGTGAGCTGTCGACGATCGGGGCACCAGGATTTCGATTCATGGATCCTTGGGTCCCCGGCACCGCCCACCGAAAACGCGGGCCCGCTCACACTCACTCGAACCGGGAGTGCCCTGTCACTCCGGAAGAAACCGGGCAACCGCCGGACGGCCGAGTGCATGTCACCCGTGGATCACGGGTGGAGCTGGTCAGAGCCGGTCACGACGCTCGGTGCGGACCCGCTGAGCGATGTCGCGCAGCTTGATGTTGTGGTGCTGGGAGAGCCGGCGCAGCACGTCGAAGGCGTCGCTCTCGCTGAGCCGGTGGCGTTCCATGAGGATGCCCATGGCCTCGCCGATGGCGTGCCGGGTCTCCATGGCGTGCTGGAGCTGGTCGATGGTGCGGGCGTCGGCGAGGGCCACCGCGGCGTGCGACGCCAGCAGCCAGCTCGCCGTCTCGAATTCCTCGGTGAAGGCTCCCGGGCTGCGGGCGTACAGGTTCAGCGCGCCGAAGTCCTCGTCGAGGGTGTAGAGCAGGACCCCGGTCATGCTGCCGAAGCCCAGCTCGTGTGCCGCCGCGGCGAACTTCGGCCAGGTCGGCTGGGGCTGGGTCATGTCCGCGATCCGGTACACGCGCTCACCACCGGCATGACGGGCGAGATCGAAGCAGGGCCCCTCACCCAGTTCCCCCTGCAGGCGATCGGCCTCCTCGACCATCTCCCCGCACGCTGACACCGTCACGGCTCGGCCCTTGCGCACCGCCAGGATCCCGGCCGCGTCACAGCCGTCCACCAGCTTCACCGCCGACGCCGCGATCTCGTCCAGCGTCCCCTGCACCGAATCCTGCGCCAGCAGATCCCGGGCGAGCACCGCCATCGCCTCGGCAAACCCGCGCCACTCCATCGCTCACCACCCGCCCAGATCATCAGTGCGGTCACACTACCTCCAGCCGTTCGGCTCCGACTGGCCGAGCACCTCGACCCGAGCGCCGCCGAAAACGCACCCTCCTCGCCGGGCATCGCCTTTCCTCTCCGTCAACCTCTTGGTCAAGGGCCGCGCTGCCGCCCACGGCGCTGTGTCAGGGCGTCAGGTCGTCCTGGCCGGTGTCGCGCCATTCGGCCAGCAGGACGGTGGCGTCGTCGTCGAGGTGTCCGTCGTGGTGGTCCAGGACGGCGTGGGTGAGGCGGCGCAGTGTCTCGTGGACGGTGAGGCGGTCGGCGTGATGGCGGACGACGAAGTCGACGAAGCGGTCGAGGCCGAACAGTTCACTCTTCCTGTTGCGGGCTTCGACGACTCCGTCGGTGTAGAGCAGCAGCCGGTCACCGGGCTGGAGCTGTTCGTGGCAGACGGTCACCGGCAGGCCCAGAGCGACACCCATGGGGCCGGCCGGAGGGCATTGCAGCTCGCTCGACCACCGACCGTCGCGGATGAGTACGGGCAGGTGGTGGCCGCGGTTGATCCACTCCAGCCGGCCGGTGGTCAGGTCGAGGTCGGCCAGGATGCCGGTGACGTAGCGGCTGGTGCCGAACTGCTCGATGAGGGCTTCCTCCACCGCTTGGCTGGTCTCCGCCAGGTCGGCGCCCTGGCGGCGGGCGTTGCGGCAGGTGGCGACCGCCATGTTGGCGGTCAGCCCGGCGGTGGCGTCGTGTCCCATGGCGTCGAATATGGACAGATGCAGGGTGTCTCTGGAGACGGCGTAGTCGAAGGCGTCCCCTCCGACCTCGTACGCCGGCTCCGACGCGGCACCGACGGTGGAGGTACGGCCGGCGAAGGCCGAGGGCGGGGTGAGGTGCCACTGCATCTCCGCGGCCACGCTCATCGGCGCCGTACGGATCAGGCGGGCGTAGGAGTCGCTGTGGGAGCGTTTGCTCAGCAGCAGCAGCGCCACCATCGACGCCAGGGCCCGCAGCGCTTGGGGGACGGTCTCATCGTCGGCCGCGGTGTCCGCGCGCAGCACCCCGAGGCGCTCGACACCGTCGGTGATCGGTACCCACCACCGGCGCAGGTTCCGCCTGCCCGTCCGGTCCGGTTCCGTGACCAGATCCACGCGCTGGAAGGCCAGGCCGGCCACGGTGCCGTGCACCGTGAACCGCAGGCCGCCTTCTCCGGCGTCGGGCCCCCTTCCGGTCACCTGGCGCAGGATCTTCCCCTGCAGGTCCACCACGAAGAAGGCCACCTCGTGAAGGCCCACCGCGTCAAGGTGCGCGGCCACCATCTCGGGCAGGTCCTCCAGCGCCGCGACATGGCTGACCAGCATGAGGTCGGTGAGCGCGCTTGTCACCTTCGCGTAAGCGGTCACGAGGTGAACCTCCTCCTCCTGGTCCGGGACCGCCACAGCCCCTCCAGACGCGGCTGCGGCTGACGGCAGTGCCCGACGTGCCAATGCCACCACACACCCCGACCGCAGCACGGGGGAGGTCATTCCGCCTGCCCCTGTCGGCGCATCTACGAGGGGCGGGATCCGTCGGCTGTCCGCGAGCGGCGTCCCACGAGCAGGATCGATCACTCCGAAGGCGGCGGACGGCCCGCTGCCCGGCCATGACGGCCGCGACGGACAGCGGGTCGACAGCCCATGCTGGCAGGCATCACATTCCCCCACGTCGCCCAAAGTCGTGCACGGCGTCTGCCGGACCGATCGCGGGGGCGGGCATCCAGCTGTCAAGGCGACGAAGGGGCGGCCATCCACGCGGAAGCCGCCCCATCGTCATGTGAGTTCAGCCGCGCACGATGTTCTGGGCCTGTGGACCCTTCTGTCCCTGGCCGATATCGAAGGTGACATGCTCGCCCTCGGTCAGCTCCCGGTATCCGCTGCCCTGGATCTCGGAGTAGTGCGCGAACACGTCCGGGCCGCCGCCATCCTGGGCGATGAACCCGAAGCCCTTCTCAGAGTTGAACCACTTCACGACGCCGCTGGCCATACCACTCTTGTCCTTCATCTACGCTCGGGAGCGGCCCTGGAACGGGGCCCGCCCCAGCTCCTGCGTCTACAGGAACCCACAGCCGTTGTACCCCCGACCAGCCCACTTATCCGACGGACGACACGCTCCGCTCGGACACCGGGCTGTGCCGGGCTGCGCCGACTTCCGGGAGAACCCCCTGTGCGGCATGTCGTGCGGCACTGCTTGCGGGGTGGCCGGTTCAGGACGGCTGCAGTGATCTCGGCGAGTGTCTGTCCGAGCGAGGAACTGCTGCGGTACCTGACGGTCCACCAGGTCAATGTCGTGCGCACGGCCCTCGAGGACGTCAATCAGTAAGAGGGACGCGCTGTCGCTCGTGACGCTCGTTTGACGCTCCGGCCGCCTCGCAGCCCGTCTCCGAGGCGGGAAAACATCGTCTGACCTGCACTTTTTCTCGTCCGCTTCCTTATAACGTCTTTCCTATGACCCACCAGATCGGTGTGCCGCGATCCTTGGACCGGTCGAGAAGAGCTCCTGAACTGCGGTCGTGCGGGCGCACAAGAAGATGCGGTGCGGGCGTTCAGTAGATGGGGCCGTAGGGGCTCCAGTGCCCGAGGAAGGGTTTCAGGTCGTCGGCCCGTGGGTTGGGGATGTTGGGCAGCTGGGGCGGTGTGTTCAGTGGGTCGAGGCGCTCCACGGTGGCTGCTGCCCAGCTGATCCATGTTTCGGCTTCGGTTCTGGCCTGGACCGGTGGCATGGCCTCGACTCGTGTGCGTACGGCGCTCACGTATTGGGTCAGTCGGGTGGCGTGGCGCCATGCCGCTTCCTGGGCTTCAAGGTGCTTGACGCGGTAAGCCTCCGCGTAGCGGATGCGGGCTTGTTCCATGGCGGCTTCCCAGCGGATGTGCTTCTGGCGTGCTGCTTCGGCCTCGTCCTGGCGTCTGCGTTCGGCGGCTTGGCCGCGAAGCGTGACCTCCTGTGCGATCTCGGCGAGCCGGTCTTCGAGGGCGTGGCCGGGAGCGTCGGCCCATTCGCTCGCCCGGTGTGGCTGGCCGCCGCTGAGGATGATGCGGAGGCGTTCGGACGGGGTGTAGTCGAAGCGGGGGATTCTGACCCAGGAGTGCTTCTTGGCCTCGGCGAGTTCCTTCTCGGTGGCGACGTGCTCGGTCCGGTCCTGTTCCTGGAGGACGAGAATCCCCACGGGCTGGCCCTGTGCGGTGATGGTGAAATGAGGATGTGCCCTGCGGCGGCGATGGGACGGGGGTGCGAAGCCGGTTTGCCGGGCCGAGCAGGTGTGTCCTTCGGCCTCGGTGGTGGTGATCAGTGCCTGGATGAGTCGGAGAGCGCGTCCTTGGACGGGCTTGGTCAGGCCGAGCGGCTGGCGTTCGTTCTGCATGGCCCGGATAACGGTGTGCGGCCGAGTGAGCCGCGAGGGCACGGGGACGGGGTCGAGGACGGCAAGGCGCCAGGCGGGGATGTCGACGAGCTTGATCTCGTACCCGTCGCGGCACCAGTTTCCGTACAGTTCCTTCGTCTCCGGAATCCTTCCGGATCTGCGTGCGGCGGCGACGCGGGACGGCCACTTCTCCAAGTCGGGACCGCTGCCGCTCTTGACGATCCTGCCGTCGGCCTCCGCGAGTTCTTGCAGCAGCTGCTCCGTGAACGTCACGCGAGGCTGTGATGGAGGGCTTGGCTTCCGCTGGGTGGGCGACTTTTCCTGCGCTCGGATGGACGGGGGTCGTGGAGCGGCGACTTGAGTCTCCCGCGGGCGTGATCCGCGGGGAGGGTACGTGCCGTGTGCCAGGTAGTGCTGGCCGGCGCTCGTCAGGGCGACGCTCCACTGCCCGGCCTTCCGGGAGAGCGTTACCAGGCCCCGGTTGTGCAGTGCCTGACAGGTGGTCTTGTAGGAGCTGGTCTCCCAAATGCCGGCAGGACACCCGGCTTCCACCCACTGCAACACCGAGAGCTGCCGCTCATTGACCCGCCGTTCCAATGGTCCGGTCTCAACCGCGGCGGCGACCGCCAAGCTAACGCGACCCTGCACCGGATCGTGCAGACCCGCCTGCGCGTCGACCCGCGCACCCAGGACTACTACGAACGTCGCAGCAAGGAGGGCAAGACCCGGCGCGAGATAGTCCGAAGCCTCAAGCGCTATGCGGCCCGGGAGGTTTTCCAACTGGTCAGACTGTGCAGTCGTAACCTCCGTTATAGGGGCAGTGTGATCGCTCGTGACCACGTGAGGACCCCCGTCGGCTTGCTTCGCCGGGGGTCCGGCTGTTAGCCGGCGGCCCTCCGCGTGCCGGAACCGTGCCCGCTCCGGCCGCTCCCGCCTCATTCGCCCCTGCCGCCTCGCTTCACGGCAGATCGTCAGGGAAGGAGGTGAGGCCGACGGGAGCGCAGGCCGTTACTGGGGGCGGCGTCCGGTGATGTCCCCGCCAGGGTCGTCAGGCAGGGCGATGCGGGCGGTGATGCGTTTGCCGACCGGCTCCCGTTGAGCCTCGAAACCCTGGGCGACGGCCATGACGATCTCCAGCCCGTGCTGCCCGACTCTGCCCGCATCGGCGGCCCGCGCCACTGGCAGGACGGGATCGCTGTCCCACACGACCACTTCCACGACGGCGCCGATGACGCGCAGTTCCATCAGCACGGGCCCAGGGGCGTATTTGCGGGCGTTGGTGACGAGCTCGCTGACCACCAGTTGGGTCAGGTCCATCGCGCGAGCGGACACCGGAGGCCGTGCTTCGCCTGGACACGGGTGAGGAAGTCCACCGCCCGGTGTCGGGCCTCAGCGATCACGTGCCCGTCACCGTCCAGCGCGACGGTGTCCTGTATCCGAGGGGCGTCCGGCATCACGCTGCCCTCACCCTCGGGGACTGATTCAGCCGGGTCCACCCTCGTTCCCCCTTCAGTCGTCCTGCGCGTACCCGGCACTCTGCCTCACATGTCCCGTGAGAACGGCATAAAGGGCCGCACACGCGTTCGCCGTAGCATCGAGGCAGGTTTACCGGCGCACTGTCACGCCGGGCCTTGAGGTCCCATCAACGGGCGCGGTCGAGGGAACGGTGACAGATATCCGCGGAGCAGCCCGGCCCGGCCACTGTCGATCCGCCACACCGCCATCAGCGGCATCCGGGTGGTCACCACGCACGGCGAGATCGACCACGCCGTCAAGGACATGCGCAGCGAGGCCCTCCTGTCCTACGACGGCGCGGCTGCCGAAGCCGACACAGCGTCCGTGACCGCGGGGCTGCCCCTGAGCGAAGGCGCTGAGTCTTTCGAAGCCGCCGAGCTGCAACTGAGCCTGGTGATGTGCAGCCCTTCCACACCGGCGCACTGGCGCAAGATCCGTTCCACGCCCGCGGACTGGCCGTGGTGCGGGAAGGCACGGCTGGAGGCGCTGAAGGCGGCCGCCCGGTCACGGAAATCGGTGGCCGCATTCTGGAAGAACCTCTGCAGGAGCCCTCGGGGGGCTGGAACATCCGGTGCTCCCCACAGAGCTGATCGTCGGTGAGCTGGTCACCAACGCCGCCCGCTCCGGCGGCGCCCCAGTGGGCCTGCGGCTGATTCGGGATCATCGTCTGATCTGCGATGTCTCCGATCTGAGAAGGTCAACGCCGAGTGAATCAATATCTGTTCCCGAGGGATCAGTTTTTGGAGGGTCGCGCAGCGGGAGTTTTTGCCGCGAAGAGCGGAGTGGAATTATCCAACGCACAGGGGCGGCTCCGGCGTGCTACTGTCTATCTCAGTTGCAGTTGTGGTTCCCAAAACTTCAAGTGCCCCCGCCAGGCTTCTGCCGGGCGAGAGGACTTTTGTATTTCCGGTCATTTCCGGTCGGGGTAATCATCGCGGCGACACGGCGTCCGCGCAGTGCGGACGCCGATGCACTGCCCCAAAGGAGATATGACATGGCTGCTGGTACCGTGAAGTGGTTCAACGCGGAAAAGGGCTTCGGCTTCATCGAGCAGGACGGTGGCGGCGCCGACGTGTTCGCCCACTACTCGAACATCGCCGCGCAGGGCTTCCGCGAGCTGCTCGAGGGCCAGAAGGTGAACTTCGACATCGCGCAGGGCCAGAAGGGCCCGACGGCCGAGAACATCGTTCCGGCCTGACGCTCACGCGCAATCCGTAGCTGGGGCCCGCATCCCTCGGGGTGCGGGCCCCAGCTGCACGTGTATTCCGCAGCGGCTTTTGCCCGCGGGACGACTCGGAGGAACCCGCAGTACCACCACAAGCGGTTCCTCCCCCAGGGCGCAGGCGCGTCCTGAAGCGCTGCACCGCAGCGGGCGCCCGGATCTCAAGGTCCCCATCGCGTCACCCATTTCAGCACCTGTGCCCACGGATGTTTCCGCCGGCCAGATCTGCTTTCTTTTGTCACCGGTCCATACTTGTAATTCTCCGTGCCATGCATCGCGGCGGGAATTCCTTGATATGTGCCACATCGAGGAAGGTTCCGCATGAACCGCACGTACACGAACGACCGCTCCGCCCGCGCCCGCGCCCGTGACGGCCGTGCCGATGCCGGAAGGGGCGGCAGCGGCTACGGCTCGCGGGCACCGCGTCGTACCGGCGGCCCCGTCCGCTCCGGCGGTTACGGCCGTCGGCCCGCCGCCGTGCAAGGTGAGTTTGCGCTGCCCCGGACGATCACCCCCGCGCTGCCCGCCGTCGATGGCTTCGCCGATCTCGGCATGCCTGAGCAGTTGCTGGCCGAACTCGGCAGGCAGGGTGTGACCGCGCCGTTCCCGATCCAGGGAGCGACGCTGCCGAACTCCCTGGCGGGCCGTGACGTCCTGGGCCGCGGTCGCACCGGTTCCGGTAAGACCCTGGCCTTCGGCCTCGCCCTGCTCGCGCGTACCGCTGGGCAGCGTGCTGAGCCCCGTCAGCCGCTGGGGCTGATCCTCGTCCCCACGCGTGAGCTGGCACAGCAGGTGACAGACGCGCTGACCCCGTACGCCCGTTCCGTCGGGCTGCGGCTGGCCACGGTGGTAGGCGGCATGTCGATCGGCAGGCAGGCCGGCGCGCTGCGCGGCGGAGCCGAGGTCGTGGTCGCGACACCGGGACGGCTCAAGGACCTCATCGACCGCGGCGAGTGCAGGCTGAACCACGTGGGCATCACGGTGCTGGACGAGGCCGACCAGATGGCCGACATGGGTTTCATGCCCCAGGTCACCGCGCTGCTCGACCAGGTGCGCCCCAAGGGGCAGCGGATGCTGTTCTCCGCCACCCTGGACCGCAACGTCGACCTGCTGGTACGCCGCTACCTGACCGACCCCGTCGTGCACTCCGTCGACCCGTCGGCCGGTGCGGTCACGACGATGGAGCACCACGTCCTGCACGTCCACGGCGCCGACAAGCACGCCGCCACGACCGAGATCGCCGCCCGCGACGGCCGCGTGATCATGTTCCTGGACACCAAGCACGCCGTCGACCGGCTGACCCAGGACCTGCTCAACAGCGGGGTGCGGGCCGCCGCGCTGCACGGCGGCAAGTCGCAGCCCCAGCGCACCCGCACGCTGGCGCAGTTCAAGACGGGGCACGTCACCGTGCTGGTGGCGACCAATGTCGCGGCGCGCGGCATCCACGTCGACAACCTCGACCTGGTCGTCAACGTCGATCCCCCGACCGACCACAAGGACTACCTCCACCGCGGAGGCCGCACCGCCCGCGCCGGTGAGTCCGGCAGCGTCGTCACCCTGGTCACGCCGAACCAGCGCCGAGGCATGGTGCGTCTGATGTCGGACGCCGGAATCCGGCCGCAGACCACCCAGATCCGCTCGGGCGACGAGGCCCTGAGCCGGATCACCGGCGCCCAGGCCCCGTCCGGCATCCCGGTCGTCATCACCGCACCTGTGGTCGAACGCCCCAAGCGCAGCGCCACCTCCCGAGGCCGCCGTCGCCCCGCCTCGGCGACCAGGCGCACCCCCGGACGCCAGTCCGGCTTCGGCGCGGTGGCCTAGAACTTTCGTGATCAGGAAGCCGGCCCATCTCTGCAGGAGGCACCTTTTGACGCTGATTCAGACACAGTCCCAGTCGGCGGACGCCGACCCCGCCCACAGGACAGCGGTGGAGGCCATGGACGCGGCCGGACCGCAGGTCTGTGACGACATGAGCGTCGAGGTGGCGCTGGCCGTCATGGCTGCCGCCCGCACGGTCCGACTGGTCGTCTGCGACCAGGACGGCCAGTGCACCGGCCTGGTCACCCATGCCGAACTCGCCGCCGTCCGTGACAGCTCCGACTACACGGACCGTGTCCGCCTGCGAGACATCCTCGGCGACCACGGTTCGTTCGCCTCACCCGTGACCACGATGGCCGAAGCCGAGCACGCGATGCGCACCCGTCGGCTCGGTGTCCTGCCGGTGGTCGACGAGCAAGGCAGCGCCCTGGGCGTCCTCGCCCTCTCCCGCTGAAACACCCGGCCCCTGATCGGACCGTTCTTCCCTTCTCTCTGTGAGGCCACATGCGCTGCGTCATCGCCCGCTTCCCCTTCGAGCTCACCAAGGCTGGCGTGCTGGAATCGATGAAGGGCATCAAGCCCGAACCGGTCACCGGCCAATCGGTGATCATCGGCCGCCGCCACTACCCCGTCAAGCAAGTCGGCCAGGTCATCACGCGCCAGGACCGCCGTGACTTCAGCGCCGCCGAAGTCCTGCGGGCCATGGCTCAGCTCGGCTTCACCTGCCGCGCCGTTCCCAAGGCAGCGCCCCTGGGCATTCTCAGCACGATGCAGCACGCTTCCGCGATGCTCGGCACCCCCGTCATGGCCTGATCGGGTAAACAGACACGAGCCGACACCTGAGCAGCAATGTCGGCCCGACCCGTACGCCGGTCGGGCCCACACCTGTGCAGCGGGTTCCCGTCACCGTTGCCCTGCAGGATCCGGGCGACAGGGAACTGCAGGCGCGTGGGCGGCCCGTCCTCCTTCACGGGGCGTCGAAGACGGCGGGTGAACTCGCCCGAGTGGGCGAAATCCCACGGCACAGCCGACACCCTCTGCCTCCACAGCGCTTCGGCTGCCGGCCGACCGGGTGACGGCAGCGCCACCGGTGGCCGCGGCCAGGGACTTCTGGTGCTACCCGACCCCTGTGCCCCGCCCTCCACCTGCCAACCCCGCAGAGCCCCAGTGCTTGCCTGAGGGGGCGGAGGACCACGGCCGACGCATGACGGCACCCGCTGCCGTGAGCCCGTGTCTCCGCAGCCCGCGGACTGCTCGCGTCAGGGGCCGTACCGGTTCGCCACCAGCTGCTCGATCATCCCGGGATCGTCGAGGGCGGCCCAGGGCCTTCTGTCACGCTCGTCAACGGCCGACCTGGGGGCGTCACGGCTAGAAACGTCCGTGCCGGTCGGTGGTGTTCTCACGAGACGCAGTGTTGGCCGGTGCCGCCGACGGTAGCCGCGGCGCAGGCGCGGCGACGCCACGCCCAGCCCGACATGCCACGCGGTGGTGGGTCACTGTGAGCGCCGGACAAAGCCTCGCAGCTGCTTGAACCATCCATGGGTACCGGTCGAGGCGGAGCACCTCATCTTCCAGCGCCCGGAAATCTATACCCGCTGGAGTAGACATTGGCCGACGGTGTGGTTAGGGTTTCTGTCGTAGCCGAGATCAAGAGAGGCCCGGCAGAGATGAACTGCCGGGCAGCAGTACGCAGTTGCAGTTCGCAGGACGGTGCGGTGGTGGAGTTCCGAAGCCAGAGCGGTTGCAGGACGGCGACGGGACTGACGACCGGACCGGGTGGCCCGCAGTGATCAGGGGCCGCCATGAGCAGTACCGCAGTGGCAGTACCAGTAAGTGAAGGTTCGCTGTACCCAGCAGTGAAGTTAGTGAGCAGTACCTCGGTGAAGGCGTCGGCTGCGGGCGCGCGCACCGGGAGGTTCGGCAGTGGAGTTCCAAGCCAGAGCAGACGCAGGAGGGGCGACGGGGCTGGTTGCCGAAGAGTGGCGCTGTTCGAGGCCACCAGCAGTTCGCAATACCAGTAGTACGCAGTTCCCGTTAGTGAGTAGTTGATCAAGAGGGAAGAACGGAGGAGCCGAGCGCCATCAGGATCGCCCGGGCGGAAGTCTTGGACCCGGGTACCGCAGGACATCGATAGTGAGGTGGTCTCCGGTCGAGCAACCGCGATCCCCGCGCCCCCGACAGCGTCTCGGTCGGGTCTGCGGAAACAGAGGGCCGGTGCAGTATCAGGGCCGGCAGATGGTGTAGTAGTTCCTTCGGGGCCCTGGTGCCAGTACGGCGCCAGGGCCCCTCAATGCGTGCCACAGAACAGAGAGGTGCAATGACAGCAGACGACATGTTCGGCCGTCTCGATGACGACGACTACCCCGCCTACACCATGGGCCGGGCCGCCGAGATGCTCGGCACCACGCAGAGCTTCCTCCGTGCCATCGGCGAAGCCCGCCTCATCACCCCGCTGCGCTCCGCGGGCGGACACCGCCGCTACTCCCGCTACCAGCTGCGCATCGCCGCCCGCGCCCGGGAACTCGTCGACCAGGGCACTCCCATCGAGGCCGCCTGCCGCATCATCATCCTCGAAGACCAGCTCGAAGAAGCCCGGCGCATCAACGCCGAATACCGCCGCGCCACCGAGTCGGCGAACCAGACCGCAGCAGCGTGAGATGAGCGTGCCCCTCCGTGTCGGCGGGCACCGCACGCATGCTCTGCCGTGTGGCGTCGTTTCCTGTGGTGACGCGGCGTGTGGCCGTGTAGCGTCTGCCTCAGCTGTCGTGGTTCGGAATTCCCTCTTGCCCACGCCTTCGGTGTGGGCGTTTTGCTGTGCTGTGCCGCAGGGACCAGGGCGATCACCTCTGCCTTCCACATGGAGTGGTAGGCGTTCATCGACTGGAAGGCATCAGACATGGCAACGGGAACTGTGAAGTGGTTCAACGCGGAGAAGGGCTTCGGTTTCATCGCCCAGGACGGCGGCGGCCCGGATGTCTTCGCGCACTACTCCGCGATCAACTCCACGGGGTTTCGTGAGCTCCAGGAGGGCCAGGCCGTGACGTTCGACGTCACCCAGGGCCAGAAGGGTCCGCAGGCCGAGAACATCACCCCGGCCTGACCTCACAGACCCGCCCGAGGGATCGCGCACACTGCGCCCGGTGAGCGCCGCCCGTGTGGTCTTTGCCGTCCACCGGGCGAAGCGCCTGCTCTCGTGCAGGGCTGCAAGATCAGGGGCCGCGCAGCCGTGGCTGCGCGGCCCCTGATCTGTTGACACGGGTGTGACCTCGGCCGAACTACCTGACCTCAGTTGCTTCGAGCGTCGTCCGGTTCGTGTGCCGCATGCCCTGCGCCTCTGCGCGCGCAGTTCGGAGCGGTAGACGGTCAGGTGCCCGTCCAGGCGGCGAGGAAGGCTTGCCGTCCATCCGGATCGTCCCATCTGCGGTCCGCATGCAGAACGCGCCAGGCGGTGAGCTCGAGATCTCGGAGCCACAACTCGCCGATGACCTGGGTCTTGAGGTCGGGCAAATGGTCGGACTCGGCGAGGGCTTGACCGATCACCTCTCCGGCCGCCACGCGCTGGGGCGGAGTCATCTCATCGATGGCCGAGAGGATCTGCCTGGCCAGGGCCGTTCCCTCTCCTTCCAGAGAACGCAGCACCTGAGCCTTCATGTTGACGGGTAGCAGGTACGCGGTGCCCGACGACCTCCACAGGTCCGACCAAAAGCGTTCGCCTGCCTCGGTGGGGGCAGGCAGCGCGGCCAGCAGCCCGAGGAGACGGCCGGTGGCCGCGTAACCATCGGAGTGGGCGGCTGCGACGACTGCGATGCCGGCGACGCCCTCCACATCGAGCCGGCCGGCCTCGAGATGCGGAGCCAGGTCCAGTTGGTGTTCCAACTGGTCTGCGAGGGCGGTGGATACGTGGGGGCGGACGTCAGGAAGCATCGGCGATCCTTGCGCGTAGGCGAGCGAAGATGCCCGTTCGGAAGCCCTGATCTTTCCCATGGTCGGCCGTTTTACTCGGCTTCGGCAGGCCCGATCGGCGGGAGGGTCAACGGGACTGGAGTTCACGCGGTGGAGAGTCCGGGCCCGGCGACGTGGCTCTGGGGTTCTGGACCGACCTCCCATGAATGCCTGCCGGAGTGAGGTCTTTTAGCATTACCGCATTGCTGCCAGTGACGCCCAGTCGCCCGGGGGAGAACGAGAAGCAGTGTCCCGTGATGCCGCTGAAGTCGAATACGGTCACGCCGCCTCAGCGCGTGGAGAGCGCCGTGAAGGCGGGCTACCCGACGGATCGCAAGGCGGACACGCAGGGGAGAAGGCTCACTCGGTCTCCGCCCTGGCGGAGTGGGCGGCCGACCTCGCCGAACCGATCAAGCCTAAATTGCGTGGCTGGCTCCATGCCGGAATGGTCCCCGCCGCACTGATCGCGGGCGTCGTACTCGTCTGCCTGGCCCGTACTCCGCAGGCAGTCCTGGCCTGCGCCGTGTACTCGGTCACCGCCTTGCTGCTGTTCGCAACGAGCGCCGTCTACCACCGTGGCACCTGGGGACCACTGGGCGAGGCTCTTCTACGACGACTCGACCACGCCAACATCTTCCTGATCATCGCCGGCACCTGCACCCCCCTGGCCGTGCTCCTCCTGCGGCCTGAACAGCGGTCCATGCTGCTGTGGATCGTATGGACTGGGGCATTGGCCGGCATCGTGTTCCGGGTCCTGTGGGTCGGAGCCCCGCGATGGCTGTACACCCCGTGTTACCTGGCCCTGGGGTGGGCGCCGGTGCGCTACCTGCCCGACTTCCTGCACACCGGCGGAGCGGCCGTAGTCGTCCTGATCGTTGTCGGCGGTCTCCTCTACAGCGCGGGCGCGGTCGTCTACGCCCTGCAGCGGCCCGACCCCTCACCCCGCTGGTTCGGCTACCACGAGGTCTTCCACGCCCTGACCGTGGCAGCCTTCACCGCGCACTACATCGCCATCTCCCTGGCCACCTACTGAGGGCGCGGCGACGAGTACTGCCTCGCTCGCCGCTAATACTTCCTCCAACTTCCCCCACCACTCCGAGGATTGGTGGCGAAGGGCCTGTTCCACCTGCTCGTCACCGGTGTGGTGGTCCTGACCGCTGTCTTCGTCCCTGTCAGGCGGCGCCTGGGCCGCCTCCGGAGGCGCCTGCCCCGGTGAACGCCGCCATCCTGGGCAAAGCACCCCTGGGGCGTCCGCCCAAGGGCCCGCAGCAGCCGGGACCGGAGAAGGCCCGAGTCATCGTCCGGGAACGCTCTGCCTCGTCCGCGACGGGGCGGACGCGTCGGTGAGGTCGGCACCGGTGTCGTCGGCCCGCCGGGAGTGGCCGACGCCCTGCCAGTCCAGGCACATGACCGTCGCATCGTCCTGCAGGTGACCGTGGTGGGCCTCGACGATCGCCGCGATGAGGGTGCGGGCGGCCTCGCGGGGGTGGAGCGCGCGCGTGCGCACGATCAGGTCGGGCAGATCGAGGCTGCCTGCGTTGCACTCCAGCATGCCGTCGGTCAGCATCACCAGCCGGTCGCCCGGCCGCAGGTCCAGCGATTGGACCCGGTAGCTGTGAGGGGCAGGAAAGCCGAATGGCATATCGATCTTCGGAACGATCTCCCGCACCTGTCCGTCCCGCATCCGCAGCGGCCAGGGATGCCCGGCGTTGATGAACTCGGTCTCGCCGTCGATCAGGCTTATCCGCAGAAGCTGACCGTCACGTAACCCTGGCGGCCGTGCTCGCGCATGGCCTGGTCTGCCTGGCGGGCCTGTTCGGCCAGGCCGGCGCCGGCCCGTCGGGCCCGGCGCAGCGCGCCCACCAGCAGGGTGGCCAGCAGTGCGGCGTCGAAGTCGTGACCCATGGCGTCGGTGACGGAGAGCTGGACCGTGTCCCGGTCGATCACGTAGTCGAAGGTGTCACCCCCTACATGGTCGGCCGGCTCCAGCGCCCTGGCCACCGCGAATTGCGCCGCCTCACACGCCAGCGACGACGGCAGCAGCCGGTGCTGGATCTCCGCGGCCAGGCTCAGTGGGACGGTACGGCGGCCCCACTGGTACACGTCGGTGTAGGACCGGTTCGCGATGACGATGTAAGCCAGGGCGTGCGCGGTCTCGCCGATCTCCCGCATCACCTCCGCGTCCGGCGCCGCGGGCAGGAACAAGTGAAGTGGCGAAGCTGCGCCGCTCTATCGTCGGCTGCCTTCACCAGGGTTTGTGCGCGGGCGCGGACCCGGCGGAGGCCGCCCAGCGAGCAGGCAACAGCGTGGAGGTTCGCTGTCCCCGTACGCGAGGTGTCTCGATGACCGGCGCAGCGCAGCGTTCAGTATTGCTCGGTCTCCACGAAACCCGCGTCCGGTGCGTCGTCGGCGCCGAAGGCGTCGGCAGCGGCGGTCGGGTCGAATCCGGGCGGGCTGTCCTTGAGGCCCAGGCCCATGCCGGCCAGCTTCGCCTTGACCTCGTCGATCGACTTCGCACCGAAGTTGCGGATGTCCAGGAGGTCCGCCTCGGAGCGGGCCAGGAGCTCACCCACCATGTGAACGCCCTCGCGCTTGAGGCAGTTGTACGAACGGACCGTGAGCTCGAGCTCCTCGATCGGCAGCGCCAGGTCGGCGGCCAGGGCGGCGTCCGTGGGGGACGGGCCCATGTCGATGCCCTCGGCGTCGATGTTCAGCTCACGGGCCAGACCGAACAGCTCGACCAGGGTCCTACCGGCCGACGCCAGGGCGTCACGCGGACGCATGGCCTGCTTGGTCTCGACGTCGACGATCAGCTTGTCGAAGTCGGTGCGCTGCTCGACACGGGTCGCCTCGACCTTGTACGTGACCTTGAGAACCGGCGAGTAGATGGAGTCGACCGGAATACGGCCGATCTCCTGGCCCAGCTGCTTGTTCTGGACGGCGGAGACGTAGCCGCGACCGCGTTCGACGGTCAGCTCCATCTCCAGCTTGCCCTTGCCGTTGAGCGTGGCGAGGACGAGGTCGGGGTTGTGCACCTCGACACCGGCCGGGGATGCGATGTCGGCGGCGGTGACGAGACCCGGGCCCTGCTTGCGCAGGTACATCACGACCGGCTCGTCGTGCTCCGAGGAGACGACCAGCTGCTTGATGTTGAGGATCAGGTCGGTGACGTCCTCCTTGACGCCCGGCACGGTGGTGAACTCGTGCAGCACGCCGTCGATGCGGATGCTGGTGACAGCGGCGCCGGGGATCGAGGACAGCAGGGTACGGCGCAGGGAGTTGCCGAGGGTGTAGCCGAAGCCCGGCTCCAGCGGCTCGATCACGAACCGGGAGCGGAACTCGTCGACGACCTCTTCGGTCAGGGACGGACGCTGAGCAATCAGCACGGGGTATTGCCTCCAGTGGTTTGGCGCCCGCTGTGCGACGCCGTAGACACCACGAAGGGTACGGGCGGTACAGACGATACGGCCTCCGTGGGCTGCGCTGCACTTCCTCGTGGTGCACGGCCCCCGCAACCGCAACTGCCGCACGGGATGAGCCTCAGTGCTCATCCCCGATGGCGTGACCTTGTACTCGGGTCCTTCGGGGTGGGCTCCTGATCGAGGTGCACCGGGGATGGTGAGGCTGGAGTCCGCCGGTGGTGAGCGGAACATAGACCATGATCGCCGGTTGGCCAAACCGGCGATGGTGACGACCATTGAAGTTGTCCCATTCGGCTGAGCTCGGCGGGGGACCCGTACCAGACAAGGTGACCGCGGCGCCCTTCGCTGAAATGCAGCGGCGCCTGTGCCTGCGTGGAAGGGTTCCACGCCCTCGAGGAGAGTGAGCAGTCCTGTCTAATCGGGAGGCGAAGGTCGAGTACGCGCGCATCACGAACCGTCGCTACGAAGGGACGTTCATCGAGCCCAACGAGATCACGGTGATCGAATGCTGGATCAGTGGCTCGACAGGAAGGCGGAGGATCTGGAAGAGAGCACCGTTTACAGCTACAAGATGACCCTGGCTCGTGTCCGGGGGAAGCTCGGGCACATTCGGCTCCAGGAACTGACCGAGGACCACGCCGAGGCGTGGATGAGGTGGGCGCTTGGGGAGGGCCGCGTTCGTGGTGACAAGGCGGGTGCGGGCCTGGGGGTGACCTCGGTTGAGATGTCCCTGGCGCGGCTGAAGGAGGCACTGAACCGGGCAGTGGCCCGGCGCCGGATTGCCGCGAACGTTGCCCAGGAAGTCACGATCCCTCGGAAGGCGCGCAAGGCGGAACGCAGTGCCAAGGCAGTCGTGCAGCCCTGGAACGTCGAGGAGGTTCATGCCTTCGTGCGCGCGGTGAAGGACGACCGCCTCTACGCGCCTCTCCTTCTCTCGCTGATGGGCCTGCGGCCGGCGGAGATCTGTGGCATGTGCTGGGCCGATGTCGACCTGAGCGCGGCGACCTTGACTGTTGCCAACACGCGGATGCTGATGGGGAACAAGACCGTGGTGGAGAAGGACACGAAGTCCCTCGCCGGTGAGCGGCAGCTTCCCCTGCCCGATCTGGTTCGGGAGGCGCTGGCGCGTCTCAGGGCCATGCACGTGGCCGAGGAGCTGGCGGCGGGGAAGAGGTATGAGGACAGCGGGTACGTGCTCGTGGACGAACTCGGCAGGGCGCTCAACGGGCGGCAGCTGCGCGAGCGGGCGTACAAGGTCATGGACGAGCACGGGCTGCGCCGGGTCCGCTTGTACGACGCTCGCGCGAGTTGCTTCACGTACCTGGCGAACAACGGTGTGCCGGATCACCTGCTGGCCCGGTGGGCCGGGCACACCGACGTCAAGACCACGAAGCGCTGGTATGTGAAGCCGGGTGTGGAGGATCTTCGGCCGGCGGCGGATACGTGGGGAGGTCTGGCGAGCGTCTCCACCCCCGCTCCTGCATAGAGTGTGAGATGTGGGAGCGTGGGCGGGTGAGTGAGACGAACGTCGAAACCCTGCAATACCGCTTTGACGGGCCAGAACAGGCGCCGGTCCTGGTCATGGGATGCTCCCTCGGTGCTACATGGCACATGTGGGACCGCCAGGTCCCGGAGCTGACCAGGCAGTGGCGTGTCTTCCGCTTCGACCTGCCGGGACACGGCGGCGCACCCGCCTACCCGGCCGGGTCGGTCACCGAGCTCACGGAGCGGCTGCTGGCCACCCTCGACCGGCTCGGCGTGCAGCGCTTCGGCTACGCGGGCTGCGCGCTCGGCGCCGGCCTCGGCCTGGAGCTCGCCCTGCGCCACCCGGAGCGGCTGGCCTCGCTGGCGGTGATCGCCGCCTCGCCGCGCTTCGGCACGGCGGACGAGTTCCGCCAGCGCGGGGTGATCGTGCGCACCAACGGGCTGGACCCCATCGCCCGTACGTCCCCCGACCGCTGGTTCACCACCGGGTTCGCGGCGACGCAGCCCGCGATCACCGACTGGGCCGTGCAGATGGTGCGCACCACGGACCCCGGCTGCTACATCGCCGCCTGCGAGGCGCTGGCCTCGTTCGACGTGCGGGGTGAGCTCGGCCGGGTCGGTGTGCCGACCCTCGTCCTCGTCGGTTCGGACGACCAGGTCACCGGTCCCGCCGAGGCCCGCACCCTGGTCGCCGGCATCCCCGACGCCCGTCTCGCCGTCGTGCCGGGCGCCTCCCATCTGGTGCCGGTCGAGCAGCCCGCCGCCGTCACCGACCTGCTGGTCCGGCACTTCTCCACCGCCTGGCAGCCCGGCTACGTAGAGTCCTCCACCGGCCAGATCGCGATCCCGGCGGCCCCTCTCAAGGCCGCCATCGCCGCCCAGCCGCAGCCCCGGCAGCCCGCGCCCATCGCCGAGATCGCACCGCCCGCCGCCGTCCCCTCGCCGGCGGCCGGACACCCCGACCTGTACGACACCGGCATCAAGGTCCGTCGCGAGGTGCTCGGCGACGCGCACGTCGACCGGACGCTGGCCGAGACCGACGCGTTCTCCGGGGACTTCCAGGAGCTCCTCACCAGATACGCGTGGGGCGAGATCTGGAACCGGCCCGGCCTCGACCGTCGCTCGCGCAGCTGTGTCACCCTCACCGCCCTCGTCGCCGGCGGCCACCTCGACGACCTCGCCGCCCACACCCGGGCCGCCCTGCGCAACGGCCTCACCCCCCTCGAGATCAAGGAGGTGCTGCTGCAGGCGGCCGTCTACTGCGGCATACCGGCGGCGAACAGCGCCTTCAAGGTGGCGCAGCAGGTCATCCGGGAGGAGACGACACCCGAGGAGTGACCCCGGGCCCGGGTGGGTCGGCGGGCGGGTACGACGGCAGGATGGATCCATGAAGCTCACCAAGAAGTCGCACTCGTGCGTGCGCCTCGAAAAGGACGGGCGCACGCTCGTCCTCGACCCCGGGGGATTCAGCGAGGAGGACGCGGCGCTCGGCGCGGACGCGATCCTCGTCACGCACGAGCACCCCGACCACTTCGACGAGGGGCGGCTGCGGGCGGCCATGGAGGCCGACCCGGGCGCCGAGATCTGGACCCTGGCCTCCGTCGCCGGGCAGATCTCGGCCGCCTTCCCCGGCCGCGTGCACACCGTCGGCCACGGCGACACCTTCACCGCCGCGGGCTTCGACGTCCAGGTCCACGGCGAGCTGCACGCGGTGATCCACCCGGACATCCCGCGCATCACCAACGTCGGCTACCTGATCGACGGCGGCAGGGTCTTCCACCCCGGCGACGCCCTCACCGTCCCCGACCACCCCGTCGAGACGCTGATGCTCCCGGTGATGGCCCCCTGGAACAAGATCTCCGAGGTCATCGACTACGTCCGCGAAGTCCGGCCGCAGCGCGCCTACGACATCCACGACGCCCTGCTCACCGACCTCGCCCGCCCGATCTACGACCGGCAGATCGGGGCCCTGGGCGGCTCGGAGCACCTGCGGCTGACGCCGGGCGGCACGGCGGAGGTCTGAGCCCGGACGGCGGGCGGGAGGCGTTGTCAGTGCCGCCGGGTAGGTTGTGGGGCATGCGCATCGCGACCTGGAACGTGAACTCGATCACCGCCCGCCTGCCGAGGCTTTTGGCCTGGCTGGAGAGCAGCGGCACCGATGTGCTCTGCCTGCAGGAGGCCAAGCTGGCCGAGGAGCTGTTCCCGTTCGACCAGCTGCGCGAGCTGGGCTACGAGGCGGCGGTGCACGCGACCGGCAGGTGGAACGGCGTGGCGGTGCTCTCCCGCGTCGGCATCGAGGACGTGGTCAAGGGCCTGCCCGGCGACCCCGGTTACGACGGCTCCACCGAGCCCCGAGCGATCTCGGCGACCTGCGGCGAGGTCCGCGTCTGGTCGGTGTACGTACCCAACGGCCGTGAGGTGGACCACCCGCACTACGCGTACAAGCTCCAGTGGTTCGAGGCCCTGAGGACCGCCGTCGCCGGCGACGCGGCCGGCAGCCGCCCCTTCGCGGTCCTCGGCGACTACAACGTCGCGCCGACGGACGACGACGTCTACGACAGGGCCGCCTTCGAGGGCCTCACCCATGTCACCCCGGCCGAGCGCGCCGCCCTCGCCGCCCTGCGCGAGGCGGGCCTGTCGGACGTGGTCCCGCGCCCCCTGAAGTACGAGCACCCCTTCACGTACTGGGACTACCGCCAGCTGTGCTTCCCCAAGAACCGCGGCATGCGCATCGACCTGGTGTACGGCAACGAGCCGTTCGCGAAGGCGGTCAAGGACGCGTACGTGGACCGGGAGGAGCGCAAGGGCAAGGGCGCCTCGGACCACGCGCCGGTGGTCGTGGACCTGGACGTCTGACGCCTCACAGCAGCCTGAGGTCCACCGACCGGGCGAGCGCCGCCAGTCCCGCGTCCCCCGGGTGCAGATGATCTCCGCTGTCGTACACGGGCAGCATCCGCGCCGGTCGTGCGGGGTCGCGGACGACGGCGTCGAAGTCGAGGACGCCGTCGAACGCGTCCGTCGCCCGGACGAACTCGTTGACCGCGACCCGCTCGGCGTCCACGGCGGGGGTGCACCTGGCCTCGCCCTCGCACGGCAGGACGGTCGCCACCAGCATCCGCAGCCCCCGCGCGTGCCCCCGGCCGGCGATCTCACGCAGCCCGGCGATCACCTGCTGCGCCGTCGTGCCCCGCCGCACGTCGTTGACGCCCTCGAAGACGATCGCCGTGCGCGCCGAGGTCTGGGCCAGGGCGTCGCGGTCGAGGCGGTGCAGCGCGCTCACACCACCGGTGTCCGTGGACACGCCGTCCCCGGGATACCCGTCGCTCACCACCTTGTTCCCGGAGATGCCCAGGTTGAGCACCCCGTAGCGGGGGACCCGGTGCTGCTCGCGCAGCCGGTCGGCCAGCACGTCGGGCCAGCGCCGGTTCGCGTCCCGCGTCGAGTTGGTGCCGTCGGTGATCGAGTCCCCGATCACGGCCACCGCTCCCGGCCCGCCGCAGACGTCCACACCGGTCAGCAGCGGCCAGCCGGTCAGCGTCGTGGTGAACGCCGCCGCGGAGCCCTCCGCCGTGTGGTCGCCGGGCGCGCTCAGGTACGACCGCTGCATCGCGACCCGGTGCACGGGCGCGGCCGTCACCGGGTCCGGCAGGTGGAAGCTCACCAGCAGGTTGGTGTCCTCCGGCACCGCGAAGGACAGCGGGTCGCTGAACACCTGTGCCCCCGCGGGGATCTCGGCCCCGGCCGCTCCCCGGAAGGACACCGGCACCGGCGCGTCCAGTGCCGCCGCCCCGGCCGCCTGCACGGCCACGGTCGCGCTGCCGATCCGCACCGGAGCCGCCGCGAAGGTGTTGTCGAACCGCAGCCGAGCCCGCGGACCGCCCGCCGACGTGTGCACCACCAGCCGCAGCGTCCTGTCGCTCCACGGCCCCACGGCCGGATACCCGGACGTCGCCGCCGCCCAGCTCCCCGTCCAGCCCGCCCCGGACGCCCGGACGGCCAGCGCGAACACGTGCAGGCCGGTCGCCCGCGGCAGCCGGACCGAGGCGACCGGGCGATCCCCGACCAGCGGCACGGTCACGACGTACAGCCTGGCCCGCTCGGTGAGCCGGCCGCCCGGGGTGTTGACGTGGGGAAGTGCCACCGCCTTCGTGGCGAGCGGCCCGGTGCGCCAGTCGGGAGCCGTCAGCACGTACGAGGAGCGGGTGCCGTTCGTGTACGACACCGAGCCCGCGCCGCCCGGCTCGCCCCCGCCGGTGCCCGTGACCAGGAAGGCGAGCGCGTCGCCGCGCCCGCGCACCCGCACGGACTGTCCGTCGGCCCGGACGTTGTCCGGCTCGCCCGGCTGCCGGTCCGGCCAGGTCAGCCGGGCACCCTGCACGGTCAGCGCACGGCCCGGCGTCCATCCCGCGGCCGCCAGATCGGCCGCCGAAAGGGAGGCGCCCGAGCAGTCCAGGTCCGCCGCGGCCGGCCGGGAGTCGTCACTGACGGCCCTGTTGTCGAAGAGCCACTCCAGCGGCAGCGGCTTCGCCGGGCGGCCCGCGACGGCCTCGGCCTGGGCCGAGACGGCCGGCACCAGGGCGGCGAAGAGGACGATGGCGATCGTGAAGCCCCGAACCCGTCGGCTCACGCTCCGACTCCTCCCGCTCACCCGTGGGACGAAAGACGCAGGGTGAAGCTAGGGAGGCGGGAGGGGTCCGTCAACGAGGCGTGCACGGACTCGGCGCGAAATCACCCCGAAGTGACCATCCGCGCGCCTGTGGTGCGCACGCCGGTGCGAGTGACAGGCTGGACGTATGAAGATCCCTTTTCTGGGCCACCGGCACGAGGAGTACGGCGCCCTCGATCCCGAAGGCATCGCCGAACTCCTCGCCGAGTGTGAGCTGCTCCGGTCGCTGGCGTCCCGAGAGGGCGTACAACTCGACGACTCCGCCGCGTCGTTGGAGGACCTCGACCAGGTCGTGCCGCGCTGGCGGGACGACGAGGAGGTGCTGCCCTGGCTCGGCAACGACGCGGGGCTGTACCTGGGCACGGTCATCGTGCGCACGGTCCCCGGCGCCGCCTGGGAGATCCGCTCCGACGGCCAGCCCGTCGTCCTGCTCGAATCCGGCCGGGAGTTCGACGTCGTGGAATCCGGCCAGGAATGGGCGGCCAGCGGCGCGCCCGAGCTCTCGCAGCTGTACGCCGAGGTCGCGGAGTCGTAAATACGGCTAATGCCCGAAAAGTGCGTGTCGCGTATCAACTGGACGCCGGGCCTGGATAGTTTGCGGCAACCACGACACAGCTGAGAGTGAGTAGGGCTGCGTATGGCCGTCGATCCGTTGATCGAGCTGCGTGACGTCGACAAGAACTACGAGGAGGGGGAGGTGCTCGTGGTCCCGGCGCGGCTTACCGGCGGCCGTCGGCGGCGCGGGGCCGTCACCCGCGCCCTGGCCACGGAGCCGGAGGCGCCGCGGTGCGGCCGGCCTGCCCCCATGCCCACCCCGGAGGCGATCGCCGTCACCGACGAGCCGGGCCCCGCCCGCTCCGCCGCCGACCGGGTCCTGCTCCTGCGGCACTGAACCCCCACACGTACCGACAGAGCCGAACCCGCCCGGCGGCGGCCGGAGATCACTGCTCGCGCAACGGAATCGACACGTACGACGGGTCGTCCGCCGGTGAGGAGAAGGTCAGCTGCGCGCCGGACGGGTTGTGCTCCATGTAGAGCGGGTCGACCGTGTCGACGACCAGGGCCAGCCGGTGCCCCGCCGGGACGTCGTAGGCCGTGGAGAACAGCTCCAGGTCGACGCCGAACGATTCGCCGGGCGTGCGGCCGTGGAAGGTGTACGGCGCGTTGCTGACCAGCTTGCCGAGGCCGAGCGGTCCCACGTCGTACAGGTAGGCGACGAGGGTGCCGCTCTCCTTGGTCGGGGTGAGCGTCGTGTGCAGCTTCGCGGTGCCGCGCACCCGGCGGCCCGTGGCGTACTTCTCCGACTGCCATACGGCCGCCCAGCGGCGGGGGAGCAGGGGGATGGCCGCGACCGGCGGTATCCGGGCGACCTGGTCGAGGATGCTGGACAGGAAGACGATCCCGCCGTCCGCTCCGGAGTCGACGTTGGTGTGGATCGTGGTGGTGCCGCCCAGGGCGATCCTGTCACGTGTCTCGCCCACCGACTTCCAGTCCGGGTATCCCTCGTAGCCGCCCGTCGAACGGGGCTTGAGCTGGACCGGCTGCTCGCGGTCGATGCCGTTGTCCGCGCCCTTGAGGTAGTGGTCGAACCAGCGCTCGGTGTCCGTCCAGACGTCGTTGGGCAGTCCGAACAGCCCGGTCAGCTCGGCAGTCGCGTGGTCGCCGGGGCGGAACTCCAGTCTCTTCGGGACGGTCAGCTTCTCGTAGAAGTCGGCGTACTGGTTGGCGGGGAAGACCGTGTCGCCCCAGGCGTTGGCCATCAGGACGGCGGCGCCGTTCTTGTTCAGCTGGTCCACATATGTGGCGGCAGAACGTTTCTTCCCCCAGTCGATGAGGTCCTGCTCCTTGGCGAGGTTGGAGGCGTAGAAGTCGTCGAAGACCTGCCGGACCTCGGGGTCCTGCCGGCCGGTGACCACGCTCACGCCGTCCAGCAGGGCCGCCGCCTGGACGTGCTGGGTGCGGCCGGAGTAGATCGAGCCGATCAGGTCGGCCCAGCCGCTCAGCGAGGCGACCGCCTTGATCCGCTTGTCGTGCGCGGCGGCGAGCAGGCTGATCCCGGCGCCGTAGGAGACCCCGCCCATGCCGATGTGGGCCGCGTCGGCCGGGGTGTTGGCGAGCGCCCAGTCGATGACCTTGGAGGCGTCGGCCGTGTCCTGCGGGCCTGCCACCTCCACCTGCCCGCCGGACTGCCAGAAGCCGCGCACGTTGTAACCGACCACGATGTAGCCGGAGTCGGCGAGCTTCTGCGCCTGAGCGAGGTATTCGACCTGAGGGAAGCCCCAGCTCGTGGGGAGCACGATCAGCGGGTGGCGACGGGTGCCGTCGGCGCCCGCGGGCAGGGTGACGTTCGCCTTGAGGATCGTGCCGCCGTCACCGGTGATGTCGACGAATCGGACGGCGCTCGTCGCCTGGGCGGCGGGGGCGAGCCCGAGGACGCCACCGGCGATCAACGACGCGGAGACGGCGCCCACGGCGGTCGTGCGCAGGGCCCTGCGATGGTGTCCCACGGTCACTCCTCACTTGGTCAGAGCAAAGTGACCAGACGGTAACCGCACCGCTTTACCGGAAGTAACCCGTCGGTAAGTTACGTGCCAGTAACGATTGTTGGGATGTGAATCAATTCAGGACGACCGGTGGGAGTTGCGTGGAGCCGGTGTCGTCGTCGCGGCCGGGGCAGGCGGGGTGGTCTGGGCCGCCCGCGTCACGTCGGCGACCAGCTCCACCACATCGGGGCCGTAGGCCTGCGAGTTGACGACCTTGAGCAGGAGCACGAAGGACTTGTTGCCGTACTTGCGCGCCAACTGCTCGTGATGGCGGGCGAGATACCGCGTCGCGGCCTGGTTGGTGATCGCGCGCTGGCCGCAGAAGAGGAACACCGGGCGGGACTGTCCCGTGGTGATCCGGGCCAGCAGGACGAACTCGGTGATGCCGGGTTCCATCCGGTAGCGCTCGGTCCCGATCTGGAAGGCGCCCCGGTCCGGCCCCGGTTCGGGATCGATGTTGACCCGTACGCCCGGCAGCATGGCCGACATGTGGGCGAGCATCCGCCGGTTCGACCCCGGTCCGCCCACGCAGAACTCGGTGCGCTCGCCGAAGCCCTGCTGCGCCGCGTCCTGAGTGACGACCTGCGCGTTCGCCCCGCAGTCCTTGATGAGCGCGGACAGCTCCAGCAGGGCGAACACGTCGTACCGGTGCACCGCCAGATCCGGGCTGCCCGCGTCGCGGTTCACGACCAGCAACGTCTCGGAGTTGTCGGGCAGCCCGAAGAACGCCTGCTTGCGGCGGAGTTTGCGCTTCCACAGGTAGGTGCGGGCGAGCCAGCCGAGCGCGGCACTGATGCCCGCCGCGATCACTCCCAGCACGATGTTGCGCACGTCGTCATTCATGGGCGCGCATGCTAGCGGGCCCACGCAAACCCGTGTTCGAGGCACGCGTCCGCGCCTTCCTGACGTGGCCATGAGGATGGCATAGGCTGCCCGGACGGCCCTTCACTGGAGGTACGGATGCGTCGCCCTGTCGCGAGAAAACTGTCGGTCCTGGCGATCTCGGCCGCCGTGGTGACGGTGGGGGCGGCGGCGCCACCCACGGACGCGACGAGGGGCACCCCCGCGAAGGTCCCGGTCGCCGTCGGCTACGGGGGAGCCGTCGCGAGCGTCGACGCGGACGCCTCCGCGGCCGGTATCGAGGTCCTGCGCAAGGGCGGCAACGCGGTCGACGCGGCCGTCGCCACGGCCGCCGCGCTCGGCGTCACCGAGCCCTACTCCTCCGGCATCGGAGGCGGCGGCTACTTCGTCTACTACGACGCCAAGTCCCGCACGGTGCACACCATCGACGGCCGCGAGACCGCCCCGCTGACCGCCGGCTCCGACCTCTTCCTCGAGAACGGCAAGCCGCTCGCCTTCGCCGACGCCGTCAGCAGCGGCCTGAGCGTCGGCACCCCGGGCACGCCAGCCACCTGGCAGACGGCGCTGGACCGTTGGGGCAGCAGGAGACTCGGCACGGTGCTCAAGCCCGCCGAGCGGATCGCCCGCGACGGGTTCGTCGTCGACGACACCTTCCGCTCGCAGACCGCCGCTAACGAGACCCGCTTCCGCTACTTCCCGGACACGGCAGGGCTGTTCCTGCCGGGCGGGCAGCTGCCGGCGGTCGGATCCACCTTCAGGAACCCCGAACTCGCCCAGACCTACAAGGAGTTGGGCAGGAAGGGCGTCGGGGCGATCTACCACGGCGACCTCGGGCGGGAGATCGTGAACACCGTCGAGAAGCCCCCGGTGGACCCGGCCTCGGGCTGGAACGCGCGACCGGGCAAGCTCACCGAGAAGGACCTCGCGGCCTACGCCGCCAAGCTCCAGGCGCCCACCGAGACGGCGTACCGCGGCCTGAAGGTGTACTCGATCGCACCGTCCTCCTCCGGCGGCACCACGGTCGGCGAGGCCCTCAACATCCTGGAGAACGCGGACCTTTCGAAGGCGAGCGAGGTCCAGTACCTGCACCACTACATCGAGGCCGCCCGGATCGCGTTCGCCGACCGCGGCCGCTGGGTCGGCGACCCGGCCTTCGAGGACGTACCGACGAAGGAACTGCTGTCGCAGAAGTACGCCGACTCGCGAGCCTGCCTCATCAAGGACGACGCGGTGCTGACCAGCCCGGTGGCACCGGGCGACCCCCGGCATCCCGCGGCCTGCGGTTCGGGCGGCACGGCGGCCCCGACGACGTACGAGGGCGAGAACACCACCCATCTGACGGTCGCCGACAAGTGGGGCGACGTGGTGTCCTACACGCTGACCATCGAGCAGACCGGCGGCAGCGCGATCACCGTGCCCGGGCGCGGGTTCCTGCTCAACAACGAGCTGACGGACTTCTCCTTCGCCCCCGCCAACCCCGCTGTGCACGACCCGAACCTGCCCGGCCCCGGCAAGCGTCCGCGCTCGTCCATCTCCCCGATGATCGTCCTCGACCGGCACAACAGGCCCGTGGTCGCCGTGGGTTCACCCGGCGGGGCGACCATCATCACCACGGTGCTGCAGGTGCTGACCGAGTTCCTCGACCGTCACCTGCCGTTGGTCGACGCGATCGCCGCGCCGCGGGCCAGCCAGCGCAACGCCGCAAAGACCGAGCTCGAACCCGGCCTCTACGACAGCGACTTGAGGACCCGGTTGGAGGCCATCGGGCACTCGTTCTCGCTGAACCCCGAGATCGGGGCGGCCACCGGGGTGCAGCGGCTGCCGGGCGGCAAGTGGCTGGCGGCCGCCGAGACCGTGCGACGGGGCGGGGGATCGGCCCAGGTGGTGGATCCGGTCCGCTAGACCGCGACCGCGGGGACCGGTCGCCCGGTCCCCGCGGTCTCAGGCCACCTGCCCGGCGCGGAAGTCCAACGCACCGCCGGACACGTCCACCGTCACCCGGCCGCCCTTCTTGACCGTGCCGTCGAGCAGCAGCAGGGACAGGCGGTTGTCCACCTCGCGCTGGATCGTGCGGCGCAGCGGGCGGGCGCCGTACTCCGGCTGGTAGCCGCGCTCCGCCAGCCAGTCCACCGCCGCGTCCGTGAAGTCGACCGCGATGTCCTGGGCCTGCATCAGGCGCCGCGTCCGCTCCAGCAACAGTTCGGTGATGCGCCGCAGCTGATCACTCGTCAGCTGACGGAAGACGACGATCTCGTCGATGCGGTTGAGGAACTCGGGGCGGAAGTGCTCGCGCAGCGGACGCAGGATCTGCTCGCGCCTGGCCTCCTCGTCGGCGTCCGCGCCGCCCGCCCCGAAGCCGATGCCGGCGCCACGCCGGGTGATGGCCTCGGAGCCGAGGTTGCTGGTCATCACGATGACCGTGTTGGTGAAGTCGACCGTGCGGCCCTGGGAGTCGGTCAGGCGGCCGTCGTCGAGCACTTGCAGCAGGACGTTGAAGACGTCCGGGTGCGCCTTCTCCACTTCGTCCAGGAGAAGCAGCGAGTACGGGTGCCGGCGGACCACCTCGGTGAGCTGGCCGGCCTCCTCGTGGCCGACGTAACCGGGCGGGGCGCCGACCAGACGGCTGACGGTGTGGCGCTCCTGGTACTCGCTCATGTCGAGGCGGACCATGCGCTCCTCGCTGCCGAACAGGGCCTCGGCGAGCGCGCGGGCCAGTTCCGTCTTGCCCACGCCGGTCGGTCCGAGGAAGAGGAAGCTGCCGATCGGGCGGTCCGGGCTGGCCAGTCCGGCGCGGGAGCGCATGACCGCCTCGGAGACCACGGCGACCGCCTCGTCCTGGCCGACGACCCGCTCGTGCAGGTGCCCCTCCAGGCCGAGCAGCTTCTCCTTCTCCTCCTGGGTGAGGCTGGCGACCGGGATGCCCGTCTGCCGGGACACCACCTCCGCGATCGCCTCGGCCGTCACCTCCAACTGGCCCTCGTCGGCCTGGTCCTCGCCCGAGGTGTCGGCGATCCGCTGCTTCAGCTCCGCGATACGGTCCCGCAGCTGGGTCGCCCGCTCGTAACTCTCGTCGGCGACCGCCTGGTCCTTGTCGCAGGTCAGCTGCTCGATCTCGCGCTCCAGGGTCCGTACGTCCGTGCCCTTCGTGCGGGCGCGCAGCCGAACGCGGGCGCCCGCCTGGTCGATCAGGTCGATGGCCTTGTCGGGCAGGCGGCGTTCGGTGAGGTAGCGGTCGGACAGCTCGACGGCGGCGACCAGGGCCTCGTCGGTGTAACGGACCTGGTGGTGGGCCTCGTAGCGGTCGCGCAGACCGCGCAGGATCTCCAGGGCGTCCGGGACGGAGGGCTCGGGCACGAGGATGGGCTGGAAGCGGCGGGCCAGGGCCGCGTCCTTCTCGATCCGGCGGAACTCCTCCAGCGTCGTCGCCCCGACGATGTGCAGCTCGCCCCGGGCCAGCGCCGGCTTGAGGATGTTGCCCGCGTCCATCGAACCGCCCTCGCCGCCACCGCCCGCACCGACGACTGTGTGCAACTCGTCGATGAACACGATCAGTTGGTCGGAGTGGGCGCGGATCTCACCGACGATGTTGTTGAGCCGCTCCTCGAAGTCGCCCCGGTAACGGGTGCCCGCGACGACACCGGTCAGGTCCAGGGCGACCACCCGTCGGCCGATCAGCACGTCGGGGACGTCGCCGTCCGCGGTCCGCTGGGCGAGCCCCTCCACGATGGCGGTCTTGCCGACGCCCGCGTCCCCGATGAGCACCGGGTTGTTCTTGCCGCGCCGGGACAGCACCTCGATGGTCTGCTCGATCTCGTCGTCCCGGCCGATCACCGGGTCGATACGGCCCTGCCGGGCCAGGTCGGTCAGGTCGCGGCCGTACTTGTCGAGGGTGGGTGTGCCCGTCGAGCGCGGCCGTTCGGGGCGGGGCTGGGCCGTCTCCGGCTGCTCGGGCGGCAGTCCGGCCGGGGCGAAGCGGGCCGAGTTGAGGATGTGCCCGGCGGCCGAGTCGGGGTTGGCCGCGAGCGCGCTGAGGACGTGCTCGGGGCCGATGTAACCGGCGCCGCTCGCCCGCGCCAGGTCGTGCGCGTCCAGCAGGGCGCGCTTGACGGCCGGGGTCAGCGACAGCGAGGTGGGCGCCGGTGCCTCCTCGGGGGTGTGCTGGACGGGGCCGGAGCGTTCGTCGATCTCCGACGCCAGCGAGTCGGGGTCCGCGCCGGCCCGGCTGAGCAGGCTCCGGGTCGGCTCGGCGCTCAGCGCGGCCCGCAGCAGATGCTGGGTGTCCAGGTCCCGGCTGCCGTGCTCGGCCGCGTACTGGGCGGCGCCGCGGACCAGTTCCCGGGCAGGCTGACTGAGCAGACGGCCTATGTCGATCTGCCGGGGGCCCTGGCGGGGTCCGCCGAAGAAGCGGGCGAAGAATTCCTGGAAGGGGTCCGATCCGAAGTCGCCGGGACCGGGGAAACCGCTGGTCATGAGCGTTCGTTCCGTTCCGGCGTCCCGGCGCCTGGCGGGACGCGCTCGCTGATCGACGTGCCGGTCCACGCGGGTGCCCCTGCAGGGCCCGGTTACACCACCTTGGCACGGCCCCCGGACGGGGGCACGTCCAGCGGGGCCGACGGGGGCGGGCGGCCGGTACGCCGGGGTCCGGCGGCGGTGGCCCGGCAGTGGTCCGACGGGCGGGACGACGTCGGTGCGGGCGGTCAGTCGAAGGGCCGGAGTCCACGCTCGCGCGGGGTGGACGGGGGAGCAAGGCCGACTCAGGGGGCGGACGGAGGGGCCCACGCTCGCGCGGGGTGGACGGGGGAGCAAGGCCGGCTCAGGGGGCGGACGGAGGGGCCCACGCTCGCGCGGGGGTGGACGGAGGTGCAAGGCCGGTTCGGAGGCGGACGGACGGGCCCACGCTCGCGCGGGGTGGACGGAGGTGCAAGGCCGGTTCGGAGGCGGACGGACGGGCCCACGCTCGCGCGGGGTGGACGGAGGAGCAAGGCCGGTTCGGGGCGACCCGACAGGCCCACGCTCGCTCGGGGGCGGGATGCGCACCGCTTGGTCGGGCTCGGCGCTCGCGGCTTGTGCCGCCCGTGGGAATCACCGCTCGCTGAGGATCCGCGGCCCGTCGTCGGTGATCGCCACCGTGTGTTCGACGTGGGCCGCGCGGGAGCCGTCGTTCGTGCGCAGGGTCCAGCCGTCCGCCGCCTCGTGGTAGCCGTCCCGGCCGCTCGCGATCAGCATGGGCTCGATCGCGAGGGCCATGCCGTGGCGCAGTGGGAAACCCCGGCCCGGACGGCCCTCGTTGGGCACCGAGGGGTCCTCGTGCATACGGCGGCCGATGCCGTGGCCACCGAAACCCTGCGGGATGCCGTATCCGGCGTCCCGGCACACCGTGCCGATCGCGTGCGCGATGTCGCCGGTGCGGTTGCCGACCACCGCGGCCTCGATGCCGGCCGCCAGCGCCCGCTCCGCCGTCTCGATCAGTCGTACGTCGGCCGGGCGCGGCTCGCCCACGACGAAACTGATCGCCGAGTCGCTCGCCCAGCCGTCCAGTTCGGCCCCGCAGTCGATGGAGACGAGGTCGCCGTCGCGCAGCCGGTAGCCGGTCGGGATGCCGTGCACGATCGCGTCGTTCACCGAGGCGCAGATGACGGCGGGGAAGGGGACCGGCGCGAAGGAGGGGCGGTAGCCGAGGAAGGGGGAGGAGGCACCGGCCTCCCGCAGCACCCCGCGGGCCACCTCGTCCAGCTCCAGCAGGGAGACGCCCACGTCCGCGGCCTGCCGTACGGCCGTCAGGGTCCGGCCGAGCACCTGGCCCGCCGCGTGCATCGCGTCGATCGATGTGTCTGTCTTCAGCTCCACCATGCCAATTACTATACCGGCTTACTCGACCGGGTTGAAATGCGGGATTAGAATGGCGGCATGGTGCGCACCCCTCTCACCCCCGAAGAGCGCGAACGCGGCGAGCGTCTCGGGCGGTTGCTCCGCGAGGCCCGCGGCGGGCGAAGCATGACGGACGTCGCGGCGGCGGCGGGTATCTCCGCGGAGACGCTGCGCAAGATCGAGACGGGACGGGCGCCGACACCGGCCTTCTTCACGGTCGCCGCGCTCGCCCGCACGCTCGGTCTGTCGATGGACGACCTAGTGGAACGGTGCGCTCTGCTGGTCGTGTGACGCTCATCGGTCAAGATCCCGTAATGAGCTCTCCGCGCGCCCGATGCAAACTGCCCGTAGCACCGCCGTAACACAACTGGTGTTGCCTACGGAACCGGAGTGCTCCGGTCTGGCGGGAGTTGAGCGATGGCTGTGGATCAACTCCCGGGACAGGTACGGGAGTTCGCGAACTACCTGAGCGGCCTGCTGGCACGCCTGGACCAGCGTGGCGGCTGGTGCGCGGTGTTCTGGCAGCGCGACCCCGACGGCATGCGGGCCTGTCTCGACGGGCGCGAGGTGCCGCCCTGGGACGTCATGGAGGCGCTGCTGCACGACCTCGCGGCCGCGTTCGGCCCCGGCGCGGCCGCCCCGGAGCAGGAGCGGGCCCGCGCACTGCACACCGCAGCGCTCACCGCGTACGACGCCCGGCCCGGCGGCCGGGACGCCCTGAGCGACCGGCTCGACGTGATGCTCCGCGAACAGCGCTACGCGGCCGAACGGCAGGCCGGGCTGGGCCGCCTCCTCGCCTCCGCCGCCACCCGCCAGGAGGCCGAAGCCCTCCGCCTCGACCTCGCCTGGGCCCGCGACGACCACGACCGCGCCACCGCCCGGTGCGCCGAACTCCGCGCCCGCATGGCCGAGGCGGATCGGCGCGCAGCGGGCGAACGGGTGTCGGCGCTCCGTCACGGCCATCTGCCGGAGAGTGCCGGGTACCGCGTCGACGCCACCCCACCGAGAGATGCCGCACCGTCCGGCGACGCCACCCCACCGAGAGATGCCGCACCGTCCGGCGACGCCTGGGCGGGCCGAGGGACCGCGGGCGCGGACGACGGTGCGCGTCGGCAGACCGGGCCGTACCACTCCGGCGCTCCGGCCACGCGGCCGAACTCCGCCCCGCGCGCCGCCGCCGCATCGGCCTCGCACTCCCCGGACCCAGGGTTCCGGACCCCGTCCCAGGCACCCGACCTGCGCGAACGGCACGACCCGCACGCTCGCGAAGCCCCCGGAGCCGCGGGCCCCGCGCCCGCTCCCACCCCGTTCGCTCCCGAAGCCTCCGTCTTCGAAGCCCGCGGTTCCGATCCCCACGCCTTCGATGCCCGCGGTTCCGAGGCTCGCGGTTTTCATCCCGCCGCCCCCGAGGCTTCCGCACTCGAAGTTCCGGGGGCAGAAGCCCCGGCCCCCGAAGCCCCCACCCCTGAAACCCCCGCCCCCAAGCAACGCAAGCGCCGCCGCGGTAGCGCTCGGTTCGCCGGGATGGTGGAGGAGGCCGCTTCCGTCGTCGCGCCGCCGGCAGGCGTGCCCGGCGCTGCCGCTGCCGGTCCTGCCGCCACCGGGGGCCGCACCCCGCGCGGAGCCCGGTTCGCCGGGGCCGAGGAGGCTTCCGAGTGGCGGCCGGAGCCCGAGGCGGAGCCGGTGGACGCGGCCGGGCCGCGGGAGGTGGCCGAGGCGGTCGGGAGGCTGGTGCGGCTGCGTGCCGAGGGACGCAGCGGTGACGCGCACGCGCTGCTCGTCGAGGCCGCGCACTGGCCCGCCGCCCGGTTCCCGCTGCTCGCCGTGGAACTGCACGAGAAAGGGCTCGGCTTCGACTGGACGACACTGCTGTGGGAGGCCGCCTCGCTGCCCGCCGACCGGCTGGTCGCCGCGGCGGACGCGCTGGTCGCGGCGGGGCGTGCGGCCGACGGCGAGCAGATCCTGCGGCAGGGCGTCGTCCGGCCCGCCGCGGAGATCGGGCAGGCCGTGCTGGGCCTCGCGGCCGAAGGGCGACGGCGCGAGGTCGGCGCGCTGCTCGACGCCTACGTCCGAGTCCGCACCCCGGAGGAGGCGGCCCGCAGCGCGGAGCCCGATCCCGGCACCCTCGTACCCCTTCTGCTGGAGGCGGCGCACGGTGTGTCGGACGAGCGACACTGGGATCTGGTGCACGCCCTCCGGGTAGCCGGTTTCACCGTCTGACGACCGCCTGACAACCTGCGCAGAATCCGCCGACACCCTCCAACCACCGGCCCCTCCGATCACCCACAGGAGTGCGAAACATGATCGACTCAGCGGGTTGACGGCGATGGTCTTGGCAAGGCTCTCCCGGAGGCTTACGTTCATCCCTCTACGGCCGTGTCTACGGGCGTAGAGGCTCTGACGTCCCCGCCGAAGGAGCAGCTCATGGCCAACGTCGTACGTGCCGCTCTGGTCCAGGCCACCTGGACCGGCGACACCGAGTCCATGGTGGCGAAACACGAGGAGCACGCCCGCGAGGCGGCCCGACAGGGTGCGAAGGTCATCGGCTTCCAGGAAGTGTTCAACGCCCCCTACTTCTGCCAGGTCCAGGAACCCGAGCACTACCGCTGGGCCGAGCCCGTGCCCGACGGGCCGACCGTCCGTCGGATGCAGGACCTCGCCCGGGAGACGGGCATGGTCGTCGTCGTCCCGGTCTTCGAGGTCGAGCAGTCCGGTTTCTACTACAACACCGCCGCCGTGATCGACGCCGACGGCACCTTCCTCGGCAAGTACCGCAAACACCACATCCCGCAGGTCAAGGGCTTCTGGGAGAAGTACTACTTCAAGCCGGGCAACATCGGCTGGCCGGTTTTCGACACGGCGGTCGGCAAGGTCGGCGTCTACATCTGCTACGACCGCCACTTCCCCGAGGGCTGGCGACAACTCGGCCTCAACGGAGCCCAGTTGGTGTACAACCCGTCGGCCACCCACCGCGGCCTGTCCTCCTACCTCTGGCGGCTGGAACAGCCCGCCGCGGCCGTCGCCAACGAGTACTTCGTCGCCGCCATCAACCGCGTCGGCCAGGAGGAGTACGGCGACAACGACTTCTACGGGACGAGCTACTTCGTCGACCCGCGCGGCCAGTTCGTCGGCGACGTCGCCAGCGACTCCAAGGAGGAACTCGTCGTCCGCGACCTGGACTTCGACCTGATCCAGGAAGTGCGCCAACAGTGGGCGTTCTACCGCGACCGACGACCCGACGCCTACGAGGGGCTGGTGCAGCCGTGAGCGACCTCTACGCACGCCATCGATCCGTCCTGCCGGACTGGCTCGCCCTCTACTACGAGGACCCGATCGAGATCACCCACGGCGAGGGCCGCCACGTCTGGGACTCGGACGGCAACAAGTACCTCGACTTCTTCGGCGGCATCCTGACCACGATGACCGCGCACGCGCTGCCCGAGGTGACGAAGGCGGTGAGCGAGCAGGCGGGCCGCATCCTCCACTCGTCGACCCTCTACCTCAACCGTCAGATGGTGGAACTCGCCGAGCGCATCGCCCAGTTGAGCGGCATCCCGGACGCCCGCGTCTTCTTCACCACCTCCGGCACCGAGGCCAACGACACCGCGCTGCTGCTCGCCACCACCCACCGGCGCAGCAACACGATCCTGGCGATGCGCAACAGCTACCACGGCCGCTCCTTCAGCGCGGTCGGCATCACCGGCAACCGCGGCTGGTCACCGACCTCGCTGTCCCCGCTGCAGACGCTCTACGTCCACGGCGGCGTCCGCACCCGCGGCCCGTACGCCTCCCTGAGCGACGCCGACTTCATCGCGGCCTGCGTCGACGACCTCAAGGACCTCCTCGGCCACACCCGCCCGCCCGCGGCCCTGATCGCGGAACCGATCCAGGGCGTCGGCGGCTTCACCTCGGGCCCGGACGGCCTGTACGCGGCCTTCCGCGAGGTCCTCGCCGAGCGCGGCATCCTGTGGATCGCCGACGAGGTGCAGACCGGCTGGGGCCGCACCGGCGACCACTTCTGGGGCTGGCAGGCACACGGGCAGAACGGACCGCCGGACATCCTGACCTTCGCCAAGGGCATCGGCAACGGCAGCTCCATCGGCGGTGTCGTCGCCCGCGCCGAGATCATGAACTGCCTGGACGCCAACAGCATCTCGACGTTCGGCGGCACCCAGATCACCATGGCGGCGGGCCTGGCCAACCTCACCTACCTGCTGGAACACGACCTGCAGGGCAACGCCCGGCGGGTCGGCGGTCTGCTCATGGAACGGCTTCGGGCCGTCGCCGCGCAGGTTCCGCACGTACGCGAGGTGCGCGGGCGCGGTCTGATGCTCGGCGTCGAACTGGTCAAGCCGGGGACGGACCGGGCCGATCCGGACGCGGCGGCCGCCGTGCTGGAGGCGACCCGCGCGGGCGGGCTGCTGATCGGCAAGGGCGGCGGCCACAACACCAGCGCCCTGCGCATCGCCCCGCCGCTGTCGCTGACCGTCGCGGAGGCCGAGGAGGGCGCCGCGATCCTCGAATCCGCTCTGAGGAGCCTGTAGTAGCCGTGCGCTGAGCAAGGGAAGACCCTGATGACCACCACCTTCGGGACCCTCGAACCCGCGCTGTCGGTGCGCCAGGTGCTGACCCTGGAACGGGTGCTCGCCGGGGAGCCCGAGGTGGTGGCCGGCGCGGGCCAGCTCGACCGGCCGGTGCGCTGGGTGCACGTCGCCGAGGCACCCGACGTGGGCGTGATGCTCAGCGGCGGCGAGATGGTGCTCACCACCGGGGTGCTGCTCGCCGGCGACGAGGAGAAGCAGGCCGAGTACATCCGGTCCCTGCACCGCGCCGAGGCGGCGGCCGTGGTCCTCGGCCTGGGACGCGCCTTCCCGGCGCCCCCGGACGTGATGCGCCGGGCAGCCGAGCGGTGCGGGCTGCCGATGGTCGTCCTGCACCGGCCCTTCCCCTTCGCCGAGCTGACGGAGGAGGTCCAGGCCCGGCTGGTGCGGCGGAAGTTCGCCGCCGTCAGCCTGTCGGAGTCCGTACGGACCGCCCTGACCGGCCTCATCACCGCCGGCGCCCCGCTGCAACGCCTCCTCGACGAGGTCGCCCAGCACAGCGCCTGCCCGGTCGTCGTCACCAACCTCGCCCACCGCGTCCTGGCCACCGCCGGGGAACGGCCGGCCGTGGACGACGTCCTGCGCGACTGGGAGCGCATCGCCAGGCAGGCCGGCGGCAGCGAGGGCGACGGCTGGATCCGCGCCGAGCTGGGCGGACGCGGAGAACGCTGGGGACAGATCGTGCTGTGCGGGCACCGCGGGGACACCGCCACCGGACGGCTGCTGGCCGACCGGGCGGCCGAGGCCCTCGTCCTGCACCGCATGCTCGGCGGCAACTCCGCCCACACCTGGGAGGAGCAGTCGGCGCAGAGCCTGCTGACCGACCTCGTCAGCGGGGTCGTACCGGCACGGCAGCTGCTGCCCCGCGCGCGGGCCGCCGGGCTGCCCGTCAACCGGCGCACCTTCGTGCCGCTGGTCGTCCGGGACGGCGAGCCCGCCCAACTGGAGCGGGTGCTGAGGATGTTGGGACTGCCCGGCATCGTCGCCGAGCTGGCCGACGGGGCCACCGCCGTGCTGCTGAGCCTGGCGCGGGACCAGGACGCCACCGTGCTCGTGGCCAACTTCGCGGCCCGGCTGCGCTCGGAGGCCGCCCGGACGGCCGTGGCCGCCGCCGACCCGCGCACCGCCTGGGACGACGTGCCCGCCGGACTGCGCGAGGCCCAGCACGTCGCCGACGCCGTGGCGGACTCCTCGGCCGCCCTCGACCTCCCGGCCGTCGTCCGCCTGAGGGACGTACACCTGCGCGGCCTGATCCGACTGCTGCGGGACGACCCGCATGTGCAGTCGTTCGCGGAGCGGGAGCTGGACGGGCTGCTGTGCTCGGGTGACGACGACCTGCTGCCGGTGCTGCGCACCTACCTCGCCACCGGCCGCAACAAGTCCCGCACCGCCCAGCTCCACCACGTCTCCCGGCCGGCGCTCTACCGCCGGCTGGAGGCGATACAGGGCCGGCTGGGCGTGGACCTCGACGACTTCGAGCAGGCGGCCTCGGTGCACATCGCGCTCCTCGCGCATGACGCGCAACAGGGGTGAAACATACGACGACCTGGGAAAACGGCGGTGAAACATGGGCCCACGACAGGGTGACACCGTGACACGCGGCACCGCCGCAGACGTGACACCGTGCAACTCAAAGCCTCTTTCCGGACTTCCTAGTCTTCTCGCACACCGAGCGACCGGAGGTCCCGATGAGCAGAGTGATTCGTGCCGCCCTCTTCCAGACCGCGTGGACGGGCGACAAGGAGTCGATGATCCAGGTGCACGAGCAGGCGGCCCGGGACGCGGCCGCGCAGGGCGCCCAGGTCCTGTGCTTCCAGGAGCTGTTCTACGGACCCTACTTCTGCCAGGTCCAGGACAAGGCGTTCTACGAGTACGCGGAGCAGGTCCCGGACGGCCCGATCGTCAAGCGCTTCCAGGCGCTGGCCAGGGAGCTGGGCCTCGTCCTGATCCTGCCGATGTACGAGGAGGAGCAGCCCGGCGTCCTCTACAACACGGCCGCCGTGATCGACGCGGACGGGTCCTACCTGGGCAAGTACCGCAAGCATCACATCCCCCAAGTCCCGGGCTTCTGGGAGAAGTTCTACTTCCGCCCCGGCAACGTGGGCTGGCCGGTCTTCGAGACGGCCGTCGGCCGGATCGGCGTCTACATCTGCTACGACCGCCACTTCCCGGAGGGCTGGCGGGCGTTGGGCCTGGAGGGCGCCGAGATCGTCTTCAACCCGTCGGCCACCTCGCGCGGACTGTCCCGCTACCTCTGGCAGTTGGAGCAGCCGGCGGCGGCCGTCGCCAACGAGTACTTCGTCGGCGCGATCAACCGGGTCGGTGTGGAGGACCTGGGCGACAACGACTTCTACGGGACCTCCTACTTCGTGGACCCGGAGGCCCAGTTCGTCGGCGAGGTCGCCTCCGACAAGGAGACCGAACTCGTCGTACGCGACCTGGACCTGGCCAAGCTGCGCGAGGTCCGCGACCGCTGGCAGTTCTTCCGGGACCGCCGGCCCGACGCGTACGCCCCGATAACGGCGCCTTAGCAGCCGGCAGTCGTCCCCGTGCCCCGACGGGGCGCGGGGAACTGCGCGACCAGCCCCCGACGACCCGCACTTTTCGACAACCGAACGGAGCGTGAACCCATGGTCGGCCGCACCCTCGTCCGCGGCGGTCTCGTCATCACCGCATCCGACGAACTCCACGCCGACGTCCTCATCGAGGACGGCCGCATCACCGCCCTGGCTGTCGCCGGCACTTCCGCCGCCGAGGCCTTCACCGCCGAGCGGACGATAGACGCCACCGGGAAGTACGTCATCCCGGGCGGTGTCGACGCCCACACCCACATGGAGCTGCCGTTCGGCGGCACCTTCGCCTCCGACACCTTCGAGACCGGCACCCGGGCCGCCGCCTGGGGCGGCACCACCACGATCGTCGACTTCGCCGTGCAGAGCGTCGGGCACTCCCTGCGCGAGGGGCTGGACGCCTGGCACGCCAAGGCCGAGGGTAACTGCGCGATCGACTACGGCTTCCACATGATCGTCTCCGACGTCAACCAGGAGACGCTGAAGGAGATGGACCTGCTCGTGGAGGAGGGCGTCACCTCCTTCAAGCAGTTCATGGCCTACCCCGGCGTCTTCTACTCCGACGACGGCCAGATCCTGCGCGCCATGCAGCGCTCCGCCGAGAACGGCGGCCTGATCATGATGCACGCCGAGAACGGCATCGCGATCGACGTGCTCGTGGAACAGGCGCTGGCCCGCGGCGAGACCGACCCGCGCTACCACGGCGAGGTCCGCAAGGCCCTGCTGGAGGCCGAGGCCACGCACCGCGCCATCAGGCTCGCGCAGGTCGCGGGCGCGCCGCTGTACGTCGTGCACGTCTCGGCGATGGAGGCGGTGGCCGAGCTGGCGCGGGCGCGCGACGAGGGGCTCCCGGTGTTCGGCGAGACCTGCCCGCAGTACCTGTTCCTGTCGAGCGACAACCTCGCCGAGCCCGACTTCGAGGGCTCGAAGTACGTGTGCAGCACACCGCTGCGGCCGAAGGAGCACCAGGCCAAGCTGTGGCAGGGGCTCAGGACGAACGACCTCCAGGTCGTCTCCACCGACCACTGCCCGTTCTGCTTCGTGGGCCAGAAGGAACTGGGGCGCGGCGACTTCTCGAAGATCCCGAACGGCCTCCCCGGCGTCGAGAACCGCATGGACCTGCTCCACCAGGCCGTCGTCGACGGGCACATCAGCCGCCGCCGCTGGATCGAGATCGCCTGCGCCACCCCCGCCCGGATGTTCGGCATGTACCCGAAGAAGGGCACCATCGCCCCCGGCGCCGACGCGGACATCGTCATCTACGACCCGAACGCCGAGCAGGTCATGTCCGCCGAGACGCACCACATGAACGTCGACTACTCGGCCTACGAGGGGAAGCGCACCACCGGCCGGGTCGAGACGGTCCTCTCGCGCGGCGAACCCGTCATCACCGAGCGGGAGTACACCGGACGCGCCGGACACGGCGTCTACACCCCGCGCTCCACCTGTCAGTACCTCAACTAGGAGTGGCGCACATGGACTTCGGACTCGTCCTGCAGACCGACCCACCGGCCTCGAAGGTCGTCAGCCTGATGAAGCGCGCCGAGCGCAACGGCTTCACCCACGGCTGGACCTTCGACTCGGCCGTGCTGTGGCAGGAACCGTTCGTGATCTACAGTCAGATCCTGGCGAACACGCAGAAGCTGACCGTGGGCACGATGGTGACGAACCCCGGCACCCGCACCTGGGAAGTCACCGCCTCCACCTTCGCCACCCTCAACGACATGTTCGGCAACCGCACCGTCTGCGGCATCGGCCGCGGCGACTCCGCGATGCGCGTCGCGGGCCGCAAGCCCAACACGCTGGCCCGCATCAGCGAGGCGATGAAGGTCATCCGGGCCCTCGGCCGGGGCGAGGAGGCCGACCTCGGCGGCGCGGTCGTCAGGTTCCCGTGGATCAAGCCCGGCGCCGAACTCCCCGTATGGATGGCCGCGTACGGGCCCAAGGCCCTGAAGATGACCGGCGAGGAGGCCGACGGGTTCATCCTGCAGCTGGCGGACCTCTACCTGACGGAGTACATGGTCAAGGCCGTGAAGGACGCGGCCGTGACCGCGGGCCGCGACCCCGCCGACGTCCGCATCTGCGTCGCCGCCCCCGCCTACGTCACCGAGGACGACTCGCCCGAGGCCCTCGCCCACGCCCGGGAGCAGTGCCGCTGGTTCGGCGGCATGGTCGGCAACCACGTCGCCGACCTTGTCTCCAAGTACGGCGAGCACTCCTCGCAGGTCCCGGAGGAACTCACCGACTACATCAAGGCGCGGGAAGGGTACGACTACTCCCACCACGGCCGCGCGGACAACCCCGACACCCAGTTCGTGCCCGACGAGATCGTCGACCGGTTCTGCGTCATCGGCCCCGTCGAGAAGCACATCGAGAAGCTGAACGCCCTGCGCGAACTGGGCGTCGACCAGTTCGCCGTGTACGACATGCACGACGCGCAGGAAGCCGTGATCGACGCGTACGGCGAGAAGATCATCCCGGCCCTCAACGCCTGACCCTCCTCCCCATCCCCCCACTCCAGAACTCCCCTCCCCACCTCCCCGGGGAGGGGAACCCGGAGACCCGCACGGCCTTTCCGGACCACCCTTCATCGATTGGCCTGCCCATGACCGACACCGCTCCCACGGCCATACCGCCGACCGCTCAAGTCACCCTCGCCGACGGGCGCGTGGAGATCGCGCCCGGGGCTCCGCTGCCCAGCGGCCCGTACGCGAACGAGGACCTGCTTCCGGTCCCGATCGAGAAGCGCACCTGGACCACGTACAACTTCTCCGCCCTGTGGGTCGGCATGGCCCACAACACGGCCTCCTGGACCCTCGCCTCCGGTCTGATCGCCGTCGGCATGGACTGGAAGCAGGCGGTGCTCACCATCGCCCTGGCCAATGTGATCGTGCTGGTCCCGATGCTGCTCACCGGGCACGCGGGGCCGAAGTACGGCATCCCGTTCCCGGTGTTCGCGCGTGCCTCCTTCGGCGTCCGCGGCGCCAACCTCCCCGCTGTGGTACGGGCGTTGGTGGCCTGCGGCTGGTTCGGCATCCAGACCTGGATCGGCGGCGAGGCGATCTACTTCCTGGCCGGCAAGCTCATCGGCAACGGCTGGTCCGACGCAGGGAAGATCGGCGCCTACCCCTGGACGATGTGGCTGTCGTTCGCGATCTTCTGGGCGATCCAGGTCGCGATCATCTACCGCGGCATGGACACGATCCGCCGCTTCGAGAACTGGGCGGCGCCCTTCGTCATCGTCGGCGCGCTGGTGATGCTGGTCTGGATGAGCAACAAGGCGGGCGGCTTCGGCCCGTTGCTCGACCAGCCCTCCAAGCTCGGCTGGGGCGGCGACTTCTGGAAGCTGTTCTGGCCGTCCCTGATGGGCATGATCGGCTTCTGGTCCACTCTGTCGCTGAACATCCCGGACTTCACCCGGTACGGCAAGAGCCAGAAGGCCCAGACGTGGGGCCAGGCCCTCGGACTGCCCACCACCATGACGCTGTTCGCGCTGCTGTCGGTGCTGGTCACCTCCGGTTCGCAGAAGGTGTACGGCCAGGCGGTGTGGGACCCGGTACAGCTGGCCGCCAAGACCGACAACGTCTTCGGCCTGCTGTTCGCCCTGGTGACCGTACTGGTGGCGACCCTGTCCGTGAACATCGCCGCCAACCTGGTCTCGCCGGCCTTCGACTTCTCCAACATCGCGCCCAGGAAGGTCAGTTTCCGGGCCGGGGCGCTCGCCACCTGCATCATCGGCGTGCTGATCTTCCCGTGGAAGCTGTACTCCGACCCGCAGGGCTACATCTTCACCTGGCTCGGCCTGGTCGGCGGCCTGCTCGGCACGGTCGCCGGCATCCTCATCGCCGACTACTGGATCCTGCGCCGCGGAAAGCTGGACCTGGTCGACCTGTACCGCTCGGGCGGCCGCTACTGGTACGAGGGCGGCTGGAACTGGCGGGCCGTCGTCGCCTTCGTGACGGGCGGCGTGCTGGCGATCGGCGGCGCGAGCTTCAAGCCACTGATCGACGGACGGCCCGTCCCGGCGCTGAAGCCGCTCGCCGACTACGGCTGGGCGGTGGGCCTGGGCACCTCGATGGCCGTCTACCTGGCCCTGATGCTGCTGCGCGGCCGACAGCGCCTGGAGGCCTGAAAACCCTGCGGAGGGCGGCCGGTGAACGCTACCGGCTGCCCTTCAGCGCGGCCACGGCGTCCTTCGCGGCCTTGATGGCACCCTTGTTGATCTCGTCCGTGCCGGGTGCCTTCTTCGTCTCGAAGTCACTGCCGTTGTAGGTGGTGACCACCAGGACGTTGGACACCTGGGCGATCACCACGCCCTCCCGGGTCTGCTGCTTGTCCTCGGTGGTGAGGTTCACGACCGAGTAGCCCGCGTCCCCGAGCCCCGGTACGGCACCCCCGCCGCTCTTCTCCGCGGTCCGCTCCTTGAACTCCTTCTGCGCCGCCGCGTCGGAGTCCAGAACCTCGAAGGAGACGTCGAGCCAGCGGTAGTCGTAGCCCTTGAGAGCGTTCCAGGAGCAGGTGCGGCGCAGCTTCTCGTCGGTGGACCTGATCTCCTTCCCGGCCGTCTTGGCGCCCGGGACGAGCGACTTGACCGTCGCCGTGGCCACGCTGCCGCACGGCGCGGGGGCGGCGCCGTACGACTTGGTCGCCGCTGCCGCCGTCGACGGCGCGGGGGGCGCCGAAGTGCTCTTGTGCTCCGCCTCGTTGGTGTGCTGGTCGGCCGGCGTCGCCGGGCTCGACGACAGCGCCCAGCCCACCGCGGCGAGCACGACGACGGGGGACAGGCGCGCGGTCAGAGCGAGCGGCAGAGGAAATTCACGCACGGGCACACTTCTCGGTGGGGGACGGTGTGCGGAGGAGTCCGCACTGCGGACGGAGCGCCAGTCTCACATGAGTCCCTGTGAGACGGAAGTGTCAACTCGCTCCGTGCTCGGGCGGTCACGGAGGCCGGTGCCGACGGGCCGTGACCAACCGGGCGCCGCCCGAGCAAGCGGCGACGATCCCCTCGTATGCGCATAAAACCACTCTGGAACCACTGAAATCGGATAAAGGGTTCGCCGTCGTCAGGACGTGGCGCGCTGCGCGGCCGACAGCGCGAGTGCGCTCTCGATGCGGTCCACGGCCGCGAAGGCGCCGTACGCGACGAGCCGGAGCAGCTGCTCGTCGTTGTGCCAGGGCATGTGCCAGGCGGCCACGTCCTCGTCCGTGATCCGGTACGGCGCGAGCGCGGCGAGCAGCGCCAGGCGCGCGCCGGGCCGCTCACGCCGGGTCGGGAAGCCGCGCAGGACGGCCGAGGGGTGCTCGCCGTCCCAGTCCCGCAGGGCGTGATGGACGAGGGCGCGCTCGGCCGGGTCGAGAAGTTCGGCGCCGGTGCGGGCGGCCGCGCGCAGCGCCGCGTAGGCCGGGCCCACGGGGGAGCCGAGGGCCCAGTCCGGTCCGGGGCCGAGCGTGTCGAGCAGTGGCAGGGACGCGCCGGGTTCGGCTTCGCGGCGGACGGTGCGCCCCAGGGCGCGGCCCGCGAGACTGCGCACCGCGCGGAACCGCTGGACGCCGCCCGGCATGAGCTGTTCGGACAGCAGCGCCGAGGCGACGCGGTTGATGAAGTGGAAGGTGAGCATGGTCCCCAGATAGGCGGGCGCGTGCTCCTCCGGGAACGGGTACGGCCGCAGCGCGGCCCCCGGGGCGCGGCTGGCGAGCCCCCAGTCGAGCACGCGCGTGTGCTCCTCGCTCTCCGGATCGTCCCCGCGGGCCAGCCGCTCGGCCAGCGCGTGGTCGCCCGTCGCGTGCAGCAGGACGGTGTGCGCGTCGACGCAGAACGGGCAGTTGTTGGACAGCGAGACCCCGAGCGCCGCCAGCTCCTTGCCGGTGCGGCTGCCCGGGCCGGCGATCAGCGACTCGCGCATCAGCGCCCAGGCGGGAACGAGGAGTTCGGGCGCCGAGGACAGGACCATGAAGGTGGCGGGCCGGTCGATGCCGAAGTCGGCGGCGATCTGCGCGTGGATCTCGGCGACCCGGCCGGTGGCCGACTTGGGCGACGGTGGCTGTGTGTACCTGAACGGTGTGGACATGCACAGCAGCATGCGTGGCGCGGGCGGCCCCGGGCGTCGTCCCCGTGGAGGCACTTGGCGGTACGACGACGAGGCCGCCGGGACCGCGCACTACTGCGTGGGGAGTAGCCGGGGAGCCGTCCACAGGGGTGACGCCGCTGTCGGCGCCGCCCTCTACTGTGCCTGCATGAGCGGGCACTTCACCCCACGCAAAGGGCTCGCCGACGTGGCCCTCGCGGTCGTCGTCGGTGCTCTCGCCGTGACCACGGCAGCCTTCGGCCGGGACACCACGGCCGTCGACTACGCCCTCGTCGCCCTGTCCTCGGCCGTCCTGGCGTTCCACCGTGTGGCCCCGCGCACGGTGGCGCTCGTCGCCGCGCTGTGCGGTGCCGGATACGTGCTGCACGCGCACCCCGGTCCGCTCTCGGCGCTGCCGGTCTTCGTCGCCGTGGCGACGGCGGCCGGCGCGGGACACCGGGGGTGGGCGGCCGTGGCGAGCGGGGTCTTCCTGGGAGGATGGCTGGCGACGGGCCCGACGACCCACGACGTGGTCGAGCGGACGGCGCTGCTCGCCGGCTGGTTCCTGTGCGCCGTGGTCGCGGGACAGGCCGACCGCAACTGGCAGGCGTACCTCCGCCAGACCGAGCGGCGAGCGCTGGAGGCCGAGCGGACCAGGGAGGAGGCCGCCCTGCGCCGCGCCGGTGAGGAACGCCTGCGCATCGCAAGGGAGTTGCACGACTCCCTCACTCACAGCATCTCGATCGTCAAGCTCCAGGCGGGCGTCGCCGTCCACCTGGCGAAGAAGCGCGGCGAGGAGATACCGCCCGCGCTGCTCGCCATCCAGGACGCGAGCGGCGAGGCCATGCGCGAACTGCGCGCCACCCTGGAGATCCTGCGCTCCGACGACGAGCCCACCGGCACGCCCGCGCTGCTGGTCGAGCGGGCCCGCGCGGCGGGCCTCACCGCCGAACTCACGGTGACCGGCGAGGAACGGCCACTGACGGCCACGGTCGACCGCGCCGTCTACCGCATCGTGCAGGAGGCCCTGACCAACGCGGCCCGGCACGCGGGCCCGGCCAAGGTGAACGTCCGGCTCGACTACGGGGACGACGACCTGGCGATACGCGTCGAGGACGACGGCACCGCCGACCCGTCCCGACCTCCCGCCCCCGGCGTGGGTCTGACCGGCATGCGTGAACGCGTCACGGCACTGGGCGGCACACTGGACACCGGCCCGCGCGCGGAGGGCGGTTTCGCGGTACGGGCGCGGCTGCCGCTGGGGGAGACGCGGTGAGCGGGGCGGGCTCGGGGGTGCGGGGACGGTTGCCGTTGGGGGAGGCGGGATGAGCGGGGCGGGCTTCGGGGCGCGGGCGCGGCCGGGTGAGTGGGGGGCGGCTTCGGGGTGCGGGGACGGTTGCCGTTGGGGGAGGCCGGATGAGCGGGGCGGGCTTCGGGGCGCGGGCGCGGCCGGGTGAGCGGGGGCGGCTTCGCGGTGCGGGGACGGCTGCCGCTGGATGGGAGGCGGGCTTGGGGGCGCGGGCGTGGCCGCCGACCGGGAGCTCGGGCGGCCGGGGCGGCTTCGTCCCGCGCATCCCGCTGGCGAAGGGGGAGTGGAGATGATCCGGGTCGCGCTCGTCGACGACCAGGCGCTGATGCGCGCGGGGTTCCGCGCCCTGCTGGAGGCCGAGGACGGCATCGAGGTGGTGGGCGAGGCGGCGGACGGCGAGCGGGGCCTCGCCCTCGTCCGCGCGCACGTCCCCGACATCGCGCTGATCGACGTCCAGATGCCGGTGATGACGGGCATCGAGGCGACGCGGCTGATCGCCGCGGACCCCGCTCTGGCGGCCGTACGCGTAGTGATCCTCACCAATTACGGCCTCGACGAGTACGTCTTCGAGGCGCTGCGGGCGGGCGCCAGCGGCTTCCTCCTGAAGGACACCGAACCGGCCGACCTGCTCCAGGGCATCGACGTCGTCGCCCGGGGCGAGGCGCTGCTGTCCCCGTCGGTTACACGCACTCTGATCGGCGAGTTCGTCTCCCGGCCGCCGGACCGGGCGACGGCACCCGGCCTCGACTGCCTGACCCGCCGCGAACGCGAGGTGACGGCTCTGGCCGCCCGGGGCCTGACCAACGAGGAGATCGCCGGGCACATGGTCATCAGCCCGTTCACGGCCAAGACCCACATCAGCCGCGCCATGACGAAACTAGGGGCCCGCGACCGGGCCCAACTGGTCGTCTTCGCCTACGAGTCGGGGCTGGTGGAGCCGCGCCGGCCGTGAACGGTCGCCCGCGCACCGGACTGGAGGGCGGCCCGAGCAGTGCCCGAGGGATCGCGAAAATCTTCGTGGACCCCTCGGACGGGTAGAGGCAGCCCCACAGGTGTGATCGCACTCCGGAACGACCGGGGCGCGCGAGCGGCGAGGTGAGAGATGCAGTTCACGACCCGGCCGACCCTCCAGGGCACCTTCGGCATGGTGTCCTCCACCCACTGGCTCGCCTCGCAGTCCGCGATGGCCGTGCTGGAGGACGACGGCAACGCCTTCGACGCGGCCGTCGCCGGGGCGTTCGTGCTGCATGTCGTCGAGCCGCACCTCAACGGCCCCGCCGGCGAGGTGCCGATCCTGCTCGCGCCGGCCGGCGGCGAGGTGCGGGTGCTGTGCGGACAGGGCGTCGCACCCGCCGCAGCGACCGTCGCCCACTACCGGGGACTCGGCCTGGACCTCGTGCCCGGCACCGGACCGCTCGCCGCAGCCGTCCCCGGCGCCTTCGACGCCTGGATGCTGCTGCTGCGCGACCACGGGACGAAACCCCTCGCCGACGTCCTCAAGTACGCCGTCGGATACGCCGAACACGGGCACGCGCCCGTGGAGAACGTCGGCGCGACCGTCGAGACGGTCCGCGAGCTGTTCGAGACGGAGTGGACCTCGTCGGCCGAGGTGTACCTGCCGGACGGTCGGCCCCCGCATCCCGGCGAGCTGCTGCGCAACCCCGCCCTCGCCGCCACCTGGAAGCGGCTGCTCACCGAGGTCGCCGGCAGCGGGGACCGGGTCGCCGAGATCGAGGCCGCGCGCGAGGTGTGGCGCTCCGGCTTCATCGCCGAGGCCCTGGTACGCCAGTCCGCCCGCCCCACCATGGACACCAGCGGCGAGCGCCACACCGGCACCCTCACGGCCGCCGACCTCACCGGCTGGTCCGCCACCTACGAGAGCCCGGCGACGTACGACTGGAACGGCTGGACCCTGTGCAAGGCGGGCCCCTGGAGCCAGGGCCCCGTCCTGCTCCAGCAGCTCGCCCTGCTCCCGGCCGAGCTGCCCGCCCACGGCTCCGCCGACTACCTCCACCTGCTGATCGAGGGCTGCAAGCTCGCCATGGCCGACCGGGAGGCCTGGTACGGCGACGCCGCCGAGGTGCCGGTCGACGAGCTGCTGTCCGCCGAGTACAACACCGCCCGGCGCGCGCTCGTCGGCGACAAGGCCTCGTACGAGCTGCGCCCCGGCAGCCCCGGCGGACGCGCACCGCGGCTCAGCGCGCACGCGCACGTGGTGGTCACCGATGAGCCGGGGTTCAGCCCCATGGGCGCGGGAGAGCCCACCGTGGCGAAGAGCCCTGCCTCCCCGGTGCCCGGTGAGCCGCCCGTCTCCCCGGACGGCACCACCCGGGGCGACACCTGCCACCTCGACGTCGTCGACCGTTGGGGGAACATGGTCGCCGCCACCCCCAGCGGCGGCTGGCTGCAGTCCAACCCCGTCGTGCCCGAACTGGGCTTCCCGCTCGGCACCAGGCTGCAGATGACCTGGCTGGAGGAGGGCCTGCCGAACTCGCTCACCCCCGGCCGCCGCCCCCGCACCACCCTCACCCCCTCCATCGCCCTGCGCGACGGCGTCCCGGTGATGGCGTTCGGCACGCCCGGAGGCGACCAGCAGGACCAGTGGCAGCTGCACTTCTTCCTGGCCGTCGCGCTGCGCGCACCCGTCCGCGGGGGCCTCGACCTGCAGGGCGCGATCGACGCCCCGAACTGGCACAACGACAGCTTCGCGGGCTCCTTCTACCCGCGCGGCATGCGACCGGGAAGCGTGACCGTGGAGTCACGGACGGGCTCGGACGTCGTCGAGGAGCTGCGCCGGCGCGGCCACCACGTCACCGTGGGCGACCCGTGGTCCGAGGGACGGCTGTGCGCGGTCGCACGCGATCCACGTACCGGCATCCTGTCGGCGGCGGCGAACCCGCGCGGGATGCAGGGATACGCCGTCGGCCGGTGAGCCGGAATCTCCGAGTTCACTCCGATTCCACCGGGTGTCCACCGGCCGGGCGGGGATTGTCAGTGGCGCGTGTTCTCATGGAGCCATGATCGACGACACGGAAACCAACGAAGAGTTTCTCGCCGGACACGAAGAGTTCCTCACCAAGCACGCGGCCGACGTCGAGGAGGCGGTCCGCGCCGCCGCCGCGGCCGAGATCATGCCGCGCTTCCGCCGGCTCGCCGCCCACGAGGTCGACCAGAAGAACGGACCGCACGACCTCGTGACCGACGCCGACCGGCTGGCCGAGCGGTACCTCACCGGGACGCTGGGCGCCCTGCTGCCCGGCTCCGTCGTGGTCGGCGAGGAAGCGGTGCACGCGAACCCGGCGACGTACGAGGCGATCGGCGGCGACGCCCCGGTCTGGATAGTCGACCCCGTCGACGGCACCCGTCAGTTCGTGCACGGCGACCCCGGGTTCTGCACGCTGGTCGCCCTCGCGCACCACGGGGTCCTGCTCGCCTCCTGGACGTACGCACCGGCCCGTGGACAACTCGCCACCGCCGTGCGGGGCCAGGGCGCCTTCCTCGACGGCGAGCGACTCCACGCCGGCTCACCCGCACCCGGCCGGGACCTCCAAGTGGCCACCTCCCACCCGGACTACACCACCGACGACCAGAAGCGCGCCCTGCTCGGCCTGTGGACCGACGGCGTCGCGCCGCGCGCCTGCGGCTCGGCCGGCCTGGAGTATCTCGCCATCGCCCGCGGCGAGTCCGATGCGACCGCCTTCTCATGGGAAGCGGCATGGGATCACGCCGCGGGCCTGCTGCTGGTCGAGGAGGCGGGCGGCGCCCACCTGACCGTCACCGGCGAGCCCTTCCGTATCACCGGGGGCAACGCCCTGCCGTTCACCGCGGCCCGTGACGCGGCCACGGCCCGCAGGGTGGTGGGGCTGCTGTCGGCCACTGCCTGACCCGACGGGCCGTCCCGGCAGTCGGTACCCGAGCCCCGGGGCTGTCAGACCCCCGGCATATCCTGATGCCCAGTGGCCATCGGCTGACGAAGGGGTCCGAGGTGCCGTCGATGCTGGATGCTGTCGTGGTGGGTGCGGGGCCGAACGGACTGACGGCCGCCGTGGAGCTGGCCCGCCGCGGCTTCTCCGTGGCCGTCTTCGAGGCCCGCGGCACCGTCGGCGGGGGTGCCCGCACCGAAGAGCTCACCCTGCCCGGCTTCCGGCACGACCCGTGCTCCGCCGCCCATCCGCTGGGCATCAACTCCCCGGCGTTCCGCGCCCTGCCCCTGGAGCGGTACGGCCTGAGGTGGCTGCACGCCGAGCTGCCCATGGCCCACCCCTTCCTCGACGGCAGCGCCGCCGTGTTGTCCCGCTCGGTCGCCGAGACGGCCGCGTCGTTCGGCTCCCGGGACGCGGGCGCGTACCGCAGGCTGGTCGCGCCGTTCCTGTCCAAGTGGGACACCCTCACGCGCGACTTCATGTCCCTGCCGCTGACCGCGCTGCCCCGCGACCCGGTGACTCTCGCCCGCTTCGGGCTCGCCGGCCTGCCCCCGTCGACCTGGCTCACCCGCCGCTTCCACGACGAGCCGGCCAAGACCCTCTTCGCCGGCCTCGTGGCCCATGTGATGGCCCCCCTGAACGGTTTCGCGACCGGCGCCATCGGTCTCGTCTTCGCGCTCGCCGCCCACGCGCGGGGCTGGCCCGTCGCCGAGGGCGGCTCCCAGTCGATCTCGGACGCCCTGACCGCCTACCTCAAGGACCTCGGCGGCCTGGTCCATACCGACTACGAGGTCAAGCGCCTCGACGACCTGCCGCCCGCGCGGGCCTACGTCTTCGACACCTCACCCACCGCCCTGGCCCGCATCGCCGGCTTCGGCCGCTACTACGAGAACTACAAGTACGGCCCCGGCGTCTTCAAGATCGACTACGCGCTGGACGGCCCGGTCCCGTGGACCGCCGAACCGGCCCGGGCCGCCGGCACCGTCCAGATCGGCGCGGACAGCAGGGAGATCGGGGCCGCCCTGCGCGCGGCCTCCCGGGAGGGCAGGGCACCCGACCCGCCCTTCATGATCACCGTCCAGCCCGGCGTCGTCGACCCCACCCGCGCACCCGAGGGCAAGCACGTCTTCTGGGCGTACGCGCACGTCCCGAGCGGCTGGACGGGCGACCTCACGGACGTCATGGAGCGCCAACTGGAGCGTTTCGCCCCGGGTTTCCGCGACCGCGTCCTGGCCCGCGCCACCGCCGGCCCGGCCGAACTCGCCGCCCGCAACGCCAACTACATCGGCGGTGACATCGGCACCGGCGCGGTGGCGGGACTGCAGATCCTGCTGCGCCCCAAGCTGTCCCTGTTCCCGTACCACACCCCCCACCCGGCGGTCTTCATCTGCTCCTCGGCGACCCCACCGGGCCCGGGTGTACACGGCATGTCCGGTCACAACGCGGCGAAGGCGGTCTGGCGCAGGCTGCGGCAGACGGGCTGACGCGCCCACCCGCCCTCGACGGCCCTGCGCCGCCCAAAGCGGGCCCCGCCCGGTGCCGTCGGGTATACAGGCAGCCATGACCAGCATCACCCTCGTCCGGGGCGACATCACCCAGCAGTCCGTCGACGCCGTCGTCAACGCGGCGAACTCCTCCCTCCTCGGCGGCGGTGGCGTCGACGGCGCCATCCACCGGCGGGGCGGCCCGGAGATCCTCGAGGAGTGCCGCAGGCTCCGCGCGTCCCTCCCCCACTCTCAGCTTCGCTCGAGCGGGGGGACCCCCATCGGCAAGGGCCTCCCCACCGGCCGGGCGGTCGCGACGACCGCCGGCCGGCTGGACGCGCGATGGGTGATCCACACGGTCGGCCCGGTCTGGTCGGCCACCGAGGACCGCTCCGACCTGCTCGCCTCCTGCTACCGCGAGTCGCTGCGCGTCGCCGACGAACTGGGCGCCGTGACGGTCGCCTTCCCGGCGATCTCCACCGGCGTGTACCGGTGGCCGATGGACGACGCCGCCCGTATCGCGGTCGAGACGGTACGCGGGACGCCGACGGCCGTCGAAGAGGTGCGGTTCGTCCTCTTCGACGACGCCGCGTACGAGACCTTCGCCCAGCGACTCGGCTGACCCACGCTGCCGTCCCTTGCCGTCAAGGGCCTGTCGTTGAACGCCTTCCCGCCTTCTTGGACGGCGTACGTCATTCACGAGCGGCTGCCGGCCCTCGGAGGACCGGCAGCCGCGTCGTGCGGTCGTCCGGCTCAGCCGTCGATGCGGTGCGTGCTCCAGAACGACGTCAGGTCCGTGGTCGTCGCGGCCTGCGCCGCCGCCTTGAACTCGGCCGTGGTCGACACGCCGTACCAGTGCGAACCGGCGTAGTCCTTCAGCAACTTGGTCATCGCGGTGTCGCCGATCAGCCGGCGCAGGTCGTGCAGGGCGCACTTGCCGTAGCCGTAGACGACGGTGGAGTAGCGGGAGGAGTGGGCGTCCCAGTACGCCATGGAGTTGGTGATCTTCTCCGCCGACGATGCCCAGGAGACGCTGTTCCAGCAGCTGGTGCCGGTCTTGCCGAGGGCGAGGTCGGTGGCGTAGTCGGTGAACGCCTCGTCCAGCCAGGGGCTGTTGTACTCGTCGTCGCCGACGATGCCGTACCACCACTGGTGGCCGATCTCGTGGGTGAGCGCGGTGGTGCTGACGAGGTCGAGGACGAAGCCGGGGTACTCCATGCCGCCGAACCAGTAGTTGTTGTCGATGACGGCGTCCAACTCCCCGTAGGGATAGGCCCCGAAGCGCGCGGCGTGCGCGTCGACGGCCGTCTTCGCCGTGCTGAGCATCGACTGGGCGTCGGAGGAGCTGATGTTCGAGACGGAGTAGACGTTGATCGCGGTGCCGGCGGTGGAGGTGCCGGAGATCTTGCTGAACGGCCCGGCCGCCCACGCGAAGTCACGCACCTTGGAGGCGGTCGCCGTGGTGACGGTGCGTCCGCTGGAGCCGGGGGTGTCGACCGAGGTGCCGGTGGCCGGGACCAGCAGGGTGCTCGGGTGGTCGAGGGTCACCTTGAAGTCGGCGGCCAGGGAGTAGAACGACTCGCCGTTGTTCGTGTACGGGTCCAGGTGCCAGCCGGCGCCGTCCTTGACCGCGAGGACGGGCAGCGCGTTGCCGATGAAGCTGAACGCCCCGTCGTGGCCGAACCGGTCGGCGCCGCTGGGCACGGTGATGCCCAGGTCGAAGCCGATCGTGGCGGACTGCCCCTGCGCCAGGGGTGCGGGCAGGGTGACGGGCAGGGCCGTGCAGCCGACGGACGGCGAACCGGCCGTACCGCCACTGACGTTGGTGACCGTGATCGGCATCGCGTCGCAGGTGCCGTGGTAGTTGTCCCACAGCCGCAGGTACACCTCGTTCAGCGCCGTCGAGGAGGCGTTGGTGAAGGTCGCGCTCTCGTGGCCGGTCCAGACGGTACCGCTGGTGTTGCTGCTCAGGCTGACGGTGTACGAGGGTGCGGCCGGGGTCCGCGTCGAGTCGGCCGGCGGGGTCGTGCCGCCCGAGGTGTCGAGGGCGACGTCGTCGAGGACGAAGCTGGTCTGGAGGCTGGAGTCCTCGGTGCCGGTGAAGGCGAGGCTGACCGTCTGGCCCGCGAAGGACGAGACGTCGAGGGTCTTCTTGACGTACCCGGTGTTCTTGTCGAGGTTCGAGTAGGTGGCCAGGGCCGTGCCGCCGATCTTCGCCGTCAGCTTGTCGTAGGCGGTCGAGGAGGTCGTCTCGGTGGTGTCGATGTGGAGCCAGAAGGACAGGGTGGCGGTGGAGCAGCCGGACGGGATCGTGACGCTCTGGGAGAGCGTGTCCGTGTGCGTGGCGCCGGTGCCGTCCAGCCAGGCGTAGCTCGTGCCGCCGTGCGGGGTCTCGCCGGAACGGCTGGTGATCACGCTCGTGGACGACTGCGTCCACGGTGAAGTACCGCTCTCGAAGCCGCCGTTGGCGACGACCTGGGCCGGGGTGCAGGCGGCCGCGGCGTCGGGCGCGGCGGTCGCCGGACCGGCGGGGAGAAGGGACACCCCGGCCAGTGCGGTGACGGCGAGGGCGCGCACGGCGACGGATCTGTGGGGGATGGTTCTCACGCGTGACTCCTTTGCGGCGGCCGTGGTTACGGCCTGCTCGGCGACCGCCGGACCGGCTGGGGTGCGCCGGGGGCGGCCATGGACTGCGTGCATCGATCGATTGACGGGAGCATGCCACACCTCCTCCGTCGTGAACCCTCTGTGTGGCAAAGGTCCTTTGAGCCTGACGTGCCCTCGGCACAGCGAGCGTCGCCGACCGCCGGCCGTGCAGGGACGTCGAGTGGCGGCGTGGGCCCCCGGTGGGTGTCCGTCAGCCGCGATGTGTCGAGAGGTGGCCGGTCTCGCCCTGGGCGGTTTCGATGCCGTTGTGGAGGTCGGTGGCCGCTTCGAGGGCCGCGCCGGCCGAGAGGGTGACGCAGGCCAGGAGCAGGCAGGCCAGGGCACGCGGGAGGAGCTGGCCGACGGGCGCGGAGCGGTTCAGCAGGGCGGTGACGCGGCGTGGGACCGGGCCCGCGGTGGCCGTCAGGGACAGCCGCGGCCGGGGCGCGGGGCCCGCCGCACCGGCGGCGAGCGCGGCGCGGCCGACCGCGCGGGCGGTCAGGGCGCGGTCGCCGGTCGCCCGCGCCGCGGACTCGTCGGCCCAGCGCTCCAGGGCGTACGACAGCGGCGCCCGCAGGCCGCGCAGGGCGGGATGCAACGCCACGGCCAGCTCCGCGCCGGCGAGGAAGAGATGGTGGCGGCCCATGAGATGGGCGCGCTCGTGCGCGAAGAGCACCTCACGCTCCCGGGCGCTGAGGGCGCGCAGCATCCCGGTGGTCACCACGATGCGGCCTGGCCGGCCGGGCAGCGCGTAGGCGTCGGGACGTACGTCGCGCCGCACCCACAGGTCGCCCGCGCCCGGCTCGCACGCGCACTGGCGATGGGCGGCGCGCAGTTCCCGCAGATGGCGGCGGGCCCGCCAGGGCACCAGCACGCCCAGGCCGGCCAGCGCGAGGGCGGCCAGGACCGCGGCCGGCACGGTGGCGGGCGAACCGTCGCCGAGCAGGTGCGGGGACAAGTGGCCGAGCGCCGCCACGAAGGGCAGCCGCAGGGCGCCGTCCAGCGCGAGCAGCGCCAGCGCCGCCGTACTGGAACCGGCGAGGACCAGCGCCAGGGCGGTCAGCGCCCACGCGGCCGTCCGCGGCGGCAGCAGCTCGGCGCCACGCCGGGCCACGGGCACCGCGAGCAGCGGCACCAGGAGCGGGAGCCACACGGCGTACATCACAGGGTTCCTCCAGAGACCGCCGTCGCGCCGGACGACTCCGAGCGGCCGGTCACGCGGTGTCGTCCGCGCCGGCGGCACCGTCCGCCAGCAGACCGCGCAGCAGCCGCTCGTCCTCGGGGCTCAGATCGGACACGAAGCGGGCCAGGACGGTGCCGCGGTCCCGGTCCTTGTCGAGTTCGGCGTGCATACGGCGGGCGGTGAGGCCGGGGGAGTCCTGGGTGGGGGCGTAGGCGTAGCCGCGCCCGGAGCGTGCCCTGGTCACCACGCCCTTGGCGTGCAGCCGGGTGAGAATCGTGGTGACGGTGGTGCGGGCCAGTCCGTCGCCGAGCTCCAGCTGGACGGCGCCGGGGGTGAGCGGACCGTCGGCCGCCCACAGCGCGGCCAGGACGCTCGCCTCCAGCTCGCCCGCCGGCCGTCGTTCCGGGCGCCCGTCGTCCGGGCCGTCGAACGGCTCGTCAATCTGCCCGTGGGGCATGGGAACGCTCCTCGACACTTATTCGTCTACAGTTCAGTAGACGGTCTACATGACTGTAGTCGCCAGGCGCGGGCCGCCGCCCGCTCCTTCCACGTTCAGTACGAGTTCCAGTATGAGAGGGGTCGCCCGCATGGCAGCTGCCCAGTTCGCCGTGGCCCAAGCGGTGAACGTCCTGGACGCGGGGTCCCTGCTGTCCGCCTTCGGCGCAATCGGCGTCGCCGCGGTGCTGTTCGCCGAGACCGGCCTGCTGGTCGGCTTCTTCCTGCCCGGGGACTCGCTGCTGTTCACGGCGGGGCTGCTGTGCGCGAACGGCGTCCGCGGCTCCGTGCACCTCTCGCTCGGGCAGGTGCTGGCCGCGGCCGTGGTGGGAGCGCTGCTCGGGGCGCAGACCGGGTACTGGATAGGGCGTCGCGGAGGCCGTGCGCTGCTGGCGCGCAGCAGGGCGAGGAAGCTGCACGAGGGCGCGGCCCGGGCCGAGGAACTGCTCGCGCGGTACGGCCACGCGAAGGCCGTCGTGCTGGCCCGCTTCGTGCCGGTGGTGCGCACCGTACTGAACCCGCTGGCCGGCGCACTGGACGTGCCGGTGCGGGTTTTCACGCTCTGGCAGGTGGCCGGCGGCCTGGTGTGGACGATCGGTCTCGTGCTCGGCGGCTACGCCCTGGGCTCCTCGGTTCCGAACGTCGACCGCTACCTCCTTCCCATGGTCGCCGTCGTGGTCCTCGTTTCCCTGACCCCGCTCGCTCTCGAGGCACGCCGCGCGCGTGCCCGCCGCGCCTCTTCGGAGGTCTCCTCATGACTGCCCTCGCGTTCGGCGGCGCCTCGGTCGACGGCGGCCTCTACCTCTGGATCACCGGTCTGGCCCTTGACTCGCCGCACGTCGTGGACACCACGGTCGCCGTCTGGTCCGACTACGGCCTCGCCCTGTTCGGCGTGCTGATGCTCGCCGCCTGGTGGCGGGCCCGCGGCGCGGGGCAGGCCCGGATGGTCCGGTCGCTGGCGGCCCCCGTGATCGTCGTGCTCTGCTACGTCGCCGACGTCCTGGTCAAGTCGGCCGTCGCCGAGAACAGACCCTGCCGCATGCTGCACACCGTCACCGTCGAGGCGTGCCCGGCGGTGGGCGACTGGTCCTTCCCCAGCAACCACGCGGTGATCGCCGGAGCCGCGGCGGTGGTCGTGGCCCTGACGGACCGGACGCTGGGCCGGGTCGCGGCCGTGGCCGCCCTCCTGATGGCCGTCTCCCGGGTCTGGATCGGCGTGCACTATCCGCACGACGTCGCGGTGGGGCTCGCGTTCGGCGCCCTGCTCGCGTGGCCGCTGATGCTGCTGGCGGACCGCGGGGCGCCCTTGGTGGAACGGGCGGCCGGGACCAGGTTCGGGGAACTGGTGACGGGCGCGCAGAGCGGTGGCTGACCGCATGGCGCGGCCGGGTCGGTCGGAGCCGCCGACGAGCGCGGCCGCGGGTGCTGGTGCGGGGGAGCCGGGCGCGCGGTTCCCGCGCAGGTGAGAGGAGTCGTCGTGGGCGTCTGCGTCGAAGGTCCCGCGTGAACGAGGCGTGGCGGGCGGTGCGGTCCGGGACGGTCCGGGCCGGAGTCCTGTGTGCCGCGTTGTTCGGATGCCTCGCGGTCCTGGTGGGCGTACGGCACGGGTCCCCGCTGCCCGGGGACGGGGCCGTGCACACGTGGGCCATCGGACACCGGCCACCGGTCGCGCAGGCCCTCGCACGGGGCATCACCGCGACCGGGACGGGAATCTGGCCGTACCTGGTCGTCGCCGTGGCCGGGCTGATCGCGGGGCGGGACGCCGGGGAGCGGTTGAGGACGGTGCCGTGCGCCCTCGCCGTGCTGCTCGCCGGGCAACTGCTGCGAGAAGCGGTGATGGAGTCCTTCGCGCGGGCCAGGCCCGACCCGGCCGACTGGGCCGCGTACGCCTCCGGGTACGCCTTCCCCTCCGGCCACACCACGACCTCCGCCCTCGCCGCGGGCCTGCTCTGCTGGGCCGTCACCCGCCGTTCGCGCCCCGACCTGGCGCGTACGACCTGTGTGCTCGCGGTGTGCTGGGCGGCCGCCGTCGGAGCGACCCGGGTCTACCTCGGCGTGCACTGGACCAGTGACGTCCTCGGGGGCTGGCTGCTCGCCACCGCCTGGCTGAGCCTGTGCGGCTGGGGTCTGACCCGGTGGCGGCCGCGGTGGTGGCGGCCGGCCGGGGACTCCGGTCCGACGCCGCGGGACACCGAACCGCCGCGGACACCCGCGGCGCCCTCCCGGCCCTCACCGGAACCCCCGCCCGCGCCGACGTCCCCGGAAGACTGAGCCCCCGTCGACGACGCGAGCCGCCACCGCCTCACAGGGCCCTGGCGCGCACCAGCCCGCCCAGCACCAGCAACCCCGGCACCAGGGGAAGCCACACGGTCAGCAGCCGGTAGCCGATGACCGCCGACACGCTGACCCCCGCCGGCGCCCCGGCCGCCGTCAACGACCAGGCGAGCGCGGCGTCCAGGGAACCGAGCCCACCCGGGGTCGGCAGCAGTACGGCGGCGCTGCTCGCGGCGAGATACGCGAGGGCCACCCGCCCGGCCGGAAGAGGCACGTCCAGGGCCCGTACGACGGCCAGGACGACGCCCGTGTGCAGCGCGGCGAACAGCAGCGAGCCACCCCACAGGGCCACCGCCCGCCCCGGACGCTCGTGCACACCGCGCACATCGGCCACCGCGCAGGCCAGTCCGCGCCGCAGCCGGGTCCGCAGCAACAGGGCCGCACCGGCGACCGCCACCGCGGCCCCCGCGCCCACGAGCAGCGGCAACCGGCCCACCGCCGGCGCCCGCAGGGTCCCGGGCCAGGCCATGGCGAGCCCCGCGATCAGAGCACCCCGGACCACGGTGCCCGCCGCGCCCTTCACCGCGAGAGCCGTCGCGGCGCGGCCGGGCGGCAGTCCGCACCGCATCAGGAAGCGCACGTTGACCGCACCGGCGCCCAGTCCGGCGGGCAGCACGTGGTTCGCCGCGGACGCAGCGAACTGCGCAGCCACCAGCCGGCGTACGGGCAGTGCCTCCCGTACCGCCCCCTGCAGCGCGAGCGCCGCGCATCCCCAGGTCAGCACGCTGAGCAGGGCGGCGAGCGACAGCCAGCCGCGGTCGGCGACGGCCAGCCGGTCCGCTCCCGCGTCCAGCACCGGCCAGTGCCGTACGGCGAGCCCCGCGGCCCCCGCTGCCACCGTGACCCCCAGCAGGCTCTGCCACGGCAGCCGCCGGCCGACACTCGTGGACGGGCCGGCCGGCGTGCTCATGCCCCGTTCCGAATCGCCGCGGATGGCCGCTCCGGCGAGGGTGCGGAAGAGGCGGGGGACGTTCTCGTCATCCTCATCCCTCCCGGCCCTACAATCTGTAAGGTCCCGTTTCACCCTACAACCTGTAGGTCGAGGAGACGCCGGAGGCGGGTAAGGGGCAGGTGCGAGTCGGTGACCGAGGGAACCTACGCACCGTAAGGTGGTGGCCATGGCAGGCACGACCCCTCGCGGCAGAGCCGAGCGACGCAGCCCCGGGGAGCTGGAGAGCGAGATCCTCGCCACCCTCTGGGCCACGGAACACGCCCTCACCCCCGCCGAGATCCAGTCCGAACTCGGCGACGGGCTCGCCTACAACACCGTGCACACCATTCTGCGCCGCCTGCACGACAAGGATCTCGTCCTGCGCGACGCCGACGGACGGCGCGGCGCCTACCGTCCCGTCAAGAACGCCGCCGAGATGACCGCCGAGGCCATGCATCGGGCCCTGGACCGCGGGCCCGACCCGATAGCCGCCCTGCAGCAGTTCGTGACCGGGCTGAGCCCCGAGGAGGAGAGCGCCCTGCGCCGGCTGCTGGGCGACGGCGGTGCGTGACGGGCCCGGCCGGCGCAGTCGTACGGCATACGGGTTCAACGGCGGGACAGGAGGCGGCACATGAGGATCGACGTCTACACCCCGCTGCTGCTGTCGCTGCTGCTCGGCGTGGCCGGTCCGCGGCTCGCCAGGTTCGGGACGCCCGCGGCGGCGGCCCGTGCGCTGACCGGTGCCGCGGTGCTCACCGCAGGCGCCTGTCTGTGGGCCCTCGCGCTGCTGACCGCGACCCTGGCCGGCGAGGCCCTGCCGGTCGTCGCCCACGCCCGCGCCGGTGGCCGCGCGCTGCCCGAGCCGGTTCCGGACGCCGTGGCACTCCTCGCGCTTGTCGTCCTCGCGGTCGCCGTCGGCCGGATCCTGCGCGCGGTCCGGGCTCATCGCGCCACCCGCCGCACCCTGCGCCGGCTGTGCGAGGGCCACCCGCCCGGCACCGAACTCGTTGTCGCCGCCTCGCCGCGACCCCAGGCCTTCGCCGTGCCCGGTGATCCGGGCCGGATCCTGGTCACCAGCGCCATGCTCGCCGCCCTGCGCCCCGCCGAACGCCGGGCCCTGCTCGCCCACGAGCGCGCCCACCTCGCCCACCGGCATGCGTTCTACGTCCACGCGGCGACCCTGGCCGCGGCGGCGAACCCGCTGCTCCTGCCGGTCCGCGGGGCCGTCGCCTACCTGGTGGAACGCTGGGCCGACGAACAGGCCGCCGGCGCGGTCGGCGACCGCGGCACCACGGCCCGCGCCCTGGCCCGAGCCGCCCTGGTCTCCCACCGCGCCGACTGCGCCCTGCACTTCGCCGACCGCGCCGTCACCCGCCGCATCGCCGCCCTCCTGAGCACCCCACCGCGCCGCCTGCGTCCCGTCGCCGCGGCCATCCTGACCGTGGGCGCCCTGGCCGCCCTGGGAGCGGCGGACGCCACGGGGGATCTACTGAGCCTGCTGACGGGAGGGGCACTGTAGGCACACGGGCCGGTCGGAGACCCGGGCCGAAGCCGGCCATCCTGCCCCGCCGGCACACACGCGGCTCGCGCCCCCACCGACGGCGCTGCCGCGCCCCACAGGTGCGAGCAAATCCCGCCCCGGCCCACCGCCCGATGCTCCCGGCCGACGCCAGCCGTCCCGTCCCCCGGCCCCGCGTGCCCCGCCCCGGGCGGCCGCCCCGTGCTCTCGGCCGACGTCAGCCGTCCCGGCTCTCCGTCACGCGTGCCTCGCGTCGCACACCCGCGGCTGCGACCACCGCCGTTCCGGCCGCCAGTACCACCGCCAGTGCCGCGTACCCGTACGCCAGTGTCGCCGTCGTGGCGACCGTGGCCACCAGCAAGGGGCCGCCCGCGTCGCCCAGTTCGCGTCCCAGTTCGGCCGCGCCCATGGTCTGTCCGAGCCGTTCCGGCGGGGTGGCGGAGGCCAGGGCCGCGAAGCCGAGCGGTGTGATCAGGCCGGTGCCGACGCCGATGAGGACGGCGGCGAGCAGGAGGCCCGCAAGACCGGGCAACATCGCGCAGGCCAGACCCGCCGCGGCCAGCAGCAGCCCCGCGGTGAGCCCGGTGCGCGCGCCGAGCCGCCCCGCGTCCAGCGCCCGGCCGGCCCGCGGCTGGACGACCGCCGCGCAGGCGGCCAGCACCGACACCGCGGCCCCCGTCGCCACCGTCCCGAGCCCCGCCACCCTGCCGGACACCGGCAGGAACCCCACGCCGACCGACAGCGCGGCCGTCGCCCCTGCGAGCGCCGCCGTCGGCACGACGAACGCCTGGTCCGCGAGCCGCCGCGCCAGGTCCAGCACGGTCTGCCGGGCCCGGGGGAGCGGCGGTACGACGGGTACGGCGACCAGCGCCCACACCGCGACGGCCGCGCCGAGCACCGCGAGCACCGTGAACAGCAGCCGCAGCCCGCCCGCCCACACCAGCACCCCGCCCAGCAGCGGACCCAGCGTGTACCCGATCGACTTGTAGAAGCCGTAACTCCCGAACGCCCGCCCCTGCTTGGCCGCCGGATTGAGCCGCGAGACCAGCGCGGAGGCGGCCGGCGAGAACGCGGACGCAGCCGCCCCCTGCCCGAGCCGCGCCGCCCACAGCCACCCCGGGCTGTCCGCGAGGACGTACACCGCGGACGCGACCGCGAAGCCCAAGAGCCCGCCCAGCAGTACCGGCCGCGCCCCGATCCGGTCGGCGATCGTGCCGAACACCGGCTTCAGCAGCACCTCGGCACCGTCGTACAGGGCCAGCAGACCGCCCAGGACCAGCAGCGAGGTGACGGCGTCACGACCGGCGCCCCCGAGGTTCGCGGCGATGCCGTGCGCCCCGAAGGCGGTGGTGAACCCGGCGGCGTACAAGGGCCACATCCGCCCTCGCGCGGGGTCACTCCCCGGCGTCACTGATCCCCAGCCGCAGGTGCTCGACGTGGTACACGGCCTGGTCCAGGAGCTCGGCGACATGGTGGTCGTGCAGCGCGTAGACCACCGACCGCCCGCGGCGCTCACCGACGACCAGGCCCAGGTTCCGCAGCAGCCGCAACTGGTGCGAGCACGCGGACTGTTCCATCCCCACCTCGGCCGCCAGCTCGGTGGCCGGCAGCGGCCCCTCGCGCAGTCGTGCGAGGATCAGCAGCCTGGAAGGTGTCGACAGGGCCTGAAGCGTGGTCGCCACCTTGGCGACGTTGCCCGCGTCCAGACGGACGCGCTCGGTGACGTCCTGCGCGGCGGCGGCTCCATGACCCATGCGGGCATCCTACCCAGCGGGCGCCGGCGGCCGAAGGGCCGTTCACGCGCATGGTGCTCCCGGTGATCCGCGCCGTCCCAGGGCAGCAGAGGTTCATGTCGGATTCTCGCCAGCCCGGCCCGCGCCCATCGCCGATGCTGGACCCATGCAGAACGGGATGCACACCGACCGAGAGCGCTGCGTACGGGCCGTCCAGTCCAAGGACGCCCGCTTCGACGGCTGGTTCTTCACGGCAGTCCTGACGACCCGCATCTACTGCCGGCCCAGCTGCCCGGTCGTCCCGCCCAAGCCCCGCAACATGACCTTCTACCCGAGCGCCGCCGCCTGCCAGCAGGCCGGGTTCCGCGCCTGCAAGCGCTGCCGCCCGGACACCAGCCCCGGCTCCCCGGAGTGGAACCAGCGCGCCGACCTCGTGGCCCGGGCGATGCGCCTGGTCGCCGACGGTGTCGTCGACCGCGAGGGCGTCCCCGGCCTCGCCGCCCGCCTCGGCTACAGCACCCGGCAGATCGAACGCCAGCTGCTCGCCGAACTCGGCGCGGGCCCGCTGGCCCTCGCCCGCGCCCAACGCGCCCAGACGGCACGCCTGTTGATCGAGACCACCCCGCTCCCCATGGCGGAGATCGCCTTCGCGGCCGGCTTCTCCTCGATCCGCACCTTCAACGACACCGTCCGTGAGGTCTTCGCCCTCTCCCCGAGCGAGCTGCGCGCCCGCCTGCCGAAGAACAGGAACCCGGCGACCACGCCCGGCACCCTCGCCCTCCGCCTCCCCTTCCGTACCCCGCTCAACCCCGACAACCTCTTCGGCCACCTCGCCGCGACCGCCGTACCCGGCGTCGAGGAGTGGCGCGACGGCGCCTACCGCCGCACGCTGCGCCTCCCCTACGGCCACGGCATCGCCTCCCTCACCCCGCAGCCGGACCACATCGCCTGCCGCCTCACCCTCAGCGACCTGCGCGACCTCCCCGTCGCCATCAGCCGCTCCCGCCGCATGCTCGACCTTGACGCCGACCCGGTCGCGATCGACGAACAACTGCGCGCGGACCCTCTGCTCGCCCCGCTGGTCGACAAGGCCCCCGGCCGGCGCGTCCCACGCACCGTCGACGAGGCGGAGTTCGCCGTACGGGCGGTCCTCGGCCAGCAGGTCTCCACGGCCGCCGCCCGCACCCACGCCGCCCGCCTGGTCACCGCCCACGGCGATCCGGTGGACGATCCCGAAGGCGGTCTCACCCACCTCTTCCCGACCCCCGAGGCCCTGGCCGCCGTCGACCCCGAGACCCTGGGGATGCCCCGCAGCCGCCGCACCACCTTGACCACCCTCGTCGCTCAACTGGCCGCCGAAGAGATCCACTTGGGCCCGGAGAGCGACTGGCCCCAGACCCGCGCCCGCCTCCTCGCCCTCCCCGGCTTCGGCCCCTGGACGACGGACGTCATCGCGATGCGCGCCCTCGGCGACCCCGACGCCTTCCTCCCCACCGACCTCGGAATCCGGCGCGCCGCACAGGAGTTGGGCCTGCCCTCCACCCCGGCGGCCCTCACGGCCCGCGCGGCGGCCTGGCGGCCCTGGCGGGCGTACGCGGTCCAGTACCTGTGGGCGACCGACAGCCACCCGATCAACTTCCTCCCGGTGTAAGAAAAAAGCAGGGACCTCCAGTGAGACGACACACCGTCACCGACAGCCCGTACGGCCCCCTCACCCTCGTCGCCGAGGACGGCACCCTCTGCGGTCTCTACATGACCGACCAGCGCCACCGCCCACCACAGCAGACCTTCGGCGACCGTGACGACAGCCTCTTCGGCGAGGCGCGGGAGCAGCTGAAGGCCTACTTCGCGGGCGAGTTGAAGCAGTTCACCCTCCGACTCCACCTCCACGGAACCCCGTTCCAGCGCACCGTCTGGGACCAGCTCCGCCGCATTCCCTACGGCGAGACCCGCTCCTACGGCGAACTCGCCGACGCCCTCGGCAACTCGGGCGCCTCCCGCGCGGTCGGCCTCGCCAACGGCAGGAACCCGATCGGCATCATCGTCCCCTGCCACCGCGTCGTCGGCGCCGACGGCAGCCTCACCGGCTACGGCGGCGGCCTGCCCCGCAAACGCCGACTGCTGGACTTCGAACGGGCGTCGGCCCTCTTCTAGCGCCGACCGCGCCGACCGCGCCGACCGCGCCGACCGCGCCGACCGCGCCGACCGCGCCGACCGCGCCGTCCGCCTACGAAAGCGGACGCACAGGACCGTCCCCGCCCCCATCGCCCAGCGTGCGCAGCAATTTCGGCAGGGCGGTGCCGATCGGCTCCCGGATCACCTCGTCCGCGATCTCGTCGTACGGCGTCGGCTCGGCGTTGACGATGACGAGCCGCGCGCCGTGGTCGGCCGCGACACCGGCGAGTCCGGCGGCGGGCTGCACCTGGAGACTGCTTCCTACGGCGACGAACACCTGGCACGCCTTGGCGATGGCGACAGCCTGGCCGAGGACCTCCGGGTCGAGACGTTCGCCGAACATCACGGTCGCCGACTTCAGGACCCCGCCGCACTGCAGGCAGGCCGGGTCCGCCTCCCCGGCCTCGACCCGGGCCAGGGCGTCCTCCATGGACCCACGGGCGCGGCAGCCCGTGCACACCACCTGCCGTGCGGTGCCGTGCAGCTCCAGCACCTTGCGCGCGGGCATCCCGGCGAGCTGGTGCAGCCCGTCCACGTTCTGCGTGATCACCCGCACCGGCACCCCGGACCGCTCCAGCTCGGCCACGGCCCGGTGCGCCGCGTTGGGTTCGGCCCCCAGCGCCCGGCTCTCGAGCCGCATCAGCCACGACCGCCGCCGGATCTCCGGATCGCCCATGTAGTACTCGTACGTCACGAGCTTCTCGGCCTCCGGGTCCCGCCGCCACAGCCCGTTCGGCCCGCGGTAGTCGGGAATGCCGGAGTCGGTGGAGATACCTGCGCCGCTGAGGACGGCGACGAGGGGCTTGGACATGGCACCGAGGGTAGATCGCGCGATCCGGGCCCGGCCAGCGGATATCGGCCGCTGTCGGACCCTGCCTCTACGCTCGGCACATGAGCGTCTCCCTCTACTACCGCGCGCGCCGCGCCCTGCCGCCGTCCGAGGCCGAGTCGGCCGAGGTGGAGCGCATCGTCGCCGCGCACCTGGCCGCGTTCCCCTACGACGACCAGGAGTGCCTCACTCTGTACGCGAAGAACGCCGACGAGCCGGACGAGCTGCTCGCCGGTTCCACCAAGATGCCGCTGGACCCGGGCCGCCTGCTGCCGGTCGTGGCCTCGGTGCTCGACGCGCTGACGGAGCTGCGCCGCGCCCTGCCGGACGGCGAGTGGCACGTGCACATGGACGACCTGGACATCCCCTGGGACGAGGACGCGGGATACGCCCTGCCCGGTATGAGGGACCCCGACCTCATCGCCGAACTCGGCGGCCCCTGAAAGGTGCACCGGGCGGTGTCAGCCCACCCGCCGGCCGTTCTCCAGCTCCGCCGTCCCCGAGCCCTCGGCCAGGACGTCCAGGGCGGCCAGGACGCGGCCGCCGAGGGTGCCCAGGAGGTAGTCGCCGAGCTCCGCGCGCTCCACCAGCCGCCAGGACAGCAGTTCCTCCTCCTGCAGGCGGATCGCCTTCAGCTCGTCCTCGCCGAGGACTCCGCCGTCGTAGAGGTAGGCCACCAGCGGCGGCCAGCCCGGCCGGTACACCCAGTCCACCGCGAGCAGCCGTCCAAGCTCGCGGTCGAGGCCGATCTCCTCCAGCGTCTCGCGGCGCGCGCCCTGGCGCGGGGTCTCGCCGTCGTCGGACTCGATCGTGCCGCCGGGCAGGGCCCAGCCGTCACGGTAGTTGGGCTCGACGAGCAGGACCCGGCCCGCGGTGTCACGGAACAGGGCGGCGGCACCGGAGAGGATGCGGGGCAGACCCGCGACGTAGGCGGCGAAATCTTCAGAGCTGCTCATCCAGGAAGGGTAACCAGCCACCGCGCTCACTCCTCCTCGCCCGCCAACCGGACCGTCCGCTCCGCCAGATCGCTGATGCGGGCGCCGTCGAAGCCGAAGACCGCGCTGCGGACGGTGTCCTCCAGGGGGTCCGTCCACTGCGGCGGGATCGCGGCCGCCCCGGTCAGGACGCCGGCCACCGAGCCCGCCGTCGCGCCGTTGGAGTCGGTGTCCAGGCCGCCGCGGACGGTGAGCGTGATGGTCCGGGTGAAGTCGCCGTCGCCGTACAACAGGCCCGCGGTGAGCACCGCGACGTTCGGGACGATGTGGATCCAGCCGAGCCCGGCGGTCTCCTCGGCGACCGTCGTCAGCGTGTCCTCCCAGGTCATCCGGGTGTCGTGGAGCGAGACGACCCGGCGCACGGTGCGCGCCAGACGGCTGCTCGCCGGGATCACGGCCAGCGCGGCGTCCACCGCGTGCCGGACCGTGGTCGCCGTGAACGCCGCCGAGATCAGCGCCGCCGCCCACATCGCGCCGTACACGCCGTTGCCGGTGTGCGACAGCACCGCGTCCCGCCGTGCGAGGGAGGCGGCCCGACGCGGGGCGCCGGGACAGGTCCAGCCGTAGATGTCGGCGCGGATGAGGGCGCCGATCCACTCCTGGTACGGGTTGTCGTAGGTCGCGGTCAGCGGCGGTTTGAGACCGTTCGCGAGATTGCGGTACGCCGCCCGCTCCGCGGTGAACGTCTGCAGGTACGGCAGTCTCAGCAGCCACAGGTCGCCGACCTGCTCGGTGCTGAAGCCGAAGCCGTGGGTCTCCAGCAGGTCCAGGCCGAGGATCGCGTAGTCGACGTCGTCGTCCCGGCAGCTGCCGTGGATGCGGCCGCGTACGCACTGGCGCCACTCGGGGCGCAGTTCGAACCCGTCGCTCTCGACGGCCGGCTCGGGGAGGTAGTCGGTCAGGGGCAGGGCGGCGGCCTGCCGCAGATAACGGTCGATCCGGTCCCGCGTCCACAGGTCGCCCCGCTCGACCGGCTTGCCGAGCATGTTGCCCGCGATCCGGCCCAGCCAGCCCCCGAGGACGCGGTCGGTGAGCTCTTGTTCGGTGCCCACAGGGGTCATGCTTCCGGTTTACCCAATTCCGGGGGCGCGTGTGCGGTTTCGGGCGTCCGCACAGGCGCTCCCCACGGCGCTCGTACGGTGCTCCCACGCCGTTCTCAGGCTCTGGGCGGGGCATGACGGCGGGGGTGTGCTCCGGTTAAGGTCGCAGCGGCGCGACTGGCCTTGACGTGCGCGAGGCCCGGAGAGCGAGGGGAAAACAGGTGACACAGCGCGTGCTCATCGCCGCGGACAAGTTCAAGGGGTCGCTGACGGCCGTGCAGGTCGCCGAGCGCGTGACGGCCGGCCTGCGCCGGGTCGTGCCGGCCGTGGAGGTGGCGTCGCTGCCGGTCGCGGACGGCGGCGACGGGACCGTGGACGCCGCGGTCGCCGCGGGCTTCGAGCGGCGGGAGGTGCGCGTCGCCGGGCCCCTCGGGCACGAGGTGACCGCGGCCTTCGCGCTGCGCGGCGACACGGCGGTCGTGGAGATGGCCGAGGCGAGCGGGCTGCAGCGGCTGCCCAAGGGCGTCTTCGCGCCGCTGACGGCCTCCACGTACGGCTCCGGCGAGCTGCTGCGGGCCGCCCTCGACGCGGGCGCCCGCACGATCGTGTTCGGTGTCGGCGGCAGCGCGACCACCGACGGCGGCGCCGGGATGCTGTCGGCGCTGGGCGCACGCTTCCTGGACGCGGACGGCGAACCGGTCCCGCCGGGCGGCGGCGGGCTGGACGACCTGGCCACGGCGGACCTGTCGGGCCTGGACCCGCGGTTCGCGGACGTGGAACTGGTCCTGGCAAGCGACGTCGACAACCCGCTGACCGGCCCGAAGGGTGCCCCGGCCGTCTACGGCCCGCAGAAGGGCGCCTCTCCGGACAACGTGGCGGCCCTGGACTCGGCCCTCGCGCACTACGCGAAGGTGCTGGAGGAGGCCGTGGGCCCGAAGGCGGCCGAGTACGCGGCCTCCCCGGGCGCGGGCGCCGCCGGCGGCATCGGGTACGGCGCCCTCCTGCTCGGGGCCCGCTTCCGCGCCGGCATCGAGGTCATGCTCGACGTACTGGGCTTCGCCCCGGCCCTGGAGCGGGTGGACCTGGTCATCACCGGTGAGGGGTCCCTGGACGAGCAGACCCTGCACGGCAAGGCCCCGGCCGGCGTCGCCGCAGCGGCCCGCGCGGCGGACAAGGAGGTCGTCGCGGTCTGCGGACGGCTCGCCCTGCCCCCGGAGGCCCTCGGCCGGGCGGGCATCCGCCGGGCGTACGCCCTGACGGAGATCGAACCGGACGTCGCGAAGTGCATCACCGACGCCGGCCCGATCCTGGAACGGGTGGCGGAGCAGATCGGGCGTGACTTCCTGACCTGACGGTCGGCCACGGGACGTCCCGGCCCGGCCGAGAGGCCACGGGAGCGGGCATGACGAAGGGGCCCCGAGCCGTCCGGCTCGGGGCCCCTTCGTCGTCGTACGACAGCGTCCGCTACGGCAGCTGTGCCGCCCGTGCCTCGCGGCGGTTGTCGCGGAAGTTGTTCACCCGGCGGGCCGTGGCGAACAGCGGGATGACCGCGCCCGTGACCAGCTGCAGCGCGCAGCCGGTCTGCAGGAGCAGCTGGCCGCTGGGGGCGTCGAAGGCCCAGGCGGCGAGCAGACCCATGGACACGACGATCCACGACAGCATCGCGACCGCGAGGCGGCCCCGCGGCTTCGGATACTCGACCCGGCTCACCATCAGCCAGGCGGTGCCCAGGATCGCCAGCAGCGTCGCCACGAAGGGCAGCTCCAGCAGGACGATCGAGACGACCGTCAACGCGCCGAACGGCGAGGGCATGCCCTGGAACATTCCGTTCGGGACGGTCACGCACGAGAAGCGTGCCAGGCGCAGTACGACGGCCAGGAGCACCACGATCGCCCCGACCGCGGCCACTCTCTGGTGCGCGTCGTCGGCGACCATGCCGTACACGAGGACGAAGTACGCCGGCGCCAGGCCGAAGCTGATCAGGTCGGAGAGGTTGTCCAGCTCCGCGCCCATGGGGGAGGAGCGCAGCTTGCGCGCGACCAGGCCGTCGAACAGGTCGAAGACGGCGGCGCAGAGCATGAGGATGACCGCCGTGGCCGCGCTGTGGCGGGCCATGCCGGTCTCCTGGTCACCGGTGAGGTGCGGGATCAGGATGCCGGTGGTGGTGAAGTACACCGCCATGAAGCCGCACGTGGCGTTGCCGAGGGTGAGGGTGTCCGCTATCGAGAGGCGGAGAGAAAGAGGCATCTCCTCCTCGTCGTCGACCTCGTCCGCCCCGGGCACCCAGCCCGCCTGGGTATCAGGATCAATCACGGTCAATGCGAGTCACCCCAGCCACGGTCTTCTGACCGACCTCGACCGCCACCTCCACACCCTCCGGCAGGTAGATGTCGACGCGCGAGCCGAAGCGGATCAGACCGATACGGTCGCCCTGCTCGACCTTCGTGCCCTGCGGGATGTAGGGGACGATACGGCGGGCCACCGCGCCGGCGATCTGGATCATCTCGATGTCACCGAGTTCGGTGTCGAAGTGCCAGACAACGCGCTCGTTGTTCTCGCTCTCCTTGTTGAACGCCGGAACGAACCCGCCGGGGATGTGCTCGACCGACGTCACCGTGCCGGAGAGCGGCGCCCGGTTGACGTGGACGTTGAGCGGGCTCATGAAGATCGCGACGCGAGTGCGGCCGTCCTTCCACGGCATGATGCTCTGCACCACACCGTCGGCGGGGGAGATGACCCGGCCCGGGGCGATCTCACGCTCGGGGTCGCGGAAGAACCACAGCATGCCGGCCGCGAGCGCGGTGGCGGGCACGGCCACGGCCTTGGCGACGCCGGAGCGGCGGGCGCGGGCCAGGCTGAGGGCTGCGGTGGCGACGGTCGGGAGAAGCCACGGCGATGCTCCGCGCGCAAGACGTACGCCTGCCAGGCTGTCGCGTGGTGCAGAGGTTTGGCTGTGGGGCATGGATGACCTTCGTAGCGGATGATGCCGCGCTGTAACGGGGGACGGCGGCTTTCCGGGGATCGTACCGGTCGACGGCCACAACTGGGCAAGCCAAGAAGCCGAGTCGGCGGCCGAAGAGTGTTGACGGGGTGTGATCTTCTTCTCCAAGAAAACACCCCGTATCCGGACATCTAACCCTGGAATCGATACTCTTCGAGCAACCTGCGACCGATGATCATTTTCTGGATCTCGGCGGTACCTTCACCGATGAGGAGCATCGGTGCCTCACGGTAGAGACGCTCGATCTCGTACTCCTTCGAGAAGCCGTAACCACCGTGAATCCGGAACGCGTCCTCCACGACCTCCTTGCAGTACTCGGAGGCGAGGTACTTCGCCATGCCGGCCTCAAGGTCGTTTCGTTCCCCGGAGTCCTTTTTGCGTGCGGCGTTCACCATCATCGCATGCGCGGCCTCGACCTTGGTAGCCATCTCGGCGAGCTTGAACTGGATGGCCTGATGCTGGGCGATCGGCTTGCCGAAAGTGTGACGCTGCTGGGCGTACTGGACCCCCAGCTCAAAGGCACGCTGAGCGACGCCGCAGCCACGCGCCGCCACGTTCACGCGGCCAACCTCGACGCCGTCCATCATTTGGTAAAAACCTCGGCCGGTGACGCCGCCGAGCACCCGATCGGCCGGAATCCGCAGGCCATCCATGATCAGCTCGGTGGTGTCGACACCCTTGTAGCCCATCTTGTCGATCTTCCCGGGGATGGTGAGGCCGGGGCGGACCTCTCCGAAGCCGGGCTCCTTCTCGACGAGGAAGGTCGTCATGGACTTGTGGGGCGCGGTGCCCTCGGGGTGTCCTTCATCACTTCGGACGAGTACGGCGACCAGACTCGACGTTCCGCCGTTCGTCAGCCACATCTTCTGGCCGTTGAGGACGTATTCGTCACCGTCCTTGACCGCCTTGGAGGTGATGGCGGACACGTCCGAGCCGAGACCCGGCTCCGACATGGAGAACGCGCCGCGGATGTCGCCGGCCGCCATGCGCGGCAGGAAATGGTCCTTCTGCTCCTGCGTGCCGTGCTGCTTGAGCATGTACGCCACGATGAAGTGGGTGTTGATGATGCCGGAGACCGACATCCAGCCGCGGGCGATCTCCTCGACGCAGAGCGCGTACGTCAGGAGCGACTCGCCCAGACCCCCGTACTCCTCGGGGATCATCAGGCCGAACAGGCCCAGCTCCTTCAGGCCGTCGACGATCTGCTGGGGGTACTCGTCGCGGTGCTCCAGCTCGGTGGCGACCGGGATGATCTCCTTGTCCACGAAGTCGCGGACGGTGGAGAGGATCTCCTGCTGGACGTCGGTCAGACCGGCGGTCTGGGCGAGGCGTGCCATCGGGCTCAGCCCTCCTGAAGTTCCGGGCGGCCGGGCTGCTCGCCGCCGCGCTCCTTGATGTACGTCTCGGTCGGCACCATCACCTTGCGGCGGAAGACGCAGACCAGCGTGCCGTCCTGCTTGTAGCCCTTGGTCTCGACGTAGACGATGCCGCGGTCGTTCTTCGACTTGGACGGCCACTTGTCGAGCACGGTCGTCTGGCCGTAGATCGTGTCGCCGTGGAAGGTCGGCGCCACGTGCTTGAGCGACTCGATCTCCAGGTTGGCGATCGCCTTGCCGGAGATGTCCGGCACGCTCATGCCGAGCAGGAGGGAGTAGATGTAGTTGCCCACGACGACGTTCTTGCCGAAGTCCGTCGTCTTCTCCGCATAGTTGGTGTCCATGTGGAGCGGGTGGTGGTTCATGGTGAGGAGGCAGAACAGGTGGTCGTCGTACTCCGTGACCGTCTTGCCCGGCCAGTGCTTGTACGTCGCCCCGACCTCGAACTCCTCGTAGGTGCGTCCGAACTGCATCGCGCTCAGGCCTCCGGGATCTCGAACTTCGACGTACGGGTCATCCCCGCCGCGCGGCCCTTGCCCGAGATGACCAGCGCCATCTTGCGGCTGGCCTCGTCGATCATCTCGTCGCCGAGCATCGCCGAGCCCTTCTTGCCGCCCGCCTCGGACGTGTAGTAGTCGTACGCGTCCAGGATCAGCTCGGCGTGGTCGTAGTCCTCCTGGGAGGGCGAGAAGATCTCGTTGGACGCCTCGACCTGGCCCGGGTGCAGCACCCACTTGCCGTCGAAGCCGAGCGCGGCGGCGCGCCGGGCGACCTCGCGGTAGCCGTCGATGTTGCGGATCTGCAGGTAGGGACCGTCGATCGCCTGGAGGTTGTTGGCGCGGGCGGCCATCAGGATCTTCATCAGGATGTAGTGATAGGCGTCCGCCGGGTAGCCGGGCGGCTGCTCGCCCACGACCAGCGACTTCATGTTGATGGAGGCCATGAAGTCGGCCGGGCCGAAGATGATCGTCTCGACGCGCTGGGAGGCCTGCGCGATCTCGTTGACGTTGTTCAGGCCCTGCGCGTTCTCGATCTGCGCCTCGATGCCGATCTTGCCGACCTCGAAGCCCATGGTCTTCTCGATCTGCGTCAGCAGCAGGTCCAGCGCCACGATCTGCTGGGCGTCCTGCACCTTCGGCAACATGATGCAGTCGAGGTTCTGGCCGGCGCCCTCGACGACCGTGACGACGTCGCGGTACGTCCACTCGGTCGTCCAGTCGTTGACCCGCACGACCCTCGTCTTGCCGGTCCAGTCACCTTCGTTGAGGAACTTGACGATGGTGTGCCGCGCCTCGGGCTTGGCGAGCGGCGCGCACGCGTCCTCCAGGTCGAGGAAGACCTGGTCGGCGGGGAGACCCTGGGCCTTCTCCAGGAAGCGGGGGTTCGAGCCCGGCACGGCCAGGCAGGAGCGCCGCGGGCGGAGACGGTTGACGGTCATGCGGGGACCTCCAGGGGGTCGAGCTTGTTCGCTTTCCGGATCTCGTCGACGATGCGGCCGATGATCCCGGTGATGTCGAAGTCCTTCGGGGTGAAGACGGCGGCCACTCCGGCGGCCCTGAGCTGCTCGGCATCTCCATTGGGGATGATCCCACCGGCGATGACGGGTATATCTGTGGCACCGGCCACACGCAGCCGTTCCAGGACGTCCGGCACCAGCTGGGCGTGCGAGCCGGAGAGGATGGACAGGCCGACCGCGTGCACGTCCTCGGCGAGGGCGGCGTCCACGATCTCCTCGGGCGTGAGGCGGATGCCCTGGTAGACCACCTCGAAGCCGGCGTCGCGCGCCCGCACGGCGATCTGCTCGGCGCCGTTGGAGTGCCCGTCCAGGCCGGGCTTGCCGACCAGGAAGCGCAGCTTGCCGACACCGAGGTCGCGGGCGGTGGCGTCGACCTTGCGCCGCACCTCGCTCAGCGCAGAGCCCGCCTCGGCGGTCACCGCGACCGGCGCGGAGGAGACTCCCGTCGGTGCCCGGAACTCGCCGAACACCTCGCGCAGGGCCCCGGCCCACTCGCCGGTCGTGACACCGGCGCGGGCGCACTCCAGGGTGGCCTCCATGAGGTTGTCGGTGCCCTTGGCGGCCTCCTTCAGCCTCTCCAGCGCCTTGCAGGGGCGTGGGTAGTTGAAGGGCGGCTGGTAGCGGGTGTCGCGCCAGTGCTGCAGGCCCGCGATCACCCGTGCCTCGACGGCCGGGTCGACCGTCTGGATGGCCGTGTCGAGATCGGCCGTCAGCGGGTTCGGCTCGGTCGTCTCGAAGATGTTGACGCCGACGATCTTCTCCTGCCCGGACTCGATGCGGGCACGCCGCTCGGCGTGCGAGGAGACGAGCTGGGCCTTGAGGTAGCCGGACTCGACGGCGGCCATCGCGCCGCCCATCTCCTGGATCCGCTCGATCTCGGCGAGGGAGTCCTCGACGAGCTGGGCGACCTTGGCCTCGATCACCTTCGAGCCCTCGAAGATGTCCTCGTACTCCAGCAGGTCGCTCTCGTGGGCGAGCACCTGCTGGATGCGCAGCGACCACTGCTGGTCCCAGGGGCGGGGGAGGCCGAGGGCCTCGTTCCAGGCCGGGAGCTGCACGGCACGCGCGCGTGCGTCCTTGGAGAGGGTCACGGCCAGCATCTCCAGCACGATCCGCTGGACGTTGTTCTCCGGCTGCGCCTCGGTCAGACCGAGGGAGTTGACCTGGACGCCGTAGCGGAAGCGGCGCTGCTTGGGGTTCTCGATGCCGTACCGCTCCAGCGTGATCTTCTCCCAGATCCGCCCGAACGCCCGCATCTTGCACATCTCCTCGATGAAGCGGACGCCCGCGTTCACGAAGAAGGAGATGCGGGCGACGACGTCCCCGAACTTCTCCTCGGGGACCTGTCCGGAGTCGCGCACGGCGTCGAGGACCGCGATCGCGGTGGACATCGCGTACGCGATCTCCTGGACCGGCGTGGCGCCCGCCTCCTGCAGGTGGTAGCTGCAGATGTTGATCGGGTTCCACTTCGGCATGTGGGAGACCGTGTACGCGATCATGTCCGTCGTCAGGCGGAGCGAGGGGCCCGGCGGGAAGACATGCGTCCCGCGGGACAGGTACTCCTTGACGATGTCGTTCTGGGTCGTGCCCTGGAGCCTGGTGACGTCCGCACCCTGCTCCTCGGCGACGACCTGGTAGAGCGCCAGCAGCCACATGGCGGTGGCGTTGATCGTCATCGAGGTGTTCATCTGCTCCAGGGGGATGTCCTGGAACAGCCGGCGCATGTCACCGAGGTGCGCGATCGGTACGCCGACCCGGCCGACCTCGCCGCGGGCGAGGATGTGGTCGGAGTCGTAGCCGGTCTGCGTCGGCAGGTCGAACGCCACCGACAGACCGGTCTGGCCCTTGGCGAGGTTGCGCCGGTACAGCTCGTTGGACGCCTCGGCCGTGGAGTGGCCGGCGTACGTGCGCATGAGCCACGGCCGGTCCTTCTCCCTCGCCGCTTCGGCATTCTGACGCTCAGTCATCTATGACCCCGGGTGTCTCAGATGTTGCGGAAGCGGTTGATGGCGTCGATGTGCTTGGCGCGCATCTCCTCGTCGCGCACGCCGAGGCCCTCCTCGGGGGCGAGGCACAGCACGCCGACCTTGCCCTGGTGGAGGTTGCGGTGCACGTCGTACGCGGCCTGCCCGGTCTCCTCCAGGGAGTAGGTCTTCGACAGCGTCGGGTGGATCTTGCCCTTCGCGATCAGCCGGTTGGCCTCCCAGGCCTCTCGGTAGTTGGCGAAGTGCGAGCCGATGATCCGCTTCAGCGACATCCACAGGTAGCGGTTGTCGTACTCGTGCATGTAGCCGGAGGTCGAGGCGCAGGTGGTGATGGTGCCGCCCTTGCGGGTGACGAAGACGCTCGCGCCGAAGGTCTCGCGGCCGGGGTGCTCGAAGACGATGTCGATGTCCTCGCCGCCGGTGAGCTCACGGATGCGCTTGCCGAAGCGCTTCCACTCCTTGGGGTCCTGGGTGTGCTCGTCCTTCCAGAACTTGTAGCCCTCGGCGTTGCGGTCGATGATCGCCTCGGCGCCCATCGAGCGGCAGATGTCCGCCTTCTGGTCGCTGGAGACGACACAGATCGGGTTGGCGCCGCCGGCCAGCGCGAACTGGGTGGCGTAGGAGCCGAGTCCGCCGCTGGCGCCCCAGATCAGGACGTTGTCGCCCTGCTTCATGCCGGCGCCGTTGCGGGAGACCAGCTGCCGGTAGGCGGTGGAGTTGACCAGGCCGGGGGCGGCGGCCTCCTCCCACGACAGGTGACCGGGCTTCGGCATCAGCTGGTTGGACTTGACGAGCGCGATCTCGGCGAGGCCGCCGAAGTTCGTCTCGAAGCCCCAGATGCGCTGCTCGGGGTCGAGCATCGTGTCGTTGTGACCGTCGGAGGACTCCAGCTCGACGGAGAGACAGTGCGCGACGACCTCGTCACCGGGCTTCCAGGAGTTCACGCCCGGGCCGGTGCGCAGGACGACGCCCGCGAGGTCGGAGCCGATGATGTGGTACGGCAGGTCGTGGCGCTTGGCCAGCTCGCTGGTGCGGCCGTAGCGCTCCAGGAACCCGAAGGTGGACAGCGGCTCGAAGATCGAGGTCCACACGGAGTTGTAGTTGACCGAGGAGGCCATGACGGCCACCAGGGCCTCGCCCGGGCCGAGTTCGGGCAGCGGCACCTCGTCGAGGTGCAGCGACTTGCGGGGGTCCTTCTCGCGGGTCGCCATGCCCGCGAACATCTCCGTCTCGTCCTTGTGCACGGTCATCGCGCGGTACGACTCGGGGAGCGGCAGAGCGGCGAAGTCGGCCGACGTCGAGTCGGTCGACTGGATCGCGTCCAGGATGTCCTTCACGGTCACGGTGTTGCCTCCGGCGAATGGCGTCTTGAGGGGAGACGCTGAGGGTCACGTCGGTGTGCTGCTGAGGGTTTTATGAAGGTGCCGTCGGTTCGGCGGTCGTGCTGTTCGGCAGCGCTTTGTGGCGCGGGAGGGTGCCTGTGACGCAGGCGTCCGGGCGCGCAAGCCATGGGCTTGAGGGGACAGCCGACGTGCGCATGGTCTCTGCACGCCGGCCGCCCGGACTCCTTCAAGGTATGACACCGCGTGTCACGTGACAAGGCACTGAGTGCCAGGACTTGCTCTCAGGTGAAATCTTTACGTAACAAATGAGCGATGATCGATCGAATCGCCTCTGAAATCCGCGTGAAAAGGGGCGCTGACATGGCAAAACGGCCACCCCGAGGGGTGGCCGTCATCACAGGTCGATCTGCCGCTCAGCGCTCCTTGAGGGCCTGCTCGATGGTGCGCATGACCTCGTCCAGCGGCGCGTCGGTACGCGCCACCGCCACCAGGACCTCGCCCTGGGCGGACACCGAGGCGGGGGAGGCGGCCGCCTTCGGCGCGCCCGACCGGCCGGCCCCGATGCCGGTCCCGAACGTCTTGCGCACGATCGCGAAGGCGTGGTCGAGCTGCGCCTCCACGTCCCCCTGCCCGCCGGCCCGCAACCAGCGCCGCAGCACGTGGTTGTGGGCCGTGACCACCGCCGACGCGGCGACCTCCGCCAGCAGCGGGTCGTCGTTGGCGTCGTCGTCGTGCGCGTGCTCGTCGAAATGACCCAGGAGGTAGCGGGTGAAGAGGCGCTCGTAGCGGGCCACCGACGCGATCTCCGCCTCGCGCAGGGTGGGCACCTCGCGCGTCAGCTTGTAGCGGGCGACCGAGATCTCCGGCCGGGCCGCGTACATCCGCATGACTTCCTTGATGCCGCGGCACACCGTGTCCAGGGGGTGCTCGTGCGCGGGAGCCGCGTTCAGCACCGCCTCGGCCCGGATCAGGGTGTCGTCGTGGTCGGGGAAGATCGCCTCTTCCTTGGAGCGGAAGTGACGGAAGAAGGTGCGGCGGGCGACCCCGGCCGCGGCCGCGATCTCGTCGACGGTGGTCGCCTCGTACCCCTTGGTCGCGAACAGCTCCATGGCCGCGGCCGCCAGTTCTCGGCGCATCTTGAGCCGCTGGGCGGCGGCACGGCTGCCTGCGGCACTCTCCGGCGCGTCGGGCGTAGCTGGTGTACGTGAGGACTTGGCGGGCTGGGACATGACCCGAACGTACTGCATGTGCGCAGCTTGGCGCGCATGTACCGGGGTTCCCCCGCCCGCCGCGGGCGGGGGAGTGCCGGGTCCGGCGGACGCGGGGTGGCCGCCCGGTTCGAGCAGTCCGCCCCAGTCCTTCTCGCCTCTGAACCAGTCGCCGACGCCGTCAGCGCCGGGCATACTCACGGAAGCCACGGCCGGTCTTGCGGCCCAGGCAGCCCGCGGCCACCAGGTGCTCCAGGAGCGGGGCCGGCGCGAGGCCCGGGTCGCGGAACTCGCGGTGCAGGACCTTCTCGATGGCCAGGGAGACGTCGAGGCCGACGACGTCCAGCAGCTCGAAGGGGCCCATCGGGTAGCCGCCGCCCAGCTTCATCGCGGCGTCGATGTCGTCAAGGGACGCGTAGTGCTCCTGCACCATCTTGATCGCGTTGTTGAGGTACGGAAAGAGCAGCGCGTTCACGATGAAGCCGGCCCGGTCGCCGCAGTCGACGGCATGCTTCCTGATCTTGACGCAGACCTCGCGGACCGTCGAGTGGACGTCCTCGGCCGTCAGCACCGTACGCACGACCTCGACGAGCTTCATCGCCGGTGCCGGGTTGAAGAAGTGCATGCCGATCACGTCCTGCGGGCGCGAGGTGGCGCGGGCGCAGGCGACGACGGGCAGCGAGGAGGTCGTGGTGGCCAGGACCGCGCCGGGCTTGCAGACCTTGTCCAGCGCCTGGAACAGCTGCTGCTTGACCTCCAGGTCCTCGGCGACCGCCTCGACGGCCAGGTCGACGTCCGCGAAGGCCTCGTACGAGCCGGCCGGGGTGATCCGCTCCAGGGTCTGTGCGGCGGCCTCGGCCGTCATCCGCCCCTTGTCGACCGAACGCGAGAGGGACTTGCCGATACGGGCCTTGGCGGCCTGCGCCTTCTCCTCGCTGCGGGCGGCCAGGACGACGTCGTAGCCGGCCTTGGCGAAGACCTCGGCGATGCCGGACGCCATGGTGCCGGAGCCGGCGACGCCGACGGAGCGGACCGGACGGCCGGGCACCGTCAGGTCACCGGAGGCCGGCGTCAGCGTGTCCGGGATGACCGTCGCGCTGCCGGGAGCCTCGTAACTGTAGAAGCCGCGGCCCGACTTGCGGCCCGTCAGACCGGCCTCGCTGAGCTGCTTGAGGATCGGCGCGGGTGCGTGCAGCCGGTCGTGGGACTCGGCGTACATGGCCTCGAGGACCGTGCGCGCGGTGTCGATGCCGATCAGGTCGAGCAGGGCGAGCGGGCCCATCGGCAGACCGCAGCCCAGCCGCATCGCGGCGTCGATGTCCTCCCGGGAGGCGTACTTCGCCTCGTACATCGCGGCGGCCTGGTTGAGGTAGCCGAACAGCAGCCCGTCGGCGACGAATCCGGGCCGGTCGCCGACCGCGACGGGCTCCTTGCCGAGGTCGAGGGCGAGGTCGGTGACGGCCGCGACGGCGGTGGGCGCGGTCAGGACCGAGGAGACGACCTCGACCAGCTTCATCGCGGGCGCCGGATTGAAGAAGTGCAGGCCGAGCACGCGCTCCGGGCGGGCCGAGTCGGCGGCCAGACGGGTCACGGACAGGGCGTTGGTGCCGGTCGCCAGGATCGTCTCCGGGCGCACGATCCCGTCGAGCTCACGGAAGATCTGGTGCTTGATCTCGTACGACTCCGGCGCCACCTCGATGACCAGGTCGGCGTCGGCCGCCGCACGCAGATCGGTGGAGGTGCGCACACGGGCGAGGACGTCGGCGCGTTCCTGCTCGCTCAGCCGCCCCTTCTCCACGGCGCGGGCGGTGGCGGCCTCCAGGGCGGTGACCGCCTTGGTGGCGGCGGCCTCGCTGATGTCGATGCCGACGACCTCGCGGCCGGCCTTGGCGAGGACCTCGGCGATACCGGTGCCCATGGTGCCGAGACCGACGACGGCAACGGTCCGGAGCGGGGACTGAGGGGGCTGGGACAGGGGAGTGGCCATCGCGGACTCCAGGAATGAGGGTGACGACTGGGAGCGCCCCCGGGTGCGCCAGGGGGGCCCGGCCGAAGCCGTGCCATGGCGCACCGGGTGCGTGGATGAATGCGGGTGTTGCCGGGCTGCGAGCGCACACGCCCGGTGCCGTCACCGAGGGCGTGCACACGCCCGGAGCGAACGGCGGGAATCCGACCGGCCCTGTCCCGGGGCCGGGTCGTGCTGCGGTACATGAGGTACCGAACCGACTGCTCTCACGACGGCTGCGTCACCAGGCCGCCGCAAGGGGGTGCGAGTGGTAACTCGCTCGTCTGAGCTTAACCGGTGGGTAACGAGCGCGCCAGACCTCGTGTTTGTGATGTGCGTCCCGAGCGGTCGGCGGCCCCTCTAATCTCGGTGCCATGGACGAAGAGTTGCGATCACTCACGGAGCGTTTACGGCAGGAGTCCGGAGGGTCCGTCGCGTACGACCGGCTGGTGGCGACCGACGACCTCGACGAGCTGGCCGGCGTCCTCACCGAGCCGGGGCAGCCGCTGTGGGCCAGGGAGCTGGCCGGGTTCCGGCTGGGCGTCGCCGGCGACCGGCGTGCCTTCGAGTCCCTCGTCCTGCTGCTGAACCACCGTGACCCGCAGCGCTGCGCCTCCGCCGCCTACGCCCTCGCCCGGCTCGGCGACCCCCGCACGGCACGCGCCGCGGCCGCCCTCGCCACCAACGAACTCCGTGTCGCCTACGCCCTGCACCCGGTCCGCCTGCTGACGCGGCTGCGTGCCCCGGAGTCCGTACCGGCACTGATCACGACGCTGCAGCGCAGGCTGCGCCCGCACGATCCCTACCGCCGGGTCGCCCTCGCCTGCGTGGAGGGGCTCGGCACGCTCGAGGACGCCCGGGCCCGGCCGGTGCTCAACGACGCCCTGGCGCATCCGGCCCTCGCGGAGGCGGCGGTGCGGGCGCTGGCGCGGATCCCGAAGCAGCGGTGACGTGGGGCCGGCCGCCCTGCCGATCACTCGGCGAGCACGGCGAGCGCCTCGACCTCCAGCAGGAACTCCGGCCGGACCAGCGCCGCGACCTGCACCGCCGAGGCCGCCGGCAGGCGGTCGTCGGGTATGTGCTCGGCGCGGGCCGCGCGGATCGCCGGCATGTGGGCCATGTCCGTGACGAAATAGGTGAGTTTGACGACGTCGTCGAAGGAGGCGCCGGCGGCGGCCAGACAGCGGCGGAGGTTCTCGAAGACCTGGCGGGCCTGGGCCTCGGGGTCGCCCTCGCCGAACGGCTTGCCGTCCTCGTCGACCGCGACCTGTCCGGCGACGGCGACGAGGCGGCCGGTGCCCATGACGACATGGCTGTACTGGGCGGCGGGGAAGACCCCGTCGGGGGCGGGAATCCTGGTCAGCTCACTCATGCGTCCATGGTGGACCAAGGGTCTGACAACGCCCGCCCCCGACCGGGCCGCCGGCCGGTCAGCCGCGGAAGCCCACCAGGCCGTGCAGCGCGGAACCGCGGGCCGACGGCGAGGCCGCCTTGGAGGTCGGCGGCTTGGGATCGGGCAGCTTCGGACAGGCCGCGTCGATCTCGCCGCCGCCGCGCGGCACCGTGCCGTCGGACAGGTACTTCGCGAGGTGCTTGTCCAGGCAGGTGTTGCCGCTGAGCGTGATGCCGTGGTTCCCGCCGCCCTCCTCGACGACGAGGCTCGAACCGGCCAGCATCCGGTGGACCGTCAGACCTCCCACGTACGGCGTCGCCGCGTCGTTCGTCGCCTGGAACAGCAGCACCGGCGGCAGCTTGCCGTTGGCGATGTTCACCGGGCGCGGGGAGTCCGTCGGCCAGAACGCGCACGGCGCGTTGTACCAGGCGTTGTTCCACGCCATGAAGGGGGCCTTGTCGTACACCTCCCAGTTGTCCTTGCGCCACTGGTTCCAGTCGCGCGGCCAGGCCGCGTCGCGGCACTGCACCGAGGTGTAGACGCTGTAGCCGTTGGCCCCGGAGGCGTCGACCGCGCCGAAGTTCTCGTACGCCTCCACCAGCGGATCGGTGTTCTTGTCGTTCACGTAGGCGGCGAACGCCTCGGCGAGGTAGGGCCAGTAGCCGTTGTAGTAGCCGCCGGGCATGAAGGTGTCCTCCAGTTCGGAGGCGCCCACCTTGCCGCCGGCCGGCTTCTTCGCGAGCGCCCCGCGCATCGCGTACCACTCGGCCTCGATCTTCTCCGGATCGGTGCCCAGCTTGTACGTCGAGTCGTACTTGGCGATCCAGGACATCAGGGCCCGGTGGCGGTCGTTGAACGCCTGGTCCTGTGCGAGGTTGTCGTCGTACCAGACACCCGTCGGGTCGACGATCGAGTCCAGGACCAGGCGCTTGACGCGCTGGGGGAAGAGCTTGGCGTAGACCGCGCCCAGATACGTGCCGTAGGAGTAGCCGAGGTAGCTGGTCCGCCGGTACCCGGTCGCCGCCCGGATCGCGTCCATGTCCCGCACGGTCTGGACGGTGTCGATGTACGGCAGCACGCTCGCGTACTTGCGGCCGCAGGCGGCGGCGAAGGACTTGGCGCGCTGCAGGTTGGCCCGCTCGATCACCGGTGAGCTCGGCACGGAGTCGGGGCGCACCGCGTCGAAGTGGCCCGGCTCGCAGTCGAGGGCGGGCCTGCTCCTGCCCACCCCGCGGGGGTCGAACCCGATGACGTCGTAGCGGGACGCGACCGACCTGGGGAGCGAGGACGCCACGAACCCGGCCAGGGTGAGGCCGCTGCCGCCCGGACCGCCGGGGTTGACCAGCAGCGGGCCGAGGCTCTTCCTCGTGGTGTGCTTCACCCGCGACAGGGCGAGGGTGATCTGCTTGCCGTACGGGTGCTGGTGATCGAGCGGGACCTTGAGGGACGCGCACTGGAGCGTCGGATGGTCGGTGGTGCCGCAGCTCTTCCAGGTGAGTGTCGCGGCGTGGGCGGTGTCCGCGGTGCCCGGGGCGCTCGCGTCGGCGGGGACGGCCGTGACGGTCCCGGCCACGACGGCGGCGGCGCACAGCACGGCTGCGCGTTTTCTCATGGAGTCCTCCCAGGACGGAGGGGGTCGGGCCGCGAATGTCACGGTCCTCGCCGAATCGTCCCGGACCGTGGCCCCGGAAGAACTCGTTCTGGCGATACTTGACCCGATCGGGCCGAGGGATGCGCTCGATTGCTCTCAGATCAGCGAAAGTTGGGTCGGTTCGGACACGGCGGGCTCGGCCGGCTCCGGCTGCCGGATCCGCCGGGGCATGCCCGCACGCGCGGGGCCGATCCCGTACTCCTGGGCCAGCTCGTGCACCTGACGGGTGATCCGGCGCTGGTACCACTTCGGGGCGTAGGCGCCGTCCGCGTACAGGCGCTCGTAGCGCGCCACCAGGTGCGGGTGCCGCTGGGCCAGCCAGGCCATGAACCACTCGCGGGCGCCCGGGCGCAGGTGCAGCACCAGGGGGGTGACGGAGGTGGCGCCCGAGGCCGCTATGGCCCGCACGGTGGCGCGCAGTTGGCCCGGCTGGTCGCTCAGGAACGGCAGCACCGGAGCCATCAGCACGCCGCACCCGATGCCGTGGTCCGTGAACGCCCGCACCACCTCCAGGCGGCGCTCCGGCGCGGGCGTGCCGGGCTCCACCGTGCGCCACAGCTCGGGGTCGGTGAAACCGACCGAGACCGAGATACCGACGTCCGTCACCTGGGCCGCCTGCACGATCAGGTCCAGGTCGCGCAGGATCAGCGTGCCCTTGGTCAGGATCGAGTAGGGGTTCGCATGGTCGCGCAGGGCGGAGAGGATGCCCGGCATCAGGCGGTAGCGGCCCTCGGCGCGCTGGTAGCAGTCGACGTTGGTGCCCATCGCGATGTGCTCGCCCTGCCAGCGGCGTGAGCCCAGCTGGCGGCGCAGCAGCTCCGGGGCGTTCACCTTGACCACGATCTGGGAGTCGAAGTCGAGCCCCGAGTCGAGGTCCAGATAGGTGTGCGTCTTGCGGGCGAAGCAGTACACGCACGCGTGCGAGCACCCCCGGTAGGGGTTGACCGTCCACTCGAAGGGCATCCGCGAGGCGCCCGGCACCCGGTTCAGGATCGAGCGGGCCCGCACCTCGTGGAAGGTGATCCCGCGGAACTCCGGCGTGTCGAAGGTCCTGCTCACGACCGCGTCCGCGCCGAACAGCGCGGCGTCGGCCGCCCGGCTGTGGCCGCCGGACTCCACTGTGAGGTTCTCCCAGCGCATGACGCCTCCTCGGTGCCGCTACCCCGAGAGTGAAACACGTGTTCGAATTATCGTGCAAGGCCTGTTTCTGATCGCTTCCGACGCCCTCGAGACGCCTCCGTGGCGACCTGCGCCACCCCGATTTGGGTGGTCGTGGGCGGGGGTGGTTGGCTTGCCCCAACCCCGAGAACGCAAGCCCTGGAGGAAATCGATGGCGCAGGTCGAGGCCACTACTGAGCGGGTCGTCGCGGCGGACGCGGAGAAGGTGTTCGACGCCCTCGCCGACTACAGCGGCACGCGCGCGAAGCTGCTGCCCGAGCACTTCAGCGAGTACGAGGTGCGCGAGGGCGGCGACGGCGAGGGCACCCTCGTCCACTGGAAGCTCCAGGCCACCAGCAAGCGCGTCCGCGACTGCCTCCTGGAGGTCACCGAGCCCACCGACGGGCAGCTCGTGGAGAAGGACCGCAACTCCTCCATGGTCACCACCTGGACGGTCACCCCCGCGGGCGAGGGCAGCTCCCGTGTGGTCGTCACCACCGTGTGGAACGGCGCCGGCGGCATCGGCGGCTTCTTCGAGAAGACCTTCGCGCCCAAGGGCCTCGGCCGTATCTACGACGCGGTGCTCGCGAAGCTCGCCGCCGAGGTGGAGAAGTAAGTCGGCGGTGAACGGGGGGCGTTGCCCCTCGTGGCTCCCGGCACCGGTGCTCTCACCGGTTTGAGTGGATCTCCGCTCGGCGTGCCCGCATTCCGTAACTCGCCGCGTTTGCTCGCAGTTGTCGCTTACGCGGGAATTGTGCGGCAGGCGCGACGAGGGGAGCGGTACGTGGGCGGGACCACTCTGGCGCACGAGGAGGCGGCGCCCGCGCGGACCGATGCCCCGGCACCGGCGGCGACGGCCGAACTGAGCCCGCGCCGGGTGCGGTTGGTCTTCCTCGGGCTGATGCCGGCGCTGCTGCTCGCCGCCCTGGAGCAGATGATCGTCGCCACCGCGCTGCCCCGTATCGTCGGTGAGCTGCACGGCCTCGACCGGATGTCCTGGGCGATCACCGCCTACCTGCTCACGGCCACGGTCGGACTGCCGGTCTACGGCAAGCTCGGCGACCTCCTCGGCCGCAAGGGCGTCTTCCAGTTCGCCATCGTCGTCTTCGTGATCGGAGCCGGACTCGCCGGCCGCGCGCAGTCCATGGACCAGCTGATCGCCTTCCGAGCCGTCCAGGGCGTCGGCGCGGGCGGCCTGATGACCGGCGTGCAGGCGATCATCGCGGACATCGTGCCGCCGAGGCGGCGCGGCCGCTTCATGGGACTCATCGGCGCTGCCTTCGGGCTCGCGTCGGTCGCCGGCCCTCTGCTGGGCGGCTACTTCACCGACCACCTCTCCTGGAGGTGGTGCTTCTACTTCAACGTCCCCTTCGGACTCGTCACCCTCGTCGTCGTCACCGCCGTACTCAAACTGCCGAAGCCGCGAGGCCGACGGTCCATCGACGTCACGGGCGCCCTGCTGCTGACCGCGGTCTCCACCTGCCTGGTACTGCTGACCAGTTGGGGCGGCACCGAGTACGCGTGGCGCTCGCGGACGATCCTCGGCCTGGGCGCCGGGGCCGCGGTCGCCGCCGTCCTCTTCCTCGTGGCCGAGCACTTCGCCGCCGAACCCCTCATCCCGCTCAGGCTGTTCAGGGACCCCGTCTTCGTCGTCACCGGCCTGGTCGGCCTGGTGACCGGGGTGGCGCTGTTCGGCGCGGCCGGCTACCTGCCGACGTACCTGCAGATGGTCGACGGGGCCGGCGCCACCGAGTCGGGTCTGCTCATGCTGCCCATGATGGGCGGCATCGTGGGCGCATCCGTCGTCTGCGGCCGGCTCATCAGCCACACCGGGCGTTACAAGGCCTGTCCCGTGCTCGGCAGCGCCGTCTCCTGCGTCGGCATGTGGCTGCTGTCCCGCCTCCAGGCCGACACGCCCCGGCTGCAGTACAGCCTCTGGATGACCGTCCTCGGCGCCGGCATCGGCATGGTGATGCCGGTCCTGATCCTCGCCGTGCAGAACTCCGTGCGCCCCGTGGACCTCGGCACGGCGACCAGCGCGAACAACTACTTCCGGCAGATCGGCGGCAGTGTCGGCGCCGCGGTCTTCGGCACCCTCTTCGCCGGCCGGCTCGCCGACGCGCTCGACGAACGCCTCCCCACGGGCGCGGGCGCCCGGCTCCCCGACCCGCAGTCCCTCACCCCGCAGCTCGTGCATGCGCTGCCCGCACCTCTGCGGGAGGACTACATCCGGGCGTACGCCGACGCCATGCCCCGCATCTTCCTCTATCTCGTCCCGGTGCTCGCCCTCGGTGTGCTCTTCGCCTTCTTCCTCAAGGAGAAACCACTGGTGTCCCACAACGCAGCCGAAACGGACCCGGCGACCGCGGACGCCAGGGTCCCGCGGGTCCGCTCGCCGCACATGGGCGGCATCCCCGTCTGCGGCACGGTGCAGCACTCCGACGGGACCGGTGTGGCCCGCGCGGCGCTCACCCTGATCGACGTGACCGGGCAGCAGATCGGCCGGGGCGCGAGCGGCGAGGACGGCCGGTACGCGCTGTCCACGCCCGGCACGGGCTCGTACGTGCTCATCGCCGCCGCGGGCGGCCACCAGCCCCAGGCCGTCACCGTCACCGTCGGCGAGCGCCCCGTCGAGCTGGACATCGTCCTGGGCGGCGCCGGACGCCTCGCCGGCCAGGTGCGCACCGCCGACGGGACACCCGTACCGGACGCCACGGTCACCCTCACCAACGTGCACGGCGAGGTCGTCGCCACCACCCGCAGCGGACGCGAGGGCGGTTACCTCGTCACCGAACTCGTCGCCGGCGAGTACACCCTGGCCGCCAGCGCCTACACCTACCGCCCGGTCGCGCTCCCGGTCACCGTCCAGGCCGCCCGCGAGACCCGCCAGGACATCGAACTGGCCGGCGGCGCGCTGCTGCGCGGCACCGTCCGCGCGAGCGGCGGACGGCTCGTGGAGGACGCGCGCGTGACACTGCTCGACGCGGCGGGGAACGTCGTCGACTCGCTCACCACCGGAGCGGACGGCACCTTCCGCTTCGTCGACCTGGCGACCGGCGAGTACACCGTCATCGCCTCGGGTTACCCGCCGGTCGCCACCGTGCTCCAGGTGGCCGGCGGCGGCCGTACCGAGCGCGACCTGCAGCTGGGCCACGAGGACTGACCGGGCCCCGGTGTGCGCCCCCCGCGCGCGGGCAGTCGCGCCGGGCATCAATTCGCGCATTGCCGCACACCGCCACCGGCGGGAGCCGTACGGTGGAGCAGGCGGCACAGATCTTGCCGAGCCATGGGGAGAGAGGGCCTGGGCCATGGAAAGTGGCGCTGACCGTGGCACCGAGAGGGACACACCTCCCAGCCTCGGAACCGGGAACGGCGCGGCGGACGGCCATGGCGCGACCGGCCGGGTCCCGCTGGCCGTGGTCGTCGTGGACCGCGGCGGCCTCGTCTCCCACTGGAGCACCGGCGCACGCCGTCTGTTCGGCGTCCCCAAGGAGGAGGCGATCGGCCGCGCGGCCGTCGACCTGCTGCCGGTCTCCGGCGTGCTGCCCGAGGAGGAGGACATCCCGGAGTACGGGGCGTTCGCGGCCTACGACGGACTCGGCCCCGGCCTCGAGTCGTCGCTGGACGGCAGGTTCTCCTACCCGGCAGCGGGCCGCGCCCGCCTGACCGTCCCCGGGCGGGGCGAGCCGGGCCGCGTCGACGTGCTGTGGTGGGCGTACCCACTGGTGGGCCCCGGCCGGGAGCGGCTGCTCGTGCTCGCCGCCGACACCGCGCGGCTCCACCGGGACGAACCCGACGACGACCCGGCCTTCGAACGGATCGCGCCCGGCTTCGCCCTGCACACCGACTTCCCCGGGGCCGAGGAGCTGGCAGGTCGGCTGCCCGAGATCCTGCCCAGCATGAGCGTCGGCGAGAGCGCCCGGATCGTCGCGCAGGTCCTCGAACTGGGCTACCCCGTACTGGAGTTCAGCCAGAACGACCGGGTGCCCGTCACCCCCGACTGGGGTGTGCCCCGGCGCGCGCAGCGCCGGGCCCGCCGCGAGCGCGCCGCGCGCGCCGTCGCCGAAGGATTACCGATACCGCGGGAACTCGCCGACGACGGCGAGGACCTGGAGTACGCCGCCGTACGCGAGCGCCTGGAGTTCCTCAACGAGGTCAGTGGCCGCATCGGCACCTCCCTCGACCTGGCCACGACGATCCTCGAGGTCAGCCGTGCCGTCGTACCCCGCTTCACCGACGTCGCCGGCACCTATCTGCGCGAACAGGTCGTCGCCGGCGAGGGGTTCCCCGAGGGCATCCCCGACACCACCACCATGTGGCACCGGGTGGCCGTGGAACACACCGACGAGCCGGGCCGCTGGGACGACGTCGTGCCGGTCGGCGAGGCCATGCCCTTCCCGGCGCACACACCGTTCTTCCAGTGCATGACCACCGGCGAGCCCGTCCTGGTGCCGCGCATCAGCGAGGAGATGGGCCACGCCATCGCCTCGCAGTTCGAGAAGCGGGACATCCGGCCGCTGATCAACCACCGGTCGATGCTGGTCGTACCCCTGAAGGCACGCAACGTCGTCCTGGGCTTCATGATCCTGCTGCGTCACCCGGAGCGGCCCGTCTTCAACGACATGGACCGCGTCACCGGCGCCGAACTCGCCGCCCGCGCGGGCCTCGTGCTCGACAACGCGCGCATGTACACCTACCAGGAGAGCGTCGCCGAGACCCTCCAGGACAGCATGCTGCCGCACATCCCGCCGCGCATGCCGGGCTGCGACATCGCCACCCGCTACCTGCCCGGTACCCTGCTGGGACGCGTCGGCGGCGACTGGTTCGACTCCGTGAAACTGCCCGGCGCCCGCACCGCCCTGGTCGTCGGCGACGTCATGGGCCACGGCCTCAACTCGGCCGCGATGATGGGCCAGTTGCGTACCGCCGTGCAGACCATGGCCGCCCTCGACCTGCCGCCCGCCCAGCTCCTGCGCAACCTCGACGACCTCGCCCAGCGCCTCGGCGACAACTACCTCGCGACCTGTCTGTACGCCGTCTACGACCCGATCGCGAGCGAACTGCACCTCGCCAACGCCGGACACATCCCGCCGGTGCTGGTGCGGGCCGAGGACGGCCGCAGCGAGCTGCTCGATCTGCCGACCGGCGCGCCCATCGGCGTCGGCGGGGTGCCGTTCGAGGCGGTACGCGTGCGCGTGGAGCCCGGCGACCGGATCGTGATGTGCACCGACGGGCTGGTCGAGGTGCGCGGCGAGGACATCGGCGTGGGCCTGGCGACCCTCAGCGAGTCCGCGGCCCACCCGGCCGCGTCGATGGACGACGCCTGCGACGCCATCATCCGCGCCCTCGCCGCGACCTTCTCGGCAGCGGGCCGCGGCGGCCGCAAGGACGACGTCGCCCTCCTGATGGCCCGGCTCAACGGCATCGACGCCGACGACGTCGCCGAGTGGCGGCTCTCCCTCGACCCGGTCGAGGTCTCACGCGCGCGTGCCGTGGTCCGCGAACAGCTCTACGACTGGGGGCTGGCCGAACTCGCCGCCCAGACCGAGCTGTTGGTGAGCGAACTCGTCACCAACGCCGTACGGCACTCCCACCGCCGGCCGGTCCTGCTGCGTCTGGTCCGCGGCGACACCCTGCTGTGCGAAGTGGACGACGACGACCACGAACTGCCGACCCTCCTCAGCGCCGGACCGGGCGACGACTCCGGGCGCGGACTGCGCGTGGTGAGCACCCTCGCGCGCGAGTGGGGCACCAGCCGTACGACGACCGGCAAGACCGTGTGGTTCGAGCTGACACTGCCCCGGCGCTGACGGCCCACCGGTCACTCACGCACCACAGGACGGCGTGCGTCGCGCCACGGGCGCACAGGTGTCGAAAGCGGCGTGAAGGAATGCGTCACGCGCTTGTAGCCGTGCCGGGGGCGCGGTAGACCGTACTGGCCCGTCACTCGGGACGGGTTCGCGGCGCACCCTGGGGAGTCGGACATGAGTGTGACGAGCAGGTACCGGGAGGCCTGGGAGGGCTTCTGGCGTGAGGCCCCCGAGGACGAGGGGGCCGTCTTCTGGGACGCGGAACCGGCCCTGACCGCCGGCGTCCATCTCGGCCTGTTCGCGCCCCATCTGGTCGACTCGGGGTTGGCCATGGTGGACCTGGGCTGCGGCAACGGCACCCAGACCCGTTTCCTCGCCGACCGCTTCCGGCACGTGGTGGGCGCCGACCTGTCGCCCGCCGCCGTGGAGCATGCCCGGTACGCCGACCCCGCGGGCCAGGCCACCTACCGGGTGCTGGACGCCGTGGAGAAGAACGAGACCGAGGCGCTGCACGCGGAACTCGGCGACGCCAACGTCTACATGCGCGGCGTCCTGCACCAGACCGAACCCGACGACCGGCAGGCCATGGCGGACGGCATAGCCACGCTCGTGGGCGAGCGGGGGCGTGCCTTCCTCGTCGAGCTGTCCGAGACCGCCAAGCCCGTCCTGCTGGGCCTGGCGCAGAGCCCCTCCGGCCCGCCGCCCAAGCTGGCACCGGTCTTCCGGCACGGCCTCGCACCCGGTGAGGTCGCCGACGACGACGTGCCCGGCTATCTGGAGGCGGCCGGCCTCACGGTACTGGCGGCCGGTGAACTGCCCCTCGTCACGACCGAGTTCACCGTCGACGGCACCCGGATCGAGCTGCCCTCGAAGTGGCTGGTGGCGGGCCGCGCGGGCTGAGGGCGCCGCGTCAGCGCACCAGTGAGATCCGCGGCGGCCACAGCACATCGCCCGCCATCAGCAGGCACGGCCCCAGATGCACCGGGCACACGGCCAGCGCCGGCCGCCGGGACGCCGGTCGTCCGCCGCCGGATCGTGCTTCGTCATGGGCCCTCGCCTTCGGCATCGACGGAACTCCCATCCGACGCCGCCGCGCCCGCCGGCGCAACCCGGGGCTCCTCCGAAGCAGCGAGTCCTGGAACCGGACCCGTCCCGGCGCGTAACGTGGCGCATCATGAAGATCCTGATCAGCGCCGACATGGAAGGTGCCACGGGCGTCACCTGGCCGGCCGACGTGCTGCCGGGGACACCGCAGTGGGAGCGCTGCCGCTCGATGTTCACCTCCGACGTGAACGCGGCCGTGCTGGGGTTCTTCGACGGCGGGGCGGACGAGGTCGTCGTCAACGAGGCCCACTGGACCATGCGCAACCTGCTCCTGGAACGGCTCGACGAGCGGACGCAGATGCTCACCGGACGGCACAAGTCGCTGTCCATGGTGGAGGGCGTGCAGCACGGCGACGTGGACGGGATCGCGTTCGTCGGCTACCACGCCGGCGCCGGCGCGGAAGGCGTCCTCGCCCACACCTACCTCGCCAACTCCATCACCGGGGTGTGGCTGAACGACGTCAGAGCCAGCGAGGGACTGCTGAACGCGCACGTCGTCGCCGAGTACGGGGTGCCCGTCGTCCTCGTCACCGGCGACGACGTGGCCTGCGAGGACGCCCTCGGGTACGCGCCGGAGGCGCTGAAGGTCGCCGTCAAGGACCATGTCTCGCGGTACGCGGCCGTGTGCCGCACGCCGGCCAGGACCGCCGCCGACATCCGCGCCGCGGCCAAGGAGGCGGCCCGGCTGGCGGTCCGTCACGAACCGCTGCGAGCGGGCCCGTTCACCATCGCCCTGGAGTTCGACGCCGAGCATCTCGCCATGGCCGCCACCGTCGTGCCCGGCGTGGACCGGATCGGGGAGCGCAAGGTGGCGTACACCAGCGGGACCATGTACGAGGGCATCCGTACCTTCAAGGCGGTCACCACGATCGTCTCGGCCGCGGTGGAGGAGCAGTATGGCTGACCAGCAGGCACTGGACGAGGTGGTCCGGTTCACCTCCGACCTGATCCGGATCGACACCAGCAACCGGGGCGGCGGCGACTGCCGGGAGCGGCCCGCCGCCGAGTACGCGGCCGAGCAGCTGGCCGGGGCGGGTCTCGAACCCGTCCTGCTGGAGCGGACCGAAGGGCGCACGAACGTCGTCGCCCGCGTCGAGGGCAGCGACCCGTCCGCCGACGCGCTGCTGCTCCACGGTCACCTGGACGTCGTCCCGGCCCGGGCCGGGGACTGGAGCGTGCCCCCCTTCTCCGGCGAGATCCGCGACGGGGTCGTGTGGGGGCGCGGCGCGGTCGACATGAAGAACATGGACGCGATGATCCTCGCCGTGGTGCGGCAGTGGGCGCGCGAGGGAGTCCGGCCCCGGCGGGACGTCGTCGTCACCTTCACCGCCGACGAGGAGGACAGCGCCCGCGACGGCTCCGGCTTCCTCGCCGACGAGCACCCCGGCCTCTTCGAGGGGTGCACCGAGGGCGTCAGCGAGTCGGGCGCGTTCACCTTCCACGACGGCAGCGGCCGGCAGCTCTATCCGATCGCCGCCGGCGAGCGCGGCACCGGCTGGCTGAAGCTCACCGCACGCGGGCGCGCCGGGCACGGCTCCAAGGTGAACGCCGAGAACGCCGTCACCCGCCTCGCCGCCGCGGTCACCCGCATCGGCGAGCACGAGTGGCCACTGCGGCCGACCCCGACCGTACGGGCCGCGCTGGCCGAACTCGCCGCGCTCTACGGCATCGACGGCGGGCTCGACGACGTCGACGCGCTCCTGGACAAGCTCGGACCGGCCGCCGAGCTCGTCGAGGCGACCGTTCGCAACAGCGCCAACCCGACCATGCTGGAGGCCGGTTACAAGGTCAACGTGATCCCGGGCGAGGCCGTCGCGTACGTCGACGGACGGTATCTGCCTGGCGGCGAGGACGAGTTCCGCGCCACCCTCGACCGGCTGACCGGACCGGACGTCGACTGGGAGTACCACCATCGCGAGGTCGCCCTGCACGCCCCCGTGGACTCGCCGACCTACGCCCGGATGCGGGCGGCCGTCGAGGAGTTCGCACCCGAGGGCCACGTGGTGCCGTACTGCATGTCGGGCGGCACGGACGCCAAGCAGTTCTCCCGGCTCGGCATCACCGGCTACGGGTTCACCCCGTTGAAGCTGCCGGAGGGGTACGACTACCAGGCCATGTTCCACGGCGTCGACGAGCGGGTGCCCGTGGAGGCACTGCACTTCGGCGTCCGGGTACTCGACCGGTTCCTGCGCACGGCCTAGGCGAGTCGGAGGAGACGTGCAGACGCTGCCGTACGGTTCCTGGCCCTCACCCATCGACGCGGCGCTCGCCGCCGCGCACGACGGGCACCCCGAGTACGTCGGCTTCGTCGGTGACGAGGCGTGGTGGACCGAGCCCCGGCCCGAGGAGGGCGGCCGGCGCACCCTGGTGCGCAGACGGGCCGACGGCCGCGAGGAGTCGGTGCTGCCCGCGCCGTGGAACGTGCGCAGCCGGGTCATCGAGTACGGCGGACACCCCTGGGCCGGCGCGGTCCTGGACGGCCGCCCGGTCGTGGTGTTCGTGAACTTCGCCGACCAGCGGCTCTATCGGTACGAACCCGGTGGCGAACCGCGGCCGTTGACGCCGTTGTCGCCCGTCGGCGGCGGACTGCGCTGGGCCGAGCCGCGGCTGCTGCCTGACCGGGGCGAAGTGTGGTGCGTCCTGGAGGAGTTCACCGGCGACGGTCCCACCGACGTACGCCGGGTCCTGGCCGCCGTACCACTGGACGGCTCGGCCGCGCAGGACCGCGACGCCGTACGCGAACTCGGCGACGACGCGCACCGGTTCGTCACGGGCCCCCGGATCTCGCCCGACGGACGCCGCGCCGCCTGGCTCGTCTGGGACCATCCGCGGATGCCGTGGGACGGCACCGAGCTGGTCGTCGCCGAGGTCCTGGACGACGGCACGCTCGGCCCGCCGCGGAACGTCGCCGGCGGGCCGCGGGAGTCGATCGCGCAGGCCGACTGGGCGGCCGACGGGTCCCTGCTGTACGTGAGTGACCGCACCGGCTGGTGGAACCTCTACCGCGACGGCACACCCTTGTGCCCCCGCGAGGAGGAGTTCGCCGGGCCGCTGTGGAAACTGGGCCACCGCTGGTTCGCCCCGCTGGAGAACGGGCTCGTCGCCGTGGTGCACGGCCGTGGCGCCACCGCCCTCGGCGTACTCGACCCGGAGACCGGCGAGATCGTCGACGCGGCCGGTCCCTGGACCGAGTTCGCGCCCACGCTGGCGGTGCACGGCGAGCGGGTCGTCTCCGTCGGGGCGAGCCCGCGCAGCGCCTACGAGGTGGTCGAGCTGGACACCCGGACCGGACGGGCCCGGGTGGTCGGCGCCGAGCACGAGGACGCCGTGGACCCCGCCCACTACCCCGAGCCGCAGATCCGCACCTTCACCGGGCCCGCGGGACGCGACATCCACGCCCACATCTACCCGCCCCACAACCCCGGTTGCGTCCCGCCCGGCGACGAGCTGCCGCCGTACGTCGTCTGGGCGCACGGCGGCCCCACCAGCAGATCACCGCTCGTCCTGGACCTGTCCATCGCCTACTTCACCTCCCGCGGCATCGGGGTCGCCGAGGTCGACTACGGCGGTTCGACCGGGTACGGCCGCGAGTACCGGGAGCGGCTGCGCGAGCAGTGGGGTGTCGTCGACGTCGAGGACTGCGCGGCCGTCGCCCTCGCCCTGGCCGACGAGGGCACCGCCGACCGGGACCGGCTCGCCGTCCGCGGCGGCAGCGCGGGCGGCTGGACCACGGCCGCCTCGCTCACCCAGACCGATGTCTACGCCTGCGGCACGATCATCTACCCCGTCCTCGACCTCGCCGCCTGGGCCGAGGGGGAGACCCACGACTTCGAGTCGCGGTATCTGGAGTCGCTGGTCGGACCGCTCGCCGAGGTGCCCGGACGGTACGCGGAACGCTCGCCCACGGAGCACGCCGACCGCGTCACCGTGCCGTTCCTGCTGCTCCAGGGCCTGGACGACGTGATCTGCCCGCCCGCGCAGTGCGAACGGTTCCTGGAGCGGATCCGCGCGCAGCGGGTGCCGCACGCCTACATCGCCTTCGAGGGCGAGGGGCACGGCTTCCGGCGCGCCGACACCATGATCCGCTGCATGGAGGCCGAACTGTCCCTGTACGCGCAGGTGTTCGGGCTCAATCCGCGTGGTGTTGCGACCCTGGAGCTGTCCAAGTGAGAGAAGCGGTACGACAACTCGTCCGGCCGTCCCGGCTCGCCCCCGGCGCCCGTGTCGCCGTCGTCGCGCCCAGCGGACCGGTGCCCGAGGAGCGGCTGCAGACCGGCCTCGACGTGCTGCGGGGCTGGGATCTCGATCCGGTCGTCGGAGCCCATGTGCTCGACCGGCACGGGGAGTTGACCTACCTCGCGGGTGAGGACGCCGACCGCGCAGCCGATCTGCAGGCCGCCTGGTGCGACCCCTCGGTGGACGCGGTGCTGTGCGCGCGGGGCGGTTACGGCGCGCAGCGGATGGTCGACCTCCTCGACTGGGAGGCGATGCGGGCGGCCGGGCCGAAGGTGCTCGTCGGCTTCAGCGACGTCACCGTGCTGCACGAGGCGTTCGCCGCCCGGCTCGGCCTGGTCACGCTGCACGGGCCGATGGCGGCCGGCGTCGACTTCATCAAGAACGCCCGCGCGCAGGAACACCTCAAGGCCACCCTCTTCGCGCCGGAGTCCGTCCGCACGATCACCTCGGGCGGCAGCACCCTGGTTCCCGGGCGGGCGCGGGGCGTCACGCTCGGCGGCTGCCTGTGCCTGCTCGCCGCCGAACTGGGCACCCCGCAGGCCCGGCCCGGCGCCCGCGGCGGACTGCTGTGCCTGGAGGACGTCGGCGAGGAGACGTACCGCCTGGACCGCTATCTCACCCAGCTCGGGCGCGCGGGCTGGCTGGACGGGGTGCGGGGGGTGCTGCTCGGGTCGTGGGAGCAGTGCGAGCCGTACGAGAGGGTGCGTCCGCTGCTCGTCGAACGGCTCGGCGGGCTCGGCGTCCCGGTCGTCGAGGGGTTCGGATTCGGGCACTGCGCGGGCGCCCTGACCATCCCCTTCGGGGCGGCCGCGGCGCTCGACGCCGACGCGGCCACGCTGACCCTGGACGAGCCCGCGCTGCGCTGACCGGAGCCGGCCCGACGTAGGCTGGCCGGATGCCGCACAGCGCTTCCCGCTATCTCGCCGAGGGGCCCCGGGTGGGGATACGCCACTTCACCTACGGGGACGGCACCGAGTTCACCGCGCGGGCCCGGGAGAGCAAGGACCTGCACCATCCGTGGCTGTTCCCGCCGGACACCGCGAACGCGTACACCGCCTACGCAGGGCGGCTGATCGAGGACCCGACCAAGGCCGGGTTCCTGGTGTGCGAGAAGGACGACGGCGCCATCGCCGGGTTCATCAACATCAACAACATCGTCGAGGGCGGCTTCCAGTGCGGCGCGCTCGGCTACGGCGCCTTCGCGCACGCCGCCGGCCGCGGGCTGATGCGGGAGGGACTGCGGCTGGTGGTGGGTCACGCGTTCGGGCCGATGCGACTGCACCGCCTGGAGATCAACGTGCAGCCGGACAACACCTCCTCGATCGCCCTGGCCCGCTCCTGCGGCTTCCGCCTGGAGGGCTTCTCCCCGGACATGCTCTTCATCGACGGGGCGTGGCGCGACCACGAGCGGTGGGCGATCACCGTCGAGATGACGGGATGACCCACGGGGCGGCCTTTGCGCAATCCTGACCGGTAGCTCCCCTGGCCGGATCACCGGTCAGCGGCTTCCATGGTGATCGTGACGACGATCCGACGTGAGGTACTGACCATGCCGGCGGCGGAGCTGGGCCCGGACAATCCGCTGCCCCCACTGCGGCTCCCGCACGAGGTACACCGCATCGAGGACCGCGAACGCGACGAACTGCCGCGTGACATGGCGCGTCAGGCCGGCTACGAGCCACTGCGCAGCCTGCTGCCGGTGCGGGTGCGCGACCAGTACGGGCGCTCCCGCGAGCCATGTGACATCGACGCCCTCGTGATCGAGAACGACCGGCTGCGCGCCACCGTCCTGCCGGGCCTCGGCGGCCGTGTCGCCTCCCTTGTGCACAAGCCGACCGGTCGCGAACTGCTGTACCGCAACCCCGTGTTCCAGCCGGCCGCCTTCGCCCTCAACGGCGCCTGGTTCTCCGGCGGCATCGAATGGAACATCGGCGCCACCGGCCACACGACCCTGTCCTGCGCACCCCTGCACGCGGCCCGCGTCGCCGCCCCCGACGGCGGCGAGATGCTCCGGCTGTGGGAGTGGGAGCGCCTGCGCGACCTCCCCTTCCAGGTCGACCTCTGGCTGCCGGACCGCTCCGACTTCCTCTACGTCGGCGTCCGCGTCCGCAACCCCCACCAGAGGCCGGTGCCGACGTACTGGTGGTCCAACATCGCCGTCCCCGAGACGCGCCGGGTCCTCGTGCCCGCGGACGAGGCCTGGCACTTCGGCTACGAACACCGGTTGCGGAAGGTGCCCGCTCCCACCCACGCGGAGATCGAGCAACACCCGTACGCCGCCGACTACTTCTACGACCTGCCCGAGGAGCGCCGCCGCTGGGTCGCCGCGCTCGACGAGGACGGGCACGGGCTGGTGCAGACCTCCACCGATGCGCTGCGCGGGCGCAAGCTCTTCATCTGGGGCAAGGCGCCCGGCGGCCGCCGCTGGCAGCAGTGGCTCACCGAACCCGGCACCGACGGCTACCTGGAGATCCAGGCGGGCCTCGCCCGCACCCAGTTGGAGCACGTACGACTGGACGCGGAGAGCGAGGTGTCGTGGCTGGAGGCGTACGGTCCGCTGAACTCGCCGCCGACCGCCGGCGAGGTGGAGGCCCGCCTCGAAGCGGCCCTGCCGCGCGCCGGAGTCGACGCCGCGTACGCCGCCTGGAAGCCGTGCGCCGACACCGAACCGGACGGGATCCTCGCCACGGGCTCCGGCTGGGGCGCCCTCGAAGTGCTGCGCGCCGATTACAAGTTGCCCGGCACGCCCTTCGAGGAGTCCGCACTCGGCGACGCCCAGGCGCCCTGGCTGCACCTCCTGCGCGCCGGGTACCTCCCCGAGCCGCGCCGGGTACGGCCGCCCGGTCAGACGCTCGTCGCCCCGCACTGGCGGGACATGCTGGAGACCGCGCCGGCCACCCCCCTCACCGAATACCACCTGGGCGTCGCCCAGTGGCATGCCGGCGACCGGGCGCAGGCCGTGCGCAGTTGGGAGCGGGCACTGCAACTCTCCCCGTCACTGTGGCCGTTGCTGCGCTGCCTGGCCGTCGCCGACCAGGTGAGCGGCAATCCCGAGCGGGCCGCCGACCGGTACACGGAGGCCTTCGACGACCTGTGCGCCGAGCGGCGCGACAACGGCGAGTCGTGGACGGCGGCCACGGCCGCGCTGGGCCGCGAGGCGATCGAGGCACTGCTCGCCGTGGGACGCACCGCGCAGGCGCGCGCCGTGTGGGACCGGCTCCAGCCGGCCGTCCGGCGGCGCGGCAGGTTCCGGCTGATCGAGGCCGGGCTACTGCTCGGGGAGGGCGGGCCCGAGGAGGCGCGGGACATCTTCCGCGCCGGCTTCGAGGTCGCCGACCTGCGGGAGGGGGCGGAGACGATCGGCCGGCTGTGGGCGAGGCTGAGCGACGAACCGCTCCCGGCGCACTACGACTTCCGCATGCGGCCGCCGGAGGCGTGAGGGGCGTTACGCGTTGCGGTCCGCGTACTCGTACACCGTGCCGTCCGGGTGCATCGCGATCAGGTTGCGGCCCCCCGGTGTCGGCAGCGGCCCGGCGACGATGCGGGCGCCCAGCTCGGTGAGCACCCGGTGGGCCTCGTCGAGGTCCTTCACCGCGATCGTCGCCGCGACCTTGCGCAGCACCTCCAGCTCGGCCTCGGGCCCGCTCATCAGCAGAAAGCAGCCGACCGCGGCCACCTGCACGCCACCTCGTTCGAAGCGGAGGGCGGGGCCGCCCGCGAGGCGTTCGTAGAAGGGGACCGCGGTCTCCAGGTCGTCGACGCAGATACGCAGCGTGGCTCCCAGAATGTCCATGCCGACGAGCCTAGTTGGGACGGCCGGGTGAGGTGATCCGTTCCGGTGATCACCCCGCTCCCGGCCGCCACTCGGGCGTGGGTCAGCCCATCGCCTTGCGTACGACGTCACGGGTGCGGTCGATGACGGCCGCCATCGGCCCCACGGCCACGTTCTTCAGGGCGGTGTCGGTGCCCGGGTGCGGCCGGGTCGGTGCCAGCGCCTCGGCCGCCCGCACCGCGCGGGCCAGGGCCTCCAGCCTGCCGCGGTCGGCGACCCGCGCGAAGTGCGCGAACTCGTACCGCTCCTCGTTGTCGGCGTGCGCGAGGACGTCCTGGCGCAGGGCCGCGAACTCGCTCAGGAACTCGGGCGAGTCCGGATCCATGTCATCCAGCCGGGAAAGGGCCTGCTTGGCCCTCTCCTCCTCCTCGATCCGGTCCTTGACGACCAGTTCACCGCCGTCGATGTTCCTGCGCGCGAAGGGGTGGACGACCTCTTCCTCGGCGGTCTCGTGCACCGCGAGGAGCCGGACGAGATCGTGGAAGTGCCGCTTCCGGTCCTCGCCCTTGGTGTTCGCCACCTCGTCGAACAGCTCTCGGATCCGGGTGTGCTGCTCCTTGAGCAGCTCCACCACGTCGGTGCGCTCCGTCATCGCTGTGACTCCTGTGATGGGTTGTTTGTGAGGGTTTCGCCGTGCGAGCCGGGCGGGTACCCGGCGCCCTGGGGCTGACGCGCTGCTTTCCGGCCGTGACGGACCGCGTTATGCGTACGGGCGTACGGGTACCCGGCGGTCATGGAAGGCTTGGATCATCTGGAGCATCTGGACAAGCACCTGGTCGACGAGCTGGCGCAGGTGGCGCGCGAGACCGTGCGCGACGAGCTGCGTGAACAGACTCGCAAGCAGCGCCGCAGGGCCATGCTGTACGGCGCGTCCGGCGCCGTGGCCCTCTACGCGGGAGCGGCCGTCGCCCTCGCCGTCGGTCTGGCGCTCGCGACCGCTCTGCCCGACTGGGCCGCCGCGCTGATCACCGCGGTGATCCTGGGCGTCGTCGCCTACGCCCTGCGCAGCGCGGCCCGTCCCTCCGCGTCCCGGCCCACCCCGGAGCACGCGGCGGAGATGGCGGGCGCCACCGAGCGCGACCGCACCCACGGCGCCACTCCGCCGTACCCGCCCGTGCCGCCCGTGGCGCCCGGCGGCGCGGCCGGCGCGAGCGGCGCGCCCGTGGCCGGAATGCCGGCGACCGGCGTGCCCGGGACACCGGCGCCCACGCAGGAGAACATCGATCCCGAGCTGCCGCACCACCGGGGATGACGCGAGTGCGCAAGCGCTGGGGAGTGCAGGTACCCGGGAGCCCCCGGACGGTCGTGGTGACCGGCGCCAGCGGCGGCGTGGGCCGGGCCACGGCCGTGGCCTTCGCCGCCCGGGGCGACCGGGTCGCCCTGCTGGCCCGGGGACGCGAGGGGCTCGCCGCGGCCGCCGACGAGGTGCAGCGCGCCGGCGGCGAGGCGCTGGTCGTCCCCGTGGACATGGCCGACGCCAAGGCCGTCGACGACGCGGCCCAGCAGGTCGTCGACACCTTCGGGCACATCGACGTCTGGGTCAACAACGCCTTCGCCGGGGTCTTCGCGCCGTTCACCGAGATCACCCCGGACGAGTTCAAGAGGGTCACCGAAGTGACCTACCTGGGTTACGTGTTCGGCACCAGGGCCGCCCTGCGCCACATGCTGCCGCGTGACCGCGGCACGATCGTGCAGGTCGGCTCCGCGCTGGCGTACCGCGGCATCCCGCTGCAGTCGGCGTACTGCGGCGCCAAGCACGCCATCCAGGGGTTCAACGAGTCGCTGCGCTGCGAGCTGCTGCACTCCCGCAGCGGTGTGCGCACGACGATGGTGCAGCTGCCCGCCGTCAACACCCCGCAGTTCGACTGGGTGCTCAGCCGGATGCCGGGTCAGGCCCGGCCGGTGGCCCCCGTCTACCAGCCCGAGGTCGCCGGACGGGCGATCGTGCACGCCGCCTCGCACGGCCGGCGCCGCGAGTACTGGGTGGGCGGCTCCACCGTGGCCACCCTGATCGCCAACGCGGTGGCCCCCGGGGCGCTGGACCGGTACCTGGCACGGACCGGGTTCGAGTCCCAGCAGGACAAGGGCGAGCACGGCGAGTCCGCCAACCTGTGGACACCCGTGGACGGCCCGCACGGTCGGGACTTCGGGTCCCACGGGCGGTTCGACGAGGAGTCCCACGGGAGCAGCCCGCAGGACTGGATCTCCCGCAACCGCACCCGGGCCGGCGCGGCCCTGACCGCCGGCGCCGCAGTCCTGGCCGCCCGCAGACTGACCCGCCTGGTCCGCCACTAGGGCGGAGCTAGGGTCTGTCGTTTGGATCAGGTCGGCTGCAGGGGGCGGTGCGTTGCGGCCGAGTCGAGCGGGGCCTGGTGCGTGCAGCCGCAAGGCGGAGGAGGGAGTCGACGCGGAACGTCGGCGAGTGACGACAACGCGGCAGATGGGCGTGCCAGGCCCCGCGACGCCGAGCTGATCCGAACGACAGGCCCTAGCCGACCCGGTACTGCGTCACCTCGTCGGTCAGGAGCGTCAGGCCGTGGCCCACGCCGGCCAGGGGGCGTACCGAACCGCCCGTCGGGTCCAGGGCTCCGTCGAAGAACATGTCCTCGATGCGGACGTGGTCGTGGAACCACTCCATATGGCGGATGTTGGGCAGCGAGGCGGCGGCCGCCGCGTGGGCGTGGGGCGCGCAGTGCGTGGAGACCTCCAGGCCGTGGGCCTGGGCCAGGGCGGCGGCGCGGAGGAACTCCGTGATGCCGCCGCAGCGCGTCGCGTCGATCTGCAGGCAGTCGACCGCGCCCGCCGCGATCATGCGGGCGAAGTAGGGCAGGTCGTAGCCGTACTCGCCGGCCGTGACGTCGCAGACCAGGACGTCGCGCACCAGACGCAGGCCGGTGAGGTCGTCGGAGGAGACCGGTTCCTCGAACCAGCCGACGCCGTGCTCGGCGAGGGCACGGCCCACCCGGACGGCCTGCTTGCGGGTGTAGGCGCCGTTGGCGTCGACGTACAGCTCCGCCTCGTCGCCGATGACATGGCGCGCGGCACGGATCCGGGCCAGGTCGCGGGGGACCGCCCGGCCCCAGCCCTCACCGATCTTGATCTTGACGCGCGGGATGTGCTGTCCGTGCACCCAGCCGTTGAGCTGGGCGGCCAGATGCGTGTCGTGGTACGTCGTGAAACCGCCGCTGCCGTACACCGGGACCTCCTCCCGGCAGACGCCCAGCAGCCGCGCCAGCGGCAGTTCGAGCAGGCGGGCCTTGAGGTCCCACAGGGCGATGTCGAGCGCCGAGATCGCCCCCGCGGCCACGCCCGGGCGGCCCGCGTTGCGCACGGAGCGGCACATCGCGTCGTGCGTGGCCGGGATGTCGAGGGCGTCCCGGCCCTCGACCAGTGGGGCCAGCTGTCCGCGCAGGAAGTCGGCGACGGCGGGCGGACCGTACGTCCAGCCCGTGCCGGTCGCGTCACCCGCCGACACCTCCGTGATCACCATCGTCGTCGAGTCCCAGGACAGGGTGCCGTCGGCCTCCGGGGCGTCCGTGGGCACGGTGTAGACGGAGACGACGGGCCGCTGGAGCTTCATCGCCGCCCCCTCAGGCCTGCTGGAGCTGCGGCAGCACCTTCGTCCGGTAGAAGTCGAAGAAGCCGCGCAGGTCGGGGCCGATCTGGTTGACGTAGACCCGGTCGAAACCGGCGTCCGCGAACTGTTTCAGCTCCGCCACGTGCTCGTCGACGTCGTCGCCGCACACCCGGTTCTCGCGCACCATGTCCTCGGTGACCATCTGCTGCGCCTGCTCGAAGTGCTTCGGGGAGGGCAGCACCTGGCTCAGTTCGCCGGGCAGCTGCTCGTTCGCCCACAGCCGGTGCACGGTCCGTACGGCCTCGTCCCGGTCGGTGTCGTAACAGACCTTGGTGCCGCCGCTGACCGGCTTCCCGCCGCCCCCGCCCTTGCGGTACTGCTCCACCATGGCCGCGTCCGGCATCATCGTGATGTAGCCGTCGCCGACCCGCGCCGCCAGCTTGGTGGCGGCCGGCCCGAAGCCGGAGATGTCGATCGGCACGGGCTCCTCCGGCACCGTGTACAGCCGGGCGTTCTCCACCGTGTAGTGCGGGCCGCGGTGGTTGACCTCCTCGCCGCTGAACAGCCGGCGCATGATCTGGATGGCCTCCTCCAGCATCTCCAGGCGGACGTGCGCGGGCGGCCAGTGGTCGCCGAGGATGTGCTCGTTGAGCGCCTCGCCCGAGCCGAGGCCCAGCCGGAAGGCACCGTTCGTCATCACCGCGCTGGTCGCCGCGGCCTGCGCCACCACCGCCGGGTGCATCCGCACGGTCGGGCAGGTCACCGCCGTCTCCACCGGCAAGGACACGGCCTCGGACAACGCGCCGATCACCGACCACACGAACGGGCTCTGGCCCTGTTCGTCGTTCCACGGGTGGTAGTGGTCGGAGATCCACAGCGACTGGAACCCGGCCTGCTCGGCCATCCGCGCCTGCTCGATCAGCTCCGCGGGACCGTACTGCTCGCACGAGAGGAAATAGCCGTACTCGGGCATGGGGGAGTGCCTCCGCGACGTCGGCGGTTGTGGTCCGGGTCCGGGTACCCGGGGGCCGGAGCGGCAACCGGCGCACGTTTGGCGGCCCTGACCAGGGGGACGCGGAAGTTTCCGCACGACGTACGCGAGAGCGCCGGAGGCGAACCGTGGCTCGACCCCGCATCCTGATCGTCGGAGCCGGCTTCGCCGGGTACCAGACGGCCCGCACCCTGTCCCGGCTGATGCGGCACAGGGCCGAGGTCACCCTGCTGAATCCGACCGACTACTTCCTGTACCTGCCCCTGCTGCCCCAGGTCGCCGCCGGCATCCTGGAGCCGCGCAGGGTCACCGTCTCCCTCTCGGGCACCCTGCCGCGCGTCCGGCTGGTCCTCGGCGAGGCCGACGCGATCGACCTCGACGGGCGCACCGTGCACTACACCGGGCCGGAGGGCGACGGCGGGACTCTCGCCTACGACCGGCTGGTGCTCGCGGCCGGCAGCGTCAACAAGCTGCTGCCCATCCCCGGCGTCGCCGAGCACGCGCACGGCTTCCGCGGGCTGCCCGAGGCGCTGTACCTGCGCGACCACGTGACCCGGCAGGTGGAGCTGGCCGCCGCCGCGGACGATCCGGAGACCTGCGCCGCGCGCTGCACCTTCGTGGTGGTCGGCGCGGGGTACACCGGTACCGAGGTCGCCGCGCAGGGGCAGCTGTTCACCGACGCGCAGGTCCGCAAGCATCCGCTGCGGCGGGGCATGCGGCCGCGCTGGCTGCTGCTCGACATCGCCGAACGGGTCCTGCCCGAACTCGACGAACACCTCTCGCGCACCGCCGACGCCGTGCTGCGCCAGCGGGGCGTCGACGTGCGCATGGGCACCTCCGTGAAGGAGGCCACGCGCGAGGGGGTCCTGCTCACCGACGGGGAGTTCGTGCCCACCCGCTCGCTGGTGTGGTGCGTGGGCGTACGGCCCGATCCGCTCGCCGAGTCCATGGGGCTGCCCATGGAACGCGGCCGGCTGCTGGTCGATCCGCACCTGCAGGTGCCGGGCCGGCCCGAGCTGTTCGCCGCCGGGGACGCGGCCGCCGTACCCGACCTGGAGAAGCCCGGCCAGTACACCCCGATGACGGCACAGCACGCGTGGCGGCAGGGCAAGGTCGCGGGCCGCAACGTCGCCGCGTCGCTGGGCCAGGGTGAGCGGCGGGCCTACAGTCACCGGGACCTGGGGTTCGTCGTGGATCTGGGCGGGGTCAAGGCCGCCGCCAATCCGCTCGGCGTCCCGCTGTCCGGCCCGCTCGCGGGCGCGGTCACCCGGGGCTACCACCTCGCCGCGATGCCCGGCAACCGTGTCCGGGTCGCCGCCGACTGGCTCCTGGACGCCGTACTGCCGCGCCAGGCCGTCCAGTTGGGCCTCGTACGCTCCTGGTCGGTGCCCCTCGACACGGCCTCTCCGGAACTCGCCCGCGTGGCGGGCCACCCGGAGGACTCGTCCCGGAGCGGGGCCCGCTCGGGCCCGGGTGCGGCCACGGCCGAGGACGCCGCCGAGGACACCAGGGACACGACCGAACAGGCCGCCGCAGCCGTGGAGAACCAGCCGGGCGAGCCTGCCAAAAACCAGCCGGGCGGCGAGCCCGCCAGGAATCAGCCGGGCGGAGAGCCCGCCAGAAGCCGGCCCGGCGGTGAGCCCGCGAAGAATCAGCCCGGCCCGCCGGCCGGTGGCGAAACGGGTGGGAAGGCGCGTGATGGTGAGGGCGCGCAGACTCCCGGACCCGTCCGCCGTCCCGACACCCCCGCCGAAGGAGACGCATGAACACCACCGAACTCACCGAGCTTGCACAGCAGTTGAGGGTCGACAGCGTGCGGGCCGCGGCTGCCGCCGGGTCCGGGCACCCGACGTCCTCGATGTCCGCCGCGGATCTGGTGGCCGTACTGATCGCCCGCCACTTCCGCTACGACTTCGACCGCCCCGCCCACCCCGGCAACGACCGCTTCGTGCTGTCCAAGGGACACGCCTCGCCGCTGCTGTACTCCGCCTACAAGGCGGTCGGCGCCGTCGACGACGAGGAACTGCTGAGCTTCCGCAAGCTCGGCAGCCGGCTCGAGGGGCATCCGACCCCGCGCAGGCTGCCGTGGGTCGAGACGGCCACCGGCTCGCTCGGCCAGGGCCTCCCCGTCGGCGTCGGCATCGCGCTGTCGGGCAAGCGGCTGGAGCGCAGCGGCTACCGCGTGTGGGTGCTGTGCGGGGACAGCGAGCTGGCCGAGGGGTCCGTCTGGGAGGCCGCCGAACACGCGGCGTACGAGCATCTCGACAACCTCACCGCGATCGTCGACGTGAACCGGCTGGGCCAGCGCGGACCCACCCGGCACGGGCACGACCTCGACGCCTACGCCCGCCGCTTCCAGGCGTTCGGCTGGCACACCATCGAGGTCGACGGGCACGACGTGGACGCGATCGACCGCGCCTACGGCGAGGCGGCCTCGACCGTCGGCCAGCCCACCGCGATCCTCGCCCGCACCCTCAAGGGCAAGGGCGTCGAGGCCGTCCAGGACCGCGAGGGCCTGCACGGCAAGCCGCTGCCCGACGCCGACGAGGCCATCGCCGAACTCGGCGGCCCCCGCGACATCCGAGTCCAGGTGCACGAACCGCCCGCCGCCCGCATGCTGCACGCCGTACGCGCCGGCCACTACGAACCGCCCCGCTGGGGCAAGGGCGAGGAGGTCGCCACCCGCAACGCCTTCGGTGAGGCGCTGGCCGCGCTCGGCAGCGGCCGCGGTGACGTCGTGGCCCTCGACGGCGAGGTCGGCGACTCCACGCGCACGGAGGCCTTCGCCAAGGAACACGCCGAGCGCTACTTCGAGTGCTACATCGCCGAGCAGGAGATGGTCGCCGCCGCCGTAGGCCTCGCCGCCCGCGGCTGGGTGCCGTACGCCTGTACGTTCGCCGCGTTCCTGACCCGCGCGTACGACTTCGTGCGCATGGCGTCCATCAGCGGGGCCGGCATCAACCTCGTCGGCTCGCACGCGGGCGTCGCCATCGGCCAGGACGGGCCCTCCCAGATGGGTCTCGAGGACCTGGCGATGATGCGGGCCGTGCACGGCTCGACCGTGCTGTACCCCTGCGACGCCAACCAGACCGCCCAGCTCGTCGCCGCGATGGCGGGCTGCGAGGGCGTCCGGTACCTGCGTACCTCCCGCGGCGAGAGCCCGGTGATCTACGGCCCCGACGAGGAGTTCCCGATCGGCGGCAGCAAGGTGCTGCGCTCCTCCGCCGACGACCGGCTGACCCTGGTCGCGGCCGGCGTCACCGTGCACGAGGCGCTGGCCGCCGCGGACGCGCTGGAGCGGGACGGAATCCGGGCCCGGGTCGTCGACCTGTACTCGGTCAAGCCCGTCGACCGGCTCACGCTGCGCCGGGCCGCGGAGGAGACCGGCTGCCTGGTCACCGTGGAGGACCACCACGAGGAGGGAGGCCTCGGTGACGCCGTCCTGGACGCGTTCCTCGACGGCCGGCCCGTGCCCCGGCTGGTGCGGCTCGCCGTGCGCGGCATGCCCGGCTCCGCCTCGCCGGACGAGCAGCTGCACGCGGCCGGCATCGACGCCGAGTCGATCGCGGCTGCCGGGAAGCTGCTGGTGGAGGAGGCGGTCGTGTCGTGAGCCGGGACGACGGCGGACGGACCGTGCGGGCCGGGCGACGGACGGTGCAGATCCACCGGGCGGACAAGGTGCTCTTCCCGGGAGGCGGCGACGCGAAGGAGTACACCAAGGGCGATCTCGTCGACTACTACCGGTCGGCCGCCCCGTTCATGCTGGCCCACCTGCGTGGCCGTCCGCTGATGCTGGAACGGCACCCGGACGGCATCGACGGCCCGCGCTTCATGCAGAAGAACACCCCCGAGAACTACCCGGACTGGATCACCCGCGTCGAGCTGGCCAAGGAGGGCGGCACCGTCTGCCACACCGTGTGCGACGACGTGGCCACCCTCGTCTACCTGGCCGACCAGGCGGCCGTCACCCTGCACCGCTGGCTGTCCCGGGTGGACCGGGTGGACCGGCCCGACCGGATGGTGTTCGACCTGGATCCGGCGGGTGACGACTTCGCGGCGGTGCGCGAGGCGGCCCGGTGGCTGGGCGAGCTCCTCGACGAGCTGAAGCTGCCCTCCGCCCTGATGACCACCGGCTCGCGCGGCCTGCACGTCGTGGTGCCCCTGGACGGCCGGCACGACTTCGACGAGGTACGGGAGTTCGCCCGGGACGTCGCCGAAGCCCTCGCCGGGGCCCATCCCGACCGGCTCACCACCGCCGCCCGCAAGAAGGACCGCGGGGACCGGCTCTACCTCGACGTGGGCCGCAACGCCTACGCGCAGACCGCGGTCGCACCCCTCACCGTCCGCGCCCTGCCCGGGGCGCCGGTGGCCACCCCCGTGGACTGGGCCCAGCTGGACGACCCGGCCGTGCACGCGCGCCGCTGGACGATCGCCGACGCGGTCGAGCAGGTCCGGGGCGACCCGTGGGCCGGCCTCATGAGCAGGAAACGCGCTCTCGGACCCGCCCGTCGCAGGCTGGACGCCTTGCGCGGCTCGTGAAGGTTTGGCGGCTGATATTGCGGCCACCCGCAAACAAGAGGTGGCCATGTCTGACACAAAAGACTCACAAGAATCCCAGAATTCACAGAAGTCACAGAATTCGGACAAAGGGAACGGCATGACGAGCAGGCGGTCGAACCCGATGGAGGTGCTGCGCAACGCGCGCACCCAGCTCGCGGAGCTGACGGGCATGGCCCCCGAGAGCGTCTCGTCGTTCGAGCAGACGGACGACGGCTGGTGTCTCGAGGTCGAGGTCCTTGAACTGGCGCGAGTGCCGGACACGATGAGCCTGATGGCGAGCTATCAGGTCGACCTCGACAGCGACGGTCAACTGACCGGATACCGACGCGTCCGGCGATACGAACGCGGGCGGGCCGACGCACACAGGCCTGGCGGCCGTTAGGCCGCGCACCCGCTCACACTTCCGAAACCACAGACAAGGAGGCGCGGTCGGCATGACCGTTGTCCCGGCACAGCAGACCGGCGGTGGGGGCGGTTCCAGCGGCCTCTACGACGTTCTGGAACTCGTCCTCGACAGGGGTCTGGTCATCGATGCGTTCGTACGGGTCTCCCTGGTCGGCATCGAGATCCTGAAGATCGACGTGCGTGTCGTCGTGGCCAGCGTCGACACCTACCTGCGCTTCGCCGAGGCGTGCAACCGGCTGGACCTCGAGTCCGGCCCGCACAAGAACCCCGGCCTGCCCGACCTGGTCGGTGAGATGACCGAGTCCGGCGCGCGCGGCAAGTCCAAGGGTGCGCTCTCCGGAGCCGCCGAGACCATATCCGGCGCCTTCAAGCAGGCGCGTGACGAGGGGCGTGAGACGGAGACCGAGTCCCGGCCCCGCGCCCGCAAGTCCACCGCCTCGCGCAGGAAGGAGGAGCAGGAGTGAGCACGTACGTCTACGGCATCACCGCGAGTTCGCACCCCGCGCTGTCGGAAGACCTGGTGGGCGTCGGCGACCCGCCCCGCCAGGTGCGGGTCCTGCAGGCCGGCGAGCTGGCGGCCGTCGTGAGCGACGCGCCCGAGGGGCTGCGGCCCAAGCGCAAGGACCTGCTCGCCCATCAGGCGGTACTCGCCGAGGCCGGCGCCGCGGGCGTGGTGCTGCCCATGCGCTTCGGTAGCGTCGCACCGGACGACGACACCGTCACCGGTGTCCTCACCGAGCGCGCCGACCACTACAAGGAGCGGCTGGGCGCCCTGGAGGGCAAGGTCGAGTACAACGTCAAGGCCTCCCACCAGGAAGAGGCCGTGCTGCACCGCGTGATGTCCGAGAACCCGGAGATCCGCGCCATGACCGAGGCCAACCGGCAGGCGGGCGGCGGTAGTTACGACGACCGGCTCAGGCTCGGCGAGATGGTGGTGGCCGCGGTCAAGGCCCGCGAGGCCGAGGACGCGACCGAGGTCCAGCAGGCCCTCGAACCCCTCGCCGCGGACGTGGCCGCCGGCCCCGAGTCCAGCGGCTGGCTGCTCAACGTCTCCTTCCTGGTGGACCGCGACTCCGCCGACGAGTTCCTGGCCGCGGTGGACCAGGTCCGCAACAGCCATCCCCACATCGAGCTGCGCGTCAACGGGCCACTGCCCCCGTACAGCTTCGTGGAACCGGGCCCCGCCGAGCACGCGAGCTCCGCGGCAGGTCCGGGCATCGCCCAGGAGTGAGACCCGTGGGACTGATCAAGGAGCTGGTCCTGCTGCCCTTCGCCCCGGTGCGCGGAAGCGGCTGGGTGATCGGGCAGGTCGTGCAGGAGGCGGAGCGGATCTACTACGACCCCTCCACGATCAGGGCCGAACTCGCCCGGCTCGAAGAGCAGTTGGAGGCCGGCGAGATCGACGAGGAGGAATTCGACCGACAGGAGGACGAACTCCTGGACCGGCTTGAGACCGGCCTCCGCAGAAGCGGGGCCACAGGCAACGGGACGGCACGATGAACCGAGTGGGACTGGGCCTCGCGGTAGGGGCCGGATACGTCCTCGGACGTACCAAAAAAATGAAAATGGCGTTCGCGCTCGGCGGGCTCGTGGCCGGCAAGCGGATGCATCTGAGTCCGCGCGCGCTGGCGGACCTGATGTCCCAGCAACTGCAGAACAACCCGCAGTTCAAGGAGATCGGCGACCAGCTGCGCGAGGACCTGCGAGGAGTGGGCAAGGCGGCCTCCGGCGCGATGGTGGAACGGCAGATCGACGCCCTCGCCGACCGCCTGCACGGCCGTACCGCCCAGGTCCGCGACCAGCTGTCGGGCGTGGCCGGCAAGGCGACCGGCGGCCTCGACTCCGACGAGGAGGACGAGGACGCCGGGCGGGAGGACACTGAGGAGGAGGAACCCCGCGAGGAGTACGACGACGAGGAACCGGAGGCGGAGGAAGAGGAATCCTCGGACGCCGAGGACTCCGAGGACGCTGAGGACTCCGAGGACTCCGAGGACTCCGAGGACTCCGACGAGGACCGGGAGCCGGTGAGGCGGACCGCCAAGAAGGCGGCCAAGAAGGCACCGGCCAAGAAGTCGGCCGCGAAGAAGGCCCCGGCCAAGAAGACGGCGGGCAAGCGGACCGCGAGCAAGCAGGCCCCGGCGAAGAAGGCCGCCAAGAAGACGGCCGCGGCCGGGAGCGCCGCTCGCGGAGCCCGCTCCCGCCGGCCGAAGGGAGGCGGTGAGTGATGACCGATGCAGTCGGATCGGCCACTTCGGCCGCACGCGGAGCGACCGACAAGGCGTCACCGCTGACCGACCTGGCCCACAGCGAGGCCGCCGACCGGCTCAAGGCCGAGGCGCAGGAATACCTCGCCGCGCAGGCCACCCGCCTGCTGACGGGCGTCGGCCACAAGCTGGGCCAGACCACCGGCAAACTCAACGACATAGCCGAGGGCAACAGCCCCGGGTTCGCCAAGCTCGCCCTGGACGGCGGCCGCAAGCTCGCCGAGGGCAAGGGGCCGCTGCGCTCCGCCCTGGAACTCGGCGCCTCACGCGCGAAGGACAACGTTGTGAATGCCTTCAAGAACCTCGGTGGGGGCAAGGGCAAGCGCAAGAAGGGGGCGGGCAAGAAGCCGACGGTCATCATCGAGTCCGTCGACGTGGGCGTGGACCGGCGCACCGCCTACGACCAGTGGACCCAGTACCAGGACTTCAGCACCTTCGCCAAGGGCGTCAAGAGCGCGAGCCGCTCCGACGACACCCAGAGCGACTGGCAGATGAAGGTCTTCTGGTCCAACCGGAGCTGGAAGGCGAAGACCACCGAGCAGATACCGGACGACCGGATCGCCTGGTCCTCGGAGGGCGCAAAGGGCACCACCAGGGGCGTCGTCTCCTTCCACCGGCTCGACGACAACCTCACCCGGGTTCTGCTCGTCATCGAGTACTACCCCACGGGTCTGTTCGAGAAGACCGGCAACATCTGGCGCGCCCAGGGCCGCCGTGCCCGGCTCGACCTCAAGAACTTCGTCCGCTTCATCACCCTCAAGGGCGAGGCCGAGGACAGCTGGCGCGGCGAGATCCGCGACGGCGAGGTCGTCCGCAGCCACGAGGACGCGGTGGCCGAGGAGGAGGAGTCGCAGGAGAACCCGGAGGAGGGCTCCGAGGAAGGCGAGGAGGCCTACGAGGGCGAAGAAGAGGGCGACGAGGAGCCCGAGGGCGAGTACGACGAGGAAGAGGAAGGCGAGGAGGACGACGAGGCTCGCGGCGAAGAGGAGCCCGAGGAGGAAGAGGAAGTCGAGGAGGGCGAGGAGCCCGAGGGCGAGTACGAGGAAGAGGCCGAGGAAGAGGCCGAAGAAGAGCCCGAGTACGAGTACGCCGATGGTCGGGGCCGTCGATGACCATGGCCAGCCGGATGCCCGAACCCTACGGCCAGGGTTCGGGCGCCAACCTTGCCGACATCCTGGAACGCGTGCTCGACAAGGGCATCGTGATCGCCGGTGACATCCGCATCAACCTTCTCGACATAGAGCTCCTCACCATCAAGCTGCGGCTGATCGTCGCCTCGGTGGACAAGGCGAAGGAGATGGGCATCGACTGGTGGGAGGACGACCCGGCGCTGTCGTCCCGCGCCCGCCGCAACGAACTGTCCCGCGAGAACGCCGAGCTGCGCGAGCGGCTGGCCCGGCTGGAGCCGTTGGAGGCCGCCATCGCGGAGCGGGAGCGTGAGGAGGAGGAGAGGGCATGAGCGGACTTCGCTACGTCTACGCCGTCTGCCGCCCCTTCGGCACGCCACTGCAGGCACAGTTGAAGGGGGTGGCCGGGGATCCGCCCAGAATGCTGTCCCATCACGGCCTGATCGCCGTGGTCAGCCACGTACCGGAGCGGGACTTCGCGGAGGAGCCGCTCCGCCGCCGTCTGGAGGACCTGGACTGGCTGACCGAGACCGCGCGGGCCCACCAGAGCGTGATCGACGCGCTCACCGTCGTCACCACCCCGCTGCCTCTGCGGATGGCCACCGTCTTCCGCGACGACAGCGGGGTGCGCGTGATGCTGGAAGAGCGCGAGGAGGAGTTCCGGCGCATCCTCGACCGGCTGCAGGGCCGGGTGGAGTGGGGCGTCAAGGTGTACGCCGAGACCGAGCCGCAGCAGAGCGAGGCCGCCCCCGCGGCCAAGCCCGCGTCCGGGCGGGACTATCTGCGCCAGCGCCGGATGCGCGTGCACGCGAACGAGGACATGTGGCAGCGCACGGAGGAGTTCGCGAACCGGCTCCACAGCACGCTCTCCGCCTTTGCCGAGGACTCGCGGATGCACGCCCCGCAGAATCCCGCGCTGTCCGGGGTTTCGGGCCGTAACGTACTGAACGCCGCCTATCTCGTGCCCCGGCAGGATTCCGAGGAATTCGTGGAACTGGTGGACCGGACGAAGGACGAAACCCACGCGGACAGCGCCGGAATACGGGTGGAACTCACCGGACCGTGGGCCGCCTATTCCTTTGCGGGGGAAGAAGCATGACGGTAGTGGAACGCCGGGAGATCGCCCTCGTGGACCTGCTCGACCGGCTGCTGGCCGGCGGCGTCGTCATCAAGGGCGACATCACCCTGCGCATCGCGGACGTCGACCTGGTCCGCATCGACCTCAACGCCCTGATCAGCTCGGTGAACGAACAAGTTCCCTCGCCCTGGGGAGAGTTGCTATGACAGCCCGGAGCAACCGGCTGGACCTGGAACCCGACACGGTCGAACGCGACCTCGTCAAACTCGTCCTGACCGTGGTGGAGTTGCTGCGCCAGCTCATGGAACGCCAGGCGCTGCGCCGCTTCGACACGGGCGACCTCAGCGAGGAACAGGAGGAGCGGATCGGGCTCACGCTCATGCTCCTTGACGACCGCATGACCGAACTGCGCGACCGCTACGGACTGCGGCCCGAGGACCTGAACCTGGACCTCGGGCCGCTGGGACCGCTGCTGCCGCGCGAATGAGTTCTTTCTTTTTCGCGCGATTCAGTTTTTCCGGCTTACCACCTGTACCAGCGGCCCCTGCCACCGGCCGCTGTGGTGCCGCGTACCAGGAAGCCCAGCAGCCACACCACGAGAACCGCCAGAGCGATCCACCAGAGTGCCTTCAGTGCGAATCCCGCGCCGAAAAGAATCAGCGCCAGGAGCAATACGAGAAGGACGGCAATCATAATGTGAACCTCCTGTTGTCCGGGTATCCCGGAAAAGGAGATTCAGGCATCCTTCCGGCACAGGATCTCCCCATGGAGTACGGCGAACCAGCCGTCCTCCCGTGCTCCCCACTCCCGCCAGGCGTCCGAGACGGCCCTCAGCTGTTCCCGCGTGGCGTGCCCGCCCTCGGTGGCGCGCTCGGCGTAGGCCGACTCCAGCGTCCGGTCCGCCCACAGCCCGCTCCACCACTGCCGCTCCTGCGGTGTGGAGTAGGTCCACGTGCCGGAGGTGGCGGTGATGTCGGTGAACCCCGCCCGCAGCGCCCAGGACTTCAGCCGGCGCCCGGCGTCCGGCTCCCCGCCGTTCGCACGCGCCACCCGCCGGTACAGCTCCAGCCAGTCGTCCATCCCCGCAGAGGCCGGATACCAGGTCATGGCTGCGTAGTCCGAGTCGCGGACGGCGATGAACCCGCCGGGTTTCGTCACCCGCCTCATCTCGCGCAGCGCCCGCACTGGGTCGCCGACGTGCTGGAGCACCTGATGGGCGTGGACCACGCAGAAGGTGTCGTCCGGGTAGTCCAGGGCGTGCACGTCCGCGACCGCGAAGTCGATGTTGGTCAGGCCGCGTTCGGACGCCGTCGCCCTGGCCTGGTCCAGGATGCCGGGCGCGTGGTCGACGCCCGTGACATGGCCGTTTGGGACGAGGGCCGCCAGGTCCGCGGTGATGGTGCCGGGGCCGCAGCCGATGTCCAGGATCCTCATGTGGGGCTTCAGCGAGCCGAGGAGATAGGCCGCGGAGTTGGCGGCGGTCCGCCAGGTGTGCGAGCGCAGCACCGACTCGTGGTGCCCGTGTGTGTAGACGGCGGTCTCCTGCGGCTTCGACATGGCTGAACTCCCCTGTTCGACGCTTCGTCGGTGCGCTTCACCGTACGCCCGCATGTCGAATGATGAGACCCACGTTTTGCCATATGGACTGACGGGCCGTCAATTCCCGGCTCATGGGGCGATAGACCCTCAGCCTCCGCACCCGCGAACACGTCGCTCGGGAAGTGCACGCCCGTGTGCACCCGGACAGCGCCACGGCCAGCGCCACCGGAGCCACCGCAGTCCGGCGGGTACCCTGAAGTGCCCGTTTCCTGCCCGGCGGGCGGCGACCGAGACACGAAGGCTCCCTGAATGCGTCTGCTCCTCATACGCCACGGCCAGACCCCGTCCAACGTCGAGGCGCTGCTGGACACCGCCGTACCGGGAGCGGTCCTGACCGCACTCGGCGAGCGGCAGGCGGCGGCCCTGCCCGAGGCCCTGGCCGACGAGGACATCGAGGCCCTGTACGTCTCCACCCTGGTGCGCACCCAGCTCACCGCCGCCCCGCTGGCCGCCGCCCGAGGGCTCGAGCCGCTGGTGCGCGACGGCATCCGCGAGGTGTCGGCCGGTGACCTGGAGATGCTGCCCGGCGACTCCGAGCACGGGCTGCTGTACATGAAGACGGTCTTCGCGTGGGCGGCGGGGGAGACGGAGCTGAGGATGCCCGGCGGCGAGAGCGGCACGGAGGCGCTGGCGCGGTACGACGCCGTCGTCGCGGAGGCCGCCGCGAGCGGGGCCGGCACGGTCGCCATGGTCAGCCACGGCGCCGCCATCCGCATGTGGACCGCGGCTCGCGCGGACAACGTGGACGTGTCCTTCGCCGCCGACCATCCGCTGCGGAACACCGGCGTGGTCATCCTGGAGGGCTCGCCGCAGGACGGGTGGAAGGCGCTGTCGTGGGCGGGGGCGCTGGTGGCCCCCGCCGGAGAAGGCGGACCGGCCGGCCGCCCCGTCGACACCGAGTGACGGACCTGCCACCGACCGATAAGGGTTTGCCGTCCCCGCGCCGCGGCCCGGAGAATGCCGCCTCATGGGACATCTGGAAGCCGCGCACCTCGAGTACTACCTCCCCGACGGGAGGGCGCTGCTCGGCGATGTGTCCTTCCGGGTCGGCGAAGGCGCCGTGGTGGCCCTCGTCGGACCCAACGGGGCCGGCAAGACGACCCTGCTGCGGCTGATCTCCGGCGAGCTGAAACCGCACGGCGGGACCGTCACCGTGAGCGGCGGCCTGGGCGTGATGCGGCAGTTCGTGGGATCCGTACGGGACGACACGACCGTGCGCGACCTGCTCGTGTCGGTGGCGCCGCCCCGGATCCGCGAGGCCGCGCAGGCCGTCGACCGGGCCGAGCACGCCATCATGACCGTCGACGACGAGGCCGCGCAGCTGAAGTACGCGCAGGCCCTCGCCGACTGGGCCGAGGCACGCGGCTACGAGGCGGAGACCCTGTGGGACATGTGCACCATGGCCGCACTCGGGGTGCCGTACGACAAGGCGCAGTGGCGGCAGGTGCGCACCCTGTCCGGCGGTGAGCAGAAGCGGCTCGTGCTGGAGGCGCTGCTGCGCGGCACCGACGAGGTGCTGCTGCTCGACGAGCCCGACAACTACCTCGACGTGCCGGGCAAGCGCTGGCTGGAAGAGCGGCTGAAGGAGACCCGCAAGACCGTCCTCTTCGTCTCCCACGACCGTGAACTCCTCGCGCGGGCGGCGGAGAAGATCGTGTCCGTGGAGCCGGGCCCGGCCGGCGCCGACGCCTGGGTGCACGGCGGCGGCTTCGACACCTACCACGACGCCCGGCGCGAACGCTTCGCCCGCTTCGAGGAGTTGCGCCGCCGCTGGGACGAGAAGCACGCCCAGCTCAAGAAGCTGGTGCTGAACCTCCGGCAGGCGGCCAGCATCAGCCATGAACTCGCCTCGCGCTACCAGGCCGCACAGACCAGGCTGCGCAAGTTCGAGGAGGCGGGCCCGCCGCCCGAGCCGCCGCGCGAGCAGGACATCAGCATGCGGCTCAAGGGCGGCCGTACCGGCGTCAGGGCCGTCACCTGCGAGGGCCTGGAGCTCACCGGCCTGATGAAGCCGTTCGACCTGGAGGTCTTCTACGGCGAACGCGTCGCCGTCCTCGGCTCCAACGGCTCCGGCAAGTCCCACTTCCTGCGGCTGCTGGCCGGCGAGGACGTGGCGCACACGGGAAGGTGGAAGCTGGGGGCGAGGGTGGTGCCCGGGCACTTCGCCCAGACCCACGCCCACCCCGAGCTGATGGGCCGCACCCTGCTCGACATCCTGTGGCAGGAACACTCACAGGACCGGGGCGCGGCCATGTCCCGGCTGCGCCGCTACGAGCTCACCAACCAGGCCGAGCAGGGCTTCGACCGGCTCTCCGGCGGCCAGCAGGCCCGCTTCCAGATCCTCCTGCTGGAACTGCAGGGCGTCACGGCCCTGCTGCTCGACGAGCCGACCGACAACCTCGACCTGGAGTCCGCCGAGGCGCTCCAGGAGGGCCTGGAGGCCTTCGACGGGACGGTGCTCGCCGTCACCCACGACCGGTGGTTCGCCCGTTCGTTCGACCGGTACCTGGTCTTCGGCAGTGACGGCCGGGTGCGGGAGACCCCGGAGCCGGTGTGGGACGAGCGGCGCGTGGAGCGGGTCCGGTAGGCGGACGCCGCGCTCACGTCCAGCGCAGCAGGGCTCCCAGGCCGCCCACCGGGACCTCCCGGTCCGTCGCCGCCGACACCGACAGGGCCGGGGCTCCGGTGGCCACCGCCGACCGGATCAGCGCATCGTCCGCGCGGGCCGCCCAGGAGTGCTGTTCGCCGAGGATCTTCAGGTCCGTGCGGCGCACCGCCAGCTGGTCCGGGTCCTCGCCGATCCACACCTCGCGGTGGGCGTCGGGCCCGTCCGGGCGGATCAGCAGCTCGTCGATGCGGTGCTCGCGGGCCGCCTCGACCAAGGCCGGGACCCCCTCCACCGCGCCGGCGTGACCCTCGCCGTCCGGCTCGCGCGCCGACAGGAAGCGTTCCAGCTCCCGCTCGGCCCGCCGGCGCACGTGCTCGTCACGGGTGTTCTCGACGTCCTCGTCCAGCAGCCTGCTGCCCGTGCCGTGCGGCGCCTCGACGGCCAGCGCCTGCAGCTGCTGCGGCAGCCGCTCGTGCACGGACCGCCGCTCCCGGTCGTCGCCCACGAGAATCAGCAGGTCGGCGCGGGTCTCCTCCTGACAGGCGGCCAGCGCCCGGGCGATCTCGGCCGCGTTGTGCTCCCAGGTGTTCTCCACCTTCAGCTGGAAGTGCCGCTCCGACCAGTCGACCGTGCTCGTGCGGTGCACCGGCCACTGGCGGCCGGTGACCGAGCCGGCGTCCTCCCGCCCCATCGCGCTGCGCAGCTCCAGGTCCGCGCCCTTGCGGTCCACGTACGCAACCAGGCACACGGGGTCCTCCCCGGCCAGCTCCAGCAGGGGTGCCGTGTGCGGCAGCGGCGCCCAGTGGGCGCTGTCCCGCATCGGCGGCCGGGCCAGCGGCGGGTCGAGCACCACCTCGCCGGCCCGGGCGAACAGGGCGCGGCCGTGGGGTTCGGAGGAGTGCTGCAGCTCGTCCAGGGCCGTCCGGACGGCCCGGCACGTCTCCTGGTCCGCACCCTGCCGATCCAGGTCCCGGGCCAGCGCCACGGCCGTCAGATGCCGTTCGTGAGGTGTGTCCTCCGTGTGCCGGGAGGTGTCGACGTACACGGAGGCCCAGGGCCCCGGATGTTCGTAGAGTGGGTGGAGAAACGCGAGATCCATGGCTCCCTCCCGGATGCCGCTTGGGGTTGTTGCCGCCGGGCGGGTACCCGGACCGCATGGACGAACACGACGAGCGGGACACCACCATGACCGGAGTCGACGTCGGCAGGCTGGACGACCAGCAGCTCATGAAGGAGCTGGAGACGATCCACCGCACACGCCACGACACGCTGCTGTACGGCTCCAGCGACGCGCTGCGGGCCCACAACGACCGCATGGCCGAGCTGGAGGGCGAGTACCTGCGCCGCAATCCGCAGCGCATGGTGGCCGCGGGCCGCACCCGGGAAGGCGCCCGGGAACGCCGGAGCGGGGAGTCGATGACTCCCCGCTCCTGACGGCACCGCTCACCGGGGCACCGGCGGCCGGTCCGGGAGGCCGTCAGCCGGCGCCCTCGGAGAACACGTGCAGGAAGGCGTCGCAGAACGCCTTCAGGTCGTCCGGCTTGCGGCTGGTGACCAGCTTGTTGGTGCCGTGGTCACAGATCTTCACCTGCTCGTCGACCCAGGTGCCGCCCGCGTTGCGGATGTCCGTCCGCAGGCTCGGCCAGGACGTCAGCACCCGCCCCCGTACGACGTCCGCCTCGACCAGCGTCCAGGGCGCGTGGCAGATCGCGGCGACCGGGCGGCCCTGGTCGAAGAAGTCCCGCACGAACGACACGGCCTTGTCGTCCATGCGTAGGAAGTCCGGGTTGGCCACCCCGCCCGGCAGGACGAGAGCCCCGAAGGAGTTCGCCGAGGTCTCCCCGACGACCTCGTCCACGGGGAACGTGTCCGCCTTGTCGAGGTGGTTGAACGCCTGGATCTCACCGGATTTCGTCGACACCAGCACGGGCTCGTGGCCGGCGTCCTTCGCCGCCTGCCACGGGTCGGTCAGCTCGATCTGCTCGACACCCTCCGGTGCGGTCAGGAATGCGATACGCATGATGTCTCAACGTCCTTTCGGCGCACGCCACTCGGCCTCGTCACCGGTGGCACGCTTCTTGTTCCGACGGCCCGCGCGCACACAGCGCACAAGCTCCTCGCCGTACGGCAGCAGCACGCACGTACCGATCGCGGCGGCGATCCCGGCGAGGTAGCCACGGGACAGAGGTCGCCGCCGCGGCACCAGCCGCCAGGCGTCCGGGTCGCCGCCGCCACCGCGCAGCAGCTTCCTGACCTGGTCGGCGTGCAGGCACGTCAGGGCGGCCAGCGCCGCGAACGGCAGGGACTCCAGGAAGCTGTGGATGTGCTGCTCGACGGGCTTGACCTCGCGGTCGCTCTCCACCGCCGTCCGCACGTCCCACAGCGCGGTCGCCTCGTGCACCGCGGCGCCGCCCAACTGCACCGCCAGCAGCAGAGGGTTCACCTCATAGCGCAGGGTCAGCGCGATGGGGAGGCCGACCTCCGCCATCATCAGCGAGTGGATCAGCGACTCCTTGGTGCCCGCCGTGTCCTCGATCCGGGTGCGCCGGTGCATCGCCCAGTCGGCGAGGCCCGGCACGAACCAGCTCGGCAGCAGGCCGTACAGCAGGTAACGGGTCGTCACGTCCCCGACGTCGACCTTGACGCCGGTGGCACTGATCTCCGCCGCCTGGCCCCGGCTCACGCGGTGACACCGCCCGTCGGCTCGGCCCGGCCGATCTCGGCCAGCGCCGAGTCCGGGTCCTCGGCCACCGCGAGGTCCGCGAGGCTCACCACACCGACCGGCAGCCCGTCCTCGACGACCGGCAGACGGCGAACGGCGTGCGTGCGCATCAGCGCGACGGCCGTCCCGACGGGATCGTCCGGACCGATCACCACCGGATCCGGCGTACACACGGACCGCGCGCTCACGGTGAGCGGGTCGATCCCCTCGGCGACCGCGCGCACCGTGATGTCGCGGTCGGTGAGCACACCGACGATCCGCTGTCCGTCGGCCACCAGCACATCGCCGATGTCCTGCGTGCGCATCAGCTGCGCCGCCTCGACAAGTGACGCGTCGGGGCGGACGGCGACCACGCCCGGCGTCATGACCTCCCTCACGAAATCAGCCATCACAGTCGGCCCTTCCTCCGTTCCCCGGCCGGTGGGAGCAACGCGGCCGTCGTCGGCATGACGCCGCCCGCAGTACCCCTGGGGCCGGGGGCTATGCGTACGTGGGGCAGAGGGCCCGGCCGGCCGGGCGGGCACGGGCCCTTTGCACCGCCGACTCGGGCTATCCCTGCCGCTCCCGGCCGGACTCCACCAGAGCCTCGGCCAGTTGCTGGACCGTGGTGTACTTCGCCGTACGCGGCAGCCGCTCCACCGGTTCCACCAGGGCGTCCGGGGCATACGACCGGCGCATGGCGCGCGCCAGGTCACGGGGGCCCGCGGGGAACGCGTGACGGCTCAGGTGCCGGGCCAGTTCCGTGCGGACCGAGGCCAGGGACGCGGCGGAACCTCCCGGGGCGATCGGGCCGCCGGCGATCTCGGGGTCGTCGTCGGCGGTGGGCTCGGGGTCGTGCCACTCCTCGGTCCGGGTGGGGTGCCCGGAGCGGAGCAGACCCCGCAGTTCGTGCTTCATCTCCTCGTCGCGATGGACGCTCAGCCGATCGCTGCCTCGCTGCATGAGACTCCCTCCAGATCTTCGGGGTGGGCACCGCGTACCCGATGAGCGGAGGCCGACACGAGGGTTTGCGCAACGAGAGCAGGGAGACCCGGCAGATGCCCCCCACTCCCATCTCCGGGAGGGAACGGCCATGGCACTGATCGCCGTGTTCATCCCGCTCCTCATGCTCGGCGTGGTGCTCGCACTGGGCCGCTACGAGGAGCTGCTGCTGCAAACGAAGAAGACCGACCGGAACGAGAAGTCCCGCATTGCCGGGCCCACCACCTCACCCAGGACGCACGGCTCGCCCTGACGGTCCACCGCACGCCGGCGGGCGCCCCTACCGGTGGCCGTCGGCCCGTCGCAGAACGCCCCGGGGCGGCCGGAGCGAGGGTATGAGAGCCGGTACGCGGGCGCGGTAGGCCGCGTAGGACGCGCCGAACCGGTCCGCCATCATGCCGTCCTCGATCCGGACCCGGCGCAGCAGCCAGGGCACGGTGACGGCGAGGACCAGCACCCAGACCCCGAAGCCGCAGGCCGCCATGGCGCCGGTGACCAGCCCGAGAATCCCGGTGTAGATGGGGTGGCGGGCCATCCGGTACGGGCCGTCGGTGCGCAGTTCATGGTGCTCCCGGACCATCGGGATGCTCGCCCACATGGTGCCCAGGACCCACCGCGCCCACAAAAGCCAGCCGGTGGAGGCCACGGCCAGCACCGCACCCAGGAGCGCGAGTTCGGGCTGCCAGAACTCGAGCCGGTGCCGCCAGGACCCCGGTGTCTGCCGGACCAGCAGTCCCAGCAGCCAGGCGCCGGCGATCAGCGCGAGCCGGCGCGGCAGCGTCCGGCGGAGATCGCGGGCCGCCTCCCGCGCTCCGGAGCCTCTCTTCACACCGAAGTAGACCGCGCCGACGAGCCACGCCGCGACGAACACGGCGACACAGACGGCGACGACCACGGCGAGTACGGAGCGAAGCGAGTCCATGCCTCAAGACTGCTTCTCGGGGCCCACGGAGCACCACCACCCACGGGCTGAACCGCAGCCCACCCGTGGGTAGAGCACCCGCCCCACCCACGGGTGGAGTTCCCGCGGTCAGCGCCCCGTGGTCGGGGCCCCCGGCAGCCCCAGGAGCCCCGGCAGCCCGGCGGCTACTTCTTGTCGTGCCCCGGCAGGAACTCCTGCACCTTCGCCTTCAGCCCCTGCTTGATCATGGAGCCGCGGTCCGCGTCGCCCTTGAGGATGGACGCGGCCGTGGCCTCCATCTGCTCCCAGGTGGCGTGCGGCGGGATCGGCGGGACCGCGGGGTCGGTGAGGAACTCGATCACCGCGGGGCCGTCCGCCTCGAGCCCCGCGCGCCAGCCCGCCTCGACGTCCTCGGGCTTCTCCACCCGCACACCGGTCAGCCCGAGGGAGCGGGCGAACGCGGCGTACTGCACGTCCGGGATCTCCTGCGAGGGCAGGAACGACGGCGCGCCCTCCATGGCCCGCATCTCCCAGGTGACCTGGTTGAGATCGCGATTGTTGAACACGGCGACGATCAACCGCGGGTCCTCCCACGCATGGCGGTACTTGGCCGCCGTGATCATCTCCGCCAGGCCGTTCATCTGCATCGCACCGTCCCCGACCAGCGCGATCGCCGGCCGGTCCGGATGCGCGAACTTCGCGCCGATCGCGTAAGGCACTCCGGGGCCCATCGTCGCCAGCGTGCCGGAGAGCGAGGAGCGCATGCCGGGCCGCATCGTCAGATGCCGGGCGTACCAGTTGGCCGCGGAACCCGAGTCGGAGGTGACGATGGCGTTCTCGGGCAGCAGAGCGTCCAGAGCGTGGGTGACGTACTCCGGGTTGATCGGGTCGGCGGACTGCTGAGCCCGCCGTTCCATCACCTCGCGCCAGCGCGACACGTTGTCGCACACCGTGTCGTACCACTCGGGCCCGCGGGCCGGGTCGATCATCGGGATGAGCCGTTCCAGCGTCGCCTTCGCGTCGCCGACCAGATTCACCTCGTACGGGTAACGCATCCCCACCATGTGCGGGTCGATGTCGATCTGCACCCCGCGCGCCTTGCCGAACTCCGGCATGAACTGCGTGTAGGGGAAGGACGATCCGATGGTCAGCAGGGTGTCGCAGTCCCGCATCAGCTCGTACGACGGACGCGTGCCCAGCAGGCCGATCGAGCCGGTGACGTAGGGGAGTTCGTCACTCAGGACGTCCTTGCCAAGCAGCGCCTTGGCGACGCCGGCCTTCAGCACTTCGGCGATCCGCTCGACCTCGGCACGTGCTCCGGCGGCGCCCTGGCCCACCAGGATCGCCACCTTGTCACCGGAGTTGAGGATCTCCGCGGCGCGCTGCAGCGAGTCCTCCGAGGGAACGGCCGTCCAGGAACTGCGGCCGAGGCTGGAGGGGACCATCTTGAACTCGTGCGTGGGCGGCGAGTAGTCCAGCTCCTGCACGTCACCGGGGACGATGATCGCGGTGGGGGAGCGGCGGGCGTACGCGGTGCGGATGGCGCGGTCGATGACGTTCGGCAACTGCTCGGGGACCGTCACCGTCTCGATGAAGTCCGAGGCGACGTCCTTGAACAGCGTGTGCAGGTCGACCTCCTGCTGGTACGAGCCGCCCATCGCCGTGCGATGGGTCTGGCCGACGATCGCCAGCACCGGCACATGGTCGAGCTTCGCGTCGTAGAGGCCGTTGAGCAGGTGGATCGCTCCCGGTCCGGACGTCGCCACGCACACTCCCAGACGGCCGCTGAACTTCGCGTAGCCGACCGCCTCGAACGCGGACATCTCCTCGTGCCGGGACTGCACGAACCGCGGCTGGTTCTCCGCCCTGCCCCAGGCGGCGAGCAGCCCGTTGATGCCGTCGCCCGGATAGCCGAAGACGTGGTCCACCCCCCACTCGCGCAGGCGCTGCAGAATGTGGTCGGAGACCTTGGTGCTCATGTGCGGACCTCCCGGGCCGTCGGCTGAACGGGCAGCAGTCGTCTGCGGGCCGAGTCACCCGGGGGGCGTGCGGAAAACATCCGTGTGTTTGCCGGGCCCGGCCCGGGGCAGGCGCAGCATCAGTGCTTCGGACAGGAGGCACGTCCGTGGGAGCGGCCCTTCGCGCCGCCCCGGCCGCGCCTGTCCCGACCGCGTGGCCCTCCTCCCACGGTGACCGTCCATCCCCAAGCACCATTTAGGGAGTTGCGACGCACCATGCCCACCCGAGTGAGCGCGAAGCACCACCCGCACGACGACGCCCCCGACACCGCCGAAGCCTTCCGCAAGCTCGCGACGCTGCCCCCGGGCGAGCGGCGCGACGCGGTGCGCGACGAGGTCGTCGAGGCCTGGCTGCCCATGGCCGAACGGCTCGCCGGGCGGTTCCGCAACCGCGGCGAGAGCTACGAGGACCTGCGCCAGGTCGCGGCCCTCGGCCTGGTCAAGGCGGTCGACCGGTACGACCCCGAACGCGGCAACGCCTTCGAGAGCTACGCCGTGCCCACCATCACCGGTGAGATCAAGCGGCACTTCCGCGACCACATGTGGACCCTGCACGTACCGCGCCGGGTCCAGGACCTGCGCAACCGCGTCCGGTTCGCCACGCAGGACCTCACCCAGACCGTCTCCGGCCGCAGGCCCACGGTCGCCGAGATCGCCGAGCACGCCGACATGAGCGAGGAGGACGTGCTGGTCGGCCTGGAGGCCCTGGAGAGCTTCACCGCGCTCTCCCTCGACGCCGAACTGCCCGGCAGCGAGGACGGCTACTCCCTCAGTGACTCCCTCGGCTCGCCCGACCCCGCCCTCGACAGGCTCGTGGACCGCGAGGCCGTCGCGCCCCGGCTGGCGGCGCTGCCCGAACGGGAGCGGGCCATCCTGTACATGCGGTTCTTCGGCGACATGACCCAGAGCCGGATCGCCGAGCAGCTGGGCATCTCGCAGATGCACGTGTCCCGGCTGATCAGCCGCTGCTGCAGCCGCGTACGCGAACAGGTGCTGAACGGCACGGCGTAACCCCGCGACGCGCTTCCGCGCCACCGGGCCGCCCGGAGGACACCCCCTCCGGGCGGCCTTTTCGGCGTACGGCGCGGCCTTCGCGTCGCGAAAGTCGTGTCACCCGCTCGGCCCAGTGTGTGACGCGAATGGTGCTCGGCCGCGCGCGGGGCGGCGGTGGGAGGGCTGTGATGGGGGCGAGGCACGCCCTGCGTGACCCGTCCGCAGACGCCACTCGAAGGAGCCCACCCCATGCGCCGCACCGCCCGAGTCCTGTCCGCCGCGGCCCTGGCCGGTGCCGCGGTCGGCCTCCCCGCGACGGCCGCCTTCGCGGACCCGGCCTCGGAGGTCAGCCCCGGCACCGCGTCGCCCGGCGGCACCGTCACCGTCTCGGTCTCCTGCGAATCCACCGGCGGCGAGGCGCCCCCCACCATCGAGGCCACCTCGCAGGCCTTCGACGAGGGCACCGTCCAGCTGCAACGCGTCGTCGGCAACGACGAGCGGGCCGCCGGGGTCACCTACCGCGGCACCGCCCGCATCGCCTCCGCGACCGAACTGGAGGACGGCGGCCCGGCCGCGGTGGGTCCGGATACGGCGATCCCGGATGCGGCCGCGCCGGAGAACACCTTGGTTCCTGATGCGGCGGCCCCGGATGCGGTGGGTCCGGATGCGGTGGGCCCGGATTCGGTCACTCCGGACGCGGCGGACCCGGATGCCGTCGGCCCGGACAAGGTGCCCACGGATGCTGCGGCCCCGGACGACGCACCCCCTGATGCGGCGGCCCCGGACGTGGTGGGCTCCGACTCGAGGCCCCCGGGCTCGGTCGGTCCCGGCTCGGTGTCCCCGGGTGGGGTGACCGCGGACTCGGCCTGGACCGTCAACGGCACCTGCCCGGCCGCGCCCGGCGGTCACGGGGCCGCGTGGAGTGCCACGTTCAAGGTCGATCTCGGCGCCCACGCCAGCCGGAAGTGCGGTGAGCAACAGCGCACCGACGGCTGCGGTACGGCGCCGGTCCAGCGGGGCGTCCGGGCCGGCGAGGGCGGCACGTTCACCGACTCCGTACCCGCGCTGGTCGCGGGCGGCGTCCTGATCGCGGGCGCGCTGGGCGCCGCCGCCCACCGGCTGCGCCACCGTGACTCCACGGGCGGCCGCTGACCGGAAGATCGCCGGGTGTGACCCGTACAACCCGGGGGACCCCCATGAGGCGACGGCTCACGGGGTACTCAGAGCCCAGGGACCCGGCCCGCACCGTACGGACGGGGGAGCGGCGGGGGCCCGGCGCAGCAAGGTGCCACAACGGAGGTAGGGATGCCGCGGACGGACCCGGAAGGCCACGGCCCCGTCCGTTTCGGGCCGCCGCTCCCCGAGGACGGCCTGCCCGTACTGCCCGAACTGACGGCCGTCCTGGCCGCGGCGGCCGCCCGTGCCGACGCGGAACCGGTCGGCGGCGGGCCCGCCCTGCGGCAGGCCGCCTGCGACTACTGGGAACGGCGCGGTCTCGCCACCGGACCCGAGCGGGTCGCCGCCGGCCCCGGCGCCCCCGCGCTGCTGCTCGCCCTGACCGCCGCGCTCGGCGGTGACGTCCTGGTGCCCCGGCCGTGCGCGGCCTGGTGGGCGCCGTACGCGCGCCTGTTGGGAAGACCCGTCTTCCACGTCGCGACACCGGCCGAGTGCGGCGGCGTCCCGGACCCGTACGCCCTCCTGGAGACCGTGCGGCGGGTGCGCGCCGAGGGCGGTGACCCGCGCCTGCTCGTACTGTCCGTCGCCGACGACCCCACCGCCACCGTGGCCCCGCCCGAGGCCATGCACGCGTGCGTGGAGGCCGCCGCGGGCGAGGGCCTGCACCTGGTCAGCGACGAGACCTGGCGCGACACCCTGCACGCCCCGCACGACACCGTGCAGGTCAGCCCCGCAGAGATGCTTCCCGACCGGGTCACCGTCGTCACCGACCTGGCCGGCGCGCTGCTGCCGCCGGGCTGGCCGGCCGCGGTGGCCCGTTTCCCGGCGGGGGAGACCGGAAACGGTCTCCACGCGCGCGTGCTGGACATCCTCACCGCCCTCGGGGCCCGGATCGCGGGCCCCGTCGCCGCTCCCGCCGCCTACGCGCTCGGCGAGCCCCTTCCGGTCACCGCGCGCGTGGCCACCGCCGTACGCCTGCACGCGCGCGTGGCCGAGGCCCTGCACGGTGTGCTCGTGCGCGCCAGCGCCTTCTCCCGGCCCCCGCAGGCCGGCCGCCACGTCTACGCCGACCTGGCCCCGCTGCGCTCGGCCCTCACCGCCCACGGGGTCGGCGACGCCCAGGAACTGGAGGACTTCCTCGCCGTCCGGCTCGGTATGCCCGCGCCCGGCGGCCACCGCTTCGGGGACGAACTGGGCGCGCTGCGCGTCCGGTTGTCCACCGGCCCGCTGCTGGGCCGTACGGACGACGAGCGCGCGGAATGTCTCACGGCCCCCGCGCCGTTGGAACTGCCACACGTGCAACGCGCGTTGAGTCATGTGAAGTCGGTCTTCGACGATCTCCGCGACGACGCTCAGCGATGGGAGCCTCCTCGATGACGCAGCAGTCCGAGTCGACCACCACCCGGGAAGCGGACGATCCGGCACCGGCGCCGGGGTTCGCGCCCCCCTTCCCGCCGCTCGCCGAGCCCCGCCCGCTGGGCGAACGCCGGGTGTGGCCGCGAACCTTCCACAACCGCCTGACCGCCCCTCTGCCCGGCCTGAAGGCCATGGCCCGCTTCGCCCGCGAAGGCTCCGTGCGCCCCGGCCGCGAGGGCCTCGCCGACATCCCCAGGCTCCCCTTCGCCCCCGCCCCCCTGCCCCGCGTCGACGCCGGCACACTGGCCGTCTCCTGGGCGGGCCACGCCAGTTGGGTGGTGCAGATCGGCGGACTGACCGTCCTCACCGACCCCGTCTGGTCCCGCCGCATCCTCGGCACCCCGGCACGCATCACGCCGGTCGGCATCCCCTGGGAGACCCTGCCGCGTGTCGACGCGGTCGTCATCAGCCACAACCACTACGACCATCTCGACGCCCCCACCCTGCGCCGACTGCCGCGCGACACCCCGGTGTTCGTGCCCGCCGGCCTCGGCCGCTGGTTCTACCGCCGGCGCTTCACCGAGGTCACGGAGCTGGACTGGTGGGAGGCGGCCGAACTCGGCGGGGTCCGCTTCGACTTCGTCCCGGCACACCACTGGTCCAAGCGCACCCTCATCGACACCTGCCACTCACTGTGGGGCGGCTGGGTCCTGACCGCCCCCGACGGGCAGCGCGTCCACTTCGCGGGCGACACCGGCTACGGCCACTGGTTCTCCCGCATCGGCGAGCGCTACCCCGGCATCGACCTCGCCCTGCTGCCCATCGGCGCCTACGACCCCCGCTGGTGGCTCAGCGACGTCCACTGCAACCCGGAGGAGGCGGTCAGAGCGGCCCAGGACCTCGGGGCACGGCGCATGGCGCCGATGCACTGGGGCACGTTCGTGCTGTCGGCGGAGCCGGTCCTGGAACCGCTCACCCGCGTGCGCGCGGCCTGGGAGAAGGCGGGACTGGACCGCGCCGACCTGTGGGACCTGCCGGTCGGGGCGTCCCGGGTGCTGGAGTAGCCACCCAAGCCGCCAGCCCGCCCAGGCCGTCAGCTGCGCAGGCCGTCAGCTGCGCAGGTCGTCAGCCGCCCAAGCGGCCAGCCACGCAAGCCGCCCAAGCCGTCAGCCGCGCAGGCCGTCAGCCACCCAAGCCGCCAGCTGCCCGGCCGTCAGCCGCGTAAGTCGTCAGCAGCGTAAGCCGATCAAGCCGTCAGCCGCCCAAGCCGCCAGCCACGCAAGCCGATCAAGCCGCCAGCCGGCCAGGCCGCCAGCCGCCCAAGCCGCCAGCCGCCCAAGCCGCCAGCCGCCCATACCGCCTAAGCCGTCGTCGTCCGGCGGATGCGGCGCCAGATGCCGGGGGTCGCACCGACGAGCACGGTCAGTGCGACCGCCGCGACCACACCCTCCCAGGGCTCCTCGAACAGCGACCCGCCCAGAATCCCGATCACCTGGTAGGTGGCCGCCCACGCGAGGCACGCCGGCAGGTTGCCCCGCGAGAAGCGCCGCAGCGGCCACTTCGCCATCAGACAGGCCAGCATCACCGGGATCCGGCCGGCCGGCACCAGTCGCGACAGCACCAGCACCGAGATGTTGTGCTCGGCCAGCTTGCGCTGCGCCTGCGCCAGCCGCTCCTCCGGCGCCCGCGACCTGATCGCCTCCAGCCAGCGGGATCCGTTCTTCGACTTCATCCCGCGCCGCCCGAGCCAATACAGGGCCGCGTCCCCGAGGAACGCGGCCAGCGACGCCGTCACGAACACCATCGCCAGCGCGAACGGCGCCGTCTGGTGGAACGCCACCACCGCGGCCGAACTCACCAGCGCGCCCGTCGGGATCACCGGCACCAGCGCCCCGAACAGCACGAGCAGGAACAGGGACGGATAACCGAGCGCCTGCTGGGTCGACTCGGGCGGCACGGTCGAGGTCACGGTGGCGGCGAGCCACATCACCGGGCGGCCTCCAGTCGCACGCTCTCCCCGTGCCCGAGCCGGTGCACCGCCACCTGCGGCGCGTGGTCGGCCGCCAGGCGCACGAACTCGTCGCCGGGCGCATGGAACTCATGGGGGCGCACGGCGTCCATCCCGATCGGCCAGTACGTGCCGTAGTGCACCGGAACGGCGCTGCGGGGCGCAAGCCGGGCCAGCGCCTGCGCGGCCCGCCCCGCGTCCAGATGGCCGTCGCCGAGATACGGCCCCCAGCCGCCCACCGGCAGCAGGGCCACGTCGACCGGCCCCACCTCCCGCGCCATCGCGTCGAACAGGCCGGTGTCCCCGGCGAAGTAGGTCCGCGCCTGCCCCTCGACGACGTACCCGAGGGCGGGGGAGCGGTGCGGTCCGACCGGCAGCCGGCGCCCGTCGTGGAGGGCGGGCACGACCCGTACGGCGAGGTCCCCGAAGGTCAGCCGGTCACCGGGCGCCACCTCGGTCAGCCGGAGGTGCGTGAGCCGGCGCAGCCCCGGTACCGCCCGGGGTGCGCCCCGGGGCACCAGCAGGCGCGTGCCCTCGGCGAGCCGCTCCAGCGAGGGCACGTGCAGATGGTCGGCGTGCAGGTGGGAGACGAGCGCCACGTCCGCGCGCCAGGCGCCGGGCGGTGGCAGCGCGCCTCTGCGGCGCCGGAGATGGGCGAGGCGGCGGGCGAACAAGGGGTCGGTGAGCACCCGTACGTCCGAGTCCTCGACCGTACAGGTCGCGTGACCCCACCAGGTGATCTCCACCGGCACCTCTTTGCCTCCTTCGCGCGACTCCCCGAAGCCTACGGGCTGGAGTAGGGTCGGCGGCGAAACCCGGAGGTGAGGGGGACGCCATGGGACCGATGCGCGTGCGCGTCACGGCGATCGCGAGTCTGACGCCGCTCGAGGAGCTGGACGCCGATCCCTTCCTGGTGGACTCCCGCAGTCAGCACGCGATGTGCGCGCGCTGGGCGGCCGAGCGCGGCTACATCGTCAGCCGCGAACTCCTGATACGGGGGCTGCGGGCCGACCACTGCGTGCTGTGGGACGGCGTCCGCCCCGGACTCGACCTGTTCGTCGCGCCGAGCCGGCGGGTGCTGGAGAGCGCGCTGTCTTCCGTGGAGGAGTTCACCGCGGAGTGCGCGCGACGCGGCGTGCGGGTGGAGACGGTGGGCTTCGAGGAGCCCTGCTACGACGCCCAGATGAAGGCACGCGTGCACCGCAGGCTGTCGATGCCGACGGCCGGCTACGACGGGCGCTGAAGCCGCCCCCACGGAACGCCCCGGCCCCGCCGGACCTCGTGTGACAGGCTTGGTCCAGGCCCGCATCGACGACGGGCGGGACGTGAGGTGTGCGGGAGTGCGTGGCGGGCGTTGGCGAGGGATCGCCAGTCAGATGGGCCGGAGTGTCACGGTGTGGGCCGTCTCGACGGTCACCATGCTCGTGCTCGCCGGGATCCTGCCGGACTTCCGCCTGCAGTCCCCGGACGGCGAGAGCGCCACCCATATCGCCGTGACCGCCGCGGTCGGCGCCGGCGCCTTCGGTGTGCTGTCGGCCCTGGTCTGGCCGCTGCTGGTGCGGCTGCTGCTGCTCGTGCCCGCGCTCGTGCTGGGGCTGCTCGTCTTCGTCCTCAACGGCTCCCTGCTGCTGGTCGCCCTGCGGCTCAACCCCGCCAGCAGCGCCGAGGCGGCCCCCGAGACCGCCGTGGTGGTGGCCGCCGTGATGTCCGCCGTCGCCTCCGCCACCGGCGGTGCCCTCGCCGTCCGCGACGACGACGCCTACCGGCGGCGGCTCTACCGGCTCGCCGACCGCCGCCGCAGACGCCTGCCGCCCGGCCCGGCCTCCCCCGGAACCGTCTTCGTACAGCTCGACGGCGTCGGCCACGACGTCCTGGTGGACGCGGTCGACAGGGGCATCATGCCCACCGTCGCGCGGTGGCTGGGGTCCTCGCACCGGCTCACCCCCTGGCGCACCGACTGGTCCAGCCAGACCGGCGCCAGCCAGCTCGGCATCCTGCACGGCACCAACCACGACGTCCCCGCTTTCCGCTGGTACGACAAGGACAGCGGCGAGGTCATGGTCTGCAACCGCCCGACCAGCGCCGCGGAACTCCAGCGCCGCGCCGTGGAGTTCACCGGCGACGGCGGGCTGCTGACCCTCGACGGGGCCAGCCGCGGCAACCTCTTCGGCGGCGGCGCCGACGAGCAGGCCCTGGTGCTGTCCATCGCCACCCGCAGGCGCGGCCGGGAGAACCGCTCCCGGGCCGGCTACTTCGCCTACTTCTCCGACCCCGCCAACGCCGTGCGCACCGCCCTGTCCTTCGTCGCCGAGGTCGGCCGCGAGATCGGCCAGTCCACCCGGGCCCGCATCCGCAAGCAGCGCCCGCGGGTGTCGCGCGGCGGCCTCTACCCGCTCGTCCGCGCCTTCGCGACCGTCGTCGAACGGGACGTCGTGGTCGCCGCGGTGATGGGCGACATGCTCGCCGGCCGCACCGCCGTCTACGCCGACCTGGTCGCCTACGACGAGGTCGCCCACCACTCGGGCCCGACGAGCCGCGACGCCGGCAAGGTCCTCGAACGCCTCGACCGCGCGCTCGCGCTCATCGCGCACGTCGCCGAGCACGCCCCGCGGCCGTACCGGATCGTCGTGCTCTCGGACCACGGGCAGAGCCCCGGCGAGACCTTCCGCTCCCGGTACGGCCTCAGTCTCGGCGACCTGGTGCGGGCCGGCTGCGGGCTGCCCGTGCCGCGCCGGGCGCGGCGCACCCACAGCGGCGCCGAGGCCCGGGCCGCCGTGCGCGCGGCACTGCGCAGGCCCGTGGAGGGCGGCGAGCGGTACCACCCCTCGGGCCGCCGTGCCGAGCCGCTGGTGCTGGCCTCCGGCAACCTCGGCCTGGTCTCCTTCCCGGACGTGCCGCACCGGATGAGCAAGGAGGAGATCGACGCCCGGCACCCGGCCCTGCTGACGACCCTCGCCAACCATCCCGGCATCGGCTTCCTCCTCGTCCGCAGCGAGCGGCACGGCGGGGTCGTGCTCGGCGCGTACGGCGCCGAGATCCCGTTGGACGAACTCGACGACAAGACGGGCCCGTTGGCGGCCTTCGGGCCGGGCGCGGCCGACACGGTGCGGCGCACGCACTCCTTCCCGCACACCGCCGACATCATGGTCAACTCCTTCCACGACCCGGCCGACGGGGAGGTGTTGGCCTTCGAGGAGCAGATCGGCTCGCACGGCGGACTCGGCGGCGCGCAGGGCAGGCCCTTCCTGCTGTCGCCGGTCGCCCTCACGGCACCGGTCGACGACGGGTGCGAACTCGTCGGCGCCGAGCGGGTGCACCGCGTCCTGCGGCGCTGGCTGCGGGAGGCCGACGGCCCCCAGGTGCCGCTGCTCGAGGAAGGGGAGCAGGCGGCCTAGGCGCCCGAAAATGGGCTGCGCCGGTTCCGGCACCGGCACACACTGTTCGAGTCGTCGTGCACCCGAACGCGAAGGAACCCCTTGCAGGCCGCTGTCACCGTCACTCCCGCCCGTATCCCCGAACTGCTGCTGGGCCTGGCCACCGTCCGGCCCGTGTTCCTCTGGGGCGCGCCCGGCATCGGGAAGTCCTCGCTGGTGCGGGAGTTCGCCGAGTCGCTGGGCCTGGAGTGCGTGAGCCTGCTCGGCACCCAGCTGGCGCCGGAGGACCTGATCGGCGTGCCGCAGATCCGGGACGGGCGGTCGGTGTTCTGCCCGCCGGAGGCGATCGCCCGCGACGAGCCGTACTGCCTGTTCCTGGACGAGCTCAACGCGGCCTCCCCGGACGTGCAGAAGGCGTTCTACTCCCTCATCCTCGACCGCCGGATCGGCGACTACGAACTGCCCAAGGGCTCCATCGTCATCGGCGCCGGCAACCGCGCCACGGACAACGCCCTCGCCCGCCCGATCGCCTCCGCCCTGGTCAACCGCCTCACCCACGTCCACCTGGAGGCTTCCGCGAAGGACTGGCTGGCCTGGGCCGCGGGCCACGGCATCCACCCCTGGATCCTCGACCACCTCACCGACCGGCCCGACCACCTGTGGTCCAAGCCGCCGAAGACCGAGGAGCCGTTCTCCACGCCCCGCTCCTGGCACATGCTCTCCGACGCGCTGCACTCGTTCGGCCGCGACCTCGACGAGGACACCCTCAAGGTTCTCGCGCACGGCACCCTGACGCCCGCGCACGCCACCGCCTTCTGCGGCTACGTCAAGATCGTGCGCAGCCGGTTCGGCATCGAGGCGATCATCAAGGGCGACGCCCCCTGGCCGAACCGCGTCGAGGAACGCGACCTGCTCTACTACCTCGCCGAGTCCTTCCGCGGCCGCCTGGTCAAGGAACTCCCGGTCAGCAAGGAGCACATGTCGGCGAACGGCCGGCAGACCGCGTACCGCGCCAAGTCGCTTCTGGTGCAGCTCGCGGAGATCTCCGTCGAGGTCGCCCAGACCGTCATCGCCTCCGACGAGGACGGCAACCCCGTACTGCCGTCGTGGTTCCTCATCGAGGCGGCCCGGGACATGCCGCGGCTGGTGGAGGCGCGGCGGTGAGCCGCACCAAGGGCAAGGGGCAGAAGAAGAAACGGGACGTCGCGGCCGAGGCGTTCGCCGAGGGGATGCGCCTGCTGAAGGCCAACCCGGCCCTCGCCGCCGTCGAGTTCGACGTGTGCCGGCACGAGGAGTGCCGACTCGCCCCGCGCGACGGGCTCGTGGTAGTCGACTCCGACGCGGACCTGCATGTCCACCCCAACCGCCTCGCCGAACCCGCCACCTGGGCCTGGGCGCTCGCGCACGCCGTCCTCCACCTCGGCTTCGGGCACGTCCCGGCGGCGAAGGGCGAGCGTGTCCAGCCGGACCGTTTCGACCTCGCCGCGCGCTGCGTCGTCGTCAACCGCTTCCTGCTGAACTTCACCGTCGGCGAGACCCCCGAAGCGCTCCCCGCCTCCTATCCCGACGGCGACGAGGAGCGGCTCGCGGCACGCTGGCGCCGCGACGGCATCCCGCCCGCCTACGAGCGCTGCGGCACGGCCGGCGACGAGCCCGACCAACTGCTCCTGAGATGGAACGGCTGGTACGGCGGCCCGCCTGACCACCAGCTGGCTTTCGCCGCCGCCCTGACCCGGACCGTGTCGGCGGCGATGGACATGGCGGGCGGCCGCCGCGACTCCCTCGACGGCGAGGTGGCCCCGCGGCGTCCCTGGCAGAAGGCGCTGAGCTGGTTCGTCTCCTCCTACCCGCTGCTCGGCGGTATCGCGGCCGGCATCACCCTGGTCGCCGACGCCGAACTCGCCCGCGCCCACGGCATCTCCGTGGCCGCCGTGAACCCGGAGGCCGGCGAGATCTACGTCAACCCGCTGCGTCAACTCGAGGACGAGGAGTGGCGGTTCGTCCTCGCCCACGAGATGCTGCACGCCGCCCTGCGCCACGGCGACCGCTGCGGCACCCGCGACCCCTACCTCTTCAACATCGCCTGCGACTACGTCATCAACGGCTGGCTGATCGAGATGCAGGTCGGCACCATGCCCGAGGGCCTGCTCCACGACCCCGCGCTCGCCGGCCTGTCCGCCGAGGAGGTCTACGACCGCATCGCCGGCGACCTGCGCCGCATGCGGCGCCTGGCCACCCTGCGCGGCAAGGGCGTCGGCGACGTGCTCGGCGCCCCGCTCGGCCCGCCCGGCACCCACGTCGACCTCGACGAGTTCTACCGCCGGGGCCTCGGCCAGGGCCTGGACCTCCACCAGCGGCAGGAACGCGGCTACCTGCCGGGCGGCCTGGTCGAGGAGATCCGGGCGCTCAGCCAGCCGCCCCTGCCCTGGGACGCGCGACTCGCCCGCTGGTTCGACGAGTTCGTGCCCAGCCCGCAGCCCGTCCGGACGTACGCGCGTCCCTCCCGCCGCCAGTCCTCCACCCCGGACATCCCGCGCGCGGGCCACTACTTCCCGCCCGAGGAGATCGCCCGCTGCACCTTCGGCGTCGTCCTCGACACCTCCGGCTCCATGAACCACACGCTGCTGGGCAAGGCACTGGGCGCGATCGCCTCCTACGCCGAGGCCCGCGACGTGCCCGCCGCCCGCGTCGTCTTCTGCGACGCCGCCCCGCAGGACGCGGGCTATCTGCCGGTGACCGAGATCGCGGGCCGGGTCCGTGTGCACGGCCGCGGCGGTACGGTCCTGCAGCCCGGGATCGACCTGCTGCACCGGGCGGACGACTTCCCGCCGGGCGCGCCCGTCCTCGTGATCACCGACGGCTGGTGCGACGTGCTGCGGGTCCGCCGCGAGCACGCCTACCTGATTCCGCAGGGGGCACGGCTGCCGTTCACCCCCCGCGGGCCGGTCTTCCGGGTGCGCTGAGCCGGAATGTGATCGGATGGGAGCGCAAGCAACAGCAGGAATTCGGAAGGACTCACCGTGGCAACCACGCGCTCCGCACACACCGTATGGGAAGGCAACCTGCTCGAGGGCAGCGGTGTCGTGAACTTCGACTCCTCCGGGGCCATCGAGGCGCAGCCGGTGACGTGGGCCTCGCGCTCCCAGGACGCGAACGGCAAGACCAGCCCCGAGGAGCTGATCGCCGCCGCGCACTCCAGCTGCTTCTCCATGGCGCTGTCGCACGCCCTGAACGGCGCCGGCACCCCGCCCACCAAGCTCGTCACATCGGCGGACGTCAATTTCCAGCCGGGTGAGGGCATCACCGGCATCCACCTCACCGTCGAGGGCACGGTCCCCGGCATCGACGACGACGCCTTCGTCGCCGCGGCCGAGGACGCCAAGAAGAACTGCCCGGTCAGCCAGGCCCTGACCGGCACGACGATCACCCTGTCGGCCAAGCTCGCCTGAAGCGGCCGAGCCCGCCCGACCACGGGCCACAGGTGCCGCGCCCCGTCCCCGGAGCGCGGCACCGCCGTTTTACGGGGTACCCGAGAGCCGTTCTCCGGGGGTACCCGGGACCTACGCGGCATTGACAACAGCGCACTCAAGTTTTGTGCTGGAGTCTGAGAAGTGCCTGGCGGAAGGGGACGGAGATGGCACGTGCGGTCGGGATCGATCTCGGGACCACGAACTCCGTGGTGGCCGTCCTGGAGGGCGGCGAACCCACGGTCGTCGCCAACGCGGAGGGGGCCAGGACCACACCGTCGGTCGTGGCCTTTGCCAAGAACGGGGAGGTGCTCGTCGGTGAGGTCGCCAAACGGCAGGCCGTGACCAACGTGGAGCGCACCGCGCGCTCGGTGAAGCGGTACATGGGCGACGCGCACTGGCGCTTCCCCGACCAGGGCTCCATCGACGGCACGCGCTACCGGGCGCAGGAGCTGTCGGCGCGGGTCCTGCAGAAGCTCAAGCGGGACGCGGAGTCCTACCTCGGCGAGGACGTCACGGATGCGGTGATCACCGTCCCCGCGTACTTCGACGACTCGCAGCGGCAGGCCACCAAGGAGGCCGGGGAGATCGCCGGCCTGAAGGTCCTGCGGATCATCAACGAGCCGACGGCCGCCGCCCTCGCCTACGGCCTCGACCGGGGCGAGGAGCAGACCGTGCTGGTCTTCGACCTCGGCGGCGGCACCTTCGACGTGTCGCTGCTGGAGATCGGGGACGGGGTCATCGAGGTCAAGGCCACCAACGGCGACACCCACCTCGGCGGCGACGACTGGGACCAGCGGATCGTCGAGCACCTGGTCAAGCGGTTCCAGGGGCAGTACGGCGTCGACCTCGGCAAGGACAAGATGGCCCTGCAGCGGCTGCGGGAGGGCGCCGAGAAGGCCAAGATCGAGCTGTCCAGCTCCTCGGAGACGACGATCAACCTTCCCTACATCACTGCCTCCGCCGACGGGCCGCTGCACCTCGACGAGAAGATGACCCGCGCGCAGTTCCAGGAGCTCACCGCCGACCTGCTCGACCGGTGCAAGACCCCCTTCCACCAGGCGGTCAAGGACGCGGGCATCAAGCTGTCCGCGGTCGACCACGTCATCCTCGTCGGCGGCTCCACGCGCATGCCTGCCGTCACCGACCTGGTGAAGGAACTCACCGGCAAGGACCCGCACAAGGGCGTCAACCCCGACGAGGTCGTGGCCGTCGGCGCCGCCCTGCAGGCCGGTGTCATCCGCGGCGACGTCAAGGACGTGCTGCTGCTCGACGTCACCCCGCTGTCCCTCGGCATCGAGACCAAGGGCGGCATCATGACCAAGCTCATCGAGCGCAACACCACGATCCCGACCCGGCGTTCGGAGATCTTCACGACGGCCACCGACAACCAGCCGTCGGTGGGCATCCAGGTGTACCAGGGCGAGCGGGAGATCGCCGCGTACAACAAGAAGCTGGGCGTCTTCGACCTCACCGGGCTGCCGCCGGCGCCTCGGGGCGTGCCGCAGATCGAGGTGGCCTTCGACATCGACGCCAACGGGATCATGCACGTCTCGGCGAAGGACCTGGCCACCGGCCGCGAGCAGAAGATGACGGTGACCGGCGGCAGCGCGCTGCCCAAGGACGACATCGACCGCATGATGCGGGAGGCCGAGCAGTACGCGGAGGAGGACCGCCAGCGGCGGGAGGCCGCCGAGACCCGCAACCAGGCCGAACAACTCGTGTACCAGACCGAGAAGTTCATCCGGGACAACGAGGACCGCATCCCGGCCGACACCAAGTCCGAGGTGCAGGAGGCCACCACGGAGCTGAAGGGGCTCCTGGAGCGGAACGCCGATACCGGCGAACTGCGTACGGGCGTCGAGAAGCTCGCAACCGTCAGCCAGAAGATGGGGCAGGCCATGTACGCGAACGCCGCCGGCTCCGACGGCCAGGCCGGCGACCGGGCCACGGCCCACGAACAGCCGGGCCACGAGGAAGAGGGCGTGGTGGACGCGGAGATCGTCGACGACGAGAAGGACACGAAGGGGGGCGCCGCCTAGCGCCCACAGGGAGGCAGGGTCGCGCACACAGCCGTCAGGACGGTCGCGTACGGCGTGCCGAGGTCGGTCAGTGCGGTGCGCAGCCGTTCCAGGCCGGCGCGGTGCTCGGTGAGCAGGCCTGTGTCGCCGGTACGGGCCGTGAACTCCAGGACGGCGGGCAGGAAGTCGGGCGGTTCCCCGTCGGTCATCTCCAGTCCGGCGGCGCGGTAGACGTCCCCGAAGCGGGCGGGCGTCATCCCGCGCCGCCGTGTGTCCGCGTCCTGCCACCGGCTCAGACGGAGGCTGTACCGGTTGCCGGAGTCGAAGACCCGGACGTAGTGCGCGGCCAGTTCCCGGGCCGGCGTGACCGCCGCGTGGTCGGTGAACTCCCGCAGCTGGGGCGCGGCTTCGCGCAGCAGTGGCAGCCGGGCGCGGAAGTCGTCGCCCGGGTAGGTCAGGCAGAGCGCTGCCGCCTGATGCAGGACGGCGTCAGAGGGCATCGGACCCCCTTGCCGGTATCCGCGTGTCGGCCACGTCCCTCGCTCCCTTGCTCGCCCCGTCCTTCGACGCTAGGGGCGAGCGAGGGAACGCACCCGCCCAGACGCCCGTACGGGTGTACGGGCCGCGGGCCCCGGGTCTCAGGCCTCGGGCTTGCGGGCCACCCCCGCGTACACCGGTACGACGCCCTCGGCCTGCGCCTCCACGTCCACCGGCTCCGGCCGCCAGCCGTGGACGGGGATCACACCGGGGCCGAGCAGCTCCAGACCCTCGAAGAAGCGGTAGAACTCGGGCAGCGTGCGTGGATAAAACGGCGTGCCGCTCTTACGGAACAACCCCGCGGCCTTCGCCACCCCCTCGGGACTGAGGTCCTGGGTGACCTGGGAGAGGATCAGGAAGCTGCCCGGGGCGAGCGCCTCGACGTACCGCTTGAGCAGACCGTGGACGTCGTCCTCCTCGTCGCCCAGGTAGTGGGTGAGCGCGATCAGGGACAGCGAGACGGGACGGGAGAGGTCCAGGGACTCGGCGGCCAGCCGCAGGATGGTGTCCGGGTCGCGGACGTCGGCGTGCACGTACTGGGTGCTGCCCTCGGCGGAGCCGCGCAGCAGGGCCTCCGCGTGCCGCAGCACGATCGGATCCTTGTCCGCGTACACCACCCTCGACTCCGGCGCCGCCTCCTGAGCCACCTGGTGCAGGTTGGGCTCGGTGGGGATGCCGGTGCCGATGTCGAGGAACTGGCGTATCCCGGCCCCGGCGGCGGCCCGCACGGCCCGGTGCATGAAACGGCGGTTGGCGCGCGCCCCGCGCACCGCGGTGCCGTCCGAGGCCAGGATGTCGCGGGCCAGTGCCTCGTCCACCGGGTAGTTGTCCTTGCCGCCCAGCCACCAGTCGTACACACGGGCGGGGTGCGGGCGGCTGGTGTCGATCTGCGGTAAGGCGTCGGATCCGGTCATGCGGTGTCGTCTCCTCGGGGTGGGAAGGGTGCCGTGCGTGCCGCGGAAGAGGGAACCCGGCGGCGGACTCAGAAGGTCTCGCGGTACTCCCGCAGGAGCTTCCTCGTGCGCTGCGCCGAGGCGGCACGCGCCGTCATGTGGTCCAGGACCTCGAGGTGCGCGGAGACCTCTCCCCGCGAGTCGAGGTAGAGGGCGCCCGTCAGGTACTCGGTGAAGACCATGTCGGGCAGTTCGGGCTCGGCGAAGCGGAACAGCGTGAAGGGCGCGTACGTCCCCGGGTGCGGGCCGTCCTCGAACTCGGCGACCTGAAGCGTGATCCGGTCCCGCTCGGCGAACTCCAGGAGCTTGTCCAGCTGCTCGCGCATGACCTCGCCGCGGATGCTCACCGGACGCTTCAGCACCGTCTCGTCCATCACCACCCACAGGTGCGGCGGGTCCGGGCGGTCCAGGAGCTTCTGCCGGGCCATGCGCAGCGACACGTGCCGGTCGATGGTCTCCGGGCCGGTCTGGCCGACCGTGCCGGCCTCCATGACGGCGCGCGCGTACTCCTCGGTCTGCAGCAGCCCGGGTACGAAGTGCGGCTCGTAGGAGCGGATGATCCGGGCGGCGCCCTCCAGGCTGACGTACAGGCTGAACCAGTCCGGCAGCACGTCGTGGAAGCGCTGCCACCAGCCCGGCTGGTTCGCCTCCTCGGCCAGCGCGACGAAGGCGGCCGCCTCCTCGTCCGGTACGCCGTACGTGGTCAGCAGCACCTGGACGTACGGGATCTTCAGCGCGACCTCGGCCATCTCGATCCGCCGCACGGTCGCCGGCGCCACGCGCAGCACGCGCGCGGCCTCCTCACGCTTGAAGCCCGCCGCCTCCCGCAGCTCCTGCAACCGTTTTCCCAGCACCACCTGGCCCACAGTGGGCGCGGGCCGCCGCTCACTCACGCCACGCCTCCCCTACGCGCCGAAGTCCGCGCGAAGCAGTGTGTCATGTTCCGGTGTCAGTCTCACGGGGTCCGCGGTGAGGCGCTTGCCACGTGTGCCGAACGGGCGCCCGGTGGCGGCGCCCGTCAGGAGATCAGCGACCGGAGGTACTTGGCCGTCGCCGGGTCGGCCGGCAACAGCGTCTCGATGGCCAGCTCGGCCACGGTGACGTCCATGGGCGTGTTGAACGTCGAGATGGAGGAGATGAAGGACAGCGTCCGGCCCTCGTGCTCGATCCGCATCGGCAGGGCGAAGTACGGTACGGGCTCGGCCGGTTCGCCGCCGTGGGCGCTCTCCGGGACCGGGTAGGCCGCGACCTCCTCGTACAGCCGGCGCAGCGGTGCCGAGCGGTGCAGGGCGATCTGCCGCTCCATCTGGGCCAGCAGATGGCCGCGCCACTCGGGCAGGTTGAGGATGCGCGGCGCCAGGCCCTGGGGGTGCAGGGTGAGCCGCATGGCGTTGAGCGGGGGCTTCAGCAGGGACTCCGGGAGCCCGTCCAGCAGCGTCATGATGCCGCGGTTGGCCGCGACCACGTCGTACGTCGCGTCGACGACCAGCGCCGGATAGGGCTCGTAGCCCTGGATGAGCCGTTCGATGCCCTCGCGCAGGGCGCCCATCGCCGGATCGTCCAGGGGGGTCTCCGGGTAGCGCGGGGCGTAACCGGCAGCGAGCAGCAGGGCGTTGCGCTCCCGGACGGGCACGTCCAGGTGCTCGGCCAGCTTCAGCACCATCTCTTCGCTCGGCCGGGAGCGGCCCGTCTCGACGAAACTGATGTGCCGGGCCGAGGACTCGGCGCGCAGGGCAAGCTCCAGCTGGCTCACCCGGCGCCGCTCCCGCCAGGCCCGCAGCAGCGGGCCGACGCCCTGGTCGGCGGGAGCGGTCACGGAGGCGATGGTTCCGGTCACGGCAGCGGTCATGTGTACGACCGTAGTCGAGGAACGCCCCCCGCGAGGTGTCCTCGTCTCACCCCCGGGCACCCTCTGACCAGGACCGCAGTCGCAGGGCTGTGGCAGGCTGAAGAGGCAACCGCAGCCGAGGTGAGGAGCGAGGCCATGCCCGTGGAACCGCTGTCCCAGAAGGAGATCGAGGACCGGCTCGCCGAGCTGTCGGGCTGGTCGGCCGAGAACGACCGGCTCACCCGCTCCTACCGGCTCACCTCGCACTTCGCGGCCACGGCGATGGTCGTGCACATCGCCCGGGTCCAGGAGGAGCTCGACCACCACTCCGACCTCACCCTCGGCTACAACACCGTCTCCCTCTCGGTGAACACCCACAGCGTCGGCGGCCGGATCACCGAGCTCGACTTCGGCCTCGCGAGCAGGGTCGAGGAGCTCGCACCGGGACACGGGGCACACTGACGCGCGTGCTCGACTACGACAAGGAAGCCGACGCCTACGACGAGACACGCGGCGGCGAGGCCAGGGCCGCGGCCGCCGCGACCGCCGTACTGGGCCTGGTCCCGCCCACCGCCGAACGCCTCCTCGACGTCGGCTGCGGCACCGGCATCGTCACCCGCCGCCTCGCGGCCGGGCGGCCCGCGGCCCGGGTGACGGGCGTCGACCTGACGCTCGGCATGGCCCGGATGGCCGCCGGCCGGCTGCCCGGCGCGATCGCCCTGGCCGACAGCCGCGCGCTGCCGTTCCCCGACGCCACGTTCGACGCCGTCAGCAGTGTGTGGCTGCTGCACCTGCTGGACGGGCCGCAGGACGTCCGCGCCGTCGTCGCCGAGTGCGGCCGGGTCCTCAGACCCGGCGGGGTGTACGTCACCACCGTCGACAAGGCCGCCGCGCACAACGTCGGCAGCGACATCGACGCCGTGCTGGCCGAGCGGCCGCGCAGCGTGCCCCGGGACCCCGCCGACCTCGTCACCCGGTACGCCGCGGCCCAGGGCCTGCTCCCCGCCGGCCGGGCCCGGTTCCAGGGGCACGGGCAGGGGCGCAGTCCCCGTCGTACCGTCGCCGACCTGCGGCGCGGCTGGTTCGTCACCCTGCCGCCGGGCGAACCGCTCGCCGAGCGGTTCGCCGACCGCCTGGCCCGGCTGCCCGACCAGGACCGGCCCCGCCCCGATCCGGTCTTCCACCTGCGCAGCTTCAGGAAGGCCGGCTGAAGTCCATCGTCCAGTTGGTCAGCCAGCTCTCCCCGCCGTCGACGGAGAACGCCTGCTCCCAGCGGGCGGCGGCGGGGGAGACGCCCGACCAGACGAACCGCACGCGCACGTCCTCGCCGTCGTACGTGTCCTCGCCGAGGAACTCGCCCCGGTCGCCGTCGAAGCCGCCGTTGACCGGTGGGAACAGGGTGCCGGTGCGGCTCGAGGACCAGTTCAGCGACCACTGCTCACGCTCCGGGTCGAACAGCCGCAGGGTCAGTCCCTTCGCGCCCAGGTACGGCATGTCGATCTCGTCGAGGTTCGCGGCGCCGTCGAACAGCGGAAGGCACCGGCTGGTGGACTCGAACTCCACCCAGCCGCTGTCCGGGTCGAGGAAGTCGGTGCGGCGGCGATGGGCGACCTCCCACTCTCCGTGCAGGAAGTCGAAGTCGTGCGGACCGCTCATGTGCGTTCTCCCGTGGTTCCTTCGGGCAGGGTGTCGGACAAGTAGGCCGTGAGGTCCGGGACTTGGGGCGTGAGCATGTGCCGCACCCAGGCGTCCCGCTCGTGCTGGATCGGCGGCAGCTCGAAGACGCAGCCGATCCAGGGGAGTTCGGGCCTGACGAAGTGGGTGGGGTCGCGGTCGGGGCAGCCGAGGACCGGCTGGCCGGCGGCCGCGTTCGCGTAGTGCAGGACGTTGTCCCACACCCAGCTGTAGGCGTTGACGTAGGCGCCGTCGTCGTTTCCCCGGTGAACGACGACGAAGGTCACCGGCGGCGTCCCGTCCGGCTCCGGCAGCAGCTCGGGCAGGACCTCGTACGCCGCCTTCTCCACGTCGGGCGCGATGCCCGCCGGGTCGGCGGTGACGTGGTAGCGCTTGACGTGCCGGCCGGCCACCTCGATCGGCGGCGGCACGGTCAGCAGTTTCTCCGTGAAGGGCATGAGGTGACGCTAGGGCCGCTTCACTGACACCTTGTGTCAGTGAAGTCCAGCCGTCTCGTCTCGATCCTCCTGCTGCTGCAGACCCGGGGCCGGATGACCGCTGCCCAGCTCGCCGAGGAGCTGGAGGTCTCGGTCCGCACGGTCTACCGGGACGTGGAGGCGCTGAGCGCGGCAGGCGTCCCGCTCTACGGCGACGCGGGCCACGCCGGCGGCTACCGCCTGCTCCACGGCTACCGCACCCGCCTGACCGGGCTCACCGCCGACGAGGCCGAGGCCCTGTTCCTCGCCGGAGCCCCCGGCCCGGCCGCCGAGCTGGGTCTCGGCTCCGTCCTGGCCGCCGCCCAGCTGAAGGTGCGCGCCGCCCTGCCGGCGGAACTGCGCGAGCACGCGGACCGGGTCGGCGGCCGCTTCCACCTCGACGCCCCCGGCTGGTACGCGGACGCGGAGGAGACGCCGTACCTCACGGCGGTCGCCGACGCGGTGTGGCACAGCCGCGTGCTGCACGTGCTGTACCGCCGCTGGGCCGAACCGACCGACGTGGAGCGGCTGTTGGAGCCGTACGGGCTGGTCCTCAAGGCGGGGCGGTGGTACGTCGTCGCGGGCCCCGGACCGCGCACCTTCCGCGTCGACCAGATCCTCCGACTCGCCGAAACAGGCGAGGAGTTCACCCGGCCGTCCGGCTTCGACCTGGCCGCCTACTGGGCGGCCTACCAGCGCGACTTCCCCGACCGGCTGTACCGGGGCGAGGCGCTCGTACGGCTGGCACCGGGAGTGCGGCTGCCCAGAGCGGTCGACGTGCGCACCGACGACGACGGCTGGACGGTCGCCCGGGTGCCCATCGAGTCGGTCGCACACGCGCATGGCGAGTTCCTGCGCCTGGGCACGGACATCGAGGTGCTGGAACCCTCCGACCTGCGGCTGAGCATCGCCCGTACGGTCGCCGAACTGGCCGGAATGTACGGCAACCCGGCCTCGGACCGTGACGACTGAGGGGGCGGAACCCGTCCGTCCTCTCTGGAGGTTCGTCCCGTGCAGCACCCGCACCCGCACAGGCACCGCAGACGCCGTGTCCTCCTCCCGGCGGTGACGGCGACCGCGGCCCTGGCCGCCGCCGGCCTCACCGCCCTGTCGCCGACCCCCGCCGAGGCCGCCACCGCACGGCAGGTGGAGAAGCTCGACCGCGGCCTGGTCAGCGTGCACACCGACAGCGGCAACCTGGTCGGCTGGCGCTGGCTCGGCACCGACCCGAACGACGTCTCCTTCAACGTCTACCGGGCCGGTACGAAGGTCAACTCCGCGCCGATCACCGGCTCCACGAACTTCTTCCACTCGGGCGCCCCCGCCCAGGCCGACTACACCGTCCGCGCGATCGTGGGCGGCGTCGAGCAGGCCGACTCAGAGCACGCCGTGCAGCTGCGCACCGGCTACAAGGACGTGCCCATCAGTCCGCCCGCCGGCGGTACCACCCCCGACGGCGTCGCCTACACCTACGAGGCGAACGACGCCTCCGTGGGCGACCTGGACGGCGACGGCCAGTTGGACTTCGTCCTGAAGTGGCAGCCCACGAACGCGAAGGACAACTCCCAGTCCGGCTACACCGGCGACACCTACCTCGACGGCGTCAAGCTCGACGGCACCCGGCTGTGGCGCATCGACCTGGGCCGCAACATCCGCTCCGGCGCGCACTACACACAGTTCCAGGTGTACGACTACGACGGCGACGGCAGGGCCGAGGTCGCGACGAAGACCGCGGACGGCACCGTCGACGGCACCGGCACGGTGATCGGCAGCTCCTCGGCCGACCACCGCAACTCCAGCGGGTACGTGCTGTCCGGCCCCGAGTACCTGACCATGTTCAACGGGCGGACCGGCAAGGCGATGCAGAGCGTCGACTACGTCCCCGAGCGCGGCACGGTGTCCTCGTGGGGCGACTCCTACGGCAACCGCGTCGACCGCTTCCTCGCCGGCACGGCCTACCTCGACGGCTCCCGCCCCTCCCTGATCATGGCCCGCGGCTACTACACCCGTACGGTGATCGCCGCCTGGGACTGGCGGAACGGCTCCTTCTCCCGCCGCTGGACCTTCGACACCAACTCCTCGGCCAACTCCGGCAAGGGGTACGACTCCCAGGGCAACCACCAGTTGTCGGTGGCCGACGTGGACGGGGACGGCAAGGACGAGATCGTGTACGGCTCGATGGCGGTGGACGACAACGGCAGCGGGCTGTGGACCACGAAGAACGGTCACGGCGACGCCCTGCACGTGGGCGACCTCGACCCCTCCCGCCCGGGCCTGGAGGAGTTCAAGGTCGACGAGGACGCCTCCAAGCCGTCCTCCTGGATGGCGGACGCGAAGACCGGCCAGGTCATCTGGTCCACCCCCGCCAACGGCGACAACGGCCGGGGCGTCTCGGGCGACATCTGGGCGGGCAGCGCGGGCGCCGAGTCCTGGTCGTCGGCGGAGAGCGGCGTCCGCAACCCCAAGGGCACGGTGGTGTCCAGCCGCAAGCCGTCCAGCACCAACTTCCTGTCCTGGTGGGACGGCGACCCGGTCCGTGAACTCCTCGACGGCACCCACATCGACAAGTACGGCACCTCGTCCGACACCCGCCTGCTGACCGGCGCCTCGGTCCACTCGAACAACGGCACCAAGGCGACGCCGTCCCTGTCCGGCGACATCCTGGGCGACTGGCGCGAGGAGGTCGTCTGGCCGACGACCGACAACACGGCACTGCGCATCTACTCGACGCCGTACGAGACGACGACGAGGATCACCACCCTGCTCCACGACACCCAGTACCGCACGGCCCTGGCCTGGCAAAATACGGCCTACAACCAGCCCCCGCACCCGAGCTTCTTCATCGGCGACGGCATGGCGACACCCCCACGCCCGACCGTGTACACGCCGTAGGAAACGACGAGGGCGCGTGCCACCCGGCACGCGCCCCCGAACGGGTCAGGCGACCGTACAGCTCTGGTCGCCCAGCTTGAACGACGCCGGTTTCGTGTTCGAGCCCGACCAGGTCCCCGTGAACCCGAAGCTCACGGACGAGCCCGCGGCCACGTTCCCGTTCCAGCTCACGTTCTTCGCGGTCACCGCCGCGCCGGACTGCGTGTAGTCGGCGTTCCAGAGCCGGCCGACCTTCTGGCCGTCGGCGAAGGACCAGCCCAGGGACCAGCCGGTCCAGGCGGTCGATCCGGTGTTGGCGAGCCGCACGTCCGCCTGGAAGCCGTCCGCCCACTGGTTGGTGATCTTGTACGTGACCGTGCAGGCGCCGGTGGGCGTCGGCGTCGGGTCCGTGCCACCGCCGCCGTCCCCGCCGCCGGTGTCGGAGGTGTCGCCGTAGACGACACCCCGGCCGTTGGTCGAGACGTACACCCGGCCGTAGACCCGCGGGTCACCGGTGATCGCCGCGCCCGTCCAGCCCCACTGGTGGGCGTCGTCGTTGATGCGGGTCCAGGTCGCGCCCTTGTCGGTGGAGCGGAAGATGCCGCGCACGCCGCCGATCTTCGCGCTGGTGTAGAGGGTCTGGTACGAGGCTCCCGTCGCGGCCTTGCCGAAGCCGATCGTGTCGGCCTGCTCGACGTTCGACAGCTTGGTGAAGCTCGCCCCGCCGTCGGTGGAGTGCCACAGGCCGTACGCGCCGTCGGAGGCGCCGCCCGCGAGCCAGACGTCGCCCTTGGTGCCGGGCAGCGCCTTGAACCGCACGCTGTCGCCGCTGGGCAGGCCGCTCGCCGACGAGGCGGTGAAGGTCGCGCCGCCGTCGGAACTGACGTAGAACCTGCCGGACTTGAAGCCGTAGAAGGTCTTGGGATCCACGCGATCGGACTCGACGACCGCCCCGGACGGGATCCCGCTCGACGGCTGCCACGAGGAGCCGAAGCCCGTCGTGTACTGCACACCGGTGCCCGCGGGACTCCACACGAACCGGCTGCCGTCCGCCGCCGCGGCCACCGTCCCGCCGCCGCTGACGCCCGAAGGGTCCGTCCCGGCGAACCAGTTGGCGCCGTTGTCCGCCGAGAACGCGATGTGCGGGCCGGAGTCCAGATCGCCCACCCGCACCACCGTGTCGGGGTTCTTCTCGGCGAAGTCGAGGCTGGTCGTCGTCGTGAAGGTCGGCGAGGTGAACATCATCGAGGGGACCTTGGCCAGGTCCGTGTGCCGGAAGCCGCCGATGTCGCCCAGGGCGCTGAGCAGCGGCGCACCGCTGGGCGGGGACGCCAGGTCGTTCACGGCGGTCTCCTCAAGGCCCTGCACCATGGGCTTCACGGTGAACCGGCCGCCGCTGTCCCACTGGGTGAGGTTCTCGGTGCCGTACAGGGTCGCGCCCGTCCCGTACATCATCCGGTCCGAGTCGAACGGGTCGATCTCCAGCGACTCCGTCATCCAGCCCAGTTTCGGGCTCTGTTCGGGCGGCGACGGATTCGCGCCGAAGGTCAGCCACGGGGAGGACGAGACGTCGATCGTGAAGCGGTCGGCACGGTTGGGATACGACGTGTAGTCCCACGCCTTCGTCCAGGTGCCCCCGCTGTCCGTCGACCGGAAGATCTGCGTGTCCGGCCACCAGGAGCTGTACGCCGTCGCCATCACCGTGCCGGGGTGCTGACGGTCGACGGTCAGGCCGCTGAAGCCGTAGTACGTGTCGGCCTCGGCGACCGGGCTGATGTTCGTCCACGTGCCGCTCGCCGTGGCGTAGCGCCACACCTGCCCCTTGCCTCCGTCGTACGGGCCGCCCTTGTCGCTGTAGGCGAGGTACAGGTAGCCGTTCTTCGCGTCGAGGACCCCCTTGTGGGCCAGATAGCCCGTCGGCTGACCCGCGAGCCGGGTCCAGGTCGCGCCCGCGTCCGTCGAGCGGTACACCGCGTTGTCCTTGTCGGCGACCCCGACGTAGATCGTCTTCGTGGCGCTCCCCGAGGTGCCGGTGGACTCGTCGAAGGTGACCCAGACGATGCCCTGGTTGTCGCTCGCGTACCCCGTCGTGTCGCTCGGGTCCTGCTGGTAGTTGCCGGCGTTGGGGAAGCTCGTCACCTGCGACCAGCTCACCCCGGAGTCCGTCGACCGCCACAGGCCCTTGCCGCTGGGCGCGCCGAGGTACAGCACACTGTCCTTGTTGGGGTCGATCGCCAGCCGCTCGCCCATGCCACGGCCGGGCATGTTGCCGCCCAGCTTGAAGGGCAGGTCGGCCTTCTGCCAGCTCGCGCCCCGGTCGGCGGACCTCAGCACGGCGCCGTTCGTCGGGTCCCAGCTGTTGGTGTACGTCCCTACGGCCGCGTACACCTTGTCCGGGTTCACGGAGTCGGAGGCGAGGCTGACCACGCCGGTGTGTCCCCACTCGGTCCAGCCGACCGAGTCCAGCAACGGCGTCCAGGTCTTCGTCGACTGCTGCCAGCGGTAGGCGCCGCCGATGTCCGTGCGCGCGTAGGCGAGGTTCTTCTCGGTGCGGTTGAAGACGATTCCCGGAACGAACCCGCCGCCGTCGATACGGGCGTTCTTCCAGGTGTAGGAGTCGGCGGCGAGGGCGGCCCCGGCGGTGTGGCCGGCGGCGAGTGCGGGGGGCGTGCCGGCGAGCAGACCGGCGGCCAGCGCGAGGACGGCCGTGAGGATGCGGGTTCTTCGCACGGGAGATCCTTTCCGGTGGGGGTTTCGGAAGGGTGGTAAGCGCTTTCCAAGTCATGCGAGAGTCGCCGGGCAGCCCCCAGTGCGGGTGGGGGCTGCCCGGCGGGACGGCCCCGTCGTCAGGTGACGGGGCCACGCACGCGAAGCCTTCAGGCGGTGCCGCGAGAGGGGCGGTGCCCACACGCCCCTGAAAGGGGCGCGGGGAACTGCGCGACCAGCCACGACGGACCCGCAGCCGAACACTGCACCCCCAGCGGCAGCGCCCGGCGGGGGCTATTCGAGAAGCTCCGCGTACGAACCCATGGCCATGGCGATGTCCGCCTGGGCCCAGAACCGGTGGTACGTGAACGACGGCGCGGCGCCGCCCTTGAGGTACGCCTCGATCTTCGACCAGGCCGGGTCGTTCTTGTAGAAGGACCTGAGCGAGATGAACGTCGACGAGGAGTTGACCGCGTCACCGTTCGGCATCTTGCCGCTGAAGCCGCTCGGGACGTACACGCCGTCGTCGAAGCGGTTGTAGTCGGCCCGGGTCTCCGGGACCGCGACGCCCAGGCTGTCCTGGTAGTTGCTCCACATGCCGTCGAGGAGCGCCTTCGCCGTCGACTTGGCGTTGGCGTCACCGGACTTGGCGCCGTAGTACGTCAGGGTCTTGGCGTACGCGGCCGCCACGCCGACGTCGTTGGTGTAGTCGGCGACGGTGACGTGCAGCCCGCTGTTGGAGCCGGGGCTGGAGGCGTTCCAGGTGTCGGGCTGGCCCGACCACTGCAGCGTCGACGGGATCTGGTAGGTGCCGTCCGGGTTGATCGTGGTCTTGGACAGCGCCCACTTGACCCACTTGTCGAGGACCGCCTTGGCCTGCGCGTTGCCCGTCTGCTGGTAGTACTCGGCCACGCGTTCCATCGACCAGGCCTGGAAGCCGAACCACTGGTTGGACGGCGGGTCGTGGTAGACGGGCTGCTGGTCGTAGTACATGCCGTAGAAGGTCGACGTACCGGACGGCGGAGTCGCGTACCGGCCGGCCCAGCTGTTGGTCGCGCCGCCCGCGATGGCGCCCTCGGACGACTGCAGCCACTGGTAGAACTCCAGCTGCCGCTGCAGCGACTTGGTCCAGTCCGAGGTGCCGGTGGCCGACTTGGGCTTCAGGTCGGCGTACGAGCTCAGCGCGTACGCGGCGAGCGGGTTCTGGTAGCCGCCGTGCACATGGCTCGACCCGATCCGCCAGGCCCAGCCGCCGCTGGTGTCGTTCGAGCCGCCCCAGGCGTAGTACCAGGACAGCAGGTAGTGCGAGGCGTCCTTGCCGGTGCCGGCCGCACAGGTCGACGGTCCGACGCAGTTGCCGATCTTCTTGAAGTACTTGTCGTACATGGCGTAGCGCAGGTAGTCGCCCATCTTCGCGGCCTTGCCCACGGTCGCGGAGACGTCGCTGCCCTTGCCCTGCTGCTTGGCCCACACGTCCGCCCAGTACGCGGCCTGCACCGCACGCGCGTCGGCGTCCGGGGCATCGGTGTACTTCCACTGCTTGGCGTAGGACGAGTCGCCGGTGAACAGGTCGAGGTAGCCGTTGCTGCCGCCGTACTTGAAGGCGTCGCAGGTCGGCTGCGGCACCGTCTCCCACACCGACTCCTGCGCGCCGCGCTGGAAGGTGTTGATGTACGACGGTCCCTTCGCCGTCGGACCGCCCTCACAGGTGCCGCCGGGCGTGTTGCCGTAGCCGTAGACGTTGTCGACGTCCTGGAGCCAGTGCATGCCGTAGACGTCGTCCGTGCCGTACGTGCTCTTCAGCTCGCCCGCGATCGGGTCCGAACCCACGGACACGGAGGTGTCCAGCTTCGCCGGGTACTCGTTGGGGGTGTCCAGCTCGGGAGCGTAGGTGGCCGGCTTCGAGGCGTTGTAGAAGGAGTTGGTGGGCTGGTCGGCGTGGGTGGGGATCATGTACTTCTCCATGAGCGCCCACGCGCTGTTGAACTTGGACCAGTCACCGCTGACCTTGCCGTACATCGCCTGCAGCCACAGCAGATAGCTGTAGGCCTCCGACGTGGTCTCGTGACCCTGGTCCGGCGCCTCGACGATCAGCGTCTCCACCGAGTGGTAGGGAACGCCGTCGGGCGAGAAGTAGCCGTTCGCCGGGTTGGTGATCTTCCCGTACAGGTCCAGGAAGCGGGCGTCGTACGCCTTCGAGGCCGCCAGCTCCGTCACGGTGACCGTCGCCTTGGTGAAGCCCGTGGCCGTCGACTCGAAGGACGCCGCGCCGGTACCGGAGGAGTCGGCGGTGACGGTCACGTTCTGCGCGGTGTTCCAGTTCGAGGGGGTGAAGGTGAGGCTCGCCCCGCCCGACACCGACAGACCGGAGTTGCCGCTCGCGCGGGCCGTCGTCACCGTCACGTTCGACGATGGCTGCGACGACAGCTTCACCGCGTACGTCCCCGACTTGCCCTGCTGGACGCCCAGTTGGGTGGGTGAGGCGACCACGGCAGGACCGGAGGCGACGGTGATGCCGACCGGGGTCGACGCGGCGGAGGCGCCCAGGCTGTCGTACGCCTTCGCCACCAGGGAGTGGCTGCCCACCGCGAGTGCGGAGGCGGACAGGGTGTACGGCGCACTGGTGTCCGTGCCCAGCAGGGTCGTGTCGTCGTAGAACTCGACCTTGCTGATCGTCGCGTTGTCGGCCGCGGCCGCGGTGGCCGCGAGCGGGACGGCGGTGCCCTGCGTGTAGACCGCGCCGGCCGTGGGGCTGGTCAGCACGGTGACCGGCGGCTGGTGCGCGCCGGCGCAGGTGGTGCCGTTGATCGCGAAGTTCGTGGGAGCGGTGTTGGCGCCGCTGTAGGTGAACTGCGCGCCGGTGGTGACGGCGGAGTTCGCGGCGATCTTCGCGTTGTAGCCCGCGTCCCGTACGGTGATCGCCGAACCGGACTGCGACCACGTGCCGTTCCAGCCGTTGCTGAGCTTCTGGTTGCCCGAGTAGCTGTAGGTCAGCGTCCAGCCGTCGATGGTGTCCGTGCCGCGGTTGGTGAGGGTCAGATCCGCGGTGAATCCGGAACCCCAGTCGTTCGTCTTGTAGTCGACACTGCACTGAAGTGCCGCCGCGTGGGCGACAGTCGTGCCGGTGCCGAGCATGGTGAGCGGAAGGGCGAGGGCCGCCATGGCAGCGGTCCACAGCCGCCGCGTCCCGCGGCGTCTGCGTCTTGGATGCATGGTGCTGGTTCCTCCTTGCGGCTCGAGCGAAGGTGGGGGAGGAGCAACAAGCCTTGAACCAGTGGGAGCGCTCCCATAGTGGGGATGGGGGTGGGGGCGGTCAAGATGCTTGAAGAGTCGAAATGATTCGACTGCTTTCCGACCGGGGGAAAGTCAGGAAACTCCGTGACCCCCCTGTCCATCGCTGTCACTTGGCGCTAGCTTCGTTGGCACCAGTGGGAGCGGTTCCATCAGTCGACGCGTCCGTCACGATGCGCCTGAGCTGCAAGGAGTCGCTCATGCGACACCCCCCGCGTTCAGTACTTTTAGCCGTCACCGGAGCGGTCGCCCTTGTCGGGGCCATGACCGTTCCGGTCGTGACGGCGCAGGGAGCCACGCCCGCCTGCTCGGTGGAGTACTCGGTCACCGGCCAGTGGGACAGCGGCTTCCAGGGTGCTGTGAAGATCACCAACAACACCGCCGCCATGAGCGGTTGGAGCCTGACCTTCGACTTCGCCGACGGCCAGAAGATCACCCAGGGCTGGAACGCCAAGTGGTCCCAGTCCGGCACGACGGTGACCGCCACCAACGAGAGCTACAACGGCTCGCCGGCCATCGGCACGAGCGTCAGCGCCGGGTTCCTCGCCTCCCGGCCGGCAGCGGGGGGCGACGCCGTACCGACGTCGTTCAAGCTCAACGGCACCCCGTGCAACGTCGATCCGGAACCGTCACCCACCCCGACGGACCCGCCGGCGACGGGCACGGCGCCCGCGCTGCACGTCGCGGGCAACAAGCTCGTCGACGCCTCGGGCGCCACCCGCCGACTGCTCGGCGTGAACCGCTCCGGCGGCGAGTTCATGTGCGTCCAGGGCCGCGGCATCTGGGACGGTCCGGTCGACGACGCGGCGATCAAGGCGATCGCCGACTGGAAGGCCAACGCGGTCCGCATCCCGCTCAACGAGGAGTGCTGGCTGGGACTCTCCGACGTCAACTCCGAGTACGGCGGCACCCATTACGTCAACGCCGTCAAGGACCTGGTGGCGCGCGTCGAGGCGCACGGCATGACGCCGATCGTCGAACTGCACTGGACGTACGGCCAGTACACCGGCAACTCCGCCGGCTGCTCCGACGTCCACGCCACCTGCCAGAAGCCGATGCCGGACGCGCAGTACACGCCGTCCTTCTGGACCTCGGTGGCGAACACCTTCAAGGGCGACAAGGCCGTCGCCTTCGACCTGTTCAACGAGCCCTACCCGGACCGCGCGGCCTCCACGACCACCCAGGCGTGGCAGTGCTGGCGGGACGGCGGCACCTGCCCCGGCATCGGGTACCAGGTCGCCGGCATGCAGGACCTCGTCGACGCCGTGCGCGCCACCGGCGCCGAGAACGTCGTGCTCGCGGGCGGCCTGGCGTACTCGAACGACCTCAGCCAGTGGCTGACGTACAAGCCCGGTGATCCGACGGGCAACCTCGTCGCCGCGTACCACGGGTACAACTTCAACACCTGCGCGAGCGAGAGCTGCTGGAACTCCACCCTCGCCCCCGTCGCGGCCCAAGTGCCGCTGGTGGCCGGGGAGATCGGCGAGAACACCTGCTCGCACGGGTTCATCGACCAGGCCATGAAGTGGTTCGACGCCCACGACCTGTCCTACCTGGGCTGGACCTGGAACACCTGGGACTGCTCCTCCGGTCCCTCGCTCATCTCCAACTACGACGGAACCCCCACGTCGTACGGCATCGGGCTGCGCGACCACCTGCGTGCCGTCAACCCGTAACCCCCGTATCGGAGAGGGAAACCCGCACTCATGAGTCGTACCAGAACAGCGATACTCGCCGCCCTGGCGCTGGTCGCCGGGACCGCCGGGACCGCGACGGCCGTCGTCCCCGGGGACCTCGGAATCCAATCCGTCCCCTGCACCGTCGACTACAAGGTGCAGAACCAGTGGGACACCGGCTTCACCGCCGCCGTGACGGTCACCAACAACAGCGCGGCCAAGAGCAGTTGGTCGCTGAAGTGGTCGTACGCCGGCAACCAGAAGATCTCCAGCTTCTGGAACGCCAAGGTCAGCCAGAGCGGTGCCGCCGTCACCGCCGCCAACGAGACCTACAACGGCACGCTGGCCACCGGCGGTTCGGTCAGCTTCGGCTTTAACGGCTCGTACAGCGGCACCAACGCGCTGCCGACGACCTTCACCCTCGACGGCGTGACCTGCAACGTCGACGACGGAAGCGGCGGCGGGACGGGTGGCGGCACCGGCGGCGGCACGGGCGGTGGTGGCACCGACAGCCGCGTCGACAACCCCTACGCCGGCGCCAAGGTGTACGTGAACCCCGAGTGGTCCACGAAGGCGGCAGCCGAACCGGGCGGCAGCCGCGTCTCCAACCAGCCCACCGGTGTCTGGCTCGACCGCATCGGCGCGATCAACGGCGTGAACGGCGGCATGGGCCTGCGCGACCACCTCGACGCGGCCCTGCAGCAGAAGGGCAGCGGCGAGGAGGTCGTCCAGCTGGTCGTCTACGACCTCCCCGGACGTGACTGCTCGGCCCTCGCCTCCAACGGCGAACTCGGCCCGACCGAGATCGACAAGTACAAGACGCAGTTCATCGACCCGATCGCGGCGATCCTCGCCGACAGCAAGTACAGCTCGCTGCGGATCGTCACCACCATTGAGATCGACTCGCTGCCCAACCTGGTCACCAACACCGGCAGCCGCGCCACCGCGACCCCGAACTGCGACACCATGCTCGCCAACGGCAACTACGTGAAGGGCGTCGGCTACGCGCTGGCCAAGCTCGGCGCGATCCCCAACGTCTACAACTACCTCGACGCCGGCCACCACGGCTGGCTCGGCTGGGACGACAACTTCGCTCCGTCCGCCAACATCATGAAGCAGGCCGCGACCAGCGAGGGCGCGACCGTCGACGACGTGCAGGGCTTCATCACCAACACGGCCAACTACAGCGCCCTGAAGGAGGACAACTTCACCGTCAACGACACGGTGAACGGCACCTCCGTGCGCCAGTCGAAGTGGGTGGACTGGAACCGGTACGTCGACGAGCTGTCGTTCGCCCAGGCGTTCCGCAACGAACTCGTCTCCGTGGGCTTCAACTCCGACATCGGCATGCTGATCGACACCTCACGCAACGGCTGGGGCGGCACCGCGCGTCCCACCGGCCCCGGCGCGAAGACCAGCGTGGACACCTACGTCGACGGCGGCCGCTACGACCGCCGGATCCACGTCGGCAACTGGTGCAACCAGTCCGGTGCCGGTCTCGGCGAGCGCCCGCAGGCCAACCCGGCGAGCGGGATCGACGCCTACGTGTGGATGAAGCCTCCGGGTGAGTCGGACGGCTCCAGCACCGCGATCGCCAACGACGAGGGCAAGGGCTTCGACCGGATGTGCGACCCGACGTACACGGGCAACGCCCGCAACGGCAACAACATGTCGGGGGCGCTGGCGAACGCTCCGCTGTCCGGGCACTGGTTCTCGGCGCAGTTCCAGCAGCTGATGCAGAACGCGTACCCGCCGTTGTAGGTCGCGGATTCGTCCCGGCTGCGGGCTGGACGTGGCTGGTCGCGCCCACGCGGCGGTAGCCGCACATCGGACACAGCCCCGCGCCCCTTTGGGGCGCGGGGTCACCCCTTGTCGGCCAGGCCGCGGCGGATCGCGAACTCAACCGCCGAATAATCGCCGTCCGGCCGGTCCAGTTCGTACGGGACCGCCGGCATCAGCGGGGGCTGGGCCATGAAGCGGGGGCGGGTGCCGTGGTGGGGCTGGGCGGCGTGGACCAGGAAGGGGTGGCAGAGGTAGACGTCGCCGGGGCCGCCGGTGGCGTACGCCAGAGGACGGTCGGCGGAGGCCTCGACCAGCTTCGGTGCGATCTCGAGGCCCGAGACGCCCGTCTCGCCGTACGGCTCCAGCAGCGGTGGTACGTCCAAATGGGAGCCGACCCGGACACGGGTCGGGGCGTCCGCCTCGGTCACCTCGCTGAACAGGAACAGCATCAGCAGGGCACGGTCCCTGGAGCGGAGGTTCGTGAAGAACCAGCTCTCCCCCTCCGGGAGGTAGCTGCCCTCGATGTGCCAGCCCGTGTCGTCCGGTTCCCGCTCGTGCGGGAAGCGCAGCGGGAAGGTGCCCAGCGAGTAGCGCGGCATCCACCGGCCCTCGCCCACCAGCAGGTCGAACGCCTCGTGCAGAACGGGGGAGTTGGCGGCCGCGGCGAACGGCCCCTGGGCCATGTCGCCCACCCGCACCACCGGGTCCTTCCAGGTGGCCGGGTCCTCGGGGTCGTACCCCGTCTCCCGCCACAGCAGCCGCGCGCAGTCCTCGGCGACCCGGGACGGGAACGCCCCCTCGATCTTCACGAAACCGTCCGCGAGGAAGCGCTCCACAAGCCTGTCGTCCATCGGGCCATCCTGCGAGACGCGGCGCCCGGCCCGCATCCGGTTTTTGCCGCCCCGGCAACAGAAGTGGCCCTCGCCCGGTGCGTCGGAGCACGCTGGCGGCGTCCCGGACGAGAGGCTGACGACCATGGCGCACGAGCACCACCACGGACACGGTCACCACCAAGAGGGTCACCGGCACGAGCACGGCCACGACACCGACATCGACTGGGCCGAGATGGCCCCGCACCTGGAGGCGCAGGCCGAGCTGTTCACGCCGCTGTACGAGCGCGCCCTGAACTGGCTCGGCAGGGAGGTGACCGAGCCGGGGCTGATCGTCGACGCGGGCAGCGGTCCCGGCGTCGTCACCTGTCTGTTCGCCGAGACCTTTCCCGGCGCCCGGGTCGTGGCCGTCGACGGCTCCGCACCGCTGCTGGAACGCGCCCGGCAGCGCGCCGAGCGACTGGGGTACGCCGACCGTTTCGACACGCTGGCCGGTGAACTTCCGCAGGTGCTGGAGGAGTTGGACTATCCGGCCGACCTGCTGTGGGCCGGCCGCAGCCTGCACCACCTCGGTGACCAGCGGACCGCCCTCGGCGCCTTCGCGCAGCGGCTGGCGCCCGGCGGGACACTGGCGATCATGGAGGGCGGGCTGCCGGCCCGGTTCCTGCCGCGCGACCTCGGCTTCGGCCGCCCCGGACTGCAGGCGCGCCTGGACGCGCTGGAAGCCGAGTGGTTCGCCCGGATGCGGGCCGACCTGCCCGGCTCCGTCGACGAGGTCGAGGACTGGTCGGCGCTGCTGAGCGGCGCGGGACTGACCCACGCCCGCACGCGCAGCTTCCTCCTCGACCTGCCCGCGCCCGCCTCCGACCGGGCCCGCGCCTACGTCGCCGACTCCCTCGGCCGGTTCCGGGACGCCTACGGGGACCGGCTCGACGCCGACGACCGCGCCACCCTCGACCGTCTCCTGGACCCCGACGACAAGGCGGGCGTGCACCACCGTCCGGACGTGTTCGTCCTGGCGGCACACACGGTGCACACGGCGGTGCGCACCGGAGCTTGACGGTGCACCCGGTCCCCGTTCGCCGCCTACCGTGACGCCTGCGGAGACCGCCGACGCCCTTGACTTCGAGAGCGCTTCAATTGATTGACTCCCTGTCATCGGACCGGAACACAGGGGGCAACCATGTCCATCAGTACCGACTCTCCCGTCGCGCTCGTCACCGGCGGTGGCAGTGGCATCGGGGCCGCCGTCGCCCGCAGGCTGCTCGGAGGCGGGCACCGGGTCGCCGTCACCGGGCGCGGGGAGGCGCGGCTGCGGGGCCTGGCCAAGGAACTCGGTGAGCCGGAGGGGCTGTTGACGATCGTCGGCGACATGACCGAGTACGCCGAGGTCCAGGGCGCCGTCACGGCCACGCTGAAGGAGTTCGGGCGGCTGGACACGGTGGTCGCCAACGCCGGTTCCGCCACGCACGACACCGTCGCGGAGGGCGACCCCGACGGCTGGAGGGACATGGTGCTGACCAACGTCCTCGGCCCCGCGCTCCTCGTCCGTGCCTCGATCGACGCCCTGAGGGCGACCCGGGGCCGGATCGTGCTGGTCGGCAGCGTCGCCGGGTTCGTCAACACCCCGGGCAACCTCTACGGGGCGACGAAGTGGGCGGTGACCGGTCTCGCCGAGAACACCCGCCGCCAGGTCACCGAGTGGGGCGTCGGCGTGACCCTGATCGCGCCGGGCCGGGTGGAGACGCCGTTCTGGGACGGTCTCGGCAGCCTGCCGCCGGGCCATCTGCTCACGGCCGACCAGATCGCCGACTCGGTCGTGTGGGCCGTGGGCCGGCCCGAGGGGGTCGACGTCAACACCATCGTCGTACGACCGATCGGACAGCCCAACTGACCCCGCGCGAAAGCCGGTCGGGCTGTCCGGCCGGCGTCAGTTGTTCTGCAGGAACTGCTTGGCCAGCCTGTCCCCCAGCGTGACGGCCGCGCTGTGGCTCTCGATGGGGGAGACCTGGGAGTTCTTGAACAGGATGTAGGTCACGCCGGAGTCGGTGCCGCCGGTCTCGGGGTCGGGGTCGATCCCGAGGGCGTTGGCGGTGGCGTACGAGGCCTCACCGATGATCTTGGTGGGGCCGGTGTCGCCGACGACGGCGTACTCGACCTTGTTGTTGTAGATCACGGCGACCACGCCACCGCCCTTGATGCCGGCGGCGGAGTAGTTCCAGATGCTGCTGGAGCTGGGCACGACGACGTACGGCAGTGAGTCCGCGCGCAGGGGCCGGCCGTCGGACTGGTGGAAGGCCGTGTCGTCCTGGTACCAGGGGTCGGTGCTCTCGCTGCACTTCGACGTGCGCTGTCCGTCGCAGTCGATGTCCATGTCGGCCTTCCAGAACACGGCGCCGTTCTTGCCGCACACCGGGACCGTGGCCGACGTCTCGTCGTCGGTCCTGTACTTGCCGTTCGATATCTGCGAGCAGGACGTCACCTTGGCGAGCAGGTCGGCCGCGCTGACCGAGCCCTCCTGGGCGGTGGTCGGACGGGCGGTGCCGGAGGCGTTCGCGGGGAGGACTCCGGCGGCGAGCAGGGCGGCCCCGGAGGCCGCGGCGAGGGTCAGTGTTCGTAGACGCACTGTGGGGGACCCTTCTGTTAGGAAAGTTTCCTTACTCGGGTGCCGTACAAGGTGGCGTGCTTTACGTGCTCTCGTCAACCCCCTTGGTCCGGACTTCTGTCCGCCGCCCTTATTGCGGCGCTTTGGGCCCGGGACAAGACTGGACGTAATGAGCATTCCGGAGATTCGCCCTACTTCTGGGAGGCGACGCTCATGTTCGTGCGCACTGTGTACGCCACCGGTGATCCCGCGAAGGTGGACACCGCCATCAGGGCCCTGAACGCACAGGGCCGGGACCTGCTGCAGGAACGCCCCGGGTATCGCGGGGCGGGCATCTTCGTCGACCGGGAGCTCGGCAAACTGCTGGCCGTCAGCTGGTGGGAGACCGAGGAGGCCAGGCGCAACAGCGACGAGGTCATGCGGGAGCGGCGTCCGTCGCTGATGGAGCCGTTCGCCGCGACGATCGCGGTCGACAACTACGAGGTGGCGGTCTTCCATCCGGCCGGCAGGCCGGTGGCCGGCGGCGGACTGCGCATCACCCGCCTGGAGTTCGACCCCGACGACGCGGATCTGCTGGCCGACACCTTCCGCGTCTCGGTGGCCCCGCGTCTGGAGACGCTGCCGGGCTTCACCGGGGCGTCCCTGCACATCGACCGGTCGCGTGGCCGGGGTCTGGTCGGTGCCCTGTTCGCCGACCGCGACTCGCTGGCGGCCTCCCGCTCGGCGCAGGCCTCGGTCCGGCAGGAAGGTGCGGCCAAGGCGCATGTCACCGTGGTCGCACTGGAGGAGTTCGAGATCGTCCACGCGGAGGTGTGGGGCAGCAACTGACCCTCTTCGCGCCCTGGTTGGCGACAGACCGCTCCCGCACCCTGGCCGGGCCACGGAGCGGCCCCCGCACACGAAGGCCCCCGCCGCGCGGGGGCCTTCGCACAGGGCGTGACGGGTTCTCAGGCCATGTTGAAGGTGGACGGGTCCGGACCCAGGCGCCGGTCCTCGTTCAGCGCGCTGATCGCGGCCAGGTCCTCGGTGTCCAGGCTGAAGTCGAACACCTCGATGTTCTCCTTGATCCGGGACGGCGTCACGGACTTGGGGATCACCACGTTGCCCAGCTGAAGGTGCCAGCGCAGGACGACCTGCGCCGGGGTGCGGCCGTGCTTCTGGGCGATGGCGACGATCGCCGGGACCTCCAGCAGGCCCTTGCCCGAACCGAGCGGCGACCAGGCCTCGGTGGCGATGCCCTGCTCCTTGTGGAACTCGCGCGCCGCGAGCTGCTGCAGGTGCGGGTGCAGCTCGATCTGGTCGACCGCCGGGATGACGGACGTCTCGTCGATGAGCCGGCGAAGGTGCTCCGGCTCGAAGTTGGACACGCCGATGGCGCGGACACGGCCGTCGGCGTGCAGCTTCTCGAACGCCTTGTAGGTGTCGACGTACTTGTCGCGGGCCGGGGTCGGCCAGTGGATGAGGTAGAGGTCGACGTACTCCAGGCCGAGCTTGCGCAGCGAGACGTCGAACGCGCGCAGCGTCGAGTCGTATCCGTGCTCGCTGTTCCAGAGCTTGGTGGTGACGAAGATGTCCTCGCGCGGGACGCCGGAGGACGCGATCGCCTTGCCGGTGCCCTCTTCGTTGCCGTAGATCGCCGCTGTGTCGATGCTGCGGTACCCGGCCTCCAACGCGGTGGCGACCGCCCGCTCCGCCTCGTCGTCCGGCACCTGCCAGACGCCGAAGCCCAGCTGGGGCATCTCGACGCCGTTGTTGAGGGTGATCGGGGGGACCTTGCTGCTCACGAGCTCTTGATCCTTACGGTTGTCTGTCAGGTGATACTCCTATCGTCAACGATCACGTGCCGTGATGCATTCCTGACCGGAAAATCCACCGGGACCGACTCGTGCCCCGAACCGCGGGCTCTAGGCCCGGTACAGTGCCTCGACCTCGTTGGCGTAGGCGTTCTCGATCGCCTTGCGCTTCAGCTTCAGCGACGGCGTCAGCAGGCCGTGTTCCTCGGTGAACGGCTGGGCCAGTATGCGGAACGTGCGGATCGACTCGGCCTGCGAGACAAGGGTGTTGGCGGCGACCACCGCGCGTCGCACCTCGGTCTCCAGGTCGGCGTCGCGCACCAGCTCCGCCGGGGACAGCCGCGGCTTTCCGCGCATGGTCAGCCAGTGCTCGACGGCCTCGTGGTCAAGGGTGACCAGGGCGGCGATGTACGGGCGGTCGTTGCCGACGACGATGCACTGGTTGACGAGCGGATGGTCCCGGACCCGCTCCTCCAGCACGCCCGGGGAGACGCTCTTGCCGCCGGAGGTGACGAGGATCTCCTTCTTGCGGCCGGTGATGGTGAGGTAGCCGTCCTCGTCCAGGGAGCCCAGGTCGCCGGTGGCGAGCCAGCCGTCGTGCAGGGTCTCGTCGGTGGCCTTCTGGTTGTTGAGGTAGCCCTGGAAGATGTTCGGGCCGTGCAGCCAGATCTCGCTGTCGTCCGCGATGTGCACGGTGACGCCCGGGATGGGCCGGCCGACCGTGCCGTAACGGGTGCGCTCGGGCGGGTTGGCGGTCGCGGCCGCCGTCGACTCGGTCAGCCCGTAGCCCTCGTAGATCTGCACGCCCGCGCCCGCGAAGAACAGGCCGAGCCGGCGGTCCATCCCGGAGCCGCCGGACATGGCGTTGCGGATCCGGCCGCCCATCGCCGCGCGCACCTTGGAGTAGACGAGCTTGTCGAACAGCTGGTGCTGCATGCGCAGTCCGGCCGAGGGGCCCGGTCCGATGCCCCAGGCCTTCGCCTCGACGGCGTCCGCGTACTTCACGGCGATCTCGACGGCCTTCTCGAACGGCCCGGCCTTGCCCTCCTTCTCGGCCTTGCGGCGGGAGGCGTTGAAGACCTTCTCGAAGATGTACGGCACCGCGAGGATGAACGTCGGCTTGAACGCCTGCAGGTCCGGCAGCAGGGCGGCGGCGTGCAGTTGCGGCTGGTGGCCGAAGCGGACCCCGCGGCGGATCGCGGCGACCTCCACCATGCGCCCGAAGACGTGCGCGAGCGGCAGGAACAGCAGCGTCGCCGCCTCGTCGCCCTTCTTGGAGTGGAAGACCGACTCCCAGCGGTCGGCGACCGTGTCCGCCTCCCACATGAAGCTGCTGTGCGTGATCACGCAGCCCTTGGGGCGGCCCGTGGTGCCCGAGGTGTAGATGATCGTCGCCGTCGACGACGGGGTGACGGCCTGCCGGTGGCGGTGGACCACGTCGTCGTCGAGGGGCGCGCCCGCGTCGTACAGCTCCTGCACGGCGCCGAGGTCGAGCTGCCACAGCTGGTGCAGCTGCGGCAGCCGGTCGATGACGCTGGCGATCGTCATGGCGTGGTCCTCGTGCTCCACGATCGCCGCCGAGCACTCGGAGTCGTACAGCATCCAGAAGCACTGCTCGGCCGAGGACGTCGGATAGATCGGCACCACCTGGGCGCCGATCGTCCACAGCGCGAAGTCGAACAGGGTCCACTCGTAGCGGGTGCGTGACATGATCGCGACGCGGTCGCCGAACCGGATGCCCCGGGCGAGGAGCCCCTTGGCGAGGGCCAGTACCTCGTCCCGGAACTCGGCCGCCGTCACGTCGCGCCATCGGCCCTGGTCGTCCTTGCGGCCGAGGGAGATGTGCAGCGGGTCCTCCAGGGCGCGCTCGAAGACGACGTCGGCCAGACCGCCCACTGTCGGCGGCAGCGTCAACGGCGGGCTGGTGAACTCGCGCAAACCCACTCCCCGCTCCCTGTTCGAGACTTCGCAAGCGCCGTGAAAGCTACCCCACGCGGGGACGGGGCGGGAGGGGGGCCGAATCCGAACAACCCTCACGTACACCGCGCCCGACGGGCGGCAAATGCGCTCACATCAGGAAGGGTCGGACAGAAAACTGACGGTTGAGTAAGTTTCGGTCCCGTAATCTCCACGGAATCTGTACGAGCCGACTACCGCCCTTGACCGCAGGTCAACGGCCTTGTCCGCGGTACGCGCCCGTCTTCTGTGTCAGCGTCTCACGGTCGGATTTCGTCACTGCGGCCCCAGTCGCCCGTGGCGTCCTGACCAGGGCGACCACCAGCGCGCCGGCGACCGTGGCGGTCGCTCCGGCGGCCCCGGCGGCCGTGTTCAGGCCCGCGGCGAACGCCGTGCGCAGCGCGTGCTCGGAGAAGGCGCCGCGCAGCGCCCCGGCCCCGCCGCCCGCCAGCGCGTGGGCCGGGCCGTGCGGCAGCGTGTCCTGCATCCGCGAGGTCAGCACGGTTCCGTAGACGGCGATGCCGAGCGCCAGGCCGAGCTGGCGGAAGGTGTTGACCGCTCCGCCCGCCATCCCGTGCCGGTCCTGCGGTACGGCGGCCAGCGCGGCGCCCGCGAGTCCCGGCGCCACCAGCCCCGTGCCGACACCGACCAGCACCAGTCCCGGCACCAGCGCGGACGCCGTCGAACCCGCGCCCAGCGTGGTCATGCAGAACTGCCCCGTCCCGATCAGCAGCAGTCCGCCCCCGATGGTGATCCGGGCCGGCGCTCCGTGCAGCAGCCGGCCGCCGGCCGCGGCCACCACGAACGACGACAGTGACAGCCACAGGAAGACCAGGCCGCCGCGCACCGAACTCATGCCGAGCATCGACTGCAGCCAGATCGAGTCGTAGGCCATCAGGCCGAACGCCGCCGCGTTGAAGGCGAGCGCGCCCACCATCACCCCCGAGAAGGCGGGCTCGGCGAACAGCCGCAGGTCCAGCAGCGGGTCGGCGCCGCGCCGCTCGACGACGACGAAGCAGACCAGCGCCGTGACGGCCGCCGCGAAGGTCAGCAGGGTGCCCGTCTCGCCCCAGCCGTGCTGTCCGGCCCGCACCGCGCCGTAGGTCAGCGCGCCCGCGAACGCGGCGAACGTCACCGTGCCCGCCCAGTCCACGCGACGCTCGCGCGAACCGTGCGACTCGGGTACGACCCGCAGGGTCAGCCACACCGCGGCCACGCTCACCGGCAGGTTGACGTAGAAGATCCACCGCCAGCCGGGTCCGTCGGTCAGCAGCCCGCCGACCACCGGTCCCACCGCGGCCGCGGCGCCGCTGACCGCGCCCCACACCCCGAGCGCGGCCGAGCGCTGCCTGCCCCGGTACACCGAGCTGAGCATGGGCAGCGTGGTCGAGAACATCGCCGCCGCGCCGAGGCCCTGCAGCCCGCGCGCCGCGACCAGCGTCCCCGGCCCGCCCGCCATGCCGCACAGCAGCGACGCCGTCGCGAACACCACGACTCCCGCGACGTGCACGCGCCGCCGTCCCAGGATGTCGGCCGCTGCGCCCACGCCGAGCAGCAGCGCGGCCAGCGCCAGCGCGTAACCGTCCATCACCCACTGCAGGTCGCTCAGCGAGGCGTGGAGCGAGCCCGCCATGTCCGGCAGCGCGACCACCGCGATGGTCACGTCCAGCAACAGCATGAACGTGCCCAGGCAGACGGCCGTCAGTGGCCCCCAAGTACGCATGTCCTCAACTCCTCGTGTGATGGCTGCGTCTCCGTCCGTACGATGGGACGGTCCGGCCGATCGCGGCGGCCACGAGGGCCCGGGCGCCGGAATCCGACATCAGGGGGCCGTATGGAGACGAATACCCACGCGATGCTGCCGCCCGGTCTCGACAACCTCGACGTGCGCCTGCTGACGGCACTGGAGATCGACGGCCGGGCGCCGTTCAGCAGGATCGCCTCGGTGCTCGGCGTCTCCGACCAGACCGTCGCCCGCCGTTACCGCCGGCTGTGCGCCGAGGACGGGCTGCGGGTCGTGGTGCTGCGGGACGCCCAGCGGCTGGGCCGGGACCAGTGGATGCTGCGGGTGCGCTGCGCGCCGGACAGCGCCCTGGCCATCGGGGAGGCGCTCGCGAAGCGCCCCGACACGTCCTGGGTCGGACTCGCCTCGGGCGGCACCGAGGTCCTGTGCCTGACCCGCCCGCGCAGTTCGAGCGACCACGACGACCTGCTGCTCGGCAAGCTCCCGCGCACTCCCAGCGTGGTGGAGATCCGCGCCCACCAGCTGCTGCACCGGTTCTACGGCGGCGCGCAGGGCTGGATCAGCAAGCTCGGCGCGCTCACCACCGAGGAGGCCGAAGCCCTGCGCCCGCCCACCGGGCCGGCCCCGGGCCCCGCGCGTCTCACCGCCGAGGACGAGCCCCTGCTGGACGCCCTGGAGCGCGACGGCCGCGCCGGCTACCCCGAACTGCGGCGCGCCACCGGCCTGTCCGAGTCCGCGGTCAAGCGCCGCCTCGCCGCGCTACGCGCCTCGGGCGCGGTGTACGTCGACTCCGAGTGCGACCCTGCCGTGATCGGCCACCCGGTCGCCGCCATGCTGTGGATCACCGCGGCCCCGGCCGCCCTGCACTCCGTCGGCGAGGCCCTGGCCGGTCACCGCCCGATCGCCCACGCCTCCGCGACGGCCGGCCCCTGCAACATCGTCGCAACCGCGCTGGCGGAGAACACCGCCGCCCTCTACGCCTACCTCAGCGGCCCCCTCGGCCACCTGGAGGGCGTCCAGCACGTGGAGACGACCGTGTTCCTCCGCCGCATCAAACAGCTCACATATCCGCCACCAGCACGCTGACCGAGCCCTCACCGGGGCTCAGCGGCGGTGCAGTCGGTCGCTGGGCGCGGCGTGAAGGGGGGCTTGCGTGTCCGCTCCCGGCGCGCTGACCGGTGTCCGCGCGGGCCCCAGCGGGGGCGGAGGTCGGTCCACCGGCGCCGGGTGCGTATGAAGGGGGCCGGTAATTCGTTCGCGGCGGGCTGACTGGTGTCGGCGCGGGGGCCGAGTGGCGTCGGTTGGGCGCCCGGCGCGGCGTGAAGGGGGCTTGCGTGTCCGCTCCCGGCTAGCTGACCGGTGTCCGCACGGGCTCCAGCGGGGGGGATTCGGTCCAACGGTGCCGGGTGCCCAGGAAGGGGGCCGGCAATTCGTTCGCGGCGGGCTGACTGGTGTCGGCGCGGGGGCCGAGTGGCGTCGGTTGGGCGCCTGGCGCGGCGTGAAGGGGGCTTGCGTGTCCGCTCCCGGCTAGCTGACCGGTGTCCGCACGGACCTCAGCGGGGGCGGAGGTCGGTCCACCGGCGCCGGGTGCGTTGGAGACCGGTAATTCGTTCCCGGCGTGCTTACCGGGGTCCGCTCGGGGCCGAGTGGCGTCGGTTGGGCGCCTGGCGCGGCGTGAAGGGGGCTTGCCTGTCGGCTGCCCGCTCGCGGGGCGCTGGCGGGTGCGGTCTCGCTCGCCGGGTGCCGCGCGCGGCACGGCGGGGGCCGACTGTGCACTCCCGGCGCGGCTCACCGTTCCGCTCCCTGCCCGCCGACCGGCGCTCGCCCCCGCGGGGGCCTGCCTGTGCACTCCCGGCGCGGCTCACCGTTCCGCTCCTTGCCTGCCGGCCGGCGTTCGCCCCGCGGGGGCCCAGCGGCGGTGCAGGCGGTCGCCGGCTGCCAGGATCGCTGCCGCCAGTGCGTCGGCCGCGCTCTGGGCGGAGGACCGGCGTCGGCCGTGGACGAGTACGAAGTCGACCTTGCCCAGCTCCGGCAGCCCCGCCCGCTCAGGTATCCGGGTGAGGCCCGGCGGGACGAGTCCCCGGGAGTGGGCCATCACGCCGAGCCCCGCCCGGGCCGCCGCGATCAGTCCGTTGAGGCTGGCGCTGGTGCAGGCGATGCGCCAGGGCCGGCCCACGCGCTCCAGCGACTCCAGGGCCACGGCCCGGGTGATGCCCGGCGGCGGGAAGACGATCAGCGGGACCGGCCGGTCCGGGTCCAGGCGCAGCCGTTCCGCGCCGATCCAGACGAGCTCGTCGTGCCAGACCAGTTCCCCGCGCGGGTCCTCGGGCCGCCGCTTCGCCAGCACCAGGTCCAGCTTCCCGGCCTGCAGCTGTTCGTGCAGGGTGCCCGACAGCTCCACGGTCAGCTCCAGGTCCACGTCGGGATGGTCGTGGCGGAAGCCCTCCAGGATCTCCGGCAGCCGGGTCAGCACGAAGTCCTCCGAGGCGCCGAAGCGGAGCCGGCCGCGCAGCCGCGTGCCCGCGAAGAAGGCCGTCGCCTGTTCGTGCACCTCCAGGATGCGGCGCGCGAAGCCCAGCATCGCCTCACCGTCCTCCGTCAGCTCCACGGAGTGCGTGTCCCGGGAGAACAGCCGGCGGCCGGTGGCTTCCTCGAGGCGGCGCACGTGCTGACTGACCGTGGACTGCCGCAGCCCGAGCCGCCGAGCGGCCTGAGTGAAGCTCAGGGTCTGCGAGACCGCCAGAAAAGTACGCAGGTGGGAGGGCTCGTACATGAGTTCCACGGTAGCCGGTCATCGCGAACGGCGATGACAGTCAGAGCGGTATGACGGATTCCCGATCGCTCGTCGGAGGAGGACCATGGAGCGGGGGACTCCGTGCCTCCCACACCCAGTACCGCCGACAGCGACAAGCAAGTGGAGCACCGTGAAACGCCTGCGATGGCCGAGCTGGATGCCGATCGACCCGTACATCCTGCTGCTGCTCGGGACGGTGGGCCTGGCGGCCCTGTTCCCGGCGCGCGGGACGGGGGCCGACGTGGCCTCGGGCGCCTCCACGGCGGCGATCGCCTTCCTCTTCTTCCTGTACGGCGCCCGGCTGTCCACGCGTGAGGCGCTGGACGGACTCAGGCACTGGCGACTGCACGGCACCGTCCTCGCCTGTACGTTCGTGGTCTTCCCACTGCTGGGCCTGGCCGCCCGGGGCCTCGTCCCGGTCTTCCTGACCCACCCGCTCTACCAGGGCCTGCTCTTCCTCACCCTCGTCCCGTCCACCATCCAGTCGTCGATCGCCTTCACGTCGATCGCCCGCGGCAACGTCCCCGCCGCGATCTGCGCGGGCTCCTTCTCCTCCCTCGTCGGCATCGTCGTCACCCCGCTGCTGGCGGCCGCCCTCCTCGGCAACAGCGGCGGCGGCTTCAGCGCCGACTCGCTCGTCAAGATCGTGCTGCAGCTGCTGGTGCCGTTCCTGGCCGGGCAGGTCCTGCGCCCCTGGATCGGCGGCTTCGTCGCCCGGCACAAGAAGGTCCTCGGCCTGGTCGACCGCGGCTCGATCCTGCTGGTCGTCTACACCGCGTTCAGCCAAGGCATGGTCCAGGGCATCTGGCGCCAGGTGAGCCCGGTCCGGCTGGGAGGCCTGCTGGTCGTCGAGGCGCTGCTGCTCGCCGTGATGCTGGCGCTCACCTGGTACGGCGCCAAGGCACTGCGGTTCGACCGCGAGGACCGCATCGCGATCCAGTTCGCCGGCTCCAAGAAGTCCCTCGCCTCCGGACTGCCCATGGCCAGCGTCCTGTTCGGCGCCCACGCCTCACTGGCGGTGCTGCCGCTGATGCTCTTCCACCAGATGCAGCTGATGGTGTGCGCGGTGATCGCCAAGCGCCGCTCGCGCGACCCCCTCGACGACGACGTCACCGGGTCCGCACCAGCCGCACCGTCACGAAACGCGGTCGGTACAGGGACACGTTCGCGTTGATGCCCGCCGAAGCACCGGCCGTCTGCAGCCAGTTGACGTCGTAGCTGAGCACCAGCCGCCCCCTGTCGGACACGGCGGGATGCGCCTGCGGGTTGTACGCGGCGACCTCGGACGTCGGCAGCGAGGCGCCGAAGTTCCTCGTCGGGCCGTGCCACGGCCCCGTGGGGGAGCAGGCCCAGTAGGAGGTCACGGTGGTCAGCCCCGCGCTGCCCGCGGCCATCGTGAACAGCACGTACGTGCCGTCGTGGCGCACCACGGAGAACGCGCTGCCCACCTTCGCCCCGCGCACCGCGGCGGCCCGCGCCCCCCACCCCACGCCGTCCCAGTACCGCCAGGCCGACGGATCCCCGAGCCGGCCCTCCGGCACGCGCGCCACATAGGCCGAGGACGACGGGCGGGACGCCGCCTGCCCGTCGTCGCCGCCGAACACATAGCTCCAGCCGCCCTTCTCGACCAGCGTCGTCCCGAACAGGACCCGGCGCGAGGGGTCGGCGACCAGGCTCTGGTCGAGCACCTTCACCACCGACTCCACCCGCAGGTCGGGCAGCGACAGCGTGGCCACCTCGGTGGCGGTCGGCACACCGTAGATCCACGGCGGCTGTCCCGCCGTCCGCACCCACAGCAGCACCCGGACGACCTTCTCGGACGAGCCGGGGGAGCGGGGCTCGACGCGGGCCGCGACGGGCCAGCGCCACTGGTTCGCCGCCGGGTCGGCGAAGAGCGGGGCGGGGAGGGTGGCCTGCAACCGGCCGTCGCGCATCACCACGGCCGAGTTGCGCACGAGCGGCGCCGAGGTGTCCCGCCAGGAGGCCGACTCGCCGACCGGGTTGGGCGGGGCGTGCACCTGGCCCAGATAGGTGTCCGAGAACAGCCACAGCACCCGCCTGTCCGGCAGCCGCACCGAGTGGGTGCCGTCGCCGCCGGTCCAGTCGTCGCCGCGGGTCGGGTCGTCGCCGTAGCGGGTGAACTCGTCCGTGAGCCGGTCGTCCCTGGACCACGAGGAGACCGTGTACGGCGCGCACCCGCCGCCCTGCCGTCCGCCGTGGTCCGGGAGGGCGGTGAGCAGCACGGCCGCGAGGACCAGCGTCAGCAGCAGGCCGACGCCGGTCCCCGTCCGCTGTCGTGCTCGTACGTCGTCGGGCACCCACGGGACGTTAGTGGCTGTCGCTCACCCGGTCCATGGGCAGCCACAGGACGGTGTCCTTCAAGGGCGCGTCCCGCCCGGTGATCTCCTCGTCGCTCAGGGCCCGGTCCCACACATGGACGTCGTCGATCGCGCCGGTGAAGAAGGCACGGCTGTCCATACGCCGGCCGATGTGCACGCCGAACGGGGAGTTGCGGCTGACCGAGCCCGGCACGTCGGCGGCGCCGATGGCCGTGCCGTCGACGAACAGCGTCAGCCGCCCGCCGCCGCGGCGCAGCGCCAGCCGGTGCCACTGGCCGTCGTTGTGGGCGCCGGTGGTGCGCACGGACACCGACCGCGGGGCGGCTGCCCCGTCGCGCACCGTGATCAGTCCCTGGATGCGGTCGTTCGCGGGCTCACCGCGCAGCCACACCTGCGGCTGGGTGGGGCCGATGCCGCCCATCCACAACAGCGGCTGCTCGCCGGTAGTGGCGGTGTAGCGGAACCACAGCGAGGCGGTGAAGTCCTTGGTCCTGAGCGGCAGCCGGTCGCTGTAGGGCAGGCGTACGGCGTCGTCGGCGCCGTCGAACTCCAGCGCACCGCCGAGGACGCCCTTCGTCCGCGCGGGCCCGCCGAGCACGGCCGCCGGACGCGCGTGCCGGGCCAGGTCGGAGGTGGTGGGGTCGGGGCCGCGCCGCGGCCGCAGCCAGTCCTCGGTGAAGCGGGCGAAGCCGATCTCGTCGCGCGCGTCCACCGCCCCGCCCTCGTACATCAGCCCCACGGTGTCCCGGTCGATCCGCACCAGGTCGGAGTAGCCGGACCAGTCCGTCGTCACGACCGTGCCGCGGTCCACGCTGTCCCAGGTGCGGCCGCCGTCGTAGGAGGAGCGGATCATCATGGTCCGGCGCCGGTCCGGGTCGCCCGGGCAGGCCAGCAGGATGCGGTCGCCCAGGCGCAGCATCGAGCCCTGGACCTGGGGTGCGTAGAGGTCGGGGAGGTCGCGGAAGGGGCCGGCGAAGCTGTCGCCGCCGTCCCGGCTGACGGCCTGGCTGCGGTGGCCGAGGTCGGTGCCGTCCTGTTCGCGCCCGCTGACCAGGACCGAGCCGTCGGTGCGCTCGGCGAGGGTGAGCTCGGAGGGCTTCTGCCGGAAGGTGCCGTCGTCCGCGATCGGCCAGGAGTCCGTGGCACCGGCCCGCCAGTGGTCGCCGCCGTCGTCGCTGACGATCAGTGCCGCGTGGTTGGCGGTGACCCTACTGCCGTCCCAGGTCTCGGTGTTGACCCCGAAGACGAGTCGGCCCGGGTGCCTGCCGCGGGTGAGCTGGATGCCGTGCACGGGCCCGGTGGCGTACCAGGAGTTCCAGTCGGCGGGCAGGATCTCGTCGCTCAGGTCACGCGGCGCCGACCAGGTCAGGCCGTCGTCGTCGCTGTACTGCAGATGCGGGGTCCGGTCGCACGGCACCGAGCAACTCGCGCCGTCCGTGCGGCCGGTGTTGTACGTCTCGGCCAGCAGCACGCGACCCGTCTGCCGGTCCACGACCGGCGCCGGATTGCCGTGCGTGTCACCGGCGCCCGCGGTGACGACGCGCAGCGGGCCCCAGGTGCGCCCACCGTCCGTGGAGCGCTTGAGCACGATGTCGATGTCCGCGGCGTCCCCGCAGTTCAGCCGTCGTCCCTCGGCGAACGCGAGCAGCGTGCCGGCGTTCGTCCGCACGACGGCCGGTATCCGGAAGCAGGCGTAGCCGGGGTCCTGGGCGGCCTTGAACAGCACCTGTTGCTCGAACTCGGCCGCGACAGAGGCTGCTTGAGCGCGTGCGGCGGGAGCCGGGAGGACAGCGAGGACCGCGGCGGCGACGAGCCCGATGCCGACGGCTCTCAGACGGGTGCGAAGACGTGACGGCATGGTGCGAACCTGCCCTTCAGAGGTCCTTACGACCGGACATCCGGACATCCGACGTCCAATGTCCGTGTCGCAAAGGCTAGTTGTGGTCTGAGAGGAGCCACAAGAAGCGTGCGGCCACTTGCTGTCAGGGCCGCAGGACCACCTTCCCGAGGTTGCTGCGCGACTCGATCACCGCATGGGCCTTCGCAGCGTCCTCCAACGCGAACTCCCCGTGTACGACGGGCTTCACCGCACCCTCCGCGAACAGCCGCCACAGCTCCTGCCGCCACCGCTTGTACAACTCCGGCTTCCCGCGCGCGATCCGCGCCATCTGGAAGCCGATCACCGACTTGGCGCCCACGAGCAGGTCGTACGCCCGGACGGTCCCGCCGCCCGAGCTGTACGCCACCAGCCGCCCACCGGGAGCCAGCGCGGCCACCGCCGGACCGAGCAGCTCCCCGCCCACCGCGTCGAGGACGTAGTCGACGGGCTCGCCCCAGCTCTCGTCGTCGTAGCGGATCACGTCATCGGCGCCGAGGGAGCGCACGAAGTCACCCTTTCCCTTGTCGGACACGGCCCCGACGACCCGGCCCGCGCCCCGCGTCCGCGCCAGTTGCACGGCCAGATGGCCCACCCCGCTCGCGGCGGCCGTGACCAGCGCCGCCTCACCCGGCTCGGGGCGGGCCGCCTCCAGGGCCCCGAGCGCGACCAGGCCGCTGCGGACCAGGGCGACGGCGTCGACGGCGGACGCGACGTCCGGCACCGGCGAGGCCATGACCTCCTGCAACAGCGCGAAGTCCGCGGAGCCGTGCCCGAAGACGAGCCCGGTCACCCGGTCGCCGGCACGGAAGCGGCCTACCCCCTCGCCGACGGCCACCACCTCGCCGGCGATCTCACCGCCCAGCGGGATGGGCTCGGCGGCCTCGGTGACCTTGCGGACGACCGGAAGGGTGACGCCGACCGCCTCGCACCGGACGAGGAGCTCGCCGGGGCCGGGCTCCGGAACCTCGGTCTCCTCCAGGAACAGGGGGCCGCCGGTGGACTCGTGGCGGACGCGGCGCATCGCACCTCCAGGGGTCGTCGGAACGCCTGACAATGACAGTTATCGTTGGGAGCCCCAACGATATCCGATCCCGTTGGGAATCCCAACGGCTTTCGGCCTAGACTTCCCCCATGCCCGAAGCCCCGCTCGCCGCGATCCGCTCCCTGCCCAGCTGGTTGCTCGGCCGCGCCGCCGACCGGGGGCGCGCCCTGGTGGCCGAGGCGCTGGCCGCCGAGGGGCTGAAGATGTGGCACCACGTGGTGCTCTCCGCCGTCCGCGACCTCGCGCCCGTCGCCCAGGCCGACCTCGGCCGCGGCGTGCGGCTCGACCCGAAGGACCTCGTCGGCGTCCTCAACGACCTCCAGGCCGCCGGCCTCGTCGTCCGCGAACCGGACCCCCGGGACCGCCGCAAGAACGCCGTGTCCCTCACCGTGCCGGGCGCGCGGCTGCTGGAACGCTGCGAGCAGGCCGCACGGGCGGCCAACGACGAGCTGCTCGCGCCCCTCACGGCGGCTGAGCGTGACCGCTTCCTGGCCCTGTTGATCCGGATTTCCGGTACGGAGGGCTGACGACGGATAACGTTCCGTCATGACCCCACCCCTCGCCCTCGACCCCGCGCGCAGCGCCCTCGTCCTCGTCGATCTGATGGACCGGATCGTCGCGCTGCCCCTGGAGCCCCGCAAGGGCACCGAAGTCCTGTCCGCAGCAGAGGAGTTGGCGAAAGCCTTCCGCTCGGCGGGCGCTCCCGTCGTCCTCATCCGCGTCGAACGCCCCGGCGTCGCCGAACAGCCGCCCGGCAGCGGTCTGGTCGCGGGCCTCGCCCGGGAGGGCGACCTGGAGGTGGTGAAGCGGACCATCGGCGGCTTCCAGGGCACGGGCCTGGACGACCTCCTGCGCGAACGCGGCGTACGCGCGCTCGTCTTCGGCGGCATCGCCACCAATCTCGGCGTGGAGTCCACCGCCCGCGCCGCCGGCGACCTCGGCTACGACCTGATCTTCGTCGAGGACGCCATGGCAGCCTTCACGTCCGCCGAGCACGAGGCCTCGGTACGACTGGACTTCCCCCGCCTGGGGACGGTGGTGACGACGGCGCAGGTGCGCTTCGTCGCCGGCTGACCCGGGCGCCGGTACTCACGGCCGGGCAGAGGGCAGGAGCCACCAACGCCCACCGCACCCAGGCGCCGGTACTCACTGCTGGACAGACGGCAGGAGCCCACCAACGCGCACGGCACCCACGCGCCGGCCGCGGAGAGAGCCGCAGGGTGCGCGCCGGTGTCGAGAGCGCGAACGCGCGGAGGCGCGCAGCGCCGAGCACGTTCGCGCTCTCGACACCGGCACAAAGCGCCCCCGGAGGCGAACGCAGCAAAAAGAGGAGCCAGCGGGACCCCGGAGGCGCAGGGGGCGCTTTCCGCCGGTCGGGGTCCCGCCGCCGTGCCGCGGGGAGGCGGTCACCCCTGGGCGGCCGCGGTCCGCAGGGCGATGCGGTCCTCGCCCGCGTACACGTTCATGGAGCTGCCCCGCAGGAAGCCCACGAGGGTCAGTCCGGTCTCCGCGGCCAGGTCCACGGCCAGCGAGGACGGTGCCGAGACCGCGGCCAGTACCGGGATCCCGGCCATCACGGCCTTCTGCGCCAGCTCGAAGGAGGCCCGTCCGGAGACCAGCAGGATGGTCCGGGACAGGGGCAGGTCCCCGTTCTGCAGGGCGCGGCCGACGAGCTTGTCGACCGCGTTGTGCCGGCCCACGTCCTCCCGTACGTCCAGCAGTTCCCCGCCTTCGCCGAAGAGGGCGGCCGCGTGCAGGCCCCCGGTCCGGTCGAAGACCCGTTGGGCAGCGCGCAGCCGGTCGGGGAGGCTCGCGAGCAGCTCGGGGTCGACCCGGACCGGGGGAGTGTCGGCTATCGGCCAGCGGGCCGTGGTGCGTACGGCGTCGAGGCTCGCCTTGCCGCACAGGCCGCAGGAAGAGGTGGTGTAGACGTTCCGTTCGAGGGTGATGTCGGGGATGGCGACGCCCGGGGCGGTCCGCACGTCCACCACGTTGTACGTGTTCGAGCCGTCGACGGTGGCGCCCGCGCAGTACACGATGTTCTGCAGGTCGTCCTGCTCGGCGAGCACGCCCTCGCTGACCAGGAATCCCGCGGCCAGCGCGAAGTCGTCGCCCGGGGTGCGCATGGTGATGGCGAGCGGTTTGCCGTTCAGCCGGATCTCCAGCGGTTCCTCGGCGACCAGCGTGTCCGGGCGGGACGAGACCGCCCCGTCGCGGATGCGGAGCACCTTGCGTCGTTCCGTGACTCGTCCCATGTGTGCCTCAGTCCCGGTTCTGTACGTGCTGGTAGCCGAAGCGGCCCTTGATGCAGAGGTTGCCGTGGGTCACCGGGTTGTCGTGCGGGGAGGTGACCTTCACGATCTCATTGTCCTGCACATGGAGCGTGAGGTTGCAGCCCACTCCGCAGTAGGCGCACACGGTGGTCGTCTCGGTCTGTCTGGTCTCGTCCCAGGTACCCGCGGCCCGCATGTCGAACTCCGACTTGAACGACAGTGCCCCGGTGGGGCAGACCTCGATGCAGTTGCCGCAGTACACGCAGGCGGAGTCGGTGAGCGGGGCGTCCTGCTCGACGGAGATCCGGGCGTCGAACCCGCGGCCGGAGACGGAGATCGCGAAGGTGTTCTGCCACTGGTCGCCGCAGGCGTCGACGCACTTGTAGCAGAGGATGCACTTGTCGTAGTCGCGCACGTACAGGTCGTTGTCGATCTTCGGTTCCTCGTTCAGCCGGGCGGTGTCCGGGCCGAACCGGTCCGGTTTCGCCTCGTACTCCTTGATCCATGCGGCGACCTGTGGAGTGGTCGACAAGTCGACCGACGAGGCGAGCAGCTCCAGGACGATCTTGCGGCTGTGCCGGGCGCGCTCGGTGTCGGTGCGCACCTCCATCCCGGGCTCGGCCCGGCGCGAGCAGGCCGGTACGAGGGTCCTGGAGCCCTCCACCTCGACCACACAGACCCGGCAGGCGTTCTTGGGCCGCAGGGTGTCGCCCTGGCAGAGGGTCGGGATGTCCTTCCCGGCGGCCCGGCAGGCGTCGAGGACGGTCGAGCCCTCGGGCATCCGGACCGCCTGTCCGTCGATGGTGAACTCCAGCAGCCGGCGCGGGATCCCCAGCGATGTCACGGTCATTCGTACGCCCCCAGACGGTCGATGGCGGATTCCACGGCGTTCCACGCGGTCTGCCCGAGACCGCAGATCGAGGCGTCCCGCATGGCGCGGCCGACCTCCCTGAGCAGCGCGATGTCATCGGCGGCGGCGGCCCCGGTGCGCCGCACGATCCGGTGCAGGGCCTCCTCCTGCCGTACGGTCCCGACCCGGCAGGGCACGCACTGCCCGCAGGACTCGTCGCGGAAGAACTCGGCGATGCGCAGCAGCAGCCGGGGCAGCGGGACGGTGTCGTCGAAGGCCATGACGACCCCCGAACCGAGGGTGGTGCCCGCCTCCCGGGTGCCTTCGAAGGTGAGCGGGATGTCCAGCTCGTCGGGCCGTACGAAGCCGCCGGCCGCGCCGCCGAGCAGCACCGCCCGCAGATTCTCGCGGACCCCGGCCAGGGCGAGGACCTCGCCCAGCGTCGCCCCGAACGGCAGCTCGTAGATCCCCGGCCGGTCGACGCCGCCCGAGACGCAGAACAGCTTGGGACCGGTGGATCTGTCCGTGCCGATCGCCGCGTAGGCGGGGGCGCCCATGGTCAGGATCGGCAGGACGTTGACGAGGGTCTCGACGTTGTTCTCCACCGTCGGTTTGCCGAACAGGCCCTTCTCCACGGGGAACGGCGGCTTGGAGCGCGGTTCGCCCCGGTAGCCCTCGATGGAGTTGAACAGGGCCGTCTCCTCGCCGCAGATGTAGGCCCCCGCGCCGCGCCGGATCTCGATGTCGAAGGCGTAGCCCTGGCCGAGGACGTCGTCGCCGAGGAAGCCCCGCGCGCGTGCCTGCGCGACGGCGTGCTCCAGCCGCCGCAGCGCGCGGGGGTACTCGCCGCGCAGGTACAGGTATCCGCGGTGCGCGCCGACCGCGTAGCCGGCGACGGTCATCGCCTCGACGAGCGCGTACGGGTCGCCCTCCATCAGGACGCGGTCCTTGAAGGTGCCCGGCTCGGACTCGTCGGCGTTGCAGACCAGGTAGTGGGGGTGGTCGGGCTGGGACGCCGTGGCCTGCCACTTGCGGCCGGTGGGGAAGGCGGCGCCGCCGCGCCCGACCAGGCCGGAGTCGGTGACCTCGCGGATGACTCCGGCGGGTCCGAGCCCGAAGGCCCGGCGCAGGGCGGTGTAGCCGCCGTGGGCGCGGTAGTCGTCCAGGGAGCACGGGTCGACGACGCCCACCCTGCGGAGCAGTGTGAGTGCCGGGTCGCCGGCCTGTGGCACGGCCATCGCGGCAGGCGGTTCCTCGGGGGCGGAGTCCGGGGAGCCCGCGGCGAGAACGGCCGCCTCGACCGTCGCCGGCGCCGACACCGCCGTACGCACGGGGTCGCCCGCACGGACGGCGAGGGCGGCCGGGGCGCGTTCGCACAGGCCCAGACAGGGGCTGCGCTGCACCGAGGCACCGTGGCCGAGCCGGGCCTCGACGCCCGCGCACAGCTCGGACGCCCCGGCCGCCGCGCAGGCCAGGTCGGTGCAGACGTGCAGCACGGTGGCCGGGCGCGGCCTGACGGAGAACATCGCGTAGAACGTGGCGACGCCGTACGCCTCCGCCGGCGGCACGGTCAGCCGACGGCACAGGTAGTCGAGGGCGCCGTCGCTGATCCAGCCGATCCGGTCGTTGATCGCGTGCAGCCCCGGCAGCAGCATCTCGCGTCGGTCCCTGGCCTCGCGGCCGCCCCGCGCCCACCTCAGGTCGGCGTCGGACCGGTCGGCGCCCTCCCAGGAGGACTCGGGCGGGCCCAACAGGGCGTCGACAGCGGCCCGTTCGTCGTCCGTCGGCTTGCTGTCGCCGAAGTGCAGGTCCACTTGCGTCACCTCACGATGGTCGCGACGGGGAGCTTCTCGATCCGGATCGCCGACGCCTTGAACTCCGCCGTCCCGGCGATCGGGCAGTTGGCCTCGATCGTCAGCCGGTTGGTGTCCACGTCGTCGGGGAAGTGCATGGTCATGAAGGCGAGGCCGGGGCGCAGCGCCGGGTCGACCCAGACGGGGGCCACGACGGAACCGCGCCGCGAGGACACCTGCACCTCCTCGCCGACCACGACGCCGTAGTGCTCGGCGTCCTCCGGGGACAGCTCGACGTACTCGCCGCGCCGCAAGGGGGAGGCGAAACCGCCGCTCTGTACACCGGTGTTGTAGGAGTCCAGGCGCCGTCCGGTGGTCAGCCGGATCGGGTACCGCTCGTCGGTGAGGTCGACCGGCGGATCGTGCCGCACGATCCCGAAGGGTGCGGGCAGGCCGCGCCTGGCCGGGTCCTTCTCCCACAACCGGCCGTGCAGGTAGGTGGGTTCGAGTGCTTCGGTGCCGGGGCACGGCCACTGGATGCCCTGGTGTTCCTCCAGGCGTTCGTACGTCATCCCGTAGTGGTCCGGCGAGACCGAGCGCAGTTCGTTCCACACGGTCTCGGCGTCGGCGTACTTCCAGTCGTGGCCGAGGCGTGCGGCGAGTTCGCAGATGATGTCGATGTCCTCGCGGGCCTCGCCGGGCGGGGTGACCGCCCGGCGGACGCGCTGGACCCGCCGCTCGCTGTTGGTGGTCGTGCCCTCGGTCTCAGCCCAGCCGGCGGTCGCGGGCAGGACGACGTCCGCCAGTTCGGCCGTCTTCGTCAGGAAGATGTCCTGTACGACGAGGAAGTCGAGCTGCCGCAGGCGCCGTACGGCCTGCTCGCTGTCGGCCTCCGACTGCGCCGGGTTCTCCCCGATGCAGTAGACGGCCTTGAGGGTGCCCTCCTCCATGGCCTCGAACATCTCTGTCAGGTTCAGTCCGTAGTGCGGCTGGATGACGGTGTCCCAGGCCGACTCGAACTTCAGCCGGGTGCCGGGATCGAGGATGTCCTGGAAGCCGGGCAGGCGGTTGGGGATCGCGCCCATGTCGCCGCCGCCCTGCACGTTGTTCTGGCCCCGCAACGGCTGCAATCCGGCGCCGTACCGCCCCACTTGACCGGTCAGCAGGGAGAGGTTGATGAGCGCGCGGACGTTGGCGGTGCCGTTGTGGTGCTCAGTGATGCCGAGGGTCCAGCACAGCTGGGCGCGCTCGGCGCGGGCGTAGGCGTGCGCCAACTCCCGTATGGCGCGGGCCGGTACGCCCGTCACCTTCTCGGCAAGGGACAGCGTCCACGGCTCGACGAGGGCCCGGTACTCCTCGAAGCCGGTCGTCGCCCGCTCGATGAACCCCTCGTTGGCCAGGCCCGCGTGGATGATCTCGCGGCCGATGGCGTGCGCCATGGGAATGTCGGTGCCGACGTTGAGGCCGAGCCAGCTCTCCGCCCATTCGGCGGTGGAGGTGCGGCGCGGATCGACGGCGTACATCGGGGCGCCGTTCCTGATCCCCTTCAGCACGTGCTGGAAGAAGATCGGATGCGCGAAGCGGGCGTTGGAGCCCCACATCACGATGACGTCGGTGTGCTCGATCTCCTCGTAACTCGACGTCCCGCCGCCCGAGCCGAAGGCGGCGGAGAGACCGGCGACGCTGGGGGCGTGGCAGGTGCGGTTGCAGGAGTCGACGTTGTTCGTGCCCATGACGACCCGTGCGAACTTCTGCGCCACGTAGTTCATCTCGTTGGTGGCCCGGGCGCAGGAGAACATGCCGAACGCGCCGCGGCCCAGTTCAAGGCCGCGGGCCGCCCGGTCCAGGGCCTCCTGCCAGCTCGCCCGCCGGAAGGGCTCGTCGCGGGAGTCGCGGACCAGGGGGTGGGTGAGCCGGGTGTAGGTCTTCTTGGTCCGGTCGCGTTTGCTCATACGGCACTCCTCATACGGCGTTCCTCGTACAGCACTCCTCGTACGGCGCTCCTCATGCGGCGATCCTCAGTGCGAGCAGGTCCGAGATGGCGTGCACGGTGCGCAGGGTGGGCACCTGGACGCCGGTGATCTCCGCCAACTCGACGACGGCCGCCAGGAGTACGTCGAGTTCGAGCGGCTTGCCGCGCTCCAGGTCCTGGAGCGTGGAGGTGCGGTGGTCGCCGACGCGCTCGGCGCCGGCCAGCCGGCGTTCGATGGAGACGCCGACCTCGCAGCCGAGGGCCTCGGCGACCGCGAGCGTCTCGGCCATCATCGTCTCGATGACCTTGCGGGTGCCGCCGTGCAGGCACATCTGGCGCATGGTGGCTCGGGCCAGGGCGCTGATCGGGTTGAACGAGATGTTGCCGAGCAGCTTGAGCCAGATGTCGTTGCGCAGGTCGGGCTCCACCGGGCACTTCAGGCCGCCGGCGACCATTGCCTCGCTGAAGTCCGCGCAGCGCCTGGACACACTCCGGTCGGGCTCGCCGACGGAGAACCGGGTGCCTTCCAAGTGCCGTACGACACCGGGTTCTTCCAGTTCGGTCGCCGCGTAGACGACGCATCCGACTGCTCGTTCGGGCGCGAGCACCGCACTGACCGCGCCGTCCGGGTCCACGCTCTCGACGCGGTGGCCGTCGTGGGGGCCGCCGTGCCGGTGGAAGTACCACCAGGGGATGCCGTTCTGGGCGGCCACCACCGCCGTGGTCTCGTGCAGCAAGGGCTCGATCAGCGGCCCGCACGCCGCGTACGAGTTGGCCTTCAGGCCCAGGAAGACGTAGTCGACCGGGCCGACTTGCGTCGGGTCGTCGGTGGCGTGGGCGTGCGCGGTGAAGTCGCCGCGCGGGGAGAGGACCCGGACTCCGTGCTGCCTCATGGCCGCCAAGTGCGGTCCACGGGCGATGAGATGGACGTCGGCGCCCGCGCGGTGCAGCGCGGCTCCGACGTAGGCGCCGATCGCACCGGCGCCCAGGACTGCGACTTTCATGACGAGGGAGCTCCGTTCGGTCGAGGGATACCGCGGAGATGAGCGCACTGCCGACCTCTGTCGACTGAATATTGTCTACAGTATGGAGATGAGGGCGACAAGACTTCGCGCAGCACCGGAACCCGCCGTGCGTGGATGTCGATTCGGCCCGATCGGCCCGACCGTTCGGCGCGCGTCGCATACCGCTCATCGCATACGGCCGACGCGTTGCCTTTTCAACTACCTTGCCGGTGCCTACGGTTCGGGATCATGAGTCCCCCTGTCGCACCGGCCGGCTGGAGCCGCTGGCTGGTTCCCCCCGCCGCACTCTCCGTCCATCTCTCCATCGGCCAGGCCTACGCCTGGAGCGTGTTCAAGCCGCCCCTGGAGGCCGCGCTGGGTCTGAGCGGCACCGAGAGCGCGCTGCCCTTCCAGCTCGCCATCGTGATGCTCGGTCTGTCCGCCGCCTTCGGCGGCACACTGGTCGAACGCAACGGGCCGCGCTGGGCGATGACGGTGGCCCTGGTCTGCTTCTCCTCCGGCTTCCTGATCTCCGCCCTCGGCGCGGCCACCGAGCAGTACTGGCTGATCGTCCTCGGCTACGGCTTCGTCGGCGGCATCGGTCTGGGCATCGGCTACATCTCCCCCGTCTCCACCCTGATCAAGTGGTTCCCCGACCGGCCGGGCATGGCCACCGGCATCGCCATCATGGGCTTCGGCGGCGGCGCGCTGATCGCCTCGCCCTGGTCGACGCAGATGCTCCAGTCGTTCGGCACCGACAGCTCCGGGATCGCGCTGGCGTTCCTCGTACACGGACTGACGTACGCCGTCTTCATGTCGCTCGGGGTCCTGCTGGTACGGGTCCCGCGCACCGACAGGCCGGTCGAAGGGGCCCCGAGCGCCCTCCAGGGCCCGCAGGTCTCCGCCGGCAGCGCCCTGCGCACCCCGCAGTTCTGGTGCCTGTGGGTCGTGCTCTGCATGAACGTGACCGCCGGCATCGGCATCCTGGAGAAGGCCGCCCCGATGATCACGGACTTCTTCGCGGACACCTCGACCCCGGTGTCGGTGTCGGCCGCGGCGGGCTTCGTCGCCCTGTTGTCGGCCGCCAACATGGCGGGCCGCATCGGCTGGTCGTCCACCTCCGACCTGATCGGCCGCAAGAACATCTACCGCGTCTACCTCGGTGTCGGCGCGGTGATGTACGCGCTCCTCGCCCTGTTCGGCGACTCCTCCAAGCCGCTGTTCGTTCTGTGCGCGATGGTGATCCTGTCCTTCTACGGCGGCGGCTTCGCGACCGTCCCCGCCTATCTGAAGGATCTCTTCGGGACCTACCAGGTCGGCGCCATCCACGGCCGGCTGCTCACCGCCTGGTCCACGGCCGGAGTGCTCGGGCCGCTGATCGTGAACTGGATCGCCGACCACCAGAAGGAGGCCGGCAAGAGCGGCGCGAGCCTGTACAGCCTGTCCTTCATGATCATGATCGGGCTGCTCGTCATCGGCTTCGTCGCCAACGAGTTCGTCCGGCCCGTCCATGCCCGCCACCACGTCCCCGCCCCGCGGGAGGAGGCCCTCGATGTCGAACGACAGCAGCCAGAGTCCGCCTGACCGGCGCCCGCTCATCGCCTTCGCCTGGCTGTGGGTCGGGGCGCCGCTGGCCTACGGGCTGTACGAGCTGGTGCAGAAGGCGACGAAGCTCTTCACCGGGTGACGGGGGGTAACTCCTGGAGAAGTGCTCGGGCGTCCCTTTTCTCCCCTTGGGACGATGACAGAATCCGACAACCCGGGCGCCCGTTTCCTGTCGCCTTACGTGCCGCCGTACCCGTGAGTCACTGATCAGACTGGTGGATCCCGCAACCCACGGCACGAGGGGGACCACCCTATGAACGGCTCGCGCATCGCCGCCGTCGGCCATTACCAGCCCGCCAGGGTGCTCACGAACGAGGACCTGGCGGGCATGGTCGACACCAGCGACGAGTGGATCACGTCCCGGGTCGGCATCCGCACACGGCACATCGCCGGCCCCGACGAGCCCGTCGACGAACTCGCCGCGCACGCCGCCGCCAAGGCGCTCGCCGGCGCCGGTCTCGCACCCGCCGACATCGACCTTGTGCTGGTCGCCACGTCCACCGCCGTCGACCGCTCGCCCAACATGGCCGCCCGGGTCGCCGCCCGCCTCGGCATCCCCTCGCCCGCCGCGATGGACGTCAACGTCGTGTGCGCCGGCTTCACCCACGCCCTCGCCACCGCCGACCACGCCGTGCGCGCGGGCGCGTCCGCGCGGGCCCTGGTGATCGGCGCCGACAAGATGACCGATGTCACCGACTGGACCGACCGCACCACCTGCGTACTCGTCGGCGACGGGGCGGGGGCCGCCGTCGTCGAGGCGTCCGAGGAGACCGGGATCGGGCCCGTGCTGTGGGGCTCGGTGCCCGAGATGGGACACGCCGTGCGCATCGAGGGCACGCCCGCGCGGTTCGCCCAGGAGGGGCAGAGCGTCTACCGGTGGGCCACCACCCAGTTGCCGCCCATCGCCCGCAAGGCCTGCGAGCGCGCCGGGCTCGAGCCCGCCGACCTCGCCGCCGTGGTGCTGCACCAGGCCAACCTCCGTATCATCGAGCCCCTCGCGGAGAAGATCGGCGCCGTCAACGCCGTCGTCGCGCGGGACGTCGTCGACTCCGGCAACACCTCGGCGGCGAGCATCCCACTCGCGTTCTCCAAGCTCGTCGAACAGGGCGCCGTCACCACCGGCGATCCGGTGCTGCTGTTCGGATTCGGCGGAAACCTTTCGTACGCCGGCCAGGTCGTCCACTGCCCGTGACCTGCCGATTCGAGCCGGTGTGACGCAGTCGATCCCTCAACCCACTGACTCTTGTGCGCCGTAGACTGTAGACGAAAGACAATCCATACTGGATGTTGTCCGGCTGCAGTTGCCCCGCGCTGCCCAGGAGGGGGACCGACCGATGTTGTCGACAGGACTGCCGCAGGGTGCGGTTCCCAAGCTCGAACGCCCCGGCCCGCTGCGCGACCGCGTCTACGAGGCACTGCTCGAACTCATCACCACCCGCGCCCTCCAGCCCGGCCAGCACCTGGTGGAGAGCGAACTCGCCGGTCACCTGGGCGTGTCGCGCCAGCCGGTGCGGGAGGCGCTGCAGCGGCTCAACACCGAGGGCTGGGTCGATCTGCGGCCCGCCCAGGGCGCGTTCGTGCACGAGCCGACCGAGGACGAGGCGGACCAGCTCCTCACCGTCCGTACGCTGCTGGAGGCCGAGGCCGCCCGGCTGGCCGCCGCCAACGCGGGCAGCGCCGGCATCAAGGTGCTCGAAGAGCTGTGCGCCGAGGGCGAGAAGGCGGTGGCCGCGGACGACGTGGACGCCGCCGTCGCCATGAACGCCCGCTTCCACGCGAAGATCATGGAGCTGGCGGGCAACGCCGTCCTCGCCGAACTGGCCGCCCAGGTCGACCGCCGGGTGCGCTGGTACTACACGCCGATCGCCCGGCAGCGCGGACAGCAGTCCTGGATCGAGCACCGCGCACTGATCGCGGCCGTCTCGGACCGCGACGAGGACCGGGCCACGCAACTGATGCGGGAGCATACGGAGCACACCCGCCGCTCGTACCATCAGCGCGCCAAGTGACCGCCGCCGGGTAGCCCGTTCGCGTGCGGCGGGGTCACGGTACCGGCGTGACCGCCGGGGCCGCGGTCGTGCGCGGGGCCGTCCGTGCCTCGATCGCCAGCATGACCACCAACACCGCGACCAGGGCGAGCAGTTCGGCGACCGCCGACGCGTGGACGCCGATGAGCGCCGCGGCCAGGACGGTCGGGGCGGCGGCCGCCCGGAAGCGGACCGGGTACAGCCGCAGCACGGCCCGGAACGCCACGTCCCCCGCGAGGAAGAGCGCCACACCGCCCGCGAGCGCCAGCGCGGGACCGGTGTGCAGGTGCTCGGTGAGATGGCCGAGCGTCTTCTTCACGCCCGTGGCCAGGTAGGCGATGCCCAGCAGCATCGGCAGGAAGGCGTAGTAGTAGGCGTTCATGGCAAGACGCCAGCGACTCGGCGCCGGCGTCGCCCGGAACGCGGCCTCGGCGAGCTCCTCGTCCCGCACGAAGTACGTCCACCACAGCGCGACCGCCAGCGCCAGCGAGAGGAACGCCCCGCCGAACAACCCCGGGGTGAGCGGCAGGTCGCCGATTCCGGTGCCGATCGCGATGACGGACTCGCCGAAAGCCACGATCAGCAGCAGCCCGTGCCGCTCCACGAAGTGCGCCGGGTCCAGCCGGCCCAGCTGCGCCCGCATGATGTCGGCCGACCGGCCGTCGGCCCGGCCGGGCCCGTGCTCGGCCAGGAACGGCGTCACGAACTGCAGCAGGAGTGCGAGCACCCACAGACCGTCCGCCGCCAGGCCGTCGACGAGGCCGGCCGCGGTCACGGACAGGGCGGCGAGCCCGTTCGGGACGCCGTACCAGACGGAGTCGCGGCCGTGGCTGCGGGTGTAGAGGGCGGTGTGCACGACCACGACCGCGAGGAAGCCGAGCCCGAAGACCACACCGGTGTCGTCGAAGACCCGCGGGATCGCCAGCGCGCAGACCAGGAACGCCCCCATGCCCAGCATCAGCAGCAACCGGCGTGAGGGGCGGTCCGGCGGCACCTGGTTGGTGAGGTAGGCGTAGGCGCCGTACATCCAGAACAGCACCACGAAGATCAGGGCCACGCGCCCCGCGGTGGCGAAGGTCAGATCACCGGCGAGCAGCACGGTGAGCTGGGTGAGGGTGAAGACGAAGACCAGGTCGAAGAAGAGCTCCAACGTCGTGACCCTGCGGCCCGGTTCCTCCACTGCGCTGCCCATGCCGTCCCCCTGTGTCCGTGGCCCCCTGCGGCGATGCCGACCAGATCGTAGGCGGTCCGGCGGCCGGGGGCCCGCCACTTTGTTTGTCCTGAGAGTGGAGAAAGTAGGGATGAATTCATGCACGGCTTCTTCTCAGTTCCGGCGTCCGCTGCTACGTTCCCCTCGAAAGCCCGAACAACAGGCGGCCGATTGAGGCGGGGAGGGGCTCGTGAGACGCATGACGGCACGACCCGCCAACGCCCATCAGGCCAAGCTGCTCAAGCTGTTGCGCGACGGAGGCCCCAACTCCCGCGCCCAGCTGGGCGACCAGGTCGACCTCTCGCGCTCCAAGCTGGCCGTGGAGGTGGACCGGCTCCTGGAGACGGGCCTGGTCGTGGCCGACGGACTCGCCGCCTCGCGCGGCGGGCGCCGCTCCCACAACGTCCGCCTCCATCCGAACCTGCGGTTCCTCGGCGTGGACATCGGCGCGACCTCGGTCGACGTCGCCGTCACCAATGCCGAGTTGGAGATCCTCGGACACGTCAACCAGCCGATGGACGTGCGCGAGGGCCCGGTCGCGGTCTTCGAGCAGGTCCTGTCCATGGCCGCCAAGCTGCGCGCCTCCGGGCTCGCGGAGGGCTTCGACGGCGCCGGCATCGGCGTCCCGGGGCCGGTCCGCTTCCCCGACGGCGTACCGGTGGCTCCGCCGATCATGCCGGGCTGGGACGGCTTCCCGGTACGGGAGGCGCTCAGCCAGGAACTCGGCTGCCCGGTCATGGTCGACAACGACGTGAACCTCATGGCGATGGGGGAGATGCACGCGGGCGTCGCGCGCTCCGTGGGCGACTTCCTCTGCGTCAAGATCGGCACCGGCATCGGCTGCGGCATCGTCGCCGGCGGTGAGGTCCACCGCGGCGTCACCGGCAGCGCGGGCGACATCGGGCACATCCAGGCCGTGCCCGACGGCCGCCCCTGCGCCTGCGGCAACCGGGGCTGTCTGGAAGCCCACTTCAGCGGGGCGGCCCTCGCCCGGGACGCCGTGGAGGCGGCCGGGCAGGGGCTGTCGGAGGAACTCGCCACCCGGCTCGCGGCGAGCGGCACCCTGACCGCCGTCGACGTCGCCGCCGCGGCCGCCGCGGGCGACGCCACCGCCCTCGATCTGATCCGCGAGGGCGGCAACCGCACCGGCCAGGTCATCGCCGGCCTGGTCTCCTTCTTCAACCCCGGCCTGGTGGTGATCGGCGGCGGGGTGACCGGCCTCGGCCACACCCTGCTCGCCGCGATCCGCACCCAGGTCTACCGCCAGTCCCTGCCCCTCGCGACGGGCAACCTGCCCATCGTGCTGGGCGAGTTGGGGCCGACCGCCGGCGTCATCGGCGCGGCCCGGCTCATCAGCGACCACTTGTTCTCGCCCGCGTAAGCACCGGCTCGTCCGTATGTTCTCGCCTGCGTAAGCACCGCTCATCAGCGACTATCTGTTCTCGCCCGCGTAAGCACCGCTCATCAGCGATCACTCGTTCTCGCCCGCGCAGCACCGGCTCAGCACATCGTTCGGCGTGTACGGCGCGCGGCTTCGCCGTGCCCCGGACTCCGCCTGCCCGCAACGCACCCTGCAACCGGCCCGTACGCCCGCCAAGGGGATCCGCATGGCACCAGAACCACCGCTGCTCAGCATGTCCGGCATCACCAAGTCCTTCCCCGGGGTCCGGGCCCTCGACGGCGTCGACCTCGACGTCCAGGCCGCTGAGGTGCACTGCCTGCTCGGCCAGAACGGAGCCGGCAAGTCCACCCTCATCAAGGTCCTGGCCGGCGCCCACCAGCCCGACACCGGCACCATCCGCTGGCGCGGCGAACCGGTCACCCTCCGCTCGCCGATCGCCGCCATGCGCCTCGGCATCGCCACCATCTACCAGGAACTCGACCTGGTGGAGCACCTGTCGGTGGCCGAGAACGTCCACCTCGGGCACGAGCCGACCGCCGCCGGGTTCGTCGTACGCAAGAAGGCGGCGAAGGCGTCGACCGCACGGCTTCTGAAGCGGCTCGGGCATCCCGAGATCGATCCCGCCCGCCTGGTGGGGGAGTTGTCCGCCGCCCAGCAGCAGATCGTGTCGATGGCCCGCGCCCTCTCCCACGACGTACGGCTCATCGTCATGGACGAGCCGTCCGCCGCCCTCGACCCCGACGAGGTCGACAACCTCTTCCGGATCGTCGGCGACCTGACCGCCGACGGGGTCGCCGTCGTCTACATCTCCCACCGCCTGGAGGAGATCCGCCGCATCGGCGACCGTGTGACAGTGCTCAAGGACGGCCGGGCGGTGGCCGGCGGACTCCCCGCCAAGTCCACGCCGACCCGCGAGGTGGTCGCGCTGATGACGGGCCGCAACGTCGAGTACGTCTTCCCCGAGCGGCCCGCGTTGGCCGCCGGCGGACCGCCCCTGCTGGAGGTCCGGGGGCTCGCCAGGGAAGGGGAGTTCGCACCCCTCGACCTGGACGTACGCCCCGGCGAGATCGTCGGTCTGGCCGGGCTCGTCGGCTCGGGACGCTCCGAGATCCTGGAGACCGTCTACGGCGCCCGCACACCCACCGCCGGTCAAGTCTGCGTCGACGGACGGACGTTGAGGCCGGGCAGCGTCCGGGCGGCCGTCCGCGCCGGCCTCGGGCTCGCCCCAGAGGAACGCAAGGCGCAGGCCCTGCTGATGCTGGAGTCCGTCACCCGCAACGTCTCGGTCTCCTCCATGTCCCGCTTCTCACGCGGCGGTTGGATCGACCGCCGGTCCGAGTCGGGGGCGGCGCGGGCGGCCACCCGCGAGTTGTCGCTGCGCCCCGACAACCCGTCGGTGCCGGTGCGCACCCTCTCCGGCGGCAACCAGCAGAAGGCCGTCCTGGCCCGCTGGCTGCTGCGCGGCTGCCGGGTCCTGCTGCTCGACGAACCGACCCGGGGCGTCGACGTCGGTGCCCGCGCCGAGCTCTACGCGGTCGTCCGCCGCCTCGCCGACGAGGGCCTCGCCGTGCTGCTGGTCTCCAGCGAGGTGCCCGAGGTGCTCGGCCTCGCCGACCGCGTCCTGGTGCTCCGCGAGGGCCGCGTCGTCCACACGGCGCCGGCCCGCGAACTCGACGAACACCGCGTACTCAACCTGGTCATGGAAGGAAGCCCGGCGTCATGACGCAGCATGCCTCCCCGCCCCGGGACAACACCGGCAAGGCACCGGCGACCGGCCGGGCACCCGCCTGGCGCGGTCTGCCGGCCCGGGTCGACGTCCGCACCCTCTCCCTCCTCGGTGTCCTCGCCGCGCTGGTCCTCATCGGCGGTGTCACCAAACCCGACGAGTTCCTCGACACCCGCAACCTCCAACTCGTCCTCACCCAGGCCTCGGTGATCGGTGTCGTCACCGTCGGCATGACCTTCGTCATCACCTCCGGCGGCATCGACCTCTCGGTCGGCGCGATCGTCGCCCTGTCCTCGGTGTGGGCGACGACGGTCGCCACCCAGGAGTACGGCTTCGCGGGCGTCCTGTTCACCGCGGTGCTCGTCGGCGTGGGCTGCGGCCTGGTCAACGGCCTGCTCATCGCGTACGGCGGCATGGTGCCGTTCATCGCCACGCTGGCCATGCTGGCCTCCGCGCGCGGTCTCGCGCTGCAGATCACCGACGGCAAGACGCAGATCGTCACCATCACCGGCATCCTCGACCTCGGCGAACGCGACTCCTACGTGCTCGGCGTCCCGCCACTCGTCCTCGTGTTCGCGGTCGTGACGATCCTCGGCTGGCTGATCCTGAACCGCACCACCTTCGGCCGCCGCACCGTCGCGGTCGGCGGCAACGCGGAGGCCGCCCGGCTCGCCGGCATCGACGTGCGCCGCCAGCGCCTCTACCTGTACCTGCTGTCCGGGCTGTGCTGCGGCATCGCCGCCTTCCTGCTGATCATCCTGTCCGGCTCCGGCCAGAACACCAACGGCAACCTCTACGAACTCGACTCGATCGCGGCCGCGATCATCGGCGGCACGCTGCTCAGCGGGGGCCGCGGCACCATCACCGGCTCCGTGCTCGGCGTCCTGATCTTCACCACGATCACGGACATCTTCGCCCTGAACAACCTGCAGAGCGACGTCCAGCAGATCGCCAAGGGCGCGATCATCGTCGCCGCCGTGCTGGTCCAGCGCCGTACCGCGAGCACGACCTGAGGAAAGGGTTCACCGCCATGCCACAGCACACCAGTCGCAGAGGACTGCTCTTCGGGGCCGCCGCCGTGTCCACCGGTGCCCTCCTCGCGGGTTGCACCAGCAACGAGACCAAGGACGAGAGTCCGGCCGCCGACGCCGGGTCGGCCGCCGGCGACAAGCCCGGCAAGCACGTCACCATCGGCTTCGCCGGGCCGCAGGCCGACCACGGCTGGCTCAACGCCATCAACGACAACGCCAAGAACCGCGCGAAGAAGTACTCCGACGTCACCCTGGAGATCACCGAGGGCTCCAACGACACCGCCGCGCAGATCGGCCAGATCGAGACCCTCATCAACAAGAAGGTCGACGTCCTGGTGGTGCTGCCCGCCGACGGCAAGGCCCTCACCCAGGCCGGGCTCAAGGCGATGCGGGCCGGCATCCCCGTCGTCAACCTCGACCGGATCTTCAACTCCCCCCAGGCGTACCGTTGCTGGATCGGCGGCGACAACTACGGCATGGGCCTCAACGCCGGCACCTACATCGGCGAGAAGCTCAAGGGGAAGTCGAACGCCAGGGTCGTCGAACTGGCCGGCCTGGACAACCTGGAGCTGACCAAGCAGCGCACCCAGGGCTTCGACGACGCACTGAAGAACTACCCCAACATCAAGAAGGTCGCCCGCCAGGCGGCCGAGTTCACGGTCGAGTCCGGCCAGGCCAAGATGGCCCAGCTCCTGCAGGCGCAGTCCAGCTTCGACGCCCTGTGGAACCACGACGACGACCAGGGCGTCGGCGCGCTGCGCGCCATCGACCAGGCCGGCCGCGACGACTTTCTGATGGTCGGCGGCGCGGGCGCGCTCTCCGCCTTCCAGGCCATCAAGCAGGACGACGGCGTCCTCAAGGCGACGGTCCTCTACCCGCCGACGATGGCCGCGTCCGCGATCGACCTGGCCCGCGCCCTCGGCCAGGGCGAGGGCGTCACCGGCATGGCCGAGTTCGAGATCCCGGCGTCGATCACCCTCTACTCGGCCGTCGTCGACAAGGACAACGTCGACCGCTACATGCCCACCGGCTTCCGCTGACCCGGCCCGCCCCGCACCCCCCACGGCGCCACCACGACGAGGACGACGAGGACGAGGAGGACATCCGTATGGGACAGCCCCAGCAGCCGGACGGAGCGGAGGCAGCGAAACCGCCGCTGCGCGTCGGCATGGTCGGCTACGCCTTCATGGGCGCCGCCCATTCCCAGGGCTGGCGCACGGCGGGACACGTCTTCGACCTGCCGCGCCGCCCGGTCCTGTCGGCGATCTGCGGGCGCGACGCCGACGCGGTGCGCCGGGCCGCCGACCGGCACGGCTGGGCCGCGGCCGAGACCGACTGGCGGGCCCTGATCGCCCGGGACGACATCGACCTCGTCGACATCTGCACCCCCGGCGACAGTCACGCCGAGATCGCCCTCGCCGCCCTCGCCGCAGGCAAGCACGTGCTGTGCGAGAAGCCGCTCGCGAACACCGTCGAGGAGGCCTCGGCGATGACCGAGGCGGCCGAAGCGGCCTACGAACGCGGTCAGTTGTCGATGGTGGGCTTCAACTACCGGCGGCTGCCCGCCACCACCCTCGCCCGCGGCATGGTGGCCGAGGGCAGGATCGGCACCCTGCGCCACGTCCGGGTCACCTATCTCCAGGACTGGCTCGTCGACCCGGGGTTCCCCCTCACCTGGCGCCTGCGCAGGGAGGCGGCAGGCTCCGGCTCGCTGGGCGACCTGGGCGCCCACATCGTCGACCTCGCCCAGTACCTGGCGGGGGAGCGGCTGGCCGGGGTGTCGGCCCTGACGGAGACCTTCGTACGACAGCGGCCCCTGCCGACAGCAGCCACCAGCGGCCTGTCCGCCGTGTCCTCCTCCGGCACCGGCACGGTCACCGTCGACGACGCCGCCCTGTTCACCGGCCGCCTCGCCTCCGGCGCCCTCGCCTCCTTCGAGGCGACCCGCTACGCCACCGGCCGCAAGAACGCCCTGCGCATCGAACTCAACGGCGAGAAGGGCTCGTTGGCCTTCGACCTGGAACGCCTCAACGAGCTGGCCTACCACGACGGCACCGAACCCGGGACGCGTGCCGGCTTCCGCCGCATCCTCGTCACCGAACCCGACCACCCCTACCTGGAGGCCTGGTGGCCGCCGGGCCACGGCCTCGGCTACGAGCACACCTTCGTCCACCAGGCCCGCGACCTCGTCCACGCGATCGCCGAGGGCCGGCGTCCCGAACCCTCCTTCGCCGACGGGCTGCAGGTCCAGCGCGTGCTGGCGGCGGTGGAGGAGAGCGCCGAGAAGAACTCCGTCTACACGCCCATAACCGTCTGAGGAGGGCTCGAAGACATGCCGCGACAGTTCACGCTCTTCACCGGCCAGTGGGCCGACCTGCCCCTCGAAGAAGTCTGCCGACTCGCCCGCGACTTCGGCTACGACGGCCTCGAACTCGCCTGCTGGGGCGACCACTTCGAGGTCGACAAGGCACTCGGCGATCCCGCCTACATCGACTCCCGCAGGCAACTGCTCGACAAATACGGCCTGAAGTGCTGGGCCGTCTCCAACCACCTGACCGGGCAGGCCGTCTGCGACGCCATCATCGACGAGCGCCACCGGGCCATCCTGCCCACCGAGGTGTGGGGCGACGGCGATCCGGAAGGCGTCCGGCGGCGTGCCGCGAACCGGATGAAGGACACGGCACGGGCCGCGGCCGCATTCGGCGTCGACACCGTCATCGGCTTCACCGGCTCCGCGATCTGGCACCTGGTCGCCATGTTCCCGCCCGCGCCCGAGTCGATGATCGAACGCGGTTACGACGACTTCGCCGAACGCTGGAACCCGATCCTCGACGTCTTCGACCAGGAGGGCGTGCGGTTCGCGCACGAGGTCCACCCGAGCGAGATCGCCTACGACTACTGGACCACGCACCGCGCCCTGGCGGCGGTAGACGGGCGGGCCGCCTTCGGCCTCAACTTCGACCCGTCCCACTTCGTCTGGCAGGACCTGGACCCCGTCGGGTTCCTGTGGGACTTCCGCGACCGGATCTACCACGTCGACTGCAAGGAGGCCCGCAAGCGCCTCGACGGCCGCAACGGCCGCCTCGGCTCCCACCTGCCGTGGGGCGACCCGCGCCGAGGCTGGGACTTCGTGTCCGCCGGCCACGGTGACGTGCCCTGGGAGGACGTCTTCCGCATGCTGAGGTCCATCGACTACCAGGGCCCCGTCTCGGTCGAGTGGGAGGACGCCGGCATGGACCGGCTCCAGGGCGCCCCCGAGGCGCTGACCCGCCTGAAGGCCTATGACTTCGAGCCGCCGTCGGCCTCCTTCGACGCGGCCTTCGGCAACTAGGCGCTCCGCTCCAAGTGCCGCGATGTGCCGTCGCTCGTCCGCGGCGCCGTCGCGGCCGGTCGCGCAGTCCCCCGCGCCCTTTCGGGGCGCCACCGAACCGTGGCGGACTTCACCAGGTCCGCCGAGAGCCGCACGACCACCTGTTGGCAACTCCGGGATGACGGCGCATCCCGGCGTACGCACCCGCCCGTACAACCGGCCCCTTACTGGAGGCATCCGTGCACGGGAACGACCGCACCACCGGCACCGGCAGAATCGAGACCCACAGACGACGCCTGCGCAGAGCCGTCGCCCTCCTCGGCGGCGCGCTCCTCGCCGGAGCGTCGCTCACCCTGACCACCCCCGAGGCCGGCGCAGCCGTCGCCGGCCCGGACGACGCTCGCGCCGCAGCGGCGGCGGAGGACTTCCAGCAGGTCACCCTCGCCAAGGGCGAGGCGGAGGTCGGCGAGCCCATGTCGCTCGCCGTCCTCCCCGACCGCTCGGTCCTGCACACCTCCCGCGACGGCGAACTCCGCCTCACCGACGCCGCGGGCAACACCCGGCTGATCGGCGAGCTGGACGTCTACTCCCACGACGAGGAAGGCCTCCAAGGCGTCGGCGTGGACCCCGACTTCGCCACCAACCGGGCCATCTACCTCTACTACGCACCCCCGTTGAACACCCCGGTCGGCGACGCCCCGGAGTCCGGCACCGCGGCCGACTTCGCGCCCTTCGACGGCGTCAACCGCCTCTCCCGCTTCGTCCTGAAGGCGGACGGCACCCTCGACACCGCCAGCGAGAAGAAGGTCATCGACATCCCCGCGTCCCGGGGCCTGTGCTGCCACGTCGGCGGTGACATCGACTTCGACGCGGCGGGCAACCTGTACCTGTCCACGGGCGACGACACCAACCCCTTCCAGTCCGACGGCTACACGCCCATCGACGAGCGCGCCGACCGCAACCCGCCTTCGACGCCCAGCGTTCGGCTGGCAACACCAACGACCTGCGCGGCAAGATCCTGCGCATCAAGGTCGCCGCCGACGGCTCGTACACCGTCCCCGACGGCAACCTCTTCGCACTCGGCACGGACAGGACCCGGCCCGAGATCTACGCCATGGGCTTCCGCAACCCCTTCCGCTTCAGCGTCGACAAGAAGACCGGCATCCTCTACGTCGGCGACTACGGCCCCGACGCGGGCGCCGCCGACCCCGCCCGCGGACCGGCCGGCCAGGTCGAGTTCGCGCGGGTGACCGGCCCCGGCAACTTCGGCTGGCCGTACTGCACCGGCGCCAATGACGCCTACGTCGACTACGACTTCGCGACCAAGGCGTCCGGAGCGTCCTTCGACTGCGCCGCGCCGAAGAACAACTCCCCCCACAACACCGGCCTCACGGACCTGCCCCCGGCCCAGCCCGCCTGGATCCCGTACGACGGCCCGTCCGTACCCGAGTTCGGCGACGGCTCGGAGTCGCCGATGGGCGGCCCGGTCTACCACTACGACGCCTCGCTCGACTCACCCGTCAAGTTCCCCGAGGCCTACGACGGGAACTTCTTCGCCGGGGAGTTCGGCCGCCGATGGATCAAGCGGATCGTCAGCGACGCGAACGGCACCGTGCAGTCCATCAACCCCGTCCCCTGGACCGGCACCCAGGTGATGGACATGGCCTTCGGCCCCGACGGCGCGCTGTATGTCCTCGACTACGGCACCGCGTGGTTCGGCGGCGACGACAACTCCGGCCTCTACCGCATCGAGAACGCGACCGACGGCCACTCCCCGGTGGCACAGGCAACGGCGAGCAGGACGTCCGGGCAGGCGCCGCTGAAGGTGCGGTTCTCGTCCGCGGGCACCTCCGACCAGGACGGCGACGCGGTCACATACCGCTGGGACTTCGGCGACGGCGGCACGTCGACGGCGGCCGACCCCTCGCACACCTACCGGAAGAACGGCACCTACACCGCGACCCTGACCGCCGAGGACCCGACCGGCCGCACCGGAAGCGCGAGCGTGCAGATCGTGGTCGGCAACACCGCGCCCAAGGTGACCGTGGAACTCCCCAAGGACGGACAGCTGTTCAGCTTCGGTGACGCCATCCCGTTCAAGGTGAGGGTCACCGACCCGGAAGACGGCAAGAACATCGACTGCGCCAAGGTCAAAGTCACCTTCGTCCTCGGCCACGACACCCACGGCCACCCCATCACCTCGGCGAACGGCTGCACCGGCACCCTGCGGACCACCGCCGACGGCGGCCACGACGAGAACGCCAACATCTTCGGCGTCCTCGACGCCGAGTACACCGACAACGGCGGCGGCGGACAGGCCCCGCTCACCTCCCACGACCGCAACGTCCTGCAGCCCCGGCACCGCCAGGCCGAACACTTCGGCAACGGCTCCGGCGTCACCGTCGTCACCAAGGACACCGCGCACGGCGGCAGGACGGTCGGCGACATCGACAACGGCGACTGGATCTCCTTCACGCCGTACGTCCTGAACAACGCCCAGAAGATCACCGCACGGGTCTCCTCCGGCCGCGCGGGCGGCACGCTCGAGATCCGCGCCGGCTCGCCGACCGGCACCCTGCTGGGCAAGGCGACCGTCCCCGTCACCGGCGGCTGGGACACATTCCAGGACGTCAGCGCCGACCTGTCCCGCGCACCCATTGGCACGACCACGCTCTACCTCGTCTTCAAGGGCGGCTCCGGCGCGCTGTTCGACGTGGACGACTTCACCTTCACCGCCGGCTGAGAGGAGAGACGTGATGCGCTCGACAACCCGACTGACGACCACGGTCGTGGGTGCCGCACTGCTCCTCGGCTGTGTCTCGGGCCCGGCCGCCTCGCACCCCGCCGAGGGCAAACGAGTGCTGGTCTTCTCCAAGACGGCCGGCTTCCGGCACGACTCCATCCCCGACGGCGTGGCGGCGGTACGGCAGCTCGGTTCCGAGGGCGGCTTCACCGTCGACGCGACCGAGGACGCGACCGCCTTCACCCCGAAGAACCTACGGCGCTACGACGCCGTCGTGTTCCTCTCCACCACCGGCGACGTCCTCGACGCGGCCCAACAGCGCGCGTTCGAGGGCTACATCCGGCACGGCGGCGGCTACGTCGGCGTCCACGCCGCCGCCGACACCGAGTACGACTGGGCGTTCTACGGCGGCCTCGCCGGCGCGTACTTCCAGTCGCACCCGGCGATCCAGCCGGCGACCGTGGACGTCGAGGACCGCGCCCATCCGGCGACCTCCGGCCTGGCCCGGACCTGGTCCCGCACCGACGAGTGGTACAACTACCGCTCGAACCCCCGGGACCGGGCCCATGTACTGGCCTACCTCGACGAGTCGTCGTACACCGGCGGCACCATGAACGGCGACCATCCCATCGCCTGGTGCCAGAACTACCGGGGCGGCCGTGCCTTCTACACCGGAGGGGGCCACACCAAGGAGTCGTACACCGAACCGGCATTCCGGCAGCACCTGTTGGGCGGTATCCGCTGGGCGGTCGGCGACGCGCAGGCGGACTGCCGTCCGGAGAACGGCTACCGCCCGCTGTTCAACGGCACGACCCTGGACGGCTGGAAGCAGGCGGGGCCGGGTTCGTTCGAGCCGGACGGCGACGGCACCCTGACGTCGTCGGGCGGCATGGGCCTCCTGTGGTACGCCGCCTCGGGTTTTTCCGCGTACTCACTGAAGCTCGACTGGAAAACGGTGGGCGACGACAACTCCGATGTCTTCGTGGGCTTTCCGCCCTCCGACGACCCGTGGTCGGCCGTGGACAACGGCTACGAGATCCAGATCGACGCCACCGACGTGCCCGAGAAGACGACCGGGTCCGTCTACGGCTTCCAGCCCGCCGATCTGAGCAAGCGCGACCGTGCGCTGAATCCGCCGGGGGAGTGGAACACGTACGAGATCCGCGTGGAGGGCGAGCGCCTCCGCGTCTGGCTCAACGGCGTGCGGATCAACGATTTCACCAACACCGATCCGGCCCGGAGCCTCGCCGACGGACACATCGGCATCCAGAACCACGGAGCCGACGACCAGGTGTCCTTCCGTGACATCCGGATCAAGGAACTGCCCGCCAAGGGCGACTGAGCGACGGCGGGTGGAGGACGCCGGACCTCCGCCCGCCGTCTCACCCCTCCCGTCACGGGCCTCGCTCACGACGAGTTCGACCAGGAGGCTGCCCATGTCCGCGCCCGACTCCCCTTCCGTCCCCCCGCAGCGCGTCGGCGTCTGGCTGATCGGCGCCCACGGCTCCGTCGCCACGACCGTCGTCGCGGGCTGCGCCGCGATCACGGCGGGCCTGCACCCGCCGACCGGGCTGGTCACCGAGACCACGGCGTTCGCGGAGGCCGCCCTGCCCCCGCTCGCCTCGCTGGTCTTCGGCGGCCACGACACACTCGACTGCCCCCTGCCCAAGCGCGCGGAAACCCTCGAAGCCGGCGGAGTCCTGCCCCCGGGCCTCCCCGCCGCCGTCACCGCCGAACTGGCCGCCGCCGAACGGGAGATCAGACCGGGCGGCCCGACACCCGGGGAGACCCGCACCGAACAGGAACTGATCGCCGCCTTCGCCGCCGACATCACCGACTTCATACGGCACCACGCCCTGGAGCGGGCCGTGGTGGTCAACGTGGCCTCCACCGAGCCCCCGGCGGCGGGCGACGCCCTCCCACCCAGCTCCCTGTACGCCGCGGCCGCGCTGCGCGCCGGCTGCCCCTACGTCAACTTCACCCCGTCGACCGGCCTGCACCACCCCGCGCTGCGGGCCGCCACCGAGTCGAGCGGACTGCCGTACGCCGGCCGCGACGGCAAGACGGGCCAGACGCTGCTGCGTTCCGTCCTGGGCCCCATGTTCACCCAGCGGGCCCTGCGGGTCCGCGCCTGGTCCGGGACCAACCTCCTCGGCGGCGGCGACGGCGCCGCCCTCGCCGACCCCGCTGCCGCGGCCGCGAAGAACGCCGGCAAGGAACGCGTCCTGGCCGACACCCTCGGCACGGCGCCCGAGGGCGAGGTGCACATCGACGACGTGCCCGCGCTCGGCGACTGGAAGACCGCCTGGGACCACATCGCCTTCGACGGGTTCCTCGGCACCCGGATGGTCCTGCAGACGATCTGGCAGGGCTGCGACTCGGCGCTGGCGGCGCCCTTGGTCCTGGACCTCGTACGCCTGACCGGCCGGGCCGACGAAGCAGGCCTGTCCGGCCCGCTCGCCGAACTCGCCTTCTACTTCAAGGACCCGGTGGGAGACGGGCCTTCGGCGCTGGCGGAGCAGTACACGGCGCTGACGGCTTTCGCGCGTCGATTGAGTGAGCAGCGCCTGCCGAAGCGCCGGCTCACGCGGGGTGGGGACTGCTGGCCGTGCGGTCCGTCGGGGGAGACGCGGTGAACGGCGGGTCCGTCACGGCGGTCGGTGCGGGCGCCCGGCCGACCGGCGTCGCCCGGGCCTGGGCCGAACTACTGCGTCTGCCCGCTCTGTTCACGGTCCCCGGCGACGCCCTCGCCGGGGTGGCCGCGGTCGCCGCCGCCCCCAACTCCCGCACCCTGCTCGCCGTCGGCTGCTCCCTCTGCCTCTACGAGGCCGGCATGGCGCTCAACGACTGGGCCGACCGCGAGGAGGACGCCGCCGAACGCCCGCACCGCCCCCTCCCGTCCGGCCGCGTCCACCCGGCCGCCGCCTTCTCGGCGGCCTGCGCGCTCACCGCGGCGGGTCTCGCCCTCGCAGCCCGAGCCGGCCGCCCCGCCCTCACGATCGCCGTCCCCCTCGCGGCCACGGCCTGGGCCTACGACCTCGCCCTCAAGCGCATGCCGGCGGGCCCGACGGCCATGGCGACGGCCCGCGGCCTCGACCTGCTGCTGGGCGCCGCGGCGACCACGGGCCATCCCCGCGAGGCGCTCCCCTCGGCCGCCCTCCTCGCGACACACACGCTCGCGGTGACGACGGTGTCCCGTCGTGAGACAACGGGCGGCTCGACGCTGGCCCCCTGGCCGCCCTCGCCACGACGGCCCTGCTGACCCGATACCTCACTCGGCCGGTCACGTCGGCCACCGTTCCCGCCCCCACCCGGAGCAGCCGCCGCGCCGCCGCCGGGCCGCCCCCGGCCCCCCGCACCCCGGCAGAGCCGCGAGTCCTGCTCGCCCGTATCGCTCGCCGAGCTCCCGCCCCACGGCGCACTCAGGCGCGTCCCCGTGCCGGGCAGGCGGACGCCGGTGTGCCGTGTCTCGCCCTCGGCGCCGCCTACGCCGCCACCGCGGCCCGCCCCTACCTGCACGCCGCCCTCAACCCCTCACCCCCGCTCACCCAGCGGGCCGTGGGAGGCGGCATCCGCGCCATGATCCCGCTCCAGGCGGCCCTGGCCGCCCGGGCCGGGGCGGGCACCACCGCGCTGCTCGTCGCGGCCCTGGCCCCGCTCGGCAGGCGGTTCGCGAGGACGGTGAGCATCACATGAGCCCCGCGACACCCCGTCCCGACAGCACAGCTGCCCCCTCCCTCCGCTTCGGCTACGGCACCAACGGCCTCGCCGACCTCCGTCTCGACGACGCCCTCGCCCTCCTCGCCGACCTCGGCTACGACGGCGTCGGTCTGACCCTCGACCACATGCACCTCGACCCCCTGGCACCGGATCTGGCCGCCCGCACCCGGCGCCTCGCCGCTCGACTCGACGCGCTCGGCCTCGGCGTCACCGTGGAGACGGGCGCCCGCCATGTGCTCGACCCGCGCCGCAAACACGGCCCCTCGTTGCTGGGCCCGGAGCCCGACGACCGGGCCCGCCGCGTCGCCCTGCTGATCCGTGCGGTCGAGGTGGCCGCCGACCTGGGCGCCCACGCCGTCCACTGCTTCAGCGGAACCACCCCCGCGGGAACCGGCCGGGACAAGGCGTGGGAGCGCCTGGCCGAGGCGCTCACCCCCGTCCTGGAGGCCGCAGCCCACGCCGCCGTCCCCCTCGCGGTCGAACCCGAACCGGGCCATCTGCTCGCCACCCTCGCCGACTTCCACCACCTGCGCAGCACCCTCGGCGGACCCGAACTCCTGGGCCTGACCCTCGACATCGGCCGCTGCCAGTGCCTCGAACCCCTGGCCCCGGCCGACTGCGTCCGCGCCGCCGCTCCCTGGCTGCGGCACGTACAGATCGAGGACATGCGGCGCGGCATCCATGAACACCTCCCCTTCGGCGAAGGAGAGATCGACTTCCCGCCCGTCCTCGCGGCCCTCGCCGCGACCGGCTACCAGGGCCTGACCGTCGTGGAACTGCCCCGCCACTCCCACGCCGGCCCGTACCACGCCGAACGCTCCCTGCCGTTCCTGCGCCACGCCGCCGCCCTCGAAGGGAGCAGCACCTCATGAGAGACACGCACGTCACCTCCGGGGCCGGCCCCGCGTCCACCACCCTCGCCCGCACTTCCCTCGACGACCTGCGCGCCCGCCTGACCGTCCACCTCGACGCGGCCACCCGCGCCTGGCTCGACCAGGCCCTTCGCGAGGCCGCCGCCCAGCCCGGCATCCACGGGCCCATCACCGTGTGGGAGCTGCGCCTCGCCGAGGCCGGACGCCGCTGCGGGCCCGCGCACGCCGACGCCGCCCGCCTGCTGATCCTGCACGCCGCCCGCGCCGACGCGGACGCCCTCGGCCGGGTCTACTCCCAGGGCACCGCCGCCGAACGCCGGGCCGTCCTGCACGCCCTGCCCCACCTGGTCCAGGGCCCCGACGCGCTCCCGCTCGTCGAGGACGCCCTGCGCACCAACGACACCCGCCTCGTGGCCGCCGCCGTCGGCCCCTACGCCGCCCGGCACCTCGCCCCGCACCACTGGCGGCACGCGGTCCTGAAGTGCCTCTTCACCGGCGTCCCCGTCGACCACGTCGCCGACCTGGACCGGCGCGCCCGCGCCGACGGCGAACTCGCCCGGATGCTCCGCGACCACGCCGCCGAACGCACCGCCGCGGGCCGTCCCGTACCCCGAGACCTGCACCGCGTCCTCACCCTGACCGACCCCACCGACGGCGAGGAGTCCCGATGCGCATCTTCGACCCCCACATCCACATGACGTCCCGCACCACCGACGACTACGAGTCCATGCACGCCGCGGGCGTCCGCGCCGTCGTCGAACCCGCCTTCTGGCTCGGCCAGCCCCGCACCTCGCCCGCCTCCTTCTTCGACTACTTCGACTCCCTCCTCGGCTGGGAGCCGTTCCGCGCCGCCCAGTACGGCATCGCCCACCACTGCACGCTCGCCCTCAACCCCAAGGAGGCCAACGACCCGCGCTGCGTGCCCGTCCTCGACGAACTGCCCCGCTATCTCGTCAAGGACCAGGTCGTCGCCGTCGGCGAGATCGGCTACGACTCCATGACCCCCGCCGAGGACACCGCCCTCGCCGCCCAGCTCCAGCTCGCCGCCGACCACGGGCTGCCCGCGCTCGTCCACACTCCGCACCGCGACAAGCCGGCCGGCCTGCGCCGCACCCTCGACGTGGTCCGCGAGTCCCGGCTGCCCCCGGACCGCGTCCTGGTCGACCACCTCAACGAGACGACCGTCGACGAGGCGAAGGACAGCGGCTGCTGGCTCGGCTTCTCCGTCTATCCCGACACCAAGATGGACGAGCAGCGGATGGTGGCGCTCCTGCGCACCCACGGCCCGGAGCGCGTGCTGGTGAACTCCGCCGCCGACTGGGGCCGCAGCGACCCCCTCAAGACCCGCAGGGTCGCCGACCTGATGCTGGCCGAGGGTTTCTCGGAGGACGACGTCGACCGGGTCCTGTGGCGCAACCCCGTGGCCTTCTACGGGCTCAGCGGCCGCCTGAACCTCGACGTCACCCCGACCGACCCCACGCACCACGGCAACTCGGTCCTGCGCGGCGGGGAGTGAGCGATGCGCTTCCGCCACCCCGACGGCACCACCGTCCACCTCGCCTACTGCACCAACGTCCACCCGGCCGAAACCCTCGACGGCGTCCTCGCCCAGCTCCGCGACCACTGTGAACCGGTCCGCCGGCGCCTCGGCCGCGACCGCCTGGGCATCGGCCTGTGGCTCGCCAGGGACGCGGCCCACGCCCTGGTCACCGACCCGTCGGCGCTGCGCGGCCTGCGCACCGAACTCGACCGGCGCGGCCTGGAGGTCGTCACCCTCAACGGCTTCCCCTACCAGGGTTTCGGCGCCGAGCAGGTCAAGTACCGCGTGTACCGGCCCGACTGGGCCGACCCCGAACGCCTGGAGCACACCACCGCCCTGGCCCGCGTCCTCGCCGGCCTGCTGCCCGACGACGTCACCGAGGGCACCATCTCGACGCTGCCGCTGGCCTGGCGCACCGCCTACGGCGAGGACCGCGCCGACAAGGCCCGCGCGGCGCTGCTCACCCTCGCCGAACGACTCGACGCCCTGGCCGAGCTGACGGGCCGCTCCGTCCGCATCGGACTGGAGCCCGAACCCGGCTGCGTCATCGAGACCACCGCGGACGCGATCGCCCCACTCACCGCACTCGCCCACGCGCGCGTCGGCGTCTGCGTCGACACCTGCCATCTCGCCACCTCCTTCGAGAACCCGCACACCGCCCTGGACGCCCTCGCCGCGGCCCGCGTCCCCGTCGTCAAGGCCCAGCTCTCGGCCGCCCTGCACGCCGAAAGCCCGCACCTCCCCGAAGTCCACCGAGCCCTCGCCGCCTTCGACGAACCGCGCTTCCTGCACCAGACCCGCACCGCCACCGCGGCCGGCCTGCGCGGCACCGACGACCTCGGCGAGGCCCTCGAGACCGACGCCCTGGCCGAAGCGGCACCCTGGCGCGCCCACTTCCACGTCCCCCTGCACGCGGCTCCCGCCGCACCCCTCACCTCCACGCTCCCCGTGCTCAAGGCCGCACTGACCCGGCTCGTCGGCGGCCCGCACCCGCTCACTCGGCACCTGGAGGTCGAGACCTACACCTGGCAGGCCCTGCCGCCCGGCCTGCGGCCCCGCGGACGCGCCCAGCTCGCCGACGGCATCGCCGCCGAACTCGTCCTCGCCCGCGACCTGCTGACCGATCTCGGCCTGAAGGAACTGCCATGAGCACCCGGCGGGCCACCCCGGAGCCCACCCCGCTCCTCGTCCTCGACGTCGTCGGCCTCACCCCCCGCCTCCTCGACCACATGCCCCACCTCAAGACACTCGCCCGCTCCGGCTCGAGCGCCGCCCTCGGCACCGTCCTTCCCGCCGTCACCTGCGCCGCCCAGTCCACCTTCCTCACCGGCACCCACCCCTGCGAGCACGGCATCGTCGGCAACGGCTGGTACTTCCGCGAGCTCGGCGACGTCCTGCTGTGGCGCCAGCACAACGGCCTCGTCGCCGGGGACAAGCTGTGGGACGCCGCCCGCCGAGCCCACCCCGGCTACACGGTCGCCAACATCTGCTGGTGGTACGCCATGGGCGCCGACACCGACATCACCGTCACCCCCCGTCCGGTCTACTACTCCGACGGCCGCAAGGAACCGGACTGCTACACCCGGCCCCCGGCCCTGCACGACGAACTCACCGACAGGTTCGGCACCTTCCCCCTCTTCCACTTCTGGGGACCTGGCGCGGACCTGGCCTCCAGTAGATGGATCATCGACGCGACCCGCCACATCAACCGCACCGGGCACCCCGACCTGACCCTCTGCTACCTCCCTCACCTCGACTACGACCTGCAGCGCTTCGGCCCCGACGACCCGCGCTCACTGAAGGCGGCCACCGGTCTGGACGCCGCCCTGGCCCCGCTCCTGGACGACGCCCGCGCCGAGGGCCGTACCGTCGTCGCGCTGTCCGAGTACGGCATCACGCGCGCCGAGCGGCCCGTCGACATCAACCGGGCGCTGCGCCGCGCCGGCCTGCTGGAGGTGCACACCCAGGACGGCATGGAGTACCTCGACCCGATGGCGTCCCGTGCCTTCGCGGTCGCCGACCACCAGATCGCCCACGTCTACGTGCGCCGCCCCGAGGACCTCGACGTCACCCGGGCTGCCCTGGCCGGCCTGCCCGGCATCGATCAGCTCCTCGACGACGAGGGCAAGAAGACCCACCACCTCGACCACCCGCGCTCGGGCGAACTGGTCGCCGTCGCGGAGCCGGACGCCTGGTTCACGTACTACTACTGGCTCGACGACGACCGAGCGCCCGACTTCGCGCGGCTCGTCGAGATCCATCGCAAGCCCGGCTACGACCCGGTCGAGCTGTTCATGGATCCGCTCGATCCCTATGTCAGGGTCAGGGCGGCGACGGCGCTCGCCCGCAAGAAGCTGGGCCTGCGCTACCGGATGGCGGTCGTGCCCCTCGACCCGTCGCCTATTCGCGGCAGCCACGGCCGCCTTCCCGCGAGCGACGACGACGGTCCGCTCCTCATCTGCTCCACCCCCCGCGCCGTCGGCGACCGCCTCCCGGCCACCGACGTCAAGTCACTCCTGCTCCGACTGGCCGGTCTCTCCCGACCTGTCACCAGTGAAGCACCCACCACTGACAACGCCCTCCGACCCGAGGAGTCGCAGACATGAACCGCACCTCCCAGCCCGACCCCGAACTCATCCACCGCCTCACCAGACGAGGCATGCTCGGCGTCGCCGCGGGCGCCACGGCCACCGCCCTGCTCGGCGCCGCGACGACCCCGGCCTCCGCGGCCGCCGACGCCACCGCCGCAACGGACTCGGCCCCCGCCGGTCGCGGCCGTCCCGTCCTGCCGCCCGGCCGTCTCGGCATCCAGCTGTACAGCCTGCGCGACAAGGTCTCCACGCTCGGCTTCGCCCCCGTCTTCGCCGAACTGGAGAAGTACGGGTACGACGAGGTCGAGTTCGCCGGGTACACGCAAGGCTCGGCCGGCCCCATCACGCTCGCCCGCCTCAGGCGGCTGGCGCGGGACCACGGCCTGACGCCGATCGGCAGCCACGTCGGCTACTACTCCGACGACCCGAACGCGTACACCTTCGCCCAGAACCTCACCAAGGTCCTCGACGACGCCCAGGCCCTCGGCCTCAAGCACATCGGCACCGCCTCCGGGCCGTTCCGCTACGGCTCGACGGTGGACGCGTGGAAGCGTGCCGCCGAGGAGTTCAACACCTACGGTGCGGCGGCGAGGGCACGCGGCATGAAGTTCTACCAGCACAACCACTCCGACGAGTTCTCCTTCGCCACCGACGACCCCAAGGTCCGCCTCTACGACGTGCTGCTCGCGGAGACCGACCCCGACCTGGTGTTCCTGGAGATGGACATCTTCTGGGCCTACGCCGGCCAGTTCCGCTTCTCGAAGCGGCCCGACGGCGGTTCCGCCCCCTTCGAGCCCCTCGACTACGTCCTCCGGCAGCCCCACCGCTACCCGCTGTTCCACGTGAAGGACGGCGTGAGTGATCCGTCGAACCAGTTCGGCTACCGGATGGTCGACGTCGGCGACGGCGACATCGACTACCAGCGCTTCATCTCCGCCGTGACCCGGCTGCGCGGCGAGCGCATGGCCCACCACTGGCAGACTGAACACGACCAGCCCGCCGAGTCGTTCACCTTCGCCCGCCGCTCCAGCGCCTACCTGCACTCGCTGCGCGAGAAGTGCTGAGCCGCGCCCGCGCGTGAGGAGGCCCTCCCCGCATCCCGGGGAGCGCCTCCTCACGCGCGCGTGCCGTCACCCCGTCGGCCTGGGCTGCGCGATCAGCGCGTCCGCGCCGCTGCGTCCCGGCTGCCGGAGCAGCAGGGCGATCCCCGCCGCGACCATGGAGACGCCGCCGGCCAGGGCGTACGCCCCGTTGTAGCCCCAGGCCGCGACCACCATGGAGCCGAGGCCGCCCCCGAACAGGCCGCTGATCAGCTTGCCGCTGTAGACCAGGCCGTAGTTGGTGGCGTTGTAGTTCTCCCCGAAGTAGTCCGGGGTCAGTGCCGCGAACATCGGGTAGAAGGCGCCGCCGCCGAAGCCGGAGAGGAAGGCGAAGAACAGGAACAGCCACTCGCTCTTCATCTCGCCGGCCAGGATCACCCCGAACTGGGCGAGACCCAGCACGACGATGACGAACACCAGGGTCGGCTTGCGGCCCCATTTGTCGGACAGCCAGCCGACGACACCGCGGCCGATGCCGTTGATGACGGCCATGACGCCCATCGAGGAGGCCGCCACGAGCGGACCGAAGCCGACTTCCTTGGCGTAGTCGACCTGGAAGGAGATTCCGAAGATCGACACACCGGCGGTCATCACGATGGAGATCCACATCAGCGGCAGCATGCCGGTCCCAATGGCCTCCTTGGGCGTGTACTGCCGCGTCGCCGGGGGGTTCTTGGCGAGGCTCGTCGCGTTCTTCTGGTTGCCGGAGAACGTCAGCGGGTCGATGTCCGCGGGCCACCAGTTCTTCGGCGGGTCCTTGAAGAAGAACGCGCACCCGAAGACCACGATCATGACGTAGCAGCCGATCAGGTCCAGCACGCGGTGGTAGTTACCGGTGTCGAGGGCGTAGTTGAAGATGAAGATGAACGGCAGCGACCCGTAGGCGAAGCCGCCGTTGACGAAGCCCGTGCGGGCGCCGCGCCGTTCGGGGAACCACTTGCCGACCATGTTGATGCAGGTCGCGTACACCAGGCCGGCGCCCAGGCCGCCGATCACGCCGAAGCCGACGATCGCCAGCAGCACGTTGCTCAGGTGCGACAGGGCGAGGAAGCCGACCAGGCACATCCCGGAGCCGATGTACATGGCGCGGCGCGCGGTCAGGATGCCCTTCTCGCGCAGCCAGCCCGCCGGGAAGGCGATGCCGGCCTGGAAGAACACCCAGACGCTGAGGATCCAGAAGGTGTTGGACTGCGTCCAGCCGTGCGCGTGGGACAGTGTGTCCTCCGCGGAGCCGTACGCGTACTCGAAGACGCTGATGGCCATCATGGCGATCCAGGGGAGGTACACCATGAGTTTGCGGGAGTGGCCGAGGATGTCGTGGTCGGTCTCGCCGATGCGGTAGACGCGACCGCGGGCGTCGGTGACCTCACGGTAGGGACGGTGTGCGGCTGCCGGATCGGCCGAGAGCGGATCTGCTGTCATGCTTATGCCATCTCCTCGCCGAGCGGGTGCGGGTTGGGAACGATGCGCCGGGCGTTCGGCCTGCCCGGGGACTTCAGGAAGAGCGCCAGTACCGCCGAGGCCAGCCCGATGGAACCCGCCAGGACGAACGCGCCGTGGTAGTCCCAGGCGCCGACCACGACCGCGCCCAGGCCGGAGCCCACGAGCCCGGAGATCAGCTTCGAGCTGTAGACCATTCCGTAGTTGGTGGCGTTGTTGTTCTCGCCGAAGTAGTCGGCGGTCATGGCCGCGAACAGCGGGAAGATCGCCCCGCCGCCGAATCCGGAGACCATGGAGCAGAACAGGAAGAACGGCATGCTGCCCATCTGGCCGGAGACCAGCACGCCGAACTGGGCGGTGCCCAGCACGACGCAGACGATGATCAGGGTGGTGCGGCGCCCGGAGCGGTCGGAGATCCAGCCGATCACGCCCCTACCGGTGCCGTTGACGACGGCCTTCAGGGACATCGCCGTGGCCACGACCCCGCCCGCGAACCCCATGTCCTTGCCGAACGGCACCTGGAAGGCGATGCCGAAGATGTTGATGCCGGCCGTGCACAGCAGACAGAACCACATCATCCACAGGACGGGCGTACGGGCGGCCTCCCTCGGGGTGTACTGCCTGACCGCCGGCGGGTTCTTCTCCAGCGCCCGGCGGATCTTCGGTCGTCGGTCAGCCTGAGCGGGTCGACGTGCGCCGGCCACCAGTTCTTCGGCGGGTCCTTGAAGAACCAGCCCGCCGAGGCCACCAGCAGACACAGGCCCACGCCCACCGTGGCGAGTACGGTCCGGTAGTTGCCCAGGTCCATGTACGAGGCGAACAGGAAGACGAAGGGCACGGACCCGTAGGCGAAACCGCCGTTGACGAAGCCCGTCTTGCCGCCCTTGCGCTCCGGATACCACTTGCCGACCATGTTCACGCAGGTCGCGTAGACGAGACCGGCGCCGATGCCGCTGAACATCCCGAAGCCGAGGTAGGCGACGGCGACGTGCGGCGCGTACGCCAGCGACAGATAGCCGAGCATCGTGCCGACGGCGCCCAGCAGCATGGCCGTACGGGCCGGCAGTCTGCCGCTCTCGCGCAAGTGCCCGGCGGGGAAGGCCACGGCCGCCTGGAAGAACACCCAGACGCCCATCAGCCAGAAGATGTGTCCACTGCTCCACAGATGCGCCTCGTGGAGCGTGTCCTCCGCCGAGGTGAACGCGTACTCGGCGGAGCTGATGCCCATCATGCCCACCCAGGGCAGGATGACCATCCACTTGCGTGCCCGGCCCATGATGTCGACGTCTGACTCGCCGATCCGGTACACACGGCCGTTGCGGTCCCTCACCTCCCGGTACGGGACGGAGGCCGAACAGTCGGTCGTTGTCATCGTTCAGTGCCCCTTGCGTCGAAAGCTCTGGCCAGCGCCCCCTGTCCAATGCCTTTCGTGTGCGCACGGGTCCCGGGGCCGGCCGACCGCACTGCCGGCCGGCCCCGCGCATGGGTCACGTCATGAACCGCCCCCCAACAACCCCGCAGCGCGCGCCCAGCGATATTTCGCGCCGAGCACGGCGACCGGCTTCTCGGTCGTGTACGGGTATGCCACGACCCCGCGCTCGTAGAGGTACTGGCAGGCCTCCTCGACCTCGACGTCTCCCGCGAGGGAGGCCACCACGGGCTTCTCGATGCCGCGTTCGCGGAGCTCGGCCACCACGCGCGCGGTGAGCTCCGCGAAGACCATCGGGGGAGTGACGATGGTGTGCCAGTAGCCGAGGACGAGCGCGTGGACGCGCGGGTCCTGAAGGCCCAGCCGGATCGTCGCCTCGTACGTCGACGGCGGCTCGCCGCCGGTGATGTCGACCGGGTTGCCCGCGGCTCCGAACGGCGGGATGAACTTCCGGAAGGCCTCGTCCAGGTCCGGCGGGATCTCCATCAGGGACAGGCCGTTGTCGGTCACCGCGTCCGACAGCAGTACGCCACTGCCGCCCGCCCCGGTGATGATCACGACGTTGTCGCCCTGCGGGGTGGGCAGCACCGGCAACGCGCGCGCGTACTCCAGCATTTCGTTCAGACCGGGCGCCCTGATCACACCGGCCTGCCTGAGGATGTCGTCGTACACGGCGTCGTCGCCCGCGAGCGCCCCGGTGTGCGACCCGGCCGCCTTGGCGCCCGCCGCCGTACGTCCCGCCTTCAGCACCACGACCGGCTTCTTCGGTACGGTCGCCCGCGCGGCCTCCACGAAGGCGCGGCCGTCCTTGAGGTCCTCCAGGTGCATCGCGATGCACTCGGTGTGCGGGTCCTCGCCGAACCAGGTCAGCAGGTCGTCCTCGTCGAGGTCCGACTTGTTGCCGAGGCCGACGATCGCCGACACGCCCGTCTTCGTGGTGCGGGCGAAGCCCAGGATGGCCATCCCGATGCCGCCGGACTGCGAGGTCAGCGCCACCCCGCCCTTGACGTCGTACGGCGTGCAGAACGTGGCGCACAGGTCCTGCCACGTCGAGTAGTAACCGTAGATGTTCGGTCCCAGAAGGCGGACGCCGTACCGCTCGGCGATCGCCACGATCTCCGCCTGGAGTTCGTGCTCGCCGGTCTCCGCGAACCCGGAGGGGATCAGTACGGCGTTGGGGATGTTCTTGCGTCCCACCTCCTCCAGCGCCGAGGCCACGAACTTGGCGGGGATCGCGAAGACCGCCACATCCACCTCACCGGGAACGTCCGTGACACTCTTGTACGCCTTGCGGCCCAGAATGTCATCGGCCTTGGGGTTCACCGGATGGATCTCCCCGGAGAAACCACCGTCGATGAGGTTGCGCATGACCGAATTACCGATCTTGCCCTGCTCGTTGGACGCGCCGATCACGGCGACCGACGCGGGCTGCATCAACCGCCGCATGGAGGTGAGGATCTCCTCACGCGTGTACTTCCTGCGTGGCGGCGGCTGCTTCTCGGCGAGGATGACGCGGATGTCGGCGGCGACCGCACCCTCCGGTGTGGCGATCACCGGGTTGAGGTCGATCTCGGCGATCTCCGGGAAGTCCGCGGCGAGTTGGGACACCCGCCGGATCTGCTCGGCGATCGCCCACCGGTCCACGGCCGGCGCACCGCGCACCCCGTGCAGGATCTCCGCCGACCGGATCGAGTCCAGCATCGACAGCGACTCGTCCGCGCTCACCGGCGCCAGCCGGAACGTCACGTCCTTGAGCACCTCGACGAGCACCCCGCCGAGCCCGAACGCGACGACCTTGCCGAACGTCGGGTCCGTCACCGCGCCGACGATGACCTCCTGCCCCTGCGGCAGCAACTCCTGGACCTGCACGCCCTCGATGCGCGCGTCCGCGTCGTACGCGCGCGCGTTCTCGACGATCCTGCAGAACGCGGCCCGCACGTCCGTGGCGCCCTCGACACCGACGATCACACCGCCGGCGTCGGTCTTGTGCAGGATGTCCGGCGACACGATCTTCATCACGACCGGCCCGCCGAAGCGCGCCGCGCAGGCGACGGCCTCGTCGACGTCCCGCGCCAACTCCTCGCCGGGTACGGCGATCCCGTACGCGTCGGCGATCACCTTGCCCTCGGGCGCGGTCAGCGCGGTCCGCCCCTCGGCCCGCACAGCGTCGAGGAGCGAGCGCACCCGCAGCTCCCGGTCTTCCGCCATCACGTCAGATCACTCCGTTCGACTTGAGCAGGCGCAGCTCCTCGTCGCCGAGGCCGAGCTCGCCGACGTAGACCTCTTCGTTGTGCTCGCCGAGCAGCGGTGAACTGCTCACCTCGACGGGGGAGTCGGAGAGCTTCAGCGGGCTGCCGACGGTCGTGAACTCGCCGCGCTCGGGGTGCGGGACGGTGACGACCATCTCGTTGGCGACCAGCGACTCGTCCTCGATGATCTCCTTCGTCGACAGGATCGGCCCGCACGGGATGTTGTGCGCGTTGAGCCGCTCCAGCACCTCCCACTTGGGCAGCGTCGAGGACCACTCCTCGATCAGCTGGAACATCTTGTTGAGCTTGGGAAGCCGGGCCTCCGGCGTGGCCCACTCGGGGTCCTCCGCCAGCTCGGGCCGGCCGATCAGCTCACTGACCGGCTTCCAGCCGACGGGCTGCACGATGACGTACACGTAGTCGTTCGGGCCGCCCGGCGCGCACTTGACCGCCCAGCCCGGCTGCCCGCCGCCGGACGCGTTTCCCGAGCGGGGAACCTCGGTGCCGAAGTCGTCGTTGGGATATTCGGCGAGCGGGCCGTGGGCCAGGCGCTGCTGATCGCGCAGCTTCACCCGGCAGAGGTTGAGCACCGCGTGCTGCATGGCCACGTTCACCCGCTGACCGCGCCCGGTGTGCTCGCGCTGGAACAGCGCGGCGAGTATCCCCGCCACGGCGTGGACGCCCGTGCCCGAGTCCCCGATCTGGGCCCCCGTCGCCAGCGGCGGCCCGTCCTCGAAACCGGTGGTCGACATCGACCCGCCCATGGCCTGCGCGACGACCTCGTACGCCTTGAACTTGGTGTACGGGCCGTCCCCGAACCCCTTGATGGAGGCGTACACGATCCGCGGATTGATCTCCTGGATGCGGTCCCAGGTGAAGCCCATCCGGTCGACCGCGCCCGGACCGAAGTTCTCGACCATGACGTCCGAGCGCCGGATCAGCTCGGTGAGGATCTCCTTGCCGCGCTCGGTCTTGGTGTTGAGGGTGATGCTGCGCTTGTTGCAGTTGAGCATCGTGAAGTAGAGGGAGTCGACGTCCGGCAGGTCGCGCAGCTGCTTGCGCGTGATGTCGCCGGTCGGAGCCTCCAGCTTGACGACGTCCGCGCCGAGCCAGGCCAGCAGCTGGGTCGCGGAGGGCCCGGACTGGACGTGCGTCATGTCGAGGACACGGATGCCCTCAAGTGCTGTGCGGGTCACGGGCGTTCACCTCACTTGTACATCGTCTGGTTCATGGTTCCGGGGGCGTACGCGTCCGGGTCGACCCAGACGTTGATCAGTGACGGCTTGCCCGACTCGCGGGCGCGGCGCAGGGCGGGGCCGATGTCGGCGGGGTCACGGACCTCCTCGCCGTAACCGCCCAGCATCTGCGCGAACTTGTCGTAGTGGACGTCGCCGAGGGTGTTGCCGACCCGCTCGCGCTCCTCGCCGTACTTGGCCTTCTGGCCGTAACGGATCTGGTTCATCGAGGAGTTGTTGCCGACGATCCCGACGAAGGGCAGGTCGTAACGGACGAGGGTTTCGAAGTCCCAGCCGGTGAGGGAGAAGGCGCCGTCGCCGAAGAGGGCGACGACCTCCTTGTCGGGCCGCGCCTGCTTGGCCGCGAGCACGAAGGGCACGCCGACGCCGAGGGTGCCGAGCGGGCCCGGGTCCATCCAGTGGCCGGGGGACTTGGGCTGGACCACCTGCCCGGAGAAGGTGACGATGTCGCCGCCGTCGCCGATGTAGACGGAGTCCTCGGTGAGGAAGTCGTTGATCTCGCTGACCAGGCGGTACGGGTGGATCGGCGAGGCGTCCGACTTCAGGCTCGGCAGCCGCTTCTCGAGCGCGGTCTGCTCGGCGGCGCGCAGCTCGTCCAGCCACTCCTTGCGCTTGGCCGCGCCCCCGTTGAGGCGTCCCGAGGCCGCTTCGGTCACCGACTTCAGCACCAGCCCGGCGTCGCCGACGATCCCGAGGTCGATGTCGCGGTTCTTGCCGACGGTGCGGTAGTCGAGGTCGATCTGGACGACCGTCGCGTCCGGGGACAGCCGCTTGCCGTAGCCCATGCGGAAGTCGAAGGGCGTGCCGACGATCACGATGACGTCGGCGCCCGAGAAGGCGTACCGGCGCGAGAGCTGGAAGTGGTGAGGGTCGCCGGGCGGCAGGGTGCCGCGGCCCGCGCCGTTCATGTACGCCGGGATGTTGAGGGTCCGTACCAGCTCGATGGCGGCCTCAGTGCCGCGGGTCGTCCACACCTGGCTGCCCAGCAGGATGGCCGGCTTCTCGGCGTGCACGAGCAGGTCGGCGAGCTTCTCGATCGCCTCGGGGTCGCCGGCCGAGCGGGTCGAGGCACGGTAGGCACCGGCCCTCGGCACCCGCGCCCTGCTCACCGGCACCTTGGCGTCCAGCACGTCGCGCGGGATCTCCAGGAAGGAGGGGCCGGGCGCGCCGTGGTAGCACTCGCGGAACGCCATGGACACCATGTCGGCGGCGCGCGCCGTGTCCGGCACGGCCGCCGCGAACTTGGTGATCGGCGTCATCATGTCGACGTGCGGCAGGTCCTGCAGGGACCCCATCTTGTGCTGGGTGAGGGCTCCTTGTCCGCCGATCAGCAGCATCGGGGACTCCGCGCGGAAGGCGTTGGCGACACCGGTGACGGCGTCGGTCGTGCCCGGTCCTGCGGTGACGACCGCGCAGCCCGGCCTGCCGGTGATGCGGGCGTAGCCGTCGGCGGCGTGGGCGGCGACCTGTTCGTGTCGTACGTCGACGACCTCGATGCCCTCGTCGACGCAGCCGTCGTAGATGTCGATGATGTGGCCGCCGCACAACGTGTAGATGCGGTCGACCCCTTCGGCCTTCAGAGCCTTGGCGACGAGGTGACCGCCGGAAATCACGTCCTGGGTGTCGTCGGGCATGGCGAAGTCCTGTCCCTTCGTAGGGGGTGGGAACGCTCTCGCAGTACATTGCATACAGTCGACGAATACTGTATGAACCTTGTTATCCCGCATCCGGTGGGTGGTGTCCAGGGGGCGTGCGGCACTTTCCAGTCATCGGAGTTCGGCCTCGCGATGACTTCGCAGACAGGAGCCGAGATGGACCTGTACGAACACCAGGCAAGGGAACTCTTCGAAGAACACGGCATCTTGGTACCGAGGGCCCAGGTGACGGACTCGCCCAAGAAGGCCCGTGAGATCGCCCGCGCACTCGGCGGGCGCGTAGTGGTGAAGGCTCAGGTCAAGACGGGCGGGCGGGGCAAGGCCGGCGGCGTGAAGCTCGCCGCGGACCCGGCCGCCGCCGAACTCACGGCACGTCAGATCCTCGGCATGGACATCAAGGGCCACACGGTCGGCACGGTCATGCTGGCCCAACGCGTCGACATCGAGGAGGAGTTCTACGTCTCCTACGTCCTCGACCGGGCCGCGGGCACCTTCCTCGCGATCGCGTCCGCCGAGGGCGGCATGGAGATCGAGGAGGTCGCCGCGAGCAGGCCCGAGGCCGTCGCCCGCATACCCGTCGACCCGGCCGAGGGCGTGACTTCGGCGAAGGCGGCCGAGATCGCCGAAGCCGCGGGACTGCCGGCGCAGACGGTCGACGTCCTCGTACGCCTGTGGGAGGTCCTCGTCCGCGAGGACGCGCTGCTCGTCGAGGTGAACCCGCTCGTGCGCACGAAGGGAGGCCGGATCCTCGCACTCGACGGCAAGGTCACCCTCGACGACAACGCCCGCTTCCGGCAGTCGCGTTGGGGCGCCGACGACGTCGAGCACGGCGACGCGCTGGAGGCGGCGGCCGCCGCGAAGGGCCTCAACTACGTGAAGCTGGACGGCGAGGTCGGCATCATCGGCAACGGCGCGGGACTGGTCATGTCGACCCTGGACGTCGTCGCCGGCTGCGGCGCCCGGCCCGCCAACTTCCTCGACATCGGCGGCGGGGCCTCCGCCCGGATCATGGCCGAAGGGTTGTCCGTCATCCTCTCCGACCCCGACGTGAAGTCGGTGTTCGTCAACGTCTTCGGCGGAATCACCGCCTGTGACGCGGTCGCCGACGGCATCGTGCAGGCGCTCGACACCGTGCGATTGACCAAGCCGCTGGTGGTCCGTCTCGACGGCAACAACGCGGCCCGCGGCCGCGCCATCCTCGACGAGCGCGCCCACCCGCTGGTCCAGCAGGCCACCACCATGGACGGCGCCGCCCGCCGTGCCGCCCGACTCGCCACCACAGCCTGAGGAGACGGACATGGCCATCTATCTCACCAAGGAGAGCAAGGTCCTCGTCCAGGGCATGACCGGCGGCGAGGGCATGAAGCACACCCGGCGCATGCTCGCCGCCGGTACGAACGTCGTCGGCGGCGTCAACCCCCGAAAGGCGGGCGCCACCGTCGACTTCGACGAGCGAACCGTCCCCGTCTTCGGCACGGTCGCCGAGGGCATCCACGCGACCGGCGCCGACGTCACCGTCGCCTTCGTCCCACCGGCCTTCGCGAAAGCGGCCGTTGTCGAGGCGGCCGACGCCGGCATCGGCCTCGCGGTCGTCATCACCGAGGGCATCCCGGTCCACGACTCCGTCGCCTTCACCACGTACGCCAAGGAGAAGGGCACCCGGATCATCGGCCCCAACTGCCCGGGCCTGATCACCCCCGGCCAGTCCAACGCGGGCATCATCCCCGCCGACATCACCAAGCCCGGCCGTATCGGCCTGGTGTCCAAGTCGGGGACCCTCACCTACCAACTCATGTACGAACTCCGCGACATCGGCTTCTCCACCTGTGTCGGCATCGGCGGCGACCCGGTGATGGGCACGACCCATATCGACTGCCTGGCAGCCTTCCAGGACGACCCCGACACCGAACTGATCGTTCTGATCGGCGAGATCGGCGGCGACGCGGAGGAACGCGCGGCCGCCTACGTCCGCGAACACGTCACCAAACCCGTCGTCGGCTACATCGCCGGATTCACCGCACCCGAGGGCAGGACCATGGGCCATGCGGGCGCCATCGTCTCGGGTTCCTCCGGCACCGCGCAGGCGAAGAAGGAGGCCCTGGAGGCGGCCGGGGTGCGTGTGGGCGGCACCCCGACCGAAACGGCGAAACTCGTGCTCGCGCGTCTGGAAGAGCAGCGGTCGGTCACTCATGGTTGACGTGAGCCATACATCTCCCCGCCCCCGACTGTGCACCGAGAGCGGAGCAACCGATGGCATCCACCCTCACCCCCAACACCTCCACCTCCACCCTCACCCTCAAATCAGGCACGTCCTGGGCAGACGCCTGGCAGCGCTGCCTGACCGTCGCCCCGGAGGCCTTCCGGGACGACCGCGTCCTCAACCTGTGGGCCGACACCTGGCAGGCCGACGGCCGGACCCTGCCCGCCACCAGCCCCGTCGACGGCAGTCCCATCGCCGGCCCGCCACGACTCGACGGCCGCACCGCGCACCAGGCGGTCCGCGCCTCCCTCGACCGGCATCGCGCCTGGCGGCACGTACCCCTGGACGAGCGCAGGGCCCGCGTCGCCGCCACCCTCGACGCCCTCACCGAACACCGCGAACTGCTCGCCCTGCTGCTCGTCTGGGAGATCGGCAAGCCCTGGCGGCTCGCGCAGGCGGACGTCGACCGGGCCATCGACGGCGTCCGCTGGTACGTCGACGGCATCGAGCCGATGCTCGCCGGCCGGGCCCCGCTGGACGGCCCGGTGTCCAACATCGCCAGCTGGAACTACCCGATGAGCGTCCTCGTCCACGCCCTGCTCGTGCAGGCGCTGGCGGGCAACACGGTGATCGCCAAGACCCCCAGCGACGGCGGCCTCGCCTGTCTCACCCTGGCCTGCGCGCTCGCCGCCCGCGAGGGAATCCCCGTCACCCTCGTCAGCGGCAGCGGTGGAGAGCTGTCCCAGGCGCTGGTGCGGGCGCCCGAGATCGGCTGCGTCTCCTTCGTCGGCGGCCGCGACACCGGCGCCGCCGTGGCCACCGCCGTCGCCGACCTCGGCAAACGGCACATCCTCGAACAGGAGGGACTCAACACCTGGGGCATCTGGAACCACTCCGACTGGGACGCGCTCGCGGCAGTCGTGCCCAAGCTCTTCGACTACGGCAAGCAGCGCTGCACGGCCTACCCGCGCTTCGTCGTCCAGCGGCAGCTGTTCGACGACTTCCTGGCGGCGTACCTGCCGGCGGTCCGCACACTGCGGGTGGGGCACCCGCTCGCCGTCGAACGCCCGGAGGCCCCCTTCCCCGCGCTCGACTTCGGGCCCGTGATCAACGCGGCCAAGGCCAAGGAGCTGCGCGACCAGGTCGCCGAGGCCATCGACCGCGGCGCCGTGCCGCTGCACCGCGGCCGCGAGAACGACGCCCGCTTCCTGCCCGGCCAGGACACATCGGCGTACGTCCAGCCCGTCACGCTCCTGAACCCGCCGCGGTCCTCGCCGCTGCACCACGCGGAACCGTTCGGCCCGGTCGACACCATCGTCCTGGTCGACACCGAGGCGGAACTGCTGGCCGCGATGAACGCCTCCAACGGCGCGCTCGTCGCCACGCTGTGCACGGACGACCGGGCCACCTTCGACCGGCTGGCCCCGCAGATCCGCGCGTTCAAGGTCGGCCACGGAACGGCCCGCTCCCGCGGCGACCGCGACGAGCTCTTCGGCGGCTTCGGGGCGTCCTGGCGCGGCGCGTTCGTCGGCGGCGAACTCCTCGTACGCGCCGTGACCCGGGGCCCGGCGCACGAACGGCTGCCCGGCAACTTCCCGGACTACCACCTCATGCCCTGACGCACACGGATACGCAGGTGAAACGCACTCCGAAAGCTTGGTATTGTTGTGTCTGTCGCCGCGGGGAACACCTCCTGTCCGGCGACAGACACCTCGTCCGGGTGGCGGAATGGCAGACGCGCTAGCTTGAGGTGCTAGTGCCCTTTATCGGGCGTGGGGGTTCAAGTCCCCCCTCGGACACCAGCTGAGGCCCCTGTTCATCAGGGGTCTTTCGCATTTCCGGAGACCACCGCGGCCGAGCGACGTCCCCTACGCCGCCCGCGGCTGCAGGAAACGCGCCAGCAGGTCGTCCAGGGTCACCATGCCGGTCAGCCGGCCCGTGTCGTCGCGGACCACGGCGAGCGAGGCTCGGTGCGCCCGCATGACGTCGATCGCGTCGGCGACCGTGGTGTCCGCACCCAGCTCCGGCACCGGCCGGGCCATGTCGCGCGCGCTCGCGCTGTGACCCCGGGCGCGGGCCACCAGCGCGTCCCGGGCGTGCACCGAGCCGAGGACGCGATCGCCCTCGCGGACCAGCAGCCGGGTACGGTCGCTGCCGGCCGCCGTGCGCAGCACCTCCTCGGCATCGGCCGCGCCGTCCACCGAGGTGATCCGCGAGGCCGGGACCTGGAGCTCTCCCACCGGGGTCTCGGGCTCGGTCAGCGAGCGGGTGATCAGCCCCGAGTCGGCCTCGCTGATCAGGCCGAGGCGCCGCGACTCCTCGACCAGATGGGTGAGCTGCTCCCGGCCGTGCACCGGGGCCGGCTCGCCGCGCGGGGTGACCCGGCACAGCCGTACCAGCGCGTTGCTGACCTTGTCGAGCAGCGAGATCAGCGGCCTTACGGCCGTCACCAGGGCCCTGAACGACGGCGCGAGCAGCATCGCCGAGCGTTCCGGATGCGCGATCGCCCAGGACTTGGGGGCCATCTCGCCCACGACCATGTGCAGGAACACCACGACGACCATGGCGACGGCGAACGCGATGCCGTAGCTGACCGCGCTCGGCAGGCCCAGCGCGTGCAGCAGTGGGTCCAGCGAGTGCGAGATCGCCGGCTTGGAGACCGACCCCAGGCCCAGGGTGCAGACCGTGATGCCGAGCTGGGCGCCGGCCAGCATCAGCGACAGCTCACGCATGCCGTCCAGGGCAGCCCGCGCGCCGCGCCGCTCCTCGGCGACCGCCTTCTCCACGCGATGCCGCTTGGCGGCGACCAGCGCGAACTCGGCGGCCACGAAGAAGCCACTGCCGATCAGCAGCACGACGGTGACGAAGAGCGCCATCGGGAAACTCAACGCTGCTCCTCCGTCCGCTCCGCCAGCCGCGCGATCCGCACGCGCTCGGGCACGTGCCGGTCCACGGCGCGTACGACGATCACCGCGCGCCCGCCGTCGGGCAGCGCGACCGTGATCCGGTCGCCGACTGCCGGGAAGCGGCCGAGACGGTCCACGACCAGGCCGGCCACCGTGTCGAAGTCGTCCTCTTCGGGCAGCCCGATGCCGGTGGCCTCGGCGACCTCGTCCAGGCGGCGCCCTGCGTCCACCAGCCAGCCGTCGGTTTCGGCGACGGCGAGGTGGATGACCGTGTCCGACTCGTCGGCGATGTCGCCGACCAGTTCCTCGGCGATGTCCTCGTAGGTGACCACGCCCGCCACGCCGCCGTGCTCGTCGAGTACGACCGCGAACTCGTCGTCACGCTCCCGCATCCGCTCGACCGCCTCGGGCAGCGGAAGGGTGTCGGGCAGCAGCAGCGGGCGCCGGGCGAGCTCGCCGGCCGTCGTGGCGGCCAACCGGTCCGCGGGCAGCCGCATCAGCTCGCGCACGCCCAGCACTCCGCCGACGTCGTCGGGGTGCTCGCCGAGCACCGGATGGTGGGAGTGGCCGTACTTGCCGATGAGGTCGACGGCCTCGGACGCGCTCGCGTCCGCGCGGACGAACACGGTGTCGGCGCGCGGCACCATCACCTCGTCCAGCGTGCGCTCGGAGAACCCCAGCGCGTGGTCCAGCAGCTCGGCGGTGCCCTTGGACAGCCGCCCCTGCTCGTGCGACTCGCCGATGAGATGGCCGAGCTCCTCCAGGGTGGCACCGTGGTGCAGCTCCTCGACCGGCTCGATGCCGGTCTCGCGCAGCAGCCGGTTCGCCGCGCCGTCGAAGATCCGTACCACCGGCCCGACGACCTTGAGATACGCCAGCGTCGAGGCGGCCAGCGACTTGGCCAGCCGCTCGGGCACCGCGATGGCGAGATTCTTCGGGGCCAGCTCGCCCAGCACCATCTGCACCACCGTGGCGCCGACGAAGGAGAGCACCACGGACAGGCCGGTGACGGCCGCGCCCGGGACGCCGACGCCGGACAGGGCGGGCCCGAGCAGCGCGGACACGGACGGCTCGGCGATGAAACCGACGACCAGACCGGTCACCGTGATGCCCAGCTGGGCGCCGGACAGCATGAACGACAGCCTCTCGAGCACCTTCAGCGCCCGCGCGGCCCGACGGTCACCGGCCCGCGCCTCACGGGCCAGGGCGAGGCGGTCGGCGGAGACGTAGGCGAACTCCTGGGCCACGAAATAGCCCGTACCGGCGGTCAGCACGAACACGGCCAGCAGGCCCAGGACGGCGTGGGCGGCACTCACCGGCGTGACGGCCGGCAAGGGGCGCCCGGCCGTGTGCCGCGGTCGGGGTCACCGCGGCGGGACGGGCGGGGACTGTGCCCCGGGGGGTCCGTCGGTCTCGCGGACAAAGGGGTGGCTCCTCAGGTTTTCTCGGCGCTTGTCAGGACAACGCCCGGGACCCGGTGCGGGTTCCCGGCACACGGGCCTGCGCCGGAACGGGCAGCCGCTCCCGCGGCTCCCTCCGGAACGCCCACTTCATGTCCGGCTCCACGACGAACCGGAAGACCCGCCGCACAGGCGGTGTGCACAGCAGCGTCACGACGGCTCCGGCTGCCAGCGCGACGGTGACCGCACCGAGCGGGCGGTGGATCCAGCCGGGGGAGTACCAGCCCCAGTACTTGGAGCCCTGGGCGACGAAGCCGTGCAGCAGGTAGCCGTACAGCGTGCCCGCGCCCAGCGCCGTGAACCACAGCCGCCGTCCCGGCACCCAGGACAGGAAGCAGGCGACCAGCACCATCGAGAAACCGAAGGCGGCCAGTGTCATCACCGGCCCGAACCAGGCGGACGCCCCCAGCTCCTGGGCGCTGTCGCGGTGGTAGAACCAGGCCCCGGTCATCCGTGGCTCCGCCCAGTACGACACCGCGAGCGCGCACCCCAGGACCGGCAGGGCCAGCAGCCTCACCGGCCACCGCCGCACCAGCCGGAAGTGCTCCGGCCGCAGACACAGCCCCAGCACGAAGTACGGCAGGAACTGCAGGACCCGCTGCAGGTCGAGGTCGTTGCCGATGGACGGGGAGAGGGTGGCGAGGGCCGCGACGGTCAGCGCGATCGGCAGCGGCCACCGCACGCGCTGCCACAGCGGGGTGGTCAGCCGCCAGACGAACAGCGCGGCCAGGAACCACGTCAGATACAGGGGGTCAAGCAGGCTGATCGGCCGGTCCGGCACCCCGTCGGTCCAGCGGGTGAAAAGGGTGTACGCCGTCTCGAAGACGACGTACGGCACGGCCACTCCCGTCACCAGGCGTCTGACCCGCCCGGGACTCGCGTCGAAACTCCGGGAGAAGTACCCGGAGATGACGATGAACGCCGGCATGTGGAAGGCGTAGACGAAGTTGTAGAGCGCGCTGACGACCCGGCTGTCGTCGCGCAGCGGCTCCCACGCGTGGCCGATCGCCACCAGCACGATCGCCAGGTACTTGGCGTTGTCGAAGTAGGCGTCACGCTGCTTCGCCCGAGCCTCCCGCGCGCCGAGGGGAGAACCCGCCGCCTCGGGCACGGCTTCGCGGGGTGCGGCTTTCGCCGGTGCTACGGCTGTGGTCTGGGGCTGGGACATTACAGCCGCCTCACCGGTTCTGGCGTCCGTAAACCACCCGCAAAGGGTGTCGGCGGGGCTCGCGGGTTGACGGCGAGGCGCGCGGCCCGCGGTGGCAGCCGTCTCCCGACGGGCGCGAACCATCGCACGGCGAGGGGTCGGGCATTGAGTGGGGCAGCGGGGAACGGGGAATGGGGCGGGCGCTGAGCGGGACACCGGGGAATGGGGCGGCCCTTGAGCGGGGCAGCGGGGAAAAGGTGATGCCCGGCGGCTCGCCGGTTCCCTACACTCGCCACGCACCGTGCGTCGACGTGACGCGCGGACCGAGTGACGAGGGGAGACCGGCCGTGCCGTACCGCACCGCTGTCGTCGTCCCCCGCTCGCGGTACGAGGTGATCCTGGTGTCCCCGTCCGTCCGGTGCCCGCTGCGCGGCCGGTACCGGATGCCCGCGACGAGCGTCTGAACCCGCAGGCCCGCCCTGCGGTCCGCCACGTCCGGGAATCGCGCCGCCCCGCTCCACACCACCAGAAAGGCCAACGGGCCGTGCGCACCAACCTCGATGCCCTCACCACCGTCCGCAACCTCGGCATCCTCGCCCACGTCGACGCGGGCAAGACCACCGTCACCGAGCGGATCCTGTACGCCACCGGGACCACGCACCGGCGCGGCGAGGTCCACGACGGCACCACCGTCACCGACTTCGACCCGCAGGAGCGCGACCGCGGCATCACCATCTTCGCCGCGGCCGTCAGCTGCTCCTGGGACGGCCACCGGATCAACCTGATCGACACTCCGGGGCACGTCGACTTCGCCGCCGAGGTGGAACGCTCGCTCCGGGTCCTCGACGGCGCGGTCGCCGTGTTCGACGCGGTGGCCGGCGTGGAGCCGCAGAGCGAGTCGGTGTGGCGGCAGGCCGACCGGCACGGTGTGCCGAGGATCGCGTTCGTCAACAAGCGGCGTCGAGGTCAACGTCGGCCGTCCCGCGGTGAGTCACCGGGAGACCGTGGGCCGCGGGGTGTCCGGTCTGGTCTTCCGGCACGTCAAACAGGACGGCGGGGCGGGCCAGTTCGCCCATGTGGTGCTCGATGTCGAGCCGCTGGCCGAGGGGTTCGAATTCCGTTCGGCCGTTGTGGGCGGGCGAGTGCCGCAGGAGTACGTGCGCGCGGTGGAGGCCGGCTGCCGGGAGGCGCTCGGCGAGGGGCCGCTCGGCGGGCACCCGGTGACCGGGCTTCGCGTCACCCTCACCGACGGGTCGACCCACGTGAAGGACTCCTCGGACACCGCCTTCCGCACCGCGGGCAGGCTGGGCCTGCGCGAGGCCCTGCGCGCCTGCGCGATGGTCCTGCTCGAGCCCGTCGTGGAGGTCACGGTGAGCGTCCCCGAGGACGCCGTCGGCGGTGTCCTCGGCGACCTCGCCGCGCGCCGCGGCCGGGTCTCGGGCTCGCTCACCCGGGCGGGCTCGGCGGTGGTGACGGCGACGGTGCCGCTGGCCGAACTCTTCGGCTACGCCACCCGGTTGCGCAGCCGCACCCAGGGCCGCGGCACCTTCACCGCCCGCCCCACCGGCTACGCGCCGGCACCGGCACGGTGACGCCACGGCGGCCCCGCCCCATGCGGGCGGGGCCGCCCCGGCTCACGGGTACGACACCACCGTGGACGGCACGGTCGACGTGCCCGACGTCGCAGCCCCCGTCTCGTTGATCACGTGCTCGTACTGGCCCTGGCCGCCCAGCGAGACCACGAGCAGGTCGTGGAACCGCACGCCCGGGGTGTTCGGGGCGGCGAAACCGTGGTGCTGCACGATGCTCGGGTCGACGTTGTAGAAGCAGTAACTGCCCAGCCCCCAGCCCTCGTGCGCGGTGACGTGGTCGCCGACCTTGTAGGCGGCGTAGCCCTTGACCGTGCCGTTCTGGATCGCCGCCTGGTTCGGGGCGTCGTACGCCTTCTCGTTCTGGAAGAAGATCGTGCGCCCTCGCTGCCCGTACCACTGGACGTCGTACTTGTTGAAGTGTTCGACGAACAGGCCCGTGCACAGCACGTCGTCGCCGTTGACGACGATGCCGTAGTCCGCCCGGTTGGTCTCCCAGCCGACGCCTTCGCCGTGGTCCGCGCGCCAGACCCAGGTGTGGTCGACGATGGTGTGCCGGCTGTTGATCACCATGCTGGTGGTGGCCTTGCCCGGACCCGCGCCGCCGATGCGGACGAACACGTCCTGCACGGTGGTGGGGTTGGCCGAGTGGTCCTTGTGGGCTCCCCGCGGGCCGACCTCCAGCAGCGTCCGGGAGTTGACCGGTCCGGCGTCGATGAGGAAGCCGGCGAGGCGGACGCCGTCGACGTCGGCGACCCGCAGGGCCGTGACGCCGTTGTCCGGGATCAGAGTCGCGTAACCCAGGCCCAGGACGACGGTGTTGGGGCGGTTCACCTGCACGGGCCGGTCCAGGTGGTAGATCCCCGGCGTCAGCAGCAGGTGCAGTCCCTGCGCGAGCGCCTGGTTGAGGGTGGCCGCGGACACGCCCGGCTTGGCGACGTAGAAGCGCGACAGGGGCAGCGAGGTGCCCCTCGGGGCGCCGTTGCCCCAGGTGACCCCACGGGCGTTGGTGCGCTTCGCGGGCAGGAACACATGGAAGGCGCCCGCCCGGTCGACGTACAGGAAGGGCTTCTCCCGGGAGACCGGGGTGGTGTCGAGGGTGGTGTACGGCGGGTTCGGGAAGCTCTGCGCGGGGGCGCCCTCGACACCCGAGAAGACCATGTTCCACACGCCGTTGAGCCAGCTGCCGATCGCGCTGTCCCGGGTGTACCACTGCTGCTGCGAGTACGGGCCCACCTGGCCGTCGATCCGGCTGTCGGCGATGTAGCCGCCGCTCGCCCAGCCGTAGCCGGTGGGCTCCAGGTCGAGGCCGCCGCGCACGTGCATACGGCGGAACGGCGCCGCCTGCGCGACCGCCCACCGGTTGGTGCCGTTCGCCGGGACCAGCGCCAGGTTCTCCGCCGAACGCCAGAAGTTCTGCGTGGCGTTGCCCCCGAACCAGCCGGCGTCGACCGTCACGTCCCCGTTGATGGTGGTGTCGTCGGGGGACAGGCCCAGGCCCGCTATGGAGGTGTAGAAGCCCAGTTGGGCGTTGAGGTTGTGGTACGTGCCCGGCTTGAACAGCAGCGCGTAGCGGCCGGTGCCGAACTGGGCCGACTCCTGCTGCCGGAACACCTCGTCCAGCCTGGCCTGGATGCCCGGGGTGGAGGGGTCGAAGACCAGGACGTTGGGGCCCAGGTCGCCGCCACCGGGGAGGAGGCGCGGCTTCCTGGGCGTCTCGGGGGCGGCGTTCGCGGGCGCCGACAGTCCGAGCAGCGCGGGCGCGGAGGCGGCGGCCGCGCCGAGGACGGTTCTGCGGCCTATGTCGGGCAGGGGCATACGGCGGCTCTCCTGTTCGGGAAGTGAACGGGGTGCGGTTTGGGAGCGCTCTCTTGGCCGTGCATGCTTCAACTGCTCGAACACTCGCGTCAAGAGCTGGGACCGGATTGCCCCGGGGCTGCCGTACCCCTTGACGAGTTCCGCTGCGGAGGTTTAACTCACGTCCTAAATTAAGCCATGAGTGCAACCCCGAAGGGACACCGGGAGCCATGCGCAGCATCCGAGCCGCGGCCGTAGGCGCCGTCACCGTGTCACTCGCCCTTGCCGCCACGGCCTGCGGAGGCGGTTCGTCGAACGGCGGCGGGTCCAACGACTCGCCGAAGACGCTCACGTACTGGGCCTCCAACCAGGGCGCGAGCATCGCCATCGACAAGAAGGTCCTGCAGCCCGAACTCGACAGGTTCGAGAAGCAGACGGGCATCAAGGTGAAGCTGGAGGTGGTCCCCTGGTCGGACCTGCTGAACCGGATCCTCACCGCCACCACCTCCGGTCAGGGCCCCGACGTCCTGAACATCGGCAACACCTGGAGCGCGTCCCTGCAGGCCACCGGCGCGCTGCTGCCGTGGGACGCGAAGAACTTCGCCAAGATCGGCGGCAAGGACCGCTTCGTGGACTCGGCGCTCGGTTCGACCGGCGCGGAGGGCAAGGACCCGGCCGCCGTCCCGTTGTACTCGATGGCCTACGCCCTCTACTACAACAAGCAGATCTTCGCCGACGCCGGCATCTCCAAGCCCCCGGCCACCTGGGACGAGCTGGTCGCCGACGGCAAGAAGATCTCCTCGAAGGGCAAGTCGCCGCTCGGCGCCGAGGGCGCGAACCTCTCCGAGAACATCCACCACGTCTTCGTCTTCGCCAAGCAGCACGGCGGCGAGTTCTTCACCGCCGACGGCAAGGCGGACTTCACCAACCCCAAGGTCGTCGACGCGGTCAAGCAGTACGTCGACCTGATGGCCAAGGACAAGGTCATACCGACCGGCGACGCCGAGTACGCGCAGAACCAGTCCGTCAGCGACTTCGCCAAGGGCAAGCAGGCCATGCTGCTGTGGCAGTCCGCGTCCGCCAACCTCAAGTCGCAGGGCATGAGCCCCGACAAGTACGGCATCGCACCGGTCCCCGTGCAGTCCGGCACCCCCGGCACCGGGACCCAGGTCAACTCCATGGTCGCCGGCATCAACCTGGCCGTCTTCAAGAACAGCCACAACCTCGACGGCGCCGCGAAGTTCGTGAAGTTCATGACCAGCGACGCCGAGCAGAAGATCCTCAACACGGCGTACAGCTCGATCCCGCCGGTCAAGACCGCGCAGACCGACGCGGCCTTCAACTCCCCGGCCAACGCGGTCCTGAAGGACACCCTCGCCAAGAGCGCGGCCGCCCTGCCGCAGGTCGCCGACGAGTCGCAGTTCGAGACGGCGGTCGGCACCGCGGTCAAGAACCTGTTCGCCGACGCGGCGGCCGGACGCGCGGTCACCACCGCCTCGGTGAAGGCAGCCCTCGAGAAGGCCCAGCAGCAGATGCCGGCGAAGTGAGCCCGATGACCACCACCACCCTCAAGGAACCGCTGAGGGGGAGTCCCGCCGGTGCGGCGACGCGCGAACCGCGTCGCCGCACCGGGCGGATCCGCCGCGCCGGACTCCCGTACCTGCTGCTCCTGCCCGCTCTGATCCTCGAACTCCTGGTCCACCTGGTGCCGATGGTGATCGGCATCGTGATGAGCTTCAAGGAGCTCACGCAGTTCTACATCCGCGACTGGGGCACCGCGCCCTGGACCGGCCTCGGCAACTACAAGGTGTCGGTGGACTTCGACGCCCCCGTCGGCGAGGCGCTGCTGCACTCCTTCTTCGTCACCGTCGCCTTCACCCTGCTCTCCGTCGGCCTGTGCTGGCTGATCGGCACCGCGGCCGCGATCTACATGCAGGACACCTTCACCGGCCGCGGCCTGCTGCGGGCGCTGTTCCTGGTGCCGTACGCGCTGCCGGTCTACGCGGCCGTCATCACCTGGGTGTTCATGTTCCAGCACGACAACGGCCTGGTGAACCACGTCCTGCACGACCAGCTCCACCTCACCGACAAGCCGTCCTTCTGGCTGATCGGCGACAACAGCTTCTACGCCCTGCTGACGGTGTCGGTATGGAAGGGCTGGCCCTTCGCCTTCCTCATCGTCATGGCCGGTCTGCAGAACATCCCCGCCGAGCTGTACGAGGCGGCGGCCCTGGACGGCGCCGGGAGGTGGCAGCAGATCCGCCGCATCACCCTGCCGTCGCTGCGCCCGGTCAACCAGGTGCTGCTGCTGGTCCTGTTCCTGTGGACGTTCAACGACTTCAACACGCCCTACGTCCTGTTCGGCAAGTCCGCACCCGAGGCCGCGGACCTCATCTCGGTCCACATCTACCAGGCCTCGTTCGTCACCTGGAACTTCGGCACCGGCTCCGCCATGTCCGTCCTGCTGCTGCTCTTCCTGCTCGTCGTGACCGGCGTGTACCTGGTGCTCACCTCGCGCGGACGGAGGACCGGTGATGTCTAAGTCCCCCATGGCGCCCCCGAGTTCCTTCCTCTGGTCGCGCCGGGTCTTCCTCACCCTGCTCACCGGGTTCGTCCTGCTCCCGGTGTACGTGATGGTCTCCAGCTCGCTGAAACCGCTCGCGGACGTCACCGGCAAGTTCCGGTGGCTGCCCAGCGGTCTGACGATCCGCCCGTACATCGACATCTGGTCAACTGTCCCGCTGGCGCGCTACTTCGCCAACTCGCTGATCGTGGCGGGCGCGGCGACCGTCTGCTCGGTGGTGATCGCGGTGTTCGCCGCGTACGCCGTCAGCCGCTACAACTTCCGCGGCAAGCGGGTGTTCACGGTCACCGTGCTGTCCACGCAGATGTTTCCCGGCATCCTCTTCCTGCTGCCGCTGTTCCTCCTCTACGTCAACATCGGCAACGCCACCGGCATCGCCCTGTTCGGCTCCCGCGGCGGCCTGATCCTCACCTACCTGACCTTCTCCCTGCCGTTCTCCATCTGGATGCTGATCGGATACTTCGACTCGGTGCCGCGCGACCTCGACGAGGCGGCGCTGGTGGACGGCTGCGGCCCGCTCGGCGCCCTGTTCCGGGTGGTCGTGCCGGCCGCGATCCCCGGCATCGTCGCGGTCGCCGTCTACGCCTTCATGACCGCCTGGGGCGAGGTGCTGTTCGCCTCCGTCATGACCAACGACACCACCCGCACGCTCGCCGTCGGCCTCCAGGGCTACTCCACGCTCAACGACGTGTACTGGAACCAGATCATGGCCGCCTCGCTGGTCGTCAGCGTGCCCGTGGTCGCCGGCTTCCTGCTGCTGCAGCGCTATCTCGTCGCCGGGCTGACAGCGGGAGCCGTCAAGTGACCAACTCCCATCGCCTCGAGAGGACTTCCGTGTCCGACCGCATCGACCTCGCCGCCTTCCCCCACGACTTCCTGTGGGGCACGGCCACAGCGGCGTACCAGATCGAGGGAGCCGCCGCGGAGGACGGCCGCGGCCCGTCGATCTGGGACACCTACTCCCACACGCCCGGCAAGGTCGCCGGCAACGACAACGGAGACGTCGCCTGCGACCACTACCACCGCTGGCGCGAGGACATCGGCCTGATGCGCCGACTGGGCACCAACGCCTACCGGTTGTCGGTCGCCTGGCCACGGGTGATGCCCGGCGGCGACGGCCCGGTGAACCCCAAGGGCCTCGCCTTCTACGACGAGTTGATCGACGCCCTGCTGGAGGCGGACATCACCCCGTCCGTCACCCTCTACCACTGGGACCTGCCCCAGGCCCTCCAGGACCGCGGCGGCTGGCCCGAACGGGACACCGCCCTGGCGTTCGCCGAGTACGCCTCCGTCGTCGCCGAGCGCCTCGGCGACCGCGTGACGCAGTGGGCCACGCTCAACGAGCCGCTCTGCTCGGCCTGGATCGGCCACCTGGAAGGCAGGATGGCCCCGGGCCTCACCGACCTGACGGCCGCCGTCCGCACCTCCTACCACCTGCTGCTCGGCCACGGCCTCGCCGTCGACGCCATCCGCGCCGCGGCCCCGTACGCCCAGGTCGGCATCGTCACCAACCTCTCCACGGTGCACGCCGCCACCGACCGCGAGGAGGACGTGGCGGCCGCCCGCAGGCAGGACGGCCACATCAACCGCTGGTGGCTGGACCCGGTGTACGGCCGAGGCTTCCCGGCCGACATGCGCGAGGTCTACGGCGTCGAACTGCCCGAGCGCGAGGGTGACCTGGCGAGGATCGCCGCGCCACTCGACTGGCACGGCCTGAACTACTACATGCCGTCCACCGTCGCCGACGACCCCTCGGCCCCGGCGCCCCACGTCCGCTCCGTGCGCCGCCTCGGCGTCCCGCGCACCGGCATGGACTGGGAGATCGACGCGAACGGCATCGAGACGCTCCTGCTGCGCCTCACCGACGAGTACCCGATCCGCCGCCTGTACGTCACCGAGAACGGCTCCGCCTACCCGGACGTCGTACGCCCCGACGGAACCGTCGACGACCCGGAGCGCCAGGACTACATGGAGCGCCACCTCGCCGCCTGCGCCTCGGCCGTCCGCCAGGGCGCCCCGCTGGCCGGCTACTTCGCCTGGTCCCTGCTGGACAACTTCGAGTGGGCGTACGGCTACGACAAGCGGTTCGGACTGGTCCACGTGGACTACGAGACCCAGAAGCGCACGATCAAGGGCACGGGACACCGGTACGCGGACATCATCCGGGCCCACCGCGGGAGGTCCTCGCAGGCCGCGTGAGCCGGCACGGCACGCGCGGGCTTCGCCGAGCCGCCGATCGACACGGGCCGGGCGGTCTCACCGCCCGGCCCGTGTCGCTGTGTCCACGCGATCAGCAGTCCCTGAACTCCGGTGACTGGTTCAGTACCTGGGACCGGACGGAGGTGAAGCGGCCGTATGTCCAGCCGTCCCGCGCGCCCGGGCGGAACGCCGCCACGCGGTGGCAGTTCTGGAAGGCCAGTTCGATGCCGAAGTGGCGCTCCAGGCTGCCCCGGATCGCGTCGCTGGCCAGGGCGCGCAGCAGTTGCCCGCGTTCCCTCTCGGACGGCGGCGGGGTCTGGTTGTCGGCGAACTCGGCCGTGCCCGAGCCGAGTTCGGCGGCCAGGGAGGCGACGAGGTCGTAGGCGTAGGGGAGGGACGTGCGGACGGTGGCCACGAAGTCCTCCTCGCGGATGTCACCGGACTCGGCTGCGGCGAGGAGTTCGGGGGAGACGTCGAGAGACATGGGGGGTTCCGTTCTGGTCGTGGATATGGGTTGAGTGACGGCCGGTCAGGCCAGCGACGCCGGGCCCGGCACGAACTCCGGGTCGACCTGGTCCGCCAGGTCCTCGCCCGTGGCGCGGTCCGCCCAGGCGCGGGCGTTGCGCAGGTGGAACTCGACGGCGTGGCGGTGCAGGGTGTCCCAGTCCTTGGGGCGGGCGTCCACCGCCGCCCGCAGAACGTCCAGGGCGTGGCGGTTGTGCTCCTCCAACTCGCCCTTCGCACGGCCCTGTTCGTTCGCCCGTACCCAGGGCGAGTGGACCAGGTGGGTGAGGAGGTCGTCGCCCACCTGCTCCTTGAGGAAGAGCACGTCGTCCTCGCCGCTCACCTTGTTGCCGACGGCCGCGATCCGGATCCCGAACTCCCGGGCGTGGTCGCGGTACTGGCGGTACACCGAGACACCCTTGCGCGTCGGCTCGACCACCAGGAACGTGAGGTCGAAGCGCGTGAACAGACCCGAGGCGAACGCGTCCGCGCCCGCCGTCATGTCGACGACGACGTACTCGCCGGGGCCGTCGACCAGATGCCCCAGGTACAGCTCGACCCCGCCGAGCTTGGAGTGGTAGCAGGCCACCCCCAGGTCGCTCTCGTCGAACTTGCCCGTCACCATCAGCGGGACCCCGCCCGCGCGCCGGACGTGCCGCGCGTGCAGTTCGTCGTCGCCGAGCAGGCGCAGCAGACGGGAGCCGCGGCCCGGAGGCGTGGTCTTGATCATGGAATCGGCGGAGGCGATACGGGGGTTCGTGCCGCGCAAGTAGTCCTTGATCGCGGTGAGACGGGCCCCGAGCGGCGGGGCGGTGAAGGGGCCGCCGTCGTGCCCCAGCGCCTCGGCGAGGTGCTGGTTGATGTCGCCGTCGACGGCGAGCACGGGAGCGCCGGAGGCCAGCAGGCGGCGGGCGAAGAGCGCGGACAGGGTGGTCTTGCCGCTGCCGCCCTTGCCGACGAACGCCACCCGCATTACCGGTCCGACCCAGTTTTGAAAATGAATGTCATGTGGCTAGGTTGTAGGCAGCTTCCGAGGTTCTGTCAAATCGCGATGATCAAGGCGGACTGCTTAATGCAGATGATGTGCAAGTGCATGATGATTGCATCAGGGCCGCGGGCCCGGACGACCTCGACGGTGCGCGAGCCGTGATGCTCGACACCGTGTACCGCGACTTCGGCACCGGCTACGTGCCCCGATGGCACGGCGACATCGTCGATCCGGCCGCCGCCTACCTCGCCCCCGAGCGGCACGCCCTGCTCGTGGCGCTCGCCCCGGGCGGCGAGGTCGCCGCCACCGCCGCCCTGGACTCCCGCGGCCCCGCCCACCCGCCGAACCCGCGCCGGCTCGCCGAGCGTTACCCCTCCGGCGAGACCGCCCAACTGCGCCGCGTCTACGTCCGCCCCGAGCACCGCCGCCGCGGGCTCGCCCGCCGACTGGTCGGCGAACTCCTCGCCTTCGCGGCCGCCGACGGCGGCTACCGCTCCGTCTACCTGCACACCGACCCGGCGGTGCCGGGCGCCGTTGCACCTGCTAGGCCAGTGGGCCGGCGGACTGTGGCACGGGGACGCGGGCCGCTCGTGGCTCTCCGGTGCCGCGGTCGCACCCGCCGTACTGCAGGCGCTGGGCGTGTCCCTGCTGCTGATGGCGGTGGCCCTCGTGGCCGCCGCGGGCACGGCCGCGCTGGTGTGCGCCCGCACCCTGTACCGGCGGGGCGGGCGGCGACGGGCGGGCGGCGGCTCCGCGGTCCTCGCTGCGCTGCCCGAGTTCCTCACCGCGTCCGTGCTGGCCACCGTCGTCGGCGTACAACTCGGCTGGCTGCCCGCCCTCGGCTGGTACGGGCCCCGCTGGACCGTGCTTCCCGCGCTCGCCCTCGGCCTGCCCGCCGGGGCCGTCCTCGGGCGGCTCCTCGACGACCTGCTGCCCGGCGCCTTCGCCGAGCCCTGGGCCGTGGCCGCCGTCGCCCGCGGACTGCCCCGCCGGTGCATCGCCCGGCACGCGGTGCACCGCTGTCTGCCCGGACTCCTGCCCAACCTCGGCCTGTTCGTGGTCGGGCTGACCGGCGGATCCGTCGCCGTGGAGCAGATCTTCGACATCCCCGGCCTCGGCCGCACCACTCTCCAGGCCGCCCTCGCCCAGGACCTGCCGGTCCTGCAGGCCGGCACCCTCGTCCTCGTCCTGCTCGCCGCCGCGGCCGCGGGCGCCGCCCGGCTCGCCGCCCGCCTGCTGACCGGCCCCGCCCTGCGCGACGGCGCCCTGCCCACCCTGCACCGGCCCACGCCGCCCGCACGCGGCGCCCAACCCCTCGTTCACGGCGGGGCGTTGCTCGTCGTCATCGCCCTCGGCCTGCCCCGTGACCCGGTCGCCCTCGACACCGGCCGGCGGCTCCGACCACCCTCCTGGGCCCACCCGTTCGGGACCGACGCGCTCGGCTGCGACATGCTCGGCCGGGTCGCCCACGGCGCGTTCGACACCCTGCTGCTCGCCGTCGCCATCGGTGCCGTCTCCCTGCTGGCCGGCCTGGTGCTCGGGGCACTGCCCCGCCTGTCCGGGCCGCTGGCCGACACCCTCAACGCCGTACCGCCCGTCCTCGGCGCGCTGCTGGTGACCGCCGTCGCGGGCAGCGGACCGGCCACGCCGGCGATCGCCGTGAGCGCCGTCGCCTGGGCGCCGCTCGCCGCGCACACCTCCGCACTGCTGCGGCAGGAGCGGGCCGCGCCGCACGTCACCGTGGCCCGCGGGCTGGGCGCGTGCCGCCGGCACCTGCTCCGGGGCGCGCTGCTGCCGGCCGTCCTGCCGCCCGTCACCCGGCACGCCCTGCTCCGGCTGCCCGGCACCGCTCTCGCCCTCGCCTCGCTGGCCTTCCTCGGACTGGGGGCCCAACCGCCCTCCCCCGAATGGGGGTTGCTGCTCGCCGAGAACCAGCCCTACGCCGAGCGGGCCCCCTGGGCGGTCCTCGCCCCGGCCGCGGTACTCGCGCTGCTCGGCGCGCTGGCGGTGAGCGCGGCCGGGGGAGTACGGCGGCCACGGCGTTCTGCGACGGAAGCCGCCATGGAACAGCCGTCCCGCGCGCGGGAGCCGGCGGGCGCGAGATGACGTCACCGACGATCCGCCTGCCACGGGCCGAGAAGGGCGGCACCCGCCTCACCCCCGTGCTCAGGCTGCTGATCCTCACCCAACTCGCCTTCAACCTCGGCTTCTTCGCTGCGGACGTTCAGCCAGCAGGGGCTGTTCGTGGTGGGCGGGGCACTGGCCGACCGGTACGGGATACGGCCGGTGGTGCCGGCCGGGTGCGCGCTGCGGATCGCCGGGTTCGTGTGGCTCGGGTTCGCGCGCGAGACCTGGGCGGTGATCGGGTCGGTGCTGCTGATCGGCTTCGCCGCCGCGCTGTTCTCCCCCGCCGTGGAGTCCGAAGCCGCCCGGCAGGCAGTGGCATTGGAGCAGCGCCGCGACGGGCACCCTCCTGGACGCCGGACTCCCACCGGCGGCACCGTGGCTGGCCCTGGCGGCCGTACCACTGGCGGCGACCGCACTCCTACCGCGCCACTAGGCTCGCCGCCATGAAGATCCAGGTGGAGACCGTCCGGGAAGCGGACCAGGAACTCGTCGAAGCCTTCGGACGTCTGCTGCCGCAACTGTCCCGTTCCGCGCGGCCGCTCGACGCCCGGGCCCTCGCCCGCCTTCTCGCGTCCGACGCGACCACCGTCCTCGTCGCCCGTGCCGACCACGACATCGTCGGCACCCTGACCCTGACGATGGTGCCGCTGCCGTCCGGGCTGCGTGCCCGGATCGAGGACGTGATCGTCGACGAGGCTGCGCGAGGTCACGGGATCGCCGGGCTGCTGATGGAACAGGCGCTGGGACTGGCCCGCGAGGCCGGAACCCGCACCGTCGACCTCACCTCCCGACCGGACCGCGAGGCGGCGAACCGGCTCTACGAGCGGCTCGGCTTCCAGCAGCGCGGATCGACCGTGTACCGGTACCCGGTCGGGGGATGAGGAGGCGGCACCTCGCCGAGCACGGCACCGTCACTCGTGCCGGCGCTCCGAACGGCACCCCCGCCCGTCCCGCCGCTCAGGACGCCACCTTCTCCCGTTCCGTCGCCAGTTCCAGCATTTCCTCCACCTCGGCCTCGCGGATGCGGGACGTGGTGTGGAGGTAGTGGATGTCGCGACCGAAGGACCAGGTCAGGGAGGTGAGGGCGAGGGCCGTGACGGCGAAGGAGGCTGCTGCGGGGAGGTAGCCCGAGGCGGCCAGGAGGAGGAAGACGCCCTGCATCGCGGCCACCGTCTTGCGGGCCATGCTCGGGGGGAGCGGGGCGTTGAGCCACGGGTAGACGCGGGCCGCCGCCACGAACGCGTAGCGCATCCCGCCTATCAGCAGGACCCACGGGCCCTCCTGCATGGAGACGTACACGCTCAGTACCAGGATCAGGAACGCGTCCACCTCCATGTCGAAGCGGGCGCCCAGCGGCGTCGAGGTGCCCGTGGCGCGGGCCACCTTGCCGTCCACACCGTCGAGGATCAGGGCGACGGCCGTGAGACCGACGAAGACGGTGACCGGCGGTGAGCTCTCGAAGGAGTCGGCGACCAGGGCGGTCACACCCCCGACCAGGGTCGCGCGGCCGAGGGTCACCCGGTTGGCCGGGCCGAAGGAACGCGGCCGGGTGCGGTGCAGCGCCCGGGAGAGCACCGCCCACGTGGCGACGGCGAAGGCGAGGCCGGTCAGCCAGCCCGCCGGCCCCATGCCGATCGCCGTACCGAGCAGGGCCAGCAACAGGATCTGCACGCCCGCTCCCACAGCGGTCTCCTGCTGGACCAGCCTTGCGTCGTAAGTGTTGTTCAGGGCCACCGCACACCCTCCGGCCATGTGACAGAGTCGATCACGCCGCGTACTGTGCGCGGCCTGTGCACACCTCGGTACGTGAACCACTTCCCGATCGTTCAGGAGGACGTCGATGAACCGCGTCGCACGCGCGTTCTGGCTGGATCGCCCGGGCGAGGGCCGGATACGGGACGTCGACCTGCCGGAACCCGCGGGGGACGAGGTACTGGTGCGCTCACTCTTCTCCGGTGTGAGCCGTGGGACGGAGACCCTCGTCTTCCGGGGCGGAGTGCCCGAGAGCCAGCACGCGGCCATGCGCGCCCCCTTCCAGGAAGGCGACTTCCCGGCCCCCGTGAAGTACGGCTACCTGAACGTGGGAGTGGTGGAGGAGGGGCCCGACGGACTGGCCGGGCGGACCGTGTTCTGCCTCTATCCGCACCAGACCCGGTACGTCGTACCCGCCGACGCCGTCACCGTCGTACCGGACACCGTGCCCGCCGAGCGGGCCGTCCTCGCCGGCACCGTGGAGACCGCCGTCAACGCCCTCTGGGACGCCGCGCCCCTGATCGGCGACCGGATCACCGTCGTCGGCGGCGGCATGGTCGGCTGCTCGGTGGCCGCACTGCTCGCGCGCTTCCCGGGCGTGAGGGTGCAGCTCGTGGACGCCGACCCCGCACGGGCCAGGGTCGCCCGGGCCCTCGGCGTCGACTTCGCCCTGCCGGCGGACGCAGAGGGCGAGCGGGACCTCGTCGTCCACGCCAGTGCCACCGAGCAGGGGCTCGCCCGCTCCCTCGAACTGCTCCGTGCCGAGGGCACGGTGATCGAACTCAGCTGGTACGGCGACCGGAAGGTCTCCCTCCCGCTCGGCGAGGCCTTCCACTCCCGCCGGCTCGTCATCCGCTCCAGCCAGGTCGGCACCGTCTCCCCCCGCCGCGCCGGCCGGAGCTACGCCGACCGGCTCGCCCTCGCCCTCGAACTGCTCGCCGACCCGGCGCTCGACGCCCTCGTCACCGGCGAGTCCGCCTTCGACGAACTGCCGGACCTCATGCCGAAGCTGGCCTCCGGGGAGCTGCCCGCGCTGTGCCACCGGATCCGGTACGAGGACACACTCTGACGCGGTCGTTCCATCAGGGACGACTCCCGGGACCGGGGCAAGACCGCCTGACCTGAGAAAAGAGTGAGGGACGGCTGAACGCGGGCAACCGAAGAGCCGTACTACACGGCATCCCCCGGCGACCGACTGCCGGGGGGCCAGACGCGCCGCACCTGGAGGGTCGTCCGTTGTTCAGTGTCACCGTCCGCGATCACATCATGATCGCCCACAGCTTCCGCGGTGAGGTCTTCGGACCCGCGCAGCGCCTGCACGGAGCGACGTTCCTGGTGGACGCCACCTTCCGGCGCGAGCAGCTGGACGACGACAACATCGTCGTCGACATCGGACTGGCCACCCAGGAACTCGGCGCCGTCGTCAGCGAGCTGAACTACAGAAACCTCGACAACGAACCCGAGTTCGCCGGGACCAACACCTCCACGGAGTTCCTGGCCAAGGTCATCGCCGACCGGCTCGCCGACCGCATCGAGAAGGGCGCCCTCGGCGAGGGCGCCAAGGGCATCGCCGGGATCACCGTCACCCTGCACGAGTCGCACATCGCCTGGGCGAGTTACGAGCGTGCCCTGTGACCGACGTGACCCTGGAGAAGACGGCGCATCCGGCACTCGGATACGTTCCCGTACAGCACCCCGCGCTGAAGAACGCCGAGATCATCCCCATGTCCCTGCGCTCCGTGCACTTCGTGATGCCGGGCGGCGTCGACGACCCGGCCGCGCCGAGCGGCGGCAACGCCTACGACCGGCGCGTGAGCCTGGACCTGCCCGGCTTCGGCTGGCAGGTGCACAAGCACGCCGTGGCGGGGGAGTGGCCCCGGCCGGGGGCGGCCGCCCGCGCGGAGCTCGCCCGCACCCTGCGGGAGCTGCCGGACGGGACGGTCGTCCTGCTGGACGGGCTGGTCGCCTGCGGGGTGCCCGAGATCGTCGTACCGGAGACCGAGCGGCTGAGCCTCGCCGTGCTGGTGCATCTGCCGCTCGGTGACGAGACGGGTCTGGAGCCCGCGGTGGCCGCCGAGCTGGACGCGAAGGAGCGGGTGGTGCTGCGGGCCGTGCCCGCCGTGATCGCCACCAGCGAGTGGGCGGTCCGCCGGCTGGTCTCCCACCACGGCCTCGCCCCCGAGCGGGTCCATGTCGCCGCCCCCGGCGCCGACATCGCGCCCCTGGCCTCCGGCACCGACGGAGTCTCGCGGCTGCTGTGCGTCGCCGCCGTCACCCCGCGCAAGGGCCAGCACCGGCTGGTGCAGGCGCTCGCCGCGGCGGCCGAACTGCCGTGGAGCTGCGTGTGCGTGGGCGGGCTCGGGCACGACCCGGAGTACGTCGCCGAACTGCGGCAGCTCATCCGGGAGCACGGTCTCGAGGACCGGATCGAGCTGGCCGGCCCGCAGGCCGGCGCCGAGCTCGACGCCAGCTACAACTCCGCCGACCTCATGGTCCTCACCTCCTACGCGGAGACGTACGGCATGGCCGTGACCGAAGCCCTCGCGCGCGGCATCCCCGTGCTCGCGACCGACGTCGGCGGCCTGCCCGAGGCGGTCGGCCGCGCCCCCGACGGCGGCGTGCCCGGCATCCTCGTGCCGCCGGAGGACCCCGCCGCCCTCGCCGCCGAACTGCGCGGCTGGTTCGGCGAGGCCGACGTGAGGCGCCGGCTGAAGGCCGCGGCCCGGAGCCGACGGGCCGCCCTGGACGGCTGGGCGACCACGGCACGCAGCCTCGCCGCAGTGCTGGGCCGGCTGCCGAGCGAGCCCGAGAGGGCGGCATGAACAGGACCGTACCGGCGCGGGCCGGGGGGACGATCCCGGCGCAGCCGGGGCCGAGGGACATGCGGGAGACGGTGGGGGAGGGACGGCAGATGGTGACACGGACGGCGGATGTGCCCACGGAGACCGGGGCGCACGAGGCGAAGGCGGTGGGTTCCGTGGCGGAGGGCACGCAGGGCACGGACGGCCCGGCAGCGGGCGCCGGTCCCGCATCCGGCGGTGCGCCGGGCGCGGAACCGACGGCGGTCGCCGCCGGTTCCGTGATCCCCGGAGCCGGTCCCGCCGGGTCCGGCGAGCGCGCCACCGTACGCCTGCGCGAGACCGGGCCGGACGAGCCCCCGCGCTACGCCCCCGAGTGGCTGGAGCTGCGCGAACCCGCCGATGCCGCCGCCCGCTCGCACGACCTGCTCGACCCGCTGCGCATCCGGCTCGCCAACCTGCCGGGCAAGGCCGGGCTGGTCATCCACGACCTCGGCTGCGGCACCGGCTCCATGGGGCGCTGGCTCGCGTCCCGCCTCGACGGCGCCCAGCACTGGGTGCTGCACGACCGCGACCCGTACCTGCTGCACTTCGCGGCCGTCGCCTCGCCGCGGTCCGCCGCCGACGGCAGCCGGGTCTCGGTGGAGACCCGCCGCGGCGACGTCGCCCGGCTGACCGCCGACGGTCTCGCCGGGGCCTCCCTGGTGACCGCCTCCGCCCTCCTCGACGTCCTTACCCGCGAGGATCTGGAGACCCTGGCCGACGCCTGCACGGGGGCGGGCTGTCCGGCCCTGCTGACGCTCTCCGTCGCCGGCCGTGTCGAGCTCACGCCGGCCGACCCGATGGACGCGGAGATCACCGAGGTGTTCAACGCCCACCAGCGCCATGACGGCCTGCTCGGCCCGGACGCGGTGGACGTCGCCTGCGAGGTCTTCTCGGAACGGGGCGCCACGGTACGGGTCAACCCGAGCCCCTGGCGGCTCGGTCCCGGCGAGGCCGAGCTGACGGCCCAGTGGCTGCGCGGCTGGGTCGGGGCGGCCGTCGAGGAACGCCCCGAGCTGGCGGCGCGTGCGGAACGGTATCTGCGCGACCGCCTGGCCGCCTGCGAGGCCGGCGAACTGCACGTCACCGTCCACCACAGCGACCTCCTGGCGATGTCCCGCCCGACGGGCGGGGCGTGATGAGCGTGGAGACGGTGCGGACGGTCGCGGTGCCCGCCGACCGAGGGGGTGTCGCGGAAGCCGGGCGGGGCGTGGCTGCCGCTTCTGACGCGCCGGTGAACCCTCGTGTCGAGGGGGCCGCCGTGCCGGCGCCTGCCGGTGCCGCCTCCGTCGTGGTCGAGGTGTGGGACGACGGGGCCGCCTGTCTGGCGGCGCGGGAGTCGGCCCTGCGGGCTCGGGCCGCGGAAGTCGCCCTCCGCGAGGAGCGCGACCGTGCCGCGAACGGCAGGTCGTGGTGGCGAGGGGCCCTGGCGCGGCTCAACTCCCCTGTTCTGCGCCGCCACTTCGGGACCGTCGCGGGTGTCGTCATCCTCGGGGCCCTGCTGTGGCACCTCGGTACCGGTGTGCTGCTGGACGGGCTGCGGCGGATCGACGCGACGACACTGGTGCTGGCGCTCGTGACCGGTGTGGTCACCACCGTGCTCAGCGCCTGGCGCTGGGCGCTGGTGGCCCGGAGCCTGAAGATGCGGCTGCCGCTCGGGGCGGCCGTCGCCGACTACTACCGCGCGCTGTTCCTGAACGCCGCCCTGCCCGGCGGTGTCCTCGGGGACGTGCACCGGGCCGTCCGGCACGGCAAGGACGCCGGTGACCTCGGCCGCGGGGTACGGTCGGTCGTCCTCGAACGGGTCGCCGGACAGGTCGCGCTGACCGTCGTCGGCGGCGCGGTGCTGCTGACGATGCCGTCCCCCGTGCGCGCCGAGGTCCGCAGCTTCGCCCCGCCCGTCCTGCTCGCGGTGGTCGGCGCACTGGCCGTCGTCCTGGCGCTGCGGATGAACCGTACCGCCGACCCGCGCCGGGGCCGCGCCCTGCGCGCGAGCCTCGCGGAGGCGCGCGAAGGACTGCTCTCCCGCCGCAACGGACCCGGCGTCGCGCTCTCCTCGCTGCTCGTCCTAGCCGGTCACATCGGGATGTTCGTGCTCGCCGCCCGGGTCGCCGGCTCCCCGGCCTCCGTCGCCGCGCTCATCCCGCTCGCGGTGCTGGCACTGGTGGCCATGGGGCTGCCGCTGAACGTCGGCGGCTTCGGCCCCCGTGAGGGCGTCACCGCCTGGGCGTTCGGCGCGGCCGGACTCGGTGCGAGCAGCGGCGTGGCGGTCGCCGTCGTGTACGGCGTGCTCAGCTTCGTCGCCGCCCTGCCGGGCGCGGTCGTCCTCGTCGCCCGCTGGTACACGGGGCTGCGGGCGGGTTCCGGGCAGGCCCCGGAACCCGGCACCGGCTATTCGCGTCCTTCCTCCGAGGTGAGGAGCGAGAAATACGCGCCGAAGGATTCCGCGAGGCTCGCCAGCAGTTCCTTCCCCTTTTCGGCGGAGCCCAGCGAAGGCCGTCCGATGACGCCCGAATCGGTATAGCCGGACATACCGAGGGTGAGCAGATGACGACGGTCGTCCGCGACGAAATCGGAGGTCTCGTAACCGGGCCGGAGGAATTCCGGGTGAGCGTGCAGAAGGATGGAGGTCTCGATTTCTCCCGCGTGCATGTCGGTCAGCAGCGAGGTGGTCACCCCCGCCCGCTGCCGCGCCGTCTCCCAGTCCTCCACGGCCGGGAAGAGCGCCATGTGCTCGCCGCGGGCGGAGGATTCCTGAACGACGTTGCCCAGCACGTAGTTCCCGCCGTGCCCGTTGACCACCACCAGGGCGTCGACGCCGGAGCGGCGCAGGGACTGCGCGATGTCACTCACCACCGCATGAAGGGTCACAGAGGAGATGCTGACGGTCCCGGGCCAGCCCGCGTGCTCGTGCGAGCAGGAGATCGTCACCGGAGGGAGGAGGTGCACCGGGTACGCCGCCGCGATCTCCCGGGCCACGGCACAGGCGACCAGCGTGTCGGTCGCCAGCGGAAGGAACGGACCGTGCTGTTCGAAGCTTCCCACCGGAAGGACCGCGACCTGCGTTGAGACACCCGCCGCCCTGGTCCGTACCTCTTCCGTGGTGTCCGCCGGCACCAGCCCGTCCGCCGCCGTACGTGCGCCCGAACCACTCATTTCTTCACGGCCTTTCGTCTCTGCTTAGGAATCGAATCATGACAGATAAAATCGGAGTACTCGGCAAGAAGACCGCGAAGCGCACCGGCGTGGAACGCATAGTGAATGCCCCGCTGCCCACGGTGTACGGACAATTCAGGGCGGTCGGTTACATCGATCACGATCGCGGTGACGAACAAGTCGCCCTCGTGCACGGTGAGATCGGCACGGACGACGTCCTGACCCGGCTGCATTCCGAGTGCCTGACGGGTGACGCGTTCGGCTCCCAGCACTGCGAGTGCGGGGACCAGTTGGCGTCCGCGCTGAAGGCCGTAGTCGCCGAGGGCAGCGGCATCGTCGTCTACCTGCGGGGCCACGAGGGCCGCGGTATCGGTCTGCTCGCCAAGCTGCGGGCGATGGCCCTGCAGGCGGAGGGCCTGGACACGGTCGAGGCCAACCTCGCGCTCGGGCTGCCGGTCGACGCCCGCGACTACGGTGTCGCCGCCGGCATCCTGCACGACCTGGGCGTGAACTCCGTACGCCTGATGTCCAACAACCCGCGCAAGCGCGAGGCGTTGGTCGAGCACGGCATCGAAGTCGCCGAGACCGTACCCCTGTTGATCCCGCCGTGCGAGAGCAACATCACCTACCTGCGCACCAAGCGGGAACGGCTCGACCACGTGCTGCCGCACCTGGACGCCCTGGCCCACCTGTCCTGAACACGCGCTTACGGGCCGGCGGGCGGGGACAGGAAGAGGGGACGACCCGACATCCCCGGGAGGTTCGCCGGTGAACACGCAGGCCAGTGCCGTCATCATCGGCGGCGGGGTGATGGGCGCGAGCATCGCCTACCACCTCGCCGCCGCCGGTGTCCGCGACGTAGTCCTCGTCGAACGGGACGAACTCGCCTCCGGATCCACGTCGAAGGCGGCCGGCGGGGTGCGGGCGCAGTTCTCCGACGAGCTGAACATCCGGCTCGGGGCCCGCAGCCTGGAGGCGTTCGGCCGCTTCCACGAGGAGTTCGGGTACGACATCGGGCTGAACCGCGTCGGCTACCTGTTCCTGCTGTCGACGCCGGAAGAGGTCGCCTCCTTCGAGCGGAGCGTCGCGCTGCAGAACTCCCTGGGCGTGCCCAGCCGCATGATCACGCCGAAGGAGGCCCGCCGGCTCTCCCCGCTGATCAGCACCGACGGTCTGCTCGCCGCCGCCTTCTCCCCGGAGGACGGCCACTGCACCCCCGAGACGGTCGTGCACGGCTACGCCGCCGCAGCGCGCGCCCTGGGCGCCCGCGTCCTGCGGCACACCGAGGTCACCGGCATCGAACTGCGGGGCGACCGGATCACCGGCGTCGCCACGACCCTGGGCCGCATCGCGACCGACACGGTCGTCTGCGCGGCCGGCCCCTGGTCGCGGGCGGTCGGCGCGATGGCCGGCGTCGACCTGCCGGTCGTGCCGCTGCGCCGCCAGATCGCGGTCACCGAACCCCTCGCCGAGTCCCGCCCCGGCCTCCCCATGACGATCGACTTCACCACCAGCCTCTACTTCCACGCCGAGGGCCCAGGCCTCCTTCTGGGGATGTCCGATCCCGAGGAGCGGCCCGGCTTCGCCACCGACACGCACGACCGCTGGATCCCCGCTTTGTACGCGGCCATGGAGCGCCGCGCCCCGGCCCTGCTCGACCTGCGCCGCACCGGCGGCTGGGCGGGCCTGTACGAGATCACTCCCGACCACAACGCGTTGATCGGCGAGGCCACTTCGGTCTCCCGCTTCCTCTACGCCACCGGCTTCTCCGGACACGGCTTCCTCCAGGGTCCTGCCGTCGGCGAGGTGATCCGCGACCTGTACCTGGGCCGCGTACCCTTCGTGGACGTCCGCCCCTTGAGCGCCGACCGTTTCGCGGCCGACGCCCCGCGCCCGGAGGTCAATCTCGTATGACCGAGCTCCACCTGTGGCTGCGCCACGAGGCCCGTACGACCGAACGCCGCACGCCGCTCGTGCCGTCCGACGCCCGGCGGCTCGTCGAGGCGGGGGTGACGCTGACCGTGGAGGAGTCCCCGCAGCGGATCTTCCCGATCGAGGAGTACGAGGCGGCGGGCTGCGGCGTCGCGCCCGCGGGTTCGTGGGTGTCGGCGCCGGACGACGCCGTGATCCTGGGCCTGAAGGAACTCCCGGACGAGCCCGGTGAGTTGCCGCACCGCCATATCTTCTTCGGGCACGCCTACAAGCGGCAGCCGGGGGCCGAGACCCTGCTGCGGCGCTTCGCCGCCGGAGGAGGGGCCCTGCTCGACCTGGAGTACCTGGTCGACGACGACGGCCGTCGTCTCGCCGCCTTCGGCTTCTGGGCCGGTTACCTGGGCGCCGCCCTGGCCGTGCTCCAGCACCGCGGCAGGCTGGCCGTCCCGCTCACGCCGGGGTCGAAGGAGGAGCTGGACGACAGGCTCCGGCGGGCCGACGGGGACGAGGAGCTCACCGCGCTGGTGATCGGTGCCCTGGGCCGCAGCGGCCGCGGCGCGCGGGTCGCCTTCCAGGTCGCGGGTATCGACCCGACCTGCTGGGACCTCGCCGAGACCCGTGACCTGGACCGCCCCGCCCTGCTCGCCCACGACGTCATGGTGAACGCGGTCCTCGCCACCTCGCCCATCCCGCCCTTCGTGCGCGAGGAGGACCTCGACGACCCCGGCCGCCGTCTGCGCACCCTGTGCGACGTCACCTGCGACGTCGGCTCGCCGCTGAACGTCCTGCCGGTCTACGACCGCACCACGGACTGGGACGAGCCGGTGCGCCGGCTGCGCAAGGAACCCCATCTGGACCTCATCGCCATCGACAACCTGCCGTCTTTGCTGCCGCGGGAGTCCAGCACGGACTTCTCGTCCGCCCTGGTGCCGCAGTTGCTGGACTTCTCCGTCGGCGGGCCGTGGGGACGCTGTCTGGACCGGTTCCACCAGGCCTGCCGTGAACTCGGCGTCACGGAAGGGGACTCCGGCCGTGGCTGAGCCCGTCGCCGCGTCCGGCACCGTCCACTGGATCGGCGCCGGACTGTCCACGGGCAGCGGGCTCGCCCGGCTGTGCGAGACGGCCGGGCGGGTGCGTCTGTGGCATCGCAGCGAGACGCGGGCCGCGGACGCCCTGGACCGCCTCGGGCTCGGCTCGCGCGCCGAGCCCCGCGCCTACACGCTCCCCGCGCTCACCGCCGAACTGGCGCCCGGCGACATCGTCGTGTCGATGCTGCCCGCGCCGGAGCACGCCGGAATCCTGGCCGCCTGTGTCGCGGGCGGCGCCCATTTCGCCTGCTCCAGCTACGTCTCGGACGCCGTCCTCGAACAGGTGCCGCGGGCAGCGCGATCGGGCCTGGTCGTGCTCACCGAGGCCGGGCTCGACCCGGGCATCGACCACCTCTTCGCCCACAGCCTGGTCGCCCGCGCCGGCGCGGCCATCGGCGCGGGCACCCCGGCGTCGTACACCTTCACCTCGTACTGCGGCGGCATACCCGCCGTCCCGAACGACTTCAGGTACCGCTTCAGCTGGGCTCCCGCAGGCGTCCTCAACGCCCTGCGCTCGCCCGCCCGTTACATCGAGGAGGGCGCCGAGACCACCGTAGACCGCCCGTGGGAGGCCACCCGCACCCATGTCCTCGACGGGGAGCCCTTCGAGGTCTACCCCAACCGCGACAGCGTGCCCTTCGTCGAGCAGTACGGGCTTCCGGCGGCCTGGCGGGCTCGGTCCTTCGTCCGCGGCACCCTGCGGCTCGACGGCTGGCTGCGGGCCTGGGACGCGGTGTTCGAGGAGCTGAAGGCCGGCGACGACGCGCGGATCGCCGCCCTTGCACGGGAGTTGGCGGCCCGCCACCCGACGACGGACGCCGACCGCGACCGGGTCGTCCTCGCCGTGTCACTGGACGTGCGCGCACAGGACCGCACTTGGTCGGGGAGCTACCTCCTCGACCTGGTGGGGGACGCGCGGGAGAGCGCCATGGCCCGCTGCGTGTCGCGCCCGCTGGCCCTGGGCGTCCGGCACATCCTGGACAAAAGCCTGCCGGCGGGGCTGAACAGGGCCGCCGGGACGGCGGCCCGTTCCGAGGAGTGGCTGGACGAACTCAGGTCCGAGGGAGTGGGGTTCGGCCTCCGTCTCGCTCCCTAGCGGTCAGCCGGTGATGGCCTCGTGGACCAGGCGCTTGAGGTCCGGGACGATCCTCAGGGACGTCTTCGGGCGGACCTGGGTCATGAACTGGACGGTCAGGTCATGGACGGGGTCCACCCAGAAGGTCGTCGTCGCCGCGCCGCTCCAGCCGTAGGCGCCCAGGGTCGACGGGACCTGGGTGCGTTCGGGGTCGATGACGACCGAGACGCCGAGGCCGAAGCCGACGCCGTCGTTGTTGGGCTCGTCGTGGGCCGGGCGGGAGCCGAAGGAACGCAGGTCCGCGTTGCCGGGCAGGTGGTTCCTGGTCATCAGGTCCACGGTCTCGGGGGCCAGCAGACGGACGCCGTCGAGCTCGCCCCGCCGGCGCAGCAGCTCCATGAAGCGGTGCATGTCGTACGCGGAGGCCACCATCCCGCCGCTGCCGGACAGCAGACGGGGCCGCCCGCCGCGCAGCGGCAGCCCGGGCACCGGCTCGATGCCGCCGGAGTCCGTCTCGCCGTACAACTCCGCCAGCCTCGGCGCCTGTTCGTCGGTGACCTGGAAGCCTGCGTCGGACATGCCGAGCGGGCCGAGGATGCGCTCGGCGAAGAACACGTCGAGCGACTGCCCGCTCACCACCTCGATCACCCGGCCGAGGACGTTGCTGGCGACCGAGTAGTTCCACTGCGTCCCGGGCTCGAACTGCAACGGCAGGCTCGCGTACACGTCCACCGTCCGCGCCAGGTCCGTGCCCGGTACGACCGAGGACTCGAGGCCGGCCGCGCGGTAGAGGGCGTCGACCGGGTGGGAGCGGTAGAAGGCGAAGGTGAGGCCCGCGGTGTGGGTCAACAGGTGCCTGATCAGGATGGGGCCGCGGGCCGGGCGGGTGCGCACGTCGGCGCCGGAGCCGCTCTCGTACACCTGTGGGTCCGCGAAGGCCGGCAGATGACGGGCGACCGGGTCGTCCAGCGACAGCCGGCCCTCCTCCACGAGTATCAGCGCGGCGACCGAGGTGACCGGTTTCGTCATGGAGTAGATCCGCCACAGCGTGTCGTGCCCGACCGGCAGCCCGGCCGCGACGTCGCGGCGGCCGAGCATGGTCAGATGGGCGACGCGTCCGCCGCGGGCCACGGCCACCAGGAAGCCGGGCACGCGCCCGTCGTCGACGTGGTGGGCGAGGTGCTGGTCGAGGCGGTCCAGCGCCTTCGCGTCCAGTCCGACCTCGCTCGGGTCGACCTCTTGCCGCAGCTGTGCCATCGCTCTCCTCCGAATGCGCTCGTCGAGGTGGCGGACGGGACATCCCGCATATCCCGCCGCCCTGACCTCAGAACTCATCGTCGCGCAGGAACACCGGAACGGTCCCCGGGTTGACCAGGATTGATCATCAAGGCGCAACGTTCCGGCAGGGATCCGGCCAAGACCGCCCCCACCGCGGCCACGGCGGCGAGCACGATCAGCGGCAGCCGCGCGCCGCCCGCGTGCGATCCCATCAGCGTCGTCGCCACGGCCACGCCCAGCACCGGCCCGACGTTCATCGCCGTCTGCTTCAGCCCGCCCGCCACCCCGGCCGACTCGACCGCCGCCTCCCGCACGACGACGTGGGTGGCCGCCACCATCACCGTGCCGAAGCCGGCGCCCAGCAGACCGAACCCGGCGCAGAAGGCGAGGGTGCCCGTGGCGCGGTCCAGGACCACGATCCCGGCGGCGAGCACCGCCATCGCCGTGACCGTCGTACGCCGGGCGCCGAACCGGCGCAGCAGCACCGCGCAGCACGGCGCGGCGAGGATCATCAGGGCCGCCAGCGGCAGACTGAGCAGGGCCATGCGCAGCGGGCCGACGCCGAGGGCGTTCTGCAGCAGGAAGGTGGCGGTGAACAAGGTGCCCTGCAGCGCGGCCGACGCCATGACCAGGACGCCGACCGCCCGGCCGACGCCCGCCGAGCCGACGAGGTCCGGCGGCACCAGCGGACTCGCGGCCCGCCGTTCGTGCCGTACGAAGACGGCGCCCGTAGCGAGGGCCACCGCGGCCCCGGCACCGCTCGCCGGGGTCCAGCCCCGTTCCGGCAGACCGACGAGAGCCTGGACGAGGCCGGCCAGGGCCAGCGCCAGCAGCAGGGCACCGGGCAGGTCGAGGGAGACGGCCGGGCGCGGGGAGAGCGTGTCGGGGCCGGTCCTGTGCGCTCGCCGGGGGGAGGGTGCGCCAAGTCCGGCCCCGTGCGGTCGCCCCGTCCCGCCGCGCGAGGCGAGGGCCAGGGCGCCCAGGGTCAGGGTCGGTACGACGTTCAGGAAGAAGGCGGCGCGCCATCCCGGGCCGGCCACCAGGGCCCCGCCCAATACGGGTCCCGTCGCGGCCGCCAGCCCGATCGCACTGGTCCGTACGGCGATCGGCATCCGCAGCCGGTCCGGTGGGAACGCGGCCCGCAGCATGGCCAGCGTGGCCGGCTGCAGCAGCGCGCCGAACACCCCCTGGACCACCCGCAGCGCGATCACCCAGCCGATCCCGGGGGCCAGGCCGATACCCGCCGAGGCCGCTCCGAAGCCCAGCATGCCGGTGCCGAACAGCCGTTGGTGCCCGTACCGGTCCCCGAGCCGCCCGGAGAACACCAGCAGGCCCGCCACCGCGATGAGATAGCCCGTGCTGGTCCACTGGACCTGTGCGAAGGAGGCGTGCAGGTCCCGCCGCAGGGTCGGCTGCACGACCGAGAGGACCGTGCCGTCCAGGGCGACCACCACGGCTCCGACGACGCTGCCCGTCAGCGCCAGGGCGCGCTGCCGGCTCACGCCTCGGCCCCGAGGTGCGCGTCCAGCGCTGCGCGCAGCAACGGCGTGAAGTCCTCTGTCTCTGTGGCGAGTTGGAGGCTTCCCCAGACCCAGAGCTGGGCGATGCCGTGCATGTTCGCCCACAGTGCCCCCGCGACGACCCGGGCGTCCGCCTCGGGGCGGGCCCGGCCGACCAGCTCCACCAGCGCGCCGAACAGCGGCATGCTGGTGTCCCGCAGGCCCAGGTGGCCGCTCTCCAGCAGGTCGTGACGGAACATCAGCTCGTACATTCCGCGGTTGGCCAGCGCGAACTCCAGGTACACGCGCCCCAGTTCCGCCACCTGCTCGCGCGGTGAGGCCGTACCGGCCCCGACCGCCGCCGTGGCCCGCTCGGCCAGGTCGGCGAACCCGCGCCGGGCGATGGCCGACAGCAGCTCGACGTGGGTGGGGAAGTAGCGTCGCGGCGCCCCGTGCGAGACACCCGCCCGGCGCGCGATCTCCCGGAGGGTCAGCGCCTGCACCCCTTCCCGGGCGACCAGCTCCACACCGACGCCGACGAGCCGGGCCCGCAGTCCCGTCTCCGGGTCGGGCTTTGACGATTGAGGCATAGACACTGTCTACCAATGATTCGTAGACACTGTCTACCCTCGGGCCCGTGGAAGCCGGGAATGCGCCGCCGCGCCGGAGGGGTTGACCCGGATATGACTCAGGACACACTGCTCGAGCTGCTGTCGGACCATCGCGGCGGCGTACTGGTCACCCTCAAGCGCGACGGCCGCCCCCAGCTGTCGAACGTCAGCCACCACTACGACCCGGACGAGCGGATCATCCGCATCTCCGTGACCGACGACCGGGCCAAGACCCGCAACGTGCGCCGCGACCCGAGGGTGTCGTACCACGTGTCCAGCCCCGACCGCCGCGCCTACACCGTCGTCGAGGGCACCGCCGACCTCTCGCCCGTCGCCAAGGACCCGCACGACGACACGGTGGAGGAACTCGTCCGCCTCTACCGCGCCGTCCTGGGCGAGCACCCCGACTGGGACGACTTCCGCGCCGCGATGGTGCGCGACGGCCGGCTGGTGCTGCGGCTGAAGGTGGAACGGGCGTACGGAATCCCGAAGGGCGCCAACCAGGGCTGAAACGGGCCGCCCCACGGCTGTGGACCGGGTCCTAGGTCCGTGGCCGCAGGACGGATGTCGCATGGTCCGGCGATCACACCCTGCCTAGGCTGCTCGAGGAGACGTCGCAGCTCAGGAGGAGACCTCGATGCCCGTCAACGGCCGCAGCCACATCCGTGTCGCCCGCCCCTCGCGGGACCTCGCCGCCGCCGAGCGGTTCTGGGTGGCGGGGCTCGGGCTGAGCGTCGTATGGCGGACCGAGGGCGGTGCCGAACCCGGCGAGCACGATCTGCTGATGGTCGGCTGGCCGGACGCCGGGTGGCACCTGGAGCTCGTCCACGACTCCGCCGCCCCGGTCGAGCCCCGGCCCACCGAGGAGGACCTGCTCGTCGTCTACCTCGACGGGCCGGTCCCGGAGGACCTCGTGGCGCGGCTGGAGCAGCACGGAGGCAAACGGGTCCCGTCCCCCAACCCGTACTGGAACCGCTGGGGCGTCACCGTCGAGGACCCGGACGGCTACCGCCTGGTGCTGTGCGAACGCGGCTGGTCGAACAACTAGCCGCGCGCACGGCTCACTTGCCCACGTAAGCGGCCAGGTGTTGCCCCGTCAGGGTGGAGCGTGCCGCCACCAGGTCGGCCGGGGTGCCCTCGAAGACGATCCGGCCGCCGTCGTGGCCGGCGCCGGGGCCGAGGTCGACGATCCAGTCGGCGTGGGCCATCACCGCCTGGTGGTGCTCCACCACGATGACCGACTTCCCGGCGTCCACCAGCCGGTCCAGCAGGCCGAGCAGCTGCTCGACGTCGGCCAGGTGCAGGCCGGCGGTCGGCTCGTCCAGGACGTAGACGCCGCCCTTGTCGCCCATGTGCGTGGCCAGCTTCAGGCGCTGCCGCTCGCCGCCGGAGAGGGTGGTGAGCGGCTGGCCCAGGGCCAGGTAGCCGAGACCGACGTCGGCCAGCCGCGTCAGGATCCGGTGGGCGGCCGGGGTGCGCGCCTCGCCGGTCGCGAAGAACTCCTCCGCCTCGGCCACCGGCATCGCGAGCACCTCGCTGATGTCCCGACCGCCGAAGCGGTACTCCAGCACCGACGCGTCGAACCGCTTGCCCTCGCAGTCCTCGCAGGTGCTGGAGACACCGGCCATCATCCCCAGGTCGGTGTAGATGACGCCGGCGCCGTTGCAAGTGGGGCACGCGCCCTCGGAGTTGGCGCTGAACAGCGCCGGCTTCACCCCGTTGGCCCTGGCGAACGCGCTGCGGATCGGGTCGAGAAGCCCGGTGTACGTCGCCGGGTTGCTGCGCCTGGAGCCGCGGATCGGGCTCTGGTCGACGGCCACCACACCCGCGTCGGCCGGGATCGACCCGTGCACCAGCGAGCTCTTGCCGGAACCGGCGACACCGGTGATCACGCACAGCACGCCCAGCGGCAGGTCGACGTCGACGCCCTGGAGGTTGTGCGTGCGCGCGCCCCGGATCTCCAGAGTGCCGGTCGCCTTGCGCACCGTGTCCTTCAGGGCCGCCCGGTCGCCGAGGTGGCGGCCGGTGATGGTGTCGCTGTTGCGCAGCCCCTCCAGGGTGCCCTCGTAGCAGACCGTGCCGCCGCCCGTGCCGGCCCCGGGGCCGAGGTCGACGACATGGTCGGCGATCGCGATGACCTCCGGCTTGTGCTCCACGACCAGCACCGTGTTGCCCTTGTCCCGCAGGCGCAGCAGCAGGTCGTTCATCCGCTGGATGTCGTGCGGGTGCAGGCCGATGGTCGGCTCGTCGAAGACGTACGTGACGTCGGTGAGGGAGGAGCCGAGGTGACGGATCATCTTGACGCGCTGCGCCTCACCGCCGGAGAGGGTGCCCGCCGGGCGGTCGAGGGAGAGGTAGCCCAGGCCGATCTCGGTGAACGAGTCGAGGGTCTGCTGCAGCGCGGTGAGCAGCGGCGCCACCGACGGCTCCGTCAGCCCGCGCACCCACTCGGCCAGGTCGCTGATCTGCATGGCGCAGGCGTCGGCGATGTTGATCTTCTTGATCCGTGCCGAGCGGGCGTGCTCGGCGAGCCGGGTGCCGTCGCAGTCGGGGCACGTGGTGAAGGTGACCGCCCGCTCCACGAACGCCCGCACGTGCGGCTGCATCGCCTCCTTGTCCTTGGCGAGCATCGACTTCTGGATGCGCGGGATCAGACCCTCATAGGTCATGTTGATGCCCGCGATCTTCATCCGGACCGGCTCGTGGTGCAGCAGGTCGTGCAGTTCCTTCTTGGTGAACTTCCGGATCGGCTTGTCGGGGTCGAAGAAACCGGACTCCGCGTAGAGGCGGGAGTTCCAGCCGCCGCCGGTGTAGCCGGGAACGGTGAAGGCACCCTCGTTGATCGACTTGGTGTCGTCGAAGAGCTGGGCGAGGTCGAGGTCGGAGACCGCGCCGCGGCCCTCGCAGCGCGGGCACATGCCGCCGACCTTGTTGAAGGTGACCTTCTGGGCCTTCTTGGCGCCGCCGACCTTGATTGCGCCGGCCGCCGAGACCGAGGGCACGTTGAAGGCGAACGCGCCGGGCGGGCCGACGTAGGGCTTGCCGAGGCGGCTGAAGAGGATGCGCAGCATCGCGTTGGCGTCGGTCGCGGTGCCGACGGTGGAGCGGGGGTCGGCGCCCATGCGCTGCTGGTCGACGCTGATCGCGGTGGTCAGGCCGTCGAGGACGTCCACCTCGGGGCGGGCCAGGGTCGGCATGAAGCCCTGCACGAAGGTGCTGTAGGTCTCGTTGATCAGCCGCTGCGACTCGGCGGCGATCGTGTCGAACACCAGAGAGCTCTTGCCGGAGCCGGAGACACCGGTGAACACGGTCAGCCGGCGCTTCGGGAGCTCGACGCTGACGTCCTTGAGGTTGTTCTCGCGCGCACCGTGCACGCGGATCAGGTCATGGCTGTCGGCGGCGTGCTGCGAGGGTGCCGGGACCTTGCTCATCGTCTCTCCATCCGTAGCGCGGGTGACGCCCGTGACGGTCAGGCTAGGCGAGCCCCGGGGGCAGCGCTTCTCCATTCCTGATACGAGTGCGTAGGCTCCGTCGCGTGATCAATGGCGCACACATGGTGATCCATTCCCGCGACGCCGAGGCGGACCGCCGCTTCCTCCGGGACGTCCTCGGCTGGGCGTACGTCGACGCCGGGCACGGCTGGCTGATCTTCGAGGCGCCGCCCACCGAGGTCGCCTGCCATCCGACCGAGGGCGAGCCCGCCCACGAACTGATGCTGATGTGCGACGACCTGGACGCGACCGTCGCCGAACTGACCCGGGCGGGAGTGGAGTTCCCGCGTCCGGTGCAGGACGTCAGCTGGGGCCGGGTGACGGCCTTCCGGATGCCGGGCGGCGGCGAGATCGCCGTGTACGAGCCGCGGCACCCGCGGCCGCGGGGAGCCGCTGGAGTGCCGGCCCCGGGGCCGTGACCCACGGAGCGGCTGCCCGCCACGTTCGCGCCCCGGGGCGCGGCAACCGCCTGTCCGTACCTCGCGCACGCGGCGCGGGGGAAGATCCGCCGGCGACCACGCGATCTCCCACGCCTGGGGCGCGGACTCGTACGACACGAGCCCCGGGGGCAGGCGGTCCGCCGGAGCCCGGGGCTCGCACGACCCGGGGGTCAGGCCGTCACCGTCTCCCGCCGGGCCGGCTCGTCGGCCGGGCGCTCGCCGAGCCGTTCGGTGGGAACCCTGGCCGTCTCGCGGGCCGAGAGGGCGGCGATCACCGGCGGGACGCACAGGGCCGCGGTGAACAGGGCCACCGAGGACCAGTCGCTGCCGTCGGGACCAGCGATCTCGGCGGCGAAGGTGACCGCGAAACCGGCCACGGCGAAGCCGATCTGGGTGCCGATCGCCATGCCGGACAGGCGGACCCGGGTGGAGAACATCTCGCCGTAGAAGGACGGCCACACACCGTTCGCGGCGCTGTAGACGACACCGAAGGCGACGACGCCCAGCACCAGGGTCAGCGGGTAGTCACCGGTGGAGATCGCCCAGAGGTACCCGAACATCGCCACCGCGCTGCCCGCCGCGCCGATCAGATACACCGGACGGCGGCCGATGCGGTCCGACAGCGTCGCCCACAGCGGGATCGCCGCGAGCGCGACGAGGTTCGCGAGGGCGCCCACCCACAGCATCGAGGAGCGGGACATGCCGACGGCGTCGCCGGTGGCGTAGGCGAGCGCCCAGACCGTGAAGATCGTGGAGACCGAGGCGACCAGCGCGCCCGCGATCACCCGCAGTACGTCCGCCCAGTGCTCGCGCATCAGCACCGCCAGCGGCAGCTTCACGACCCCCTCGGAGGAGGCCGCCTGCCGCGTGAAGAGCGGTGTCTCCTCCAGCTTGCGGCGGATGACGTAGCCGACGGCCGCGACGCCGACGCTCGCCCAGAACGGGACCCGCCAGCCCCACGACAGCAACTGGTCCTCGGGCAGGGCCGCCACGGGGATGAAGACCAGGGTGGCGATGAGCTGGCCGCCCTGGGTGCCGCTGAGCGTGAAGCTGGTGAAGAAGCCCCGCCGGTGTCCCGGCGCGTGCTCAAGGGTCATGGAGTTGGCGCTGGCCTGCTCGCCGGCGGCGGAGATGCCCTGCAACACCCGGCACAGCACGAGCAGGACCGGCGCGAGGGTGCCGACCTGGGCGCGGGTGGGCAGGCAGCCGATCAGGAACGTCGACAGGCCCATCAGGATCAGCGTGAAGACCATGATCTTCTTGCGGCCGAGCCGGTCGCCGAAGTGGCCGAGGAAGAGCGCGCCGACCGGCCGGGCCGCGTACGCGACACCGAAGGTGGCCAGCGACAGCAGGGTCGCGGTGGCGGGGTCGGACTCGTCGAAGAACACCTTCGGGAAGATCAGCGCGGCCGCGCTGCCGTAGATGAAGAAGTCGTAGTACTCCAGGGCGCTGCCGATCCAGGCGGCGGCGGCCGCCTTCTTCGGCTGCCCGACGGCTTCGGCGGGGACGGACGACACGGCGGTGCTCCTTCGGGGGAACTCCAGCGTAGGTGGAGTGAGCGGAGAGGGAAGGTGCCGCAGCCCTGGGGTGATGGGGCGGCCGCGCCGGGTGCTACCCGGCTAATTAACGCACTGGATAGTTAGTAGCGGTGGTCCAGGGATGTTGCAGCCGCGTTTCCCGGGTGTCAAGGGGTGCCGTCGTACGACCTCAGTCGGCGGTCCGCTCCGCCGTCAGGTAGGCGATCACCATGTCGCCCAGCATGGCGCGGTAGTGCTCGCGCCGGCCCGGGTCCACCAGGTCGCGGTCGAACAGGGCGCCGAAGGTCGCCCGGTTGGCGACCCGGAAGAAGCAGAACGAGCTGATCATCGCGTGCAGGTCGACCGCGTCGACGTCGGCCGTGAACAGGCCCGACTCCTGCCCGGCGGCCAGGATGCGGCGGATCACGTCGAGGGCGGGGGAGCCCATCCTGCCGAGCTTCTCGGAGGCGGCGATGTGCTCGGCGCCGTGGATGTTCTCGATGCTGACCAGGCGGATGAAGTCCGGGTGCCGCTCGTGGTGGTCGAACGTCAGCTCCGCCAGGCGCCGGATCGCCGCGACCGGGTCCAGGTGGTCGACGTCGAGCTGCTGCTCGGCCTCGCGGATCACGCCGTACGCCCGCTCCAGGACGGCCGTGAAGAGCTGCTCCTTGCCGCCGAAGTAGTAGTAGATCATCCGCTTGGTGGTACGGGTGCGGGCGGCGATCTCGTCGACCCGGGCGCCGTCGTAGCCGGCCCGCGCGAACTCCTGGGTGGCCACGTCGAGGATCTCGGCCTGGGTGCGGGCGGCGTCGCGGATCCGCCCGTTCGGTCGTGCCGGTTCGTCGACGCTGGTCATCGGGTTCCTTCGGGAGTGCGGCCGGTGCCGCAGATTCTAGAAGGAGCGCCGGGCACCGCCCTGCGGGGTCTTCCCGGGGAGCCGTCCGGCTGATATAGCTAACGTACTGGTTCGTACATTAGCGCCCTGGCTCAGGAGGACCGCGTGACCAAGGACTCGTATCTCGTCGGACTGATTGGCGCCGGCATCGGCCCCTCGCTCAGCCCGGCGCTGCACGAGCGGGAAGCGGACCGGCAGGGCCTGCGCTACCTGTACCGGCTCATCGACATCGACACCCTCGGCGTGCGCCCGGAGGCGGTCGGCGACCTGGTGCGGGCCGCCCGCGACCTCGGCTTCGACGGCCTGAACATCACCCACCCCTGCAAGCAACTGGTCATCGACCACCTCGACGCGCTCGCCCCGCAGGCCGAGGCCCTCGGCGCGGTCAACACGATCGTCTTCGAGGACGGCCGCGCGATCGGCCACAACACCGACGTCACCGGCTTCGCCGCGTCCTTCGCCCGCGGGCTGCCCGACGTACCGCTGGAGCGGGTCGTGCAGCTCGGCGCCGGCGGGGCGGGGGCGGCCGTCGCGCACGCCACGCTCACCCTCGGAGCCGGGCGGGTCACCGTCGTGGACGCGCTCGCCGACCGGGCGGCCGGCCTCGCCGCCGCCCTGAACCGTCACTTCGGCGCCGGGCGCGCCGCCGCCGCGACCCCGGACCGGCTCGCGGAGCTCCTCGACCGGGCCGACGGCGTCGTGCACGCCACGCCGACCGGCATGGCCGCCCACCCCGGCCTGCCCTTCGCCGCCGCACTGCTGCGCCCTGGACTGTGGGTGGCCGAGGTCGTCTACCGCCCGCTGGAGACCGAACTGCTGCGCACCGCACGCGGGTTGGGCTGCGCCACGCTGGACGGCGGCGGCATGGCCGTCTTCCAGGCCGCGGACGCCTTCCGCCTCTTCACCGGCCGTGAGCCCGACACGGCACGCATGCTGCGCGACATCGGCGAACTCGCGGGCGCCGTCACCGCCGCGAACTGAAGCGAGGTACCCGAAAGTGCGTACGTCCATCGCGACCGTCTCCCTCAGCGGCTCCCTCACCGAGAAGCTGACCGCGGCCTCCCGGGCCGGCTTCGACGGCGTCGAGATCTTCGAGAACGACCTGCTCGCGAGCCCCCTCACCCCCGAGGAGATCCGCGCCCGGTGCGCCGACCTCGGCCTCACCGTCGACCTCTACCAGCCCATGCGGGACATCGAGGCCGTACCGGAGGCGGAGTTCACGCGGAACCTGCGGCGCGCCCGGCACAAGTTCGAGCTGATGCGGCGCCTCGGCGCCGACACGGTCCTCGTCTGCTCCAGCGTCCACCCGCTTGCCGTCGACGACGACGCCCTCGCCGCCGCGCACCTGAGCCGACTCGCCGACCTCGCGCAGGACTTCGGCGTCCGCGTCGCCTACGAGGCGCTGGCCTGGGGCCGGCACGTCAGCACCTACGACCACGCATGGCACGTCGTCGAGACGGCCGGCCACGCCGCGCTGGGCATCTGCCTGGACAGCTTCCACATCCTCTCGCGCGGCTCGGACCCCAAGGGCATCGAGGACATCCCCGGCGAGAAGATCTTCTTCCTCCAGCTCGCGGACGCCCCGCTGCTCGCGATGGACGTCCTGCAGTGGAGCCGCCACTACCGCTGCTTCCCCGGCCAGGGCGGCTTCGACGTGGCCGGCCTGGTGCGGCACGTGCTGCGCACGGGATACGACGGCCCGCTCTCCCTGGAGGTCTTCAACGACGTCTTCCGCCAGGCCGAGGCCGGTCCCACCGCGGTGGACGCGCAGCGTTCCCTGCTCGTCCTGGAGGAGCAGGTGGGCCTGGCGGACCTGCCCGCCCCCGTCGTCCCGACCGGCGTCGCCTTCGCCGAACTGGTCACGCCAGACGCCGAGCCGGTCGCCGAAGTGCTCGGCGCCCTGGGCTTCACCCGCGGCGCCCGGCACCGCGGCAAGCCGGTCGACCTGTGGCAGCAGGGCGAGGCCCGCATCCTCGTCAACACCGGCACGCCCGTACGACGCGGCGACGGCACCGGGCTCGCCGCGATCGGCCTGGAGTCCCCGGATCCGGCCGGCGCCGCCCGCCGGGCCGAGGCGCTGCTCGCGCCGGTGCTGCCGCGCAGGCGGGCCGAGGGGGACGCCCCGCTGGACGCCGTGGCGGCCCCCGACGGCACGGAGCTCTTCTTCTGCGCCACCGACCGCCCCGGACTCCCCGACTGGCGGGCCGACTTCGAGGACACCGGACAGCCCGCCGAGGGCGCCGGGGTGACCGGCATCGACCACCTCGCGCTCGTCCAGCCCTGGCACCACTTCGACGAGGCCGCTCTCTTCCACCGCGGCGTCCTCGGCCTGTCCGCCCAGGAGAGCGTGGACGTCGCCGACCCCTACGGCCTGCTGCGCAGCCGCGCGGTGACGGGCGACGGCGGCGGCGTCCGTATCGCCCTGTCGGTCGGTGCGGCACCGGCCGACGACACCGTCCACGCCCAGCACATCGCGCTGGCGACCCCGGACGTGGTGGCGGCGGCCCGTCGCTTCCGGGCGGCGGGCGGCGCGCTGCTGCCGATGCCGTCGAACTACCACGACGACCTGGCCGCCCGGTTCGAGTTCGCCGACGGAGAGCTGGAGACGTATCGCGAACTGGGCATCCTCTACGACCGTGACGCGTACGGGGAGTTCCGGCACTGCTACACCCGGACCGTGGGCCGCGTCTTCTTCGAACTGGTCCAGCGCGACGGCGGCTACCGCGGCTACGGCGCGGCCAACGCCCCCGTCCGGCTGGCCGCCCAGCACGCGGTGCGCCGGCTCACTGGCGGCTGACGCTCCTGGTCACGCCGGTGACGACGGTGGTGGCCAGGATCCAGCCGGTGATGATCAGGCCGTAGGCGAGGTACTGGTGCCAGCCGGACGGGGCGAAGGCGTCCTCCTGGCCGAAGGAGATCACGGGCAGGAGCAGGTCGAGGGTGTAGAAGACCGGGTTGAAGTGCGGGGCCTCCGACGCCTTCAGGGGCCGGGGATGGTGCACCGCGTACGCGATCGAGCCGATCGCGAGCAGCGACAGCAGCCAGACGGCCGCCCGCAGCGGACGGAAGCCGTAGCCGACGGTGGCGTCCTGGACGTACCCCCACAGGCGGCCGTACCAGGCGCGGGTGGTGCGCAGGCGGCGCTGTTTGGCGAGCTGGACCAGGCGGGCGGCGTAGTCGTCGCCGATGCGGCGGTAGGCGGCGGTCAGCTGCTCGTAGGCGTGGGGCTCGTACCGGGGGTCGCGCTCCAGCATGGGCAGGCGGCGCTCGGCGGGCTCGTGCGGGGTGAGGGTGGTGTAGGTGAGGTCGCTGAGGAAGACCCGCTGCGGCAGCACCTCCGGGTCGAGGTACAGGACGTCGAGACGCGCGCGACGCAGATTGAGGATGCCGTCGACGGGTTCGCTCCGGCGCAGCCACAGCTCTCCGACGGTGCCGCTGCTGACGCGCAGCGCCGTCCCGCCGGGGTTGGAGAGCCGGGACAGGGTCAGTTCGAGCCGGCCCGGTATCCGGCAGCCGCGGAAGTCGATCCGCCCCTCGGCCCGCACCTGCCGCATCCGCACATCGGAGCCGGCGTCGAGGTTCAGGGCGCTCAGCGCGGTGGCCCCGGGGTTGCGGAAGTGCGCCCCCTCCAGGTTCACCGTGCCGGCGACGGCCGCCCCGTCGAGCTGCGCCTGGCCGTCGGCCCGCATGCCCGGTGCCCACAGGTCGTCCCCGATCTCGGCGTGGTGCAGCCGCAGCACCGGCTCGGGGTCGTCCGGCGCCGACAGCCGCGCCCGCTCCAGGAACAGCGCACCGGAGATGTGGGCCCCGCCGAGCCGCACGGGCCCGGTGATCCGGCAGTCGGTCAGCCGCAGCACTCCCTCCACGCGCAGGGTGGCCGCGACCAGGCCGGGCAGCGCCGAGTGGCTCAGGTTGAGCTGGCGGAACCGGGCGCCGTACAGCTCCGGAACCTCGTGGAAGTGGCAGTGGCTCAGCCGGACGGCAAAGTCGGTCGCGCCGTAGCGCAGGTCGAGCACCCCGATGATCCGGGCCCCGGCCAGCTTGAGCGCCGCTATCTCCCCCGGCTCCTGGGGCCCGTTGAGCAACAGGGCGCGCAACACGCTTGCCCGTACGGTCCGTTCGGGCCCCCACCGGGCGCCCTCCACCGGGTCCTCGTCGTCGCCCGCGCGGAAGTCGACGGCCGCCCCTGTGGCGAACGCCCGCCACACCCGCCGCTCGGCCTCCGTCAGCTCGTTGATCTCCACAACCCGGGAACTCTAGTCAGTCCCGGGTCCGGCCACTACGCCAACGGCCTCGCTCCACCAGGGGTGTTGAGCGAGGCCGTTCGTGTGGCCGGTGCCGGTCGCGGTCCTAAGGCCGGGTGTTCCACTCGGCGATGACCGGGTGGCCGTGCTCGGTGGACAGCCGGCCGACCGTCCCCGTCGCCAGCTGGAACAGCCTGCCCTCGGCCGGGGACAGCCCCAGCCGGCGTGCCGTCAGCACGCGCAGGAAGTGACCGTGGGCGACCAGGATCACGTCACCCGTGCTGTTCTGCAGGGCGGCGTCGACCCGGGACAGCACCCGGTCGGCCCGCTCGCCGACCTCGGCCGGCGACTCGCCCGGCCGGCCCTCGCCGCCAGGCGGGACGCCGTGCAGCCACAGGTCCCAGTGCGGACGGGTGCGGTGGATCTCGACGGTGGTGATGCCCTCGTAGGCGCCGTAGTTCCACTCGTGCAGGTTCGGCTCGACGGCCGTGCCGGTCAGGCCCGCCAGTTCGGCGGTCCGGACGGCGCGGGTCAGCGGGCTGGTGAGGGCGAGTGCGTACGTCCGCCGGGCGAGGAGCGGAGCGAGGGACTTGGCCTGCTCCTCACCGCGGTGGGTGAGGGGCAGGTCCGTGAAGCTGGTGTGCTGTCCCGAGGCGCTCCACTCGGTCTCGCCGTGACGGACCAGGAGGAGGTCACCCATGGCACGCTACTTCTTCGACTCGACGGCGTGGCCGCCGAACTGGTTGCGCAGCGCGGCGACCATCTTCATCTGCGGCGAGTCGTCCTGGCGGGAGGAGAACCGCGCGAAGAGGGAGGCCGTGATGGCGGGCAGCGGCACGGCGTTGTCGATGGCCGCCTCGACCGTCCACCGGCCCTCGCCGGAGTCCTGCGCGAAGCCCTTCAGCTTGTCCAGGTGCGGGTCCTCGTCGAGGGCGTTGACCGCGAGGTCCAGCAGCCAGGAGCGGATGACCGTGCCCTCCTGCCAGGAGCGGAAGACCTCGCGGACGTTGTCCACGGAGTCGACCTTCTCCAGCAGCTCCCAGCCCTCGGCGTAGGCCTGCATCATGGCGTACTCGATGCCGTTGTGGACCATCTTGGAGAAGTGCCCGGCGCCGACCTTGCCCGCGTGGACATAGCCGTACGGGCCCTCCGGCTTGAGCGCGTCGAAGATCGGCTGGAGCCGCTCGACGTGCTCCTTGTCGCCGCCGACCATGAGCGCGTAGCCGTTCTGCAGCCCCCACACGCCACCGGAGACGCCCGCGTCGACGAAGCCGATGCCCTTGGCGCCGAGTTCGGCGGCGTGCTTCTCGTCGTCGGTCCAGCGGGAGTTGCCGCCGTCCACGACGGTGTCGCCGGGGGAGAGGAGGTCGCCCAGCTCGTCCACGACCGACTGGGTCGGGCCGCCGGCCGGGACCATCACCCAGACCACGCGGGGGGCTTCGAGCTTGTCGACCAGGTCGGCGAGGCTCGCCGCGTCGGAGAGCTCGGGATTGCGGTCGTAGCCGATGACGGTGTGGCCGGCGCGGCGGAGCCGCTCGCGCATGTTGCCGCCCATCTTGCCCAGACCGATGAGGCCCAGCTGCATCGCTGTCATGTTCAGTTGCCTTCCTTGAGGTCGCGGTAGGCGGCCACGAGTGCGGTGGTGGAGGGGTCGAGGCCGGGGACGTCCGCGCCCTCGGTCAGGGCGGGCTCGACGCGCTTGGCGAGCACCTTGCCGAGCTCGACGCCCCACTGGTCGAAGGAGTCGATGTTCCAGACCGCGCCCTGCACGAACACCTTGTGCTCGTAGAGGGCGATCAGCTGGCCGAGGACCGAGGGCGTCAGCTCGCGGGCCAGGATGGTGGTGGTGGGGTGGTTGCCGTTGAAGGTGCGGTGCGCGACCTGCTCCTCGGGAACCCCCTCCGCACGGACCTCCTCCGCGGTCTTGCCGAACGCCAGCGCCTGGCCCTGCGCGAACAGGTTGGCCATCAACAGGTCGTGCTGGGCCTTGAGTTCGTCGCTCAGTTCGCCGACCGGGCGGGCGAAGCCGATGAAGTCCGCGGGGATCAGCTTCGTGCCCTGATGGATCAACTGGTAGTAGGCGTGCTGGCCGTTGGTGCCGGGCGTGCCCCACACCACCGGTCCGGTCTGCCAGCCCACCGGCTGTCCGTCGCGCTGCACCGACTTGCCGTTGGACTCCATGTCCAGCTGCTGGAGGTACGCGGTGAACTTGGAGAGGTAGTGGCTGTACGGCAGCACCGCGTGCGACTGGGCGTCGAAGAAGTTGCCGTACCAGATGCCCAGCAGGCCCAGCAGCAGCGGGGCGTTGGCCTCGGCGGGGGCGGTGCGGAAGTGCTCGTCGACGATGCGGAAGCCGTCGAGCATCTCGCGGAAGCGGTCCGGGCCGATGGCGATCATCAGGGACAGGCCGATCGCGGAGTCGTAGGAGTAGCGGCCGCCGACCCAGTCCCAGAACTCGAACATGTTGTCAGGGTCGATGCCGAAGGCCGTGACCTTCTCGGCGTTCGTCGACAGCGCCACGAAGTGCCGGGCCACCGCCTTGTCGTCCCCACCGAGGCCGGCCAGCAGCCAGGAGCGGGCGGAGGTCGCGTTGGTGATCGTCTCGATGGTGGTGAACGTCTTGGACGCGACGATGAACAGCGTCTCCGCCGGGTCCAGGTCGCGGACCGCCTCGTGCAGGTCGGCCCCGTCGACGTTCGACACGAACCGGAACGTCAACTCCCGCGCAGTGAAGGCCCGCAGGGCCTCGTAGGCCATCGCCGGACCGAGGTCGGAGCCACCGATGCCGATGTTGACGACGTTCCTGATGCGCCTTCCGGTGTGGCCGGTCCACTCGCCGGAGCGGACCCGTCCGGCGAAGTCGCTCATCTTGTCGAGGACTTCGTGAACCTTCGGCACCACGTTCTCGCCGTCGACCTCGACCACCGCGTCCCGCGCGGCGCGCAGCGCGGTGTGCAGGACGGCACGGTCCTCGGTGAGGTTGATCCGCTCACCGCGGAACATGGCGTCCCGCAGCCCGAACACGTCGGTGGCGGTGGCCAGTTCCTGCAGCAACGCGAGCGTCTCGTCGGTGACGAGGTGCTTGGAGTAGTCGATGCGCAGGTCGCCCACGCGCACCACGTACCGCTCCGCGCGCCCCGGGTCCGTCGCGAACAGCTCACGCAACTGCGGCTGCCCCTGGGCGCGGTGGTCCTCGAGCGCGGTCCACTCGGGGCGCCGGGAGAGCTGGGGGTTGTCGGACATCAGACGGTCTCCTTGGCGGCCTCGGCCCGCAGGGCCACGGCGTACATCTCGTCGGCGTCGAGGCGGCGCAGCTCCTCGGCGATGAGTTCGGAGGTGGTGCGCACCTTCAGCGCGAGGGTGCGGGACGGCTGGCCCGGCAGGGACAGGGTGGCCAGCGGGCCCTCCGGGCGGTCGATGACGATCTCGCCGTCGACCGTGCCCAGGCGGACCGCGGTGACGACCGGCCCCGCGGTGACCACGCGGTCGATCTTCACGTTCAGCCGCGCCTCCAGCCAGCGCGCCAGCAGCTCGGCCGCCGGGTTCTCCGCCTCGGCCTCCACCGCGCCCGAGATGATCTGGGCGCGGGCCTGGTCCAGGGCGGCGGCCAGCATCGAACGCCACGGCGTCAGCCGGGTCCAGGCGAGGTCGGTGTCGCCGGGGGCGTAGGAACGCCTGCGGGTCTCCAGCTCCTGGAGCGGGTTCTCCACCGCGTACAGGTCGGTGATCCTGCGCTGCGCGAGCGCGCCCAGCGGGTCCTTCGAGGGGTTGTCCGGCGCGTCCACCGGCCACCACACGACGACCGGCGCGTCCGGCAGCAGCAGCGGCAGCACGACCGAGTCGGCGTGGTCGGACACCTCGCCGTAGGTGCGCAGCACCACCGTCTCGCCGGTGCCCGCGTCGGAGCCCACCCGCACCTCGGCGTCCAGCTTGGACGCGATGCGGTCGCGCGGGGTACGGGCCTGCCGCCTGATGACGACCAGGGTGCGCGAGGGATGCTCGTGCGAGGCCTCCTCGGCCGCCTTGATCGCGTCGTAGGCGTTCTCCTCGTCCGTGACGATCACCATCGTCAGGACCATGCCCACGGCGGGCGTGCCCAGGGCGCGGCGACCCTGCACCAGCGCCTTGTTGATCTTGCTTGCCGTGGTGTCGGTCAGGTCGATCTTCATGGCCTGCGCCAGCTCCGTCCGTCTCGTGCGAGCATCTCGTCGGCTTCCCCGGGTCCCCAGGTCCCCGAGGCGTACTGCGCCGGCTTGCCGTTCTTCGCCCAGTACTCCTCGATCGGGTCGAGGATCTTCCAGGACTCTTCCACTTCCTGGTGACGGGGGAAAAGGTTGGCGTCGCCGAGCAGCACGTCCAGGATGAGCCGCTCGTACGCCTCAGGGCTGGACTCCGTGAAGGACTCGCCGTAGGCGAAGTCCATCGACACGTCCCGGATCTCCATGGAGGTGCCCGGCACCTTGGAGCCGAAGCGGACCGTCATGCCCTCGTCGGGCTGGACGCGGATGACGATCGCGTTCTCGCCCAGCTCCTCGGTCGCGGTCGAGTCGAAGGGGGAGTGCGGCGCCCGCTGGAAGACGACCGCGATCTCGGTGACGCGACGGCCGAGCCGCTTGCCGGCCCGCAGGTAGAACGGCACGCCCGCCCACCGCCGGTTGTCCACGTTGAGCTTTATGGCGGCGTACGTGTCCGTCGTCGAGGCCGGGTCGATGCCGTCCTCGTCGAGGTAGCCGCGTACCTTCTCGCCGCCCTGCCAGGCGGCCGCGTACTGCCCGCGCACCGTGTGCCGGCCGAGGTCCTCCGGCACCTTCACGGCCCTGAGCACCTTCAGCTTCTCCGTCAGCAGCGACTCCGCGTCGAAGGAGGCCGGCTCCTCCATGGCCGTGAGGGCCATCAACTGGAGCAGGTGGTTCTGGATGACGTCACGGGCGGCGCCGATGCCGTCGTAGTAGCCGGCGCGGCCGCCGATGCCGATGTCCTCGGCCATGGTGATCTGCACGTGGTCGACGTACGACCGGTTCCAGATGGGCTCGTACATCTCGTTGGCGAAGCGCAGCGCCAGGATGTTCTGGACGGTCTCCTTGCCCAGGTAGTGGTCGATGCGGAAGACCTGGTCCGGCTCGAACACGTCGTGCACGAGCGCGTTCAGCTCCCGGGCGGTGGCCAGATCGCGGCCGAAGGGCTTCTCGATGACCGCGCGCCGCCAGGAACCCTCGGGCGCATCCGCGAGGCCGTGCTGCTTCAGCTGCTCGACGACCTTGGGGAAGAACTTCGGCGGTACGGAGAGGTAGAAGGCGTAGTTGCCGCTCGTGCCGCGGGCCTTGTCGAGCTCGTCGACGGTGCTGCGCAGCTGCTCGAACGCCGTGTCGTCGTCGAAGTCGCCGGGGATGAACCGCATGCCCTCGGCGAGCTGCTGCCAGACCTCCTCGCGGAACTCGGTGCGCGCGTGCTCGCGGACCGCGTCGTGCACGACCTGCGCGAAGTCCTGGTCCTCCCAGTCCCGGCGGGCGAACCCGACGAGGGAGAAGCCCGGCGGCAGCAGACCGCGGTTGGCCAGGTCGTAGACGGCCGGCATCAGCTTCTTGCGGGAGAGGTCACCGGTGACGCCGAAGATGACGAGCCCGGACGGGCCGGCGATGCGCGGCAGCCGCCGGTCCCGGGCGTCGCGCAGCGGGTTCTGCCAGTCGGTGGCGGGAATCTCGGTCATTCCGCGTCGGCCCCCTTGCTGTTCAGAGACTTCGTGACGGCGTCCAGCAGCTCCTGCCAGGCCACCTCGAACTTGGCGACGCCCTCGTCCTCCAGCTGCTGCACGACCTCGTCGTAGGAGATGCCGAGCGCCTCCACGGCGGTCAGGTCGGCGTGGGCCTGCTCGTAGCCGCCGGTCACCGTGTCGCCGGTGATCTCGCCGTGGTCGGCGGTGGCGTTGAGGGTGGCTTCCGGCATCGTGTTGACGGTGCCCGGCGCGACCAGCTCGTCGACGTACAGGGTGTCCTTGTACGCCGGGTCCTTCACGCCGGTCGACGCCCACAGCGGGCGCTGCTTGTTGGCCCGCGCCCCGGCGAGGGCGGTCCAGCGCTCTCCGCTGAAGACCTCCTCGTAGGCCTGGTAGGCGAGGCGTGCGTTGGCCAGCGCCGCCTTGCCCTTGAGGGCGGCGGCCTCGGGGGAGCTGAGGGCGGAGAGCCGCTTGTCGACCTCGGAGTCGACACGGGAGACGAAGAAGGAGGCCACGGAGTGGATGACGGAGAGGTCGAGGCCCGCGGCCCGTGCCTTCTCCAGGCCTGCGAGGTAGGCGTCCATGACCTCGCGGTAGCGCTCCAGGGAGAAGATCAGCGTGACGTTGACGCTGATGCCGAGGCCGATGACCTCGGTGATCGCCGGGAGGCCGGCCTTCGTCGCCGGAATCTTGATCATGACGTTGGGGCGGTCCACGAGCCAGGCGAGCTGCCTGGCCTCGGCGACTGTGGCCTTCGTGTCGTGGGCCAGACGCGGATCGACCTCGATGGAGACCCGGCCGTCCCGGCCGCCGGTGGCGTCGTACACGGGCCGCAGGACGTCGGCGGCGGCGCGGACGTCCGCGGTGGTCATCATCCGCACGGCCTCCTCGACCGTGACGCCCCGCACCGCCAGGTCGGCGAGCTGCTCCTCGTAGCCCGCGCCCGAGCCGATGGCGGCCTGGAAGATGGAAGGGTTGGTGGTCACGCCCACCACGTTGCTGTTCGCGACGAGTTCGGCGAGGTTGCCGGACTCGATCCGGCGGCGGGAGAGGTCGTCCAGCCAGATGGAGACGCCTTCGTCGCTCAGGCGCTTGAGTGCTCCCGCGGTCGCGGTCACTTCGGTCACTGTGATCATCTTCTTTCTTGCGATCGGATCAACCGCGGGCGGCGGCCAGGGATTCCCGGGCGGCCGCTGCGACGTTCTCGGGGGTGAAGCCGTACTCGGCGAACAGGGTCTTGGCGTCGGCGGAGGCGCCGAAGTGCTCGAGGGAGACGATGCGTCCCGCGTCACCGGTGAAGCGGTACCACGTCAGACCGATCCCGGCCTCGACGGCGACACGGGCTCGCACGGACGGCGGAAGGACGCTCTCGCGGTACTCGCGCGGCTGCTCCTCGAACCACTCCACGGACGGCATCGACACCACCCGCGCGCCGACCCCCTCCGCCTCCAGCAGTTCCCGCGCGGCGACGGCGAGCTGCACCTCGGAGCCGGTGGCGATCAGGACGACGTCCGGGGTCTGCGTCGAGGACTCCTTCAGGACGTAACCGCCCTTCGCCGCATCGGGGTTGGGCGCGTACGTCGGCACTCCCTGGCGGGTGAGCGCGAGACCGTGCGGGGCCGGGTCGGTGGCGTGCCGCTTGAGGATCTCGGCCCAGGCGATCGCCGTCTCGTTGGCGTCGGCCGGGCGGACGACGTTCAGGCCGGGGATGGCGCGCAGGGAGGCGAGGTGCTCGACCGGCTGGTGCGTGGGGCCGTCCTCGCCGAGGCCGATGGAGTCGTGCGTCCACACGTAGGTGACGGGCAGCTGCATCAGCGCCGACATCCGCACCGCGTTGCGCATGTAGTCGGAGAACACCAGGAAGGTGCCGCCGTAGATGCGGGTGTTGCCGTGCAGGGCGATGCCGTTCATCTCCGCGGCCATCGAGAACTCGCGGATGCCGAAGTGGACGGTTCGGCCGTAGGGGTCGGCCTCCGGCAGCGGGTTGCCCTCCGGCAGGAACGACGACGTCTTGTCGATGGTGGTGTTGTTCGAGCCGGCCAGGTCGGCGGAGCCGCCCCACAGCTCGGGCAGGACGGCGCCGAGGGCCTGGAGCACCTTGCCGGAGGCGGCACGTGTCGCGACGGCCTTGCCCTCCTCGAACACCGGCAGCGCCTCCTCCCAGCCCTCCGGGAGCCGGCCGGCCACGATCCGGTCGAACAACTCGGCCCGCTCGGGGTTCGCGCCGCGCCACTTGTCGATCTGCTTGTCCCAGGCCGCGTGCGCCTCGGCACCCCGGTCCAGGGCCTGGCGGGCGTGGGCGAGGACGTCGGCGTCCACCTGGAAGGACTGCTCCGGGTCGAAGCCGAGGACGCGCTTGGTGGCGGCGATCTCGTCCGCGCCCAGCGCCGAGCCGTGGGAGGCCTCGGTGTTCTGAGCGTTCGGGGCGGGCCAGGCGATGATCGTGCGCATCGCGACGATCGAGGGGCGCCCGGTCTCGGCCTGCGCCGCCTTCAGGGCCGCGTACAGCGCGGGCACGTCGACGTCGCCGTTCTCCGTGGGCTCGACGCGCTGGGTGTGCCAGCCGTAGGCCTCGTACCGCTTGAGCACGTCCTCGGAGAACGCGGTCGCGGTGTCGCCCTCGATGGAGATGTGGTTGTCGTCGTAGAGGAAGACCAGGTTGCCGAGCTTCTGGTGGCCGGCCATCGAGGAGGCCTCGGCGGAGACGCCCTCCTCCAGGTCGCCGTCGGAGACGATCGCCCAGACGGTGTGGTCGAAGGGGGAGGTGCCCTCGGGGGCCTCGGGGTCGAACAGGCCGCGCTCGTAGCGGGCGGCCATCGCCATGCCGACGGCGTTGGCGGCGCCCTGGCCGAGCGGGCCGGTGGTGGTCTCCACACCGGCGGTGTGCCCGTACTCCGGGTGGCCGGGGGTCCGCGACCCGTGCGTGCGGAAGGCCTTCAGATCGTCCAGCTCGACCTCGTATCCGGCGAGGAAGAGCTGGGTGTACAGGGTCAGCGAGGTGTGTCCGGGGGAGAGGACGAACCGGTCACGGCCGGTCCACTCCGGGTCGGCAGGATCGTGACGCATCAACTTCTGAAAGATCGTGTACGCCGCCGGGGCGAGGCTCATGGCGGTGCCCGGGTGGCCGTTGCCGACCTTCTGCACGGCGTCGGCCGCGAGCAGACGGGCCGTGTCGACGGCCCGACGGTCGAGCTCGGTCCATTCGAAGCTGTCCGGTGTCTGCGTACTCATCTTCAAGAAATCCTCGATCTGAGTGGGATTGCTGGCCTGACCCGTTCAAACTTAAAAGTCTGACTTTTACGAGGGAAGGTCCTCGTGTGCCAGCCTGTGGTGAAAGTGGGACACCGGAAGCAGCAGCTGGGCGGCGGTAGAGGGACATGGCGGACAGAAGCATCCAAGGCGGAGACGGCGACGGCGAGGTGGACGGGATCAGAACGTTCCCCTTCCCGGTCGAGCTGAGCGTGCGGGGCGTCGGGATGCAGGTGGGCCCGATGGGAACCGACCGCACATGGCACGCCGACGCCCCCCTGCATCGTGTCCACCGCATCGACTTCCATGTCGTGATGCTCTTCGACGCCGGCCCGGTCCGCCACATGATCGACTTCGCCGAGTACGAGGCGAACGCCGGCGACCTGCTGTGGATCCGCCCCGGCCAGGTCCACCGCTTCTCCCGCACGAGCGAGTACTGCGGAACCGTGCTGACCATGCAGCCCGGCTTCCTGCCGCGCGCCACCGTGGAGGCCACCGGCCTCTACCGCTACGACCTCCCGCCGCTGCTCAGCCCCGACGCGTCCCGGCTGGCCGGCCTCCGCTCGGCCCTCGCCCAGCTCGCCCGCGAGTACGAGGACACCGAGAGCCTGCCGCCGAGCCTGCACACCGCCGTACTGCGCCACTCCCTCACGGCGTTCCTCATCCGTCTCGCCCATCTGGCGGCCAGCTCCGCCGAGGCGGCCCGCCTCCAGTCGGACACCACCTTCACCCGCTTCCGCGACGCCGTGGAGAAGGGCTTCGCCACCAACCACAGCGTCAGCGGCTATGCCGACTCCCTCGGTTACTCCCGCCGCACCCTGGTCCGCGCGGTCCGTGCCGCCACCGGCGAGACCCCGAAGGGCTTCATCGACAAACGCGTGATCCTGGAGGCCAAGCGCCTCCTCGCCCACACGGACATGCCGATCGGCCGGGTGGGCGCGGCGATCGGCTTCCCCGACGCGGCGAACTTCTCCAAGTTCTTCCAGCAGCACACGGAGCTGACACCGGCGGCGTTCCGGGCGGAGCTGCGGTGAGACGCGAAGGAGGGGCTTCACGCCGCGCGTGAAGCCCCTCGCCGGTACCGGGCGGTGTCAGTGCCCGAAGTCGAACCAGTTCACGTTCACGAAGTCCGCCGGCTGGCCGCTGCTGAAGGTCAGATAGACGTCGTGCGTGCCCGTGACCGAGCTGATGTTGGCCGGGACCGTCGTCCAGGACTGCCAGCCGCCCGTGTTGCCGACGGCGAAGCTGCCGATGGGGGTGCTGGTGGCGCTGTCCAGGCGGACCTGGACCAGACCGCTGACCCCGGACGCGGCGCCGCTGGCCACCCGGGCGTAGAACTGCTTGGCCGCCGTGGAACCGAAGTTGACGCCCTTGTAGAGGGCCCAGTCACCGTTCGCGATGTATCCGACGTCCTGGCCGCCGCCGGTGTCCGAGGTGGCCTCGGTGGTGACGCCCGACTGGCTGTCGAAGGACTCCGCCTGGATGGCGCTGTAGGCGTCCCGGTTGCCGGTCGGCGGGGGAGTGGTACCGCCACCACCGGACGACAGCACCTGGACGTAGTCCACCAGCATCGGGTGGCCGGGCTCCGTCGCACTGGTCGGCCCGCCGCCGAAGGCCGCGGGGAAGCCGCCGCCCATCGCCACGTTCAGGATGATGAAGAAGCCATGGTTGGTGGCGTTGTTCCAGGTGGTGGCGTCCACCTGGTTCGACGTCACCGTCTGGTAGTTGACGCCGTCGACGTAGAAGCGGATCGCCTCCGGGCCGGCCGAGCGGTCCCACTCCATGGTGTAGGTGTGGAAGCCGGACTGACAGGTGGAGTTGGGACAGGCGGTCGAATTGCCCAGGCCCGTCGTCTCGTTGCAGGGGCCGCCCGAGGCCGTCCCGCAGTGCATGGTGGCCCAGGTCTTGTTGATGCCGTTGACGTTCTCCATGATGTCGAGCTCGCCGACGCTCGGCCAGTTCTGGTAGTTGCCCCGGTAGGGGGCGCCCAGCATCCAGAACGCGGGCCAGTAGCCGGCGGCCGCGTTGCCGGTGACGTTGGGCATCTGGATGCGTGCCTCAACGCGCAACTTGCCGCCGGCCGGGGGCTGGAAGTCGGTGCGGTTGGTCTCGATGCGGCCCGACGTCCACTTGCCGGCCCCGTCGCGCAGCGGCGTGATCTTCAGGTTGCCGCTGCCGTCGAGTGCGACGTTGCTGGTGCTGTTGGTCATCGTCTCGACTTCGCCTGTGCCCCAGTTGGCGGCGCCACCGGGGTACGAAGTCCCGGTGTCGTACAGCCAGTTGGAGGTATTGACGCCGGTGCCGGCCGAGCCGTTGAAGTCGTCGGCGAACACCTGCGTCCAGCCGGACGGGGGCGTGGGCGCGGAGGCGTCGGCAGACTGGGTGGCGGCCGTGGCCAGCACGGCCGCCAAGCCGAGCGTGCTGAGGGCGGCGACGAGCGCGTGTCGCCGTCTGGGCATGCCGGAGGTTGCACTCATTGGGGGGTGCCTCCCGGGTACGGGTGAAGGGCTGCGGGTACCGTTGGGAACGCGGTTGAGAGCGCTCTCAAAGTGGGCCCAATGTGCTCCCCGTCACCCGGGTCGTCAAGAGTTAAAGCAAGGAAAGTCCCATCGGGGCGCGGAAGTTCACACTCTGAACGACGTAATCGTGCTAAACCGCGCTCCCGGCCTTCCACTCGGCCCACGACAGGTTCCACCCGTTGAGGCCGTTGGCCGGATCGACCGTCCTCTCGCCGGAGTTCTTCACGATGACGACGTCGCCGAGCATCGAGGACTCGTAGAACTTGTAACCGTCCACGGAAGGATCGCTCGCGCCCTTGGCGTCGTGCAGGCCCACGCAGCCGTGGCTGGTGTTCTGGTGGCCGAACACCGAGGTCGACGCCCAGTAGTTGCCGTGCACGAAGGTGCCGGAGGTGGTCAGGCGCTGGGCGTGCGGCACGTCGGAGATGTCGTACTCGTCGCCGAGCCCGACCGTCGAGGACTCCATGCGGGTCTGCTTGAACCGCTCGCTGATGACCATGATCCCGGACCAGGTGGTGTGCTGGGCGTTGCCGCCGGAGACCGGGTAGGTGGCGATCGTCTCGCCGGCCCGCCGGACCGTCATCTCCTTCCTCGACAGGTCGACCGTGCTGATCTGCTCCCGGCCGATGCGGAAGGTGACGTCCTTGTGCTGGACGCCGTAGACGCCGTCCGTGCCCTCCACGTCCTTCAGACGCAGGCTGAGCGTGATCTTCGTGCCGGCCGCCCAGTAGGTCTCCGGACGGAAGTCGAGCCGGGTGTCACCGAACCAGTGGCCGACCACCTCGACCGCGGGCTCCGCGGTGACGGTGATGGCCTTCTGGACGGCGGCCCGGTCCTTCACGGCGTGCGTGAAGTTGATCGACACGGGCATGCCGACTCCCGAGGTCGAACCCGCCTCGGGCGTGAAGTATCCGACGAAGGTCTCACCGGGCGATCGGGTGGTGAAGCTCGCCGTCTGCGCGGAGGCGCCCTCCGGGGTGGCCGTGACCGTGTACTTCGTGCCCGAGTACGGGTTCCTCTCCGACGTCCACTTCGTCCTGGCCTCGTCGAGGGAACCGGCCAGCGTGGAGCCGTCGTTGCCGGTGACCTTCACCGAGACCAGCGTGCCGTCGGTCACGGTGACCTCGACGGGGCTGGAGAAGTCGGCCTTGAGGGTGCCGTCGGCGGGCGTGACCGAGACGACGGGCTTCTTCGCAGCGGCGGACGCGGACGCCTTCGCCGTGCCCTCCGACGCGCCCGCCGAGCCGCTGCACGCGGTCAGGACCGCGGCCGGCGCCACGCCGAGCGCACCGAGCAGCCCGCGCCGGGACCACCTGTGCGACTGCCGCTCCGACCGGTTCGATATGTGCGAGACGCCCACGTCAGGCCTTCCTGGGATATCCACCTTTTCCGGGTGCATCCTGCGCCGCGCGGATGTGCTGATCCTTTGAATTTCCGGGCCGCTCCCTGAGATTCCGGTGAGGAGCGGCCGGGGCCGACCCACACGCATCCGTCGGGCCGGTGGCGAGCTCCTCGAAGAGGTACGTCGCCGCGGCCGCCTCGCCCGTCGCCGCACCCGCTCCGAGCAGAGGTCCGCGACCGCCGGGGCCAGTCCGAAGATCTCCCTCGCTCGGGCGAGTGGGCACGCGACCTGCCGTCACGGAGTCCGGGACCCGGTCCCCACGACCGCCGCCTTCGGGGCCGGGGCCTCCTCGCCGAGCCCGAACCGCTCGTACGCCCGGTGCAACGGCCTCGGCGCCCACCACGCCCGGCGGCCCAGCAGCGCCATCGTCGCCGGGACCAGCAGCATCCGTACGAGCGTCGCGTCGATGAGGACCGCCAGGGTCAGGCCGAGTCCGATCTGCAGGATGGGTGAGAAGCCGCCCGTCATGAACGCGCCGAAGACGACGGCCAGCAGTTTCGACCGTCGCACGGGAAGCGTAGGCGTGTTTCACCGTGTTGGTCAGCGCCTCCTGCGTCACCCGGTAGGCGGCGACCTCGGCATCCGCCGGAAGCGGCCGCGGCTCGCCCCTCGAACGCAACTCCACCCGCAGGCCCGCGGTTTCGGAGACCCGGCGGACGAGCGCGGGCACACCCGCCACCGCGGGCTGCGGCGAAGTGCCGTTCGCCTGCTCCTCCTTGAGGACGCCGAGGATCCGCCGCAGCTGCGCCATCGCGTCCCGCCCGGCCGCCGCGATGGCGTCGAAGGACGCCTCCGCGCGCCGGGGATCGCTGCGTACCACGACCGGTCCGGCCTCCGCCTGCACCACCATCAGGCTCACCGCGTGCGCGAGGACGTCGTGCATGTCCCGGGCGATCCGGGACCGCTCCTCGGCGATGGCCCGCGCGGTGTCGGCGGCCCGCTCCCGCTCCAGGCGCCGGGCCCGGTCCTCGACCGCCTCCGTGTGGGCGCGCCGGTCCCGGGCCATCGTGCCCAGCCCGTACGCGCACAGGATCGTCAGCAGGTGGAAGGCGTACTCGAAGGGCCGGGCGTGCTCCTTGTGCTGCATGGTGAGGGTGGCCCCGACCAGCCAGCCCACCAGCATCAGCCGCCGCTGCCACGGCGGTGAGAGGGCGGCGACCGTGTAGAGGACGACCAGTCCGCCCCACACCACGTCCGGCGGCGGCGCGTGGTAGACGGCCATAGCGGGCGTGGCCGCGGACACGACCCACGCGGTCGCGAACGGCGCCCGGCGCCGCCACACCAGCGGCACCGCCGTCGCGGCACCCAGCAGCCAGCCCTGCCAGGACAGCGGGTCGTCGCCCTCGTCGGGGAAGAGCCACTGCAGGGAGACGGCGAACAGCACGAGCGCGGCGAGAGCGGTGTCGACGACGTACGGGTCGGCCGTGCGCAGCCGCGCGACCACCCGCCCGGGCCAGGACTGCGGGGACATGGGCGGCTCCTCCGAACAGGGCGGTCCCAGTATCCCGAGCACACCCGGCCGCCGGCCTCACCGGCGAGAGGGATATTCGAAGGGGCTTCCTTCTGGGCCCTACGGCTCCTTCCGGCGCCCTACGGCTCCTTCGGCGGACGCCACCCCAGGGCCCGCGATATCCCGCGGGCCGCGAGCCGTACGGCCGGTACCAGCACCGGGACCTGTGCGTCGGCCTGCGGTACCACCACGGACACCGCGGCGGCCACCGCCCCGCCCGGCCCGCGCACGGGGGCGGCCACCGACAGGGCGTCCTCGGTGACCTGCCTGGCGCTCACCGCGACACCCGTGCGGCGCACCTCGGCCAGCACCCGCCGCAGCTTCGCCGGATCGGTGACGGTGTACGGCGTGAAGCGGGCGAGCGGGGCCGCGCAGTACTCCTCCTGCGCCTCCTGGCCCGCGTGCGCCAGCAGCGCGAGCCCGACGCCGGTGGCGTGCAGCGGCCAGCGCGCCCCCACCCGGATGTGCACGCCGACGGCCGAACGCCCCGAGATCCACTCGATGTAGACCACCTCCGACCCGTCCCGCACCGCCAGCTGCACGTTCTCGTGCGTCGCCTCGTACAGGTCCTCCAGGTACGGCAGCGCGATCTGCCGCAGGCCCAGCCCGCGCGGGGCGAGTGCCGCGACCTCCCACAGCCGGAGCCCGACCTGGTAGACACCGGACGCGTCCCGCTCCAGGGCGCCCCACTCCGTCAGGGCGGCCACCAGCCGGTGTGCGGTGGTGAGGGTCAGCGCGGCCCGCCGGCTGATGTCCGTCAGGGACAGCGCCGGGTGTTCGTGGTCGAACGCGGCGAGGACGGACAGCAGCCGGTCGGGGGCGGAGCGCAGGGTCATGGCCGGGCGTCTCCCGGGTGGGCGAGGTCGTAGGGGCGGGGGTAGGCGGCCGGGTGGTATGTCACATACCGCGGTTCGCTCGCCGGGTCCTCCTGCGCCGCGCGGGCGTTGAGCGTGCCCGCCGAGGCGTCCCAGCGGCCGGTGTCCAGCCGGTGTTCCAGGGTGTGCAGGGCGCCGAGCATCTCGCCGTCGGTGAAGGCGCAGTGCCCGGGCCCGTCGACGTAGGCCTGGCCGAGGAGGTGACCCCGGCCCGCCGCGCCGGCCGCCCGGCGGTAGGCGCTCTCCGCCTGCACCGGGATCAGGGCGTCGCCGGTGGTGTGGATGTCCAGCTGGGGGTCGGTGAGACGGCCGCCGAACACGCTGGTGTGCCGCATCCACCGTACGGCCGAGGGGTCGGCGGAGATCCGGGGCGCGGTGGCGAGGGCCGCGAGGTCGGTGCGCAAGGACAGTCCCGCCTCCTTGTAGAGCTCGGTCACCTCTTTGTACAGGGGGGAGCGGCCCAGCATCGACGTGTAGTCGACGCCGTTGTTCCAGGACATGTTGCCGCCCGCCCGGCTCTCGGCCTCCTGCCGCCAGCTGAAGGCGGGCAGTTGCAGCAGCCCGTTGACCGCCGTGTACTGGCCGGCCTCCTGGGCGTTCCAGTCGGTCGGGCCGGGTTCGGTCTGCGAGGCGTCGTTGTAACCGGGGATGTTGTGCAGGGCGGCGGCGAGGGCGATGCGTGCACGCCCTGCGGGCGTCCGCTGGGCCGCGGCGGTCTTCGAGGTGAGCGACTTCGCGGCGGCGGCCGCGGATGCCTGGTCGGCGAACCCGGTGAGCGGGATGTCCTCGCCGGGCGCGAGCAGCGTGCGCAGCGCGAAGGCGGGGTCCAGGGTGCTGTTCCAGTTGGCCACCCCGCCCTGGACCAGCCCGCACATCGACAGTGAGCCGTCGAAGCGGTCGGCGTGCCGTTCGGCGAGGGTGGTCGTGACGAAGCCGCCGTAGGAGGTGCCCCAGGCCAGGGTGCGCCGCGCCTGTCCGAACTTCCGGGTGAAGAGGTCCAGCGTGGCCAGTTGGTCGGGCACGGCGTCCGTCACCGCCCAGCCCGTGGTGGCGTACGAGGAGCCGATGAGCGCGTAGCCCTCGGCGAGGAGTTTGGTCCGGGTGCCCGAACCGGGCGCGTTCTGGGCCGGGTTGGGGACTCCGGCGGGGGTGTAGCCGTGGCTGTAGAGCAGCACGGTGCCGTTCCAGGCGGCCGGAACGTCCATCAAGTACGCGGCGCCCGAGGGGAGTTCGCCCGAGAGGTGGGTGTCGGTCGCCGCCCGGGCGGGCAGGGCGGTGGCCGCGCTCAGGGTGAGGGTCAGTGCGGCGAGGCAGGTGCGGGTCTTCACGGGGGTCCCTTCCGTGGGGGAGTGCGGGACGAGGCCCCGGTGAAGTTAGGCACTTACAAGTCGGCAGTCAACAACTTGCACAACATCTCAGCCGAGTCCGTCCTCCGCGATCCGCAGGAGCAGAGTGTGCAGCGTCTCCCGCTCGGCCGGGTCCAGGGGGCCCAGCAGGTCGTTCGTCACGCGCAGGCCCGCCTCGTCGGTGTCCCGGAGGAAGGCGCGGCCCTCGGCGGTGAGGACGACGATCCGGCTTCGCCGGTCGTCGGGGGAGGGGCGGCGCTCGGCGAAACCGAGCTTCTCCAGGTCGTCGACCAGGCCGACGATCGCGCTCGGGTCGTAGCCGAGGCGGGTGCTCAGCTCCCGCTGCAGGGCGCCCTCGGAACCGGCCAGGAAGCGCAGCACCGCGTAGTGGCGCAGGCGCAGCCCGGACTCCTGCAGGAACGTGTTGAACAACTGACCCGAGCGCAGACCCAGGCGGTACAGCAGGTAGCCCGTGTCCGCGTGCAGTCCGCGCATCCACGGCTCGTCCGCGTCGATGGGGCTCGGGTTCGTGACGTGCTGGCGTGTGATGGCGGGCTCCCGGTGCTCGATGCGTCGTGATGATTCCAGCATGTCGCACCTGTGGGTCGCCAACAACTATTGACGTCAACAATTATTGCTCTTAGCTTCGATCTCGGAGCGGCGGCCGGCGTCGTACGGCCGCACCAACCGCACCAGCACATCAGCCGCACCACCCGCATCAGCTCGTGAAGGGACCCACCCGTGCCCAGCATCGATCTCACCGGCAAGGTCGCCGTCGTCACCGGCAGCGGCCGGGGCCTCGGCCTCGCCTACGCGCACGCCCTGGCCGCCCACGGCGCGTCCGTGGTCGTCAACGACGTCGACGAGGCCGTGGCCGAGGCGGCCGTGAAGTCCATCGCCGAGGCGGGCGGCACGGCCGTCGCCGAGGTCGTCCCGGTCGGAACGTCACAGGCCGCCGAGGGGCTGGTGAACCGGGCCGTCGAAGAGTTCGGCCGGCTCGACATCCTGGTCACCAACGCGGGCATCCTGCGCGACAAGGTGCTGTGGAAGATGACCGACGAGGACTTCGACGCGGTCGTCACCACCCACCTCAAGGGCACCTTCACCTGCGCCCGGGCCGCCGCCGTCCGCATGCGCGAGCAGGGCGAGGGCGGCACCCTGATCCTGGTCGGCTCCCCGGCCGGCCAGCGCGGCAACTTCGGGCAGACGAACTACGCCGCATCCAAGGCCGGCATCGCCGCCATGGCCCGCACCTGGTCGATGGAGCTGGGCCGGGCGGGCATCACCGTCAACGCGATCGTGCCGGTCGCCGCCACCGCCATGACCGAGACCATCCCCGCCTTCGCCCCGTACATCGAGGCCATGAGGAACGGCGAGCCGCTCCCGGCCTTCCTCCGTAAGGGCGAGGGCTTCGGCACCCCCGAGGACTGTGCGGCCCTCGTCCCGTTCCTCGCCTCCGAGGCGGCCCGCTCCATCACCGGACAGGCCATCGGCATCGGCGGCGACAAGGTGGCACTCTGGTCGCATCCGCAGGAGATCAGGACGGCGTACGCCGACGGCGGCTGGACCCCCGACACGCTGGCCGACGCCTTCCCCACCTCGGTCGGCGCCGAACTCCAGTCGGTCGGCATCCCGGTGCCCAAGTTCCCGGAGGCGTGATGTCCCCCTCGATGAACGTCGACGACCTGGTCGCGATCGACGTCCACACCCACGCGGAGGTCTCCTCCAAGGGCCACTCCTCCCTTGACGACGACCTGCACGACGCCTCCTCCGCCTACTTCAAGGTGGAGGGCAAGCGGAAGCCGACCCTGGAAGAGACGGCCGCCCACTACCGCGAGCGGAAGATGGCCGCCGTGATCTTCACGGTGGACGCCGAGTCCGCCACCGGCACCGCGCCCGTCCCGAACGAGGAGGTCGCCGAGGCCGCGGCCGCCAACGCTGACGTCCTCATCCCATTCGCCTCCATCGACCCCTTCCGCGGGCGGGCGGGCGTGAAGCAGGCCCGCCGCCTGGTCGAGGAGTACGGGGTCAAGGGCTTCAAGTTCCACCCCAGCATCCAGGGCTTCTTCCCCAACGACCGCTCGGTGGCGTACGACCTGTACGAGGTGATCGAGGAGACGGGCACCATCGCCCTCTTCCACACCGGCCAGACCGGCATCGGCGCCGGCGTCCCCGGCGGGGGCGGCATCCGCCTGAAGTACTCCAACCCGCTCCACGTCGACGACGTGGCCGCCGACTTCCCGCACCTGAAGATCATCCTGGCGCACCCGTCCTTCCCCTGGCAGGACGAGGCCCTCGCCGTCGCCACGCACAAGCCGGGCGTGCACATCGACCTGTCCGGCTGGTCGCCGAAGTACTTCCCGCCGCAGCTCGTGCAGTACGCGAACACGCTGCTGAAGGACAAGGTCCTCTTCGGCTCCGACTTCCCCGTCCTGACCCCCGACCGCTGGCTCGCCGACTTCGGCAAGCTGTCGATCAAGGACGAGGTGAGGCCGAGGATCCTGAAGGAGAACGCCGCCCGCCTGCTCGGGCTCACCAAGCCGTAAGGGGCCGTAGATGCGCAACGAGGGACTGGGCTCGTGGCCCGCACGCCGGGCCCGCAAGACCCCGCACCGCACCGCCCTGATCCACGGCGGCACCCCGCTCACGTACGCCCGGCTGTACGAGCGCACCACCCGTCTGGCCCACGCTCTGCGTGCCCGCGGGGTGCGCCGCGGCGACCGCATCGCCTACCTCGGCCCGAACCATCCCTCCTACCTGGAGACCCTGTTCGCGGCGGGCACGCTCGGCGCGGTCTTCGTCCCGCTCAACACCCGCCTCGCCGGCCCGGAGATCGCCTTCCAGCTCGCCGACTCGGGCGCGAAGGCACTCGTCTACGGCCCCTCGCACGCCGGCCTGGTCGCCGGACTGCCGGGCGACACGGACGTACGTACGTACATCGAGGTGGGCGCGGAGTACGAGGAGGCCGTGGCCGCCGCCTCGTGCGAACCGGTCGACGAACCGGTGCTCCCCGACGACACCTGCATCATCATGTACACCTCGGGGACGACCGGCCGCCCCAAGGGCGCCATGCTCACGCACGGCAATCTCACCTGGAACGCCGTCAACGTCCTGGTCGACACCGACCTGATCGCCGACGAACGCGCCCTGGTCTCCGCGCCGTTGTTCCACACGGCCGGCCTGAACATGCTGACCCTGCCGGTGCTGCTCAAGGGCGGCAGCTGCGTCCTGGTGGAGGCCTTCGACCCGGAGGCCACCTTCGACCTGATCGAGGAACACCGGATCACCTTCATGTTCGGGGTGCCGACGATGTTCGAGCAGGTGGCCCGCCATCCCCGCTGGCCGTCCGCGGACCTCTCCTCGCTGCGCATCCTGACCTGCGGCGGCTCCCCGGTGCCGAGCCCGCTGATCGCCGCCTACCAGGAACGCGGACTCACCTTCCTCCAGGGCTACGGCATGACGGAGGCCTCGCCCGGCACCCTGTTCCTCGACGCGGAACACGCGGTCGGCAAGGCCGGCTCGGCGGGCGTTCCGCACTTCTTCAGCGATGTCCGGGTGGTGCGGCCGGACTTCACCCCGGTGGACGTCGACGAGACCGGCGAGGTCGTGGTCCGCGGACCGCACGTCATGCCCGGCTACTGGGGGCTGCCCGAGGAGACGGCCGCCTCCTTCGCCGACGGCTGGTTCCGCAGCGGGGACGCGGCCCGGGTCGACGAGGACGGATACGTCTTCATCGTCGACCGCATCAAGGACATGATCATCTCCGGCGGAGAGAACGTCTACCCGGCCGAGATCGAGGACCAGCTCCTCGCCCACCCGGACATCGTCGAGTGCGCGGTCATCGGCGTGCCGGACGACAAGTGGGGCGAGGTGCCGCGGGCGGTCGTCGTGCCGCGTGAGGGCGCCTCGATCGACCCCGACGAGGTGCTGGCCGCCCTGGCCGGCCGCCTCGCCAAGTACAAGATCCCGAAGTCGGTGGTCCTCGCGGACGAACTCCCGCGCACCGCCTCCGGAAAACTCCTCAAGTCCCGTGTGCGCAAGCGCTACGGCACCGACTCCCAGTGAAGGAAAGCTACATGAGCGTCACCGTCAACGGCGTCGAGGAACTGAAGAAGCTCGCGGGCAGCGACCTGGGCACCAGCGAATGGATCGAGGTCACCCAGGAGCGCATCGACACCTTCGCCGACGCCACCGGCGACCACCAGTGGATCCACGTGGACCCGGAGAAGGCCGCGAAGGGCCCCTTCGGCGCCCCCATCGCCCACGGCTACCTCACCCTCTCCCTCTTCATCCCCCTGTTCACCGAGCTCCTGGACGTCCAGGGCGTCACGACGAAGGTCAACTACGGCCTCAACAAGGTCCGTTTCCCCTCCCCGGTGAAGGTGGGATCCCGGATCCGGCTGGCCGGCCGGCTGGCGGAGGTGGAAGAGGTGCCGGGCGGCGTACAGATCACCGTCGACGGCACGATCGAGATCGAGGGCGGAGCGAAGCCGGCGGCGGTGCTGCAGAGCCTGTCGCGGTTCTACGTCTGATCCGGGCGCACCGGCACCAGGTCGAGAAGGCGGGTCGCGGCGTCCCGCGCCAGGGGCGTCAGCCGGTCGTGGACCGCGCGGAACGTCTTCTCGGCCTGCTCCGCCGGCCAGTCGTCCGGCAGGTGCTTGACCGGCAGGCGCGGGTCGCGGCGGATGATCTGGAGCCACTCGGCCTGCAGGCGCAGGCGCAGCACGAGGGCCTCCTCGGCCTCGGGCGAGCCGGTCTCCCAGGGCTGCCAGCGCCGTACGAACTCCGCGTAGCGCGCCGCAAGTTCCGCCAGTTCCCAGGTCTCCTCGATCATCGCGCCGATGTCCATGCCGGCGTCGGCGTGCGCGCGGAAGACCTTGACGTGGGCGGAGAGACCGAGCTCGGAGACCAGTTCCGAGACGTCGACCTCCCCCGGGGCGATCCACAGGCCGCTGAACAGGGGGCCGAAGCCGCTCCAGGTGAGCTTGGAGCGCAGATCGTGGCGCTGGCGCTGCCAGGACTCCGGGAGGGAGAAGCCGAGGAGGGTCCAGGTGCCGTCCCAGTCGCGGTTGACGGCCCCGGCCTGCCAGATGCGGTGCTCGCCGTCCCGCAGCACCGCCGTGGAGTGCTCGGTCAGTCCGAAGTACATCCGCCGCCCCTCGCGCTGGCGCCGCAGCAGGCCGCGCTTGACCATCCGGGTCAGCGTCGAGCGGGTCGCCTGCTCGCCGATCCCGGCGCGCTCGAAGACGTCGATGACGCTGCCGGAGTACACGCACACGTCCCGCCCGAGCACCTGGTCGCCCAGGAACGTCAGCAGCAGGGACTGGGGCCGCAAGGACGATTCCTCACCGTTCATGCGGCCCACGGTACGACGTCATCGATCAGTGCGGCTCAGCCACCTGCCACGTGTACGAAGATCGGGTTCGAGTAGAACCACGTGTCCGCCCACGGGTCGCCGTTCCCGGGCTCGTGCGGAACCGGGCCGTTCGGGTCGACGGCGGCGCCCAGGTAGCCCGCGCCGTGCCGGTTGCCGTCGCTGCCGCGCAGCCGGACGTAGAAAGACTCGTCCCCGGCGGTGAGCGGGACGCGCAGGGTGTACGTCCCCTTGCGGCCGGAGACGTCCCTCGTCTGTACGACCCTGGTGTCCGGCGCCCGCCAGGTGTCCCGGTCGGTGACCGGGCCGCGCACCGCGCCCCGGATGACGTCCACGTGCGCCAACTCGGGCACGATGCCCTCCCCGTTGGCGCGGGACGCCGACGTGACGGTGACGTACAGCGTGATCCTCTCGCCCTCGCGGACGCGGAGCCGGCCGCCGAGTGTGACGCCCCGGCCGGCGTCGCAGTCCCGCTTCAGCCGGACGTCCAGCCCGTCCAGCAGGTGCCCGTGGTCCAGCCAGACCCGGCCCGCGCGCAGGCCCGCCATCACGGCGCGGTAGCCGTAGCGGGTCACGCCGACGTGGGTGCGGCTGAACTCGCCCGGCCAGAAGTCGCTTCCGGGCTGGGGGGTGTCGGTGTTCACCGGGTCGGGCAGCTTGCCGGTGTTGTCGAAGTTCTGCCCGGCCGGCCAGTCGCCGTTCTTCCAGGTGTCGAAGACCGTGCGGTGGTTGTCGGAGTTGGTGGTGATCGTGAACAGGCGGCCCTCGGCCAGCATCGAGTCCCACAGGCCGCCGACCGTCGCCGTCGCCCAGTCGAAGCCGCCGTACGTGAGGAACGCGTCCGCAGGATAGCCCGCCCAGGACTGTGCGGTCGGCTTGTTCTCGTACTCGCCGCGGATGGAGGTGCTGCCGCGCCGGCCGGGTATGGCCGCGCCCTGGGCGCCGGGCGCGCCCTCCATGCCGACCATGATCTCAGGGGCCGCGTCCCGCCAGTTGCGCATCTCGTGCGGGGAGTCGATCCCCAGGCGCAGGGGGTGGTTGGCGAGGACGAGGACGTCGTCGACGTAGCCCGAACGGCGCTGTTCCGCCAGCCACTTGACCGCCTTGACCGCATGGGCCTCGTTGCGGGCGGTGTCGGCGGCGTCCGCGGAGCCCTCGGTGTAGCCCAGCAGCTTGCCGTCGTAGGCCAGCTCGAACCGGGTGAGCAGGTCGGTCTCGTGGGGGCCGGGTGCCGCGAACACCGTGCAGTGCTCGGCGGCCGGGATGTACCACTCCAGGCCCTGGAAGATCAGCTGACGCGGGTTCTCCGCGCGGGCCTTGAGGATCTCGGCGTGCTCCAGCTTCGCCCCGTAGGAGGCGTGCCCGAAGTTGGAGTGCTCGTTGAACACCATCCAGTCCAGCCCGTACTTCGCCGCGGCCCGCGCCTGCTGGGAGAACGTGTACTTGGCGTCGTGGCTGTAGACGGAGTGCACATGGTGGTCGCCGACGAGGTAGGCCAGACGGGGGTCCTCGCCGCCGAAGCCACCTCGCGGGGAGGCCAGTGCGGGCGTCGCCGCCGACCCGAGGGCGAAGGCGGCGCCGAACAGGCCCGCGCGGCGCAGGAGTCCGCGTCTCGACACCCCCTGGGCGTCGAGGCGGGCGGGGGAGACGGACGGGTCGGCCCAGGCGGGCAGCTGCTGCTCGGTCATCTTCGGTCCCTGTGCGGTCAGTGGTTCATGAAGGAGGTGACGGGCAGCGCCCGCGACACGACGCGGACGTCGCCGAGGCGGCCGTGCAGGATCTGGTCGATCTTCCCGGCGTACTCGTAGCCGCCCAGCAGCCACGGCCGTCCGACCGAGGCGATGCCGACCGCGGGTGCCTTGGGGTTGCGGACGACCGGGCAGCCCTCTACGTACAGCGTGGTGTGCCTGCCGTCGTTGACGACCGCCAGATGCCACCAGGTCTCCAGGGGCGTCTCCTGGCCCCAGTTGGTGGCGATGCCCTGCTGGTTGAGCGGGCGCATCGCCCACTGCGGTTCGCGGTCGTTGGACAGGGACAGGGTGGCGAGCGGCTCGTCGGGGTCGTCGCCGGTCTTGCCGGCCGCGCCGCCCGTACCGGTGCGGCCGACGATGCCGGACCAGGCGTGATGGTCCGGGTCCCAGTCGGCGGGCAGGCGGTAGAACGCCTCGATGGTGTAACCGCCCGTGAATGTCGACGAGTTGAGCGGAGCGGCGTCGACCGTCCGCAGGTACGCGCCCTTCAGGGGCGACTTGAAGCCCTGGAACTCCAGGCTGCCGTGGCCGGGTTGGTCGGGATGGTGGTCGGCCGACCAGCCGAGCGAACCGCCGCCCACGGTGACGAGGGCGAGGTCGTTGCCCTGTCCCGACAGGTCGCGGACGGTGTCGGCGACGGGTGACTCGAACCGCCAGTAGGCGACCGTGCCCGGGACCAGCATCCTCGACACCGGCCGCGCCGCACGGGCCGGCACGGGGGCGAAGCCGGAGAACCGGTCGGCGAAGTCGATCTCCACCGAGAAGCGGTCGGCGTCGCCGCTCAGCTCGATCTCCTGCCGCTCCAGCTCGTTCAGGCCCTTCCCGGCCCGGCCGAGAATCCACGGGGAGACCGTCTCCACGTCGATGACGCCCCGGTCGAGGTCGAAGCGGTACAGGCGGATCATCGCCGCCCCGCCGAAGTAGCGGTTCTGGTAGTTGGTGAGGTGCAGGAGCACGTCGTGGCCGGCCGCGTTCTTGCGGGTCGCGCGGGCCGCCGGCCAGTAGTGGCCGTTGAGGGTGAGGAAGACCTGGTCGTGGTCCGCGATCAGCCGGTCCCACAGTTGCTGTCCGTAGGTCGACAACTGGTCGTCGGCTACCACGAGTTCGTGCGTGGTGAGGATGACCGGCGTCCTCGGGTGGGCGGCGAGCACGTCCTTCGCCCAGGCGTAACCCTTGTCCGACAGCCGCCAGTCCAGCGCGAGGACCATCCACTCGCGGCCCGCCGCCCGGAACAGGTGGTAGGTGTTGTAGCCGTCCGCGGAGGCCCCGCCGAACGTCGGCCTGCCCTTGAAGCGCCGCGGCCCGAACGCGTCCAGGTACGGCGTCGGGCCGCGCTGGTCGTCCGACGAGGACTTCACGTCGTGGTTGCCCGCCAGGACGCTGTAGCCCACGCCCCGCCGGTCCAGCAGCCCGAACGCCTCGCCGATCGCGGCGACTTCGGCCTGTGCGCCGTTCTGCGTGAGGTCGCCCAGGTGGGAGAGGAAGACGATGTTCTCGCCGGATTCGCCGCCCTGCTCCAGCAGATACCGCAGCGAGGCCTCCACCGGCGCCTTGTCGATGCTGGGCCCGTCGAAGAGGTACTGGGTGTCCGGCATCACCGCGAGCGTGAAGCGGCGGGACTCGGTATCGGGACGCCAGGCACCCGCGCCCGCGGGAGCCGCCTCGGCGCCGGCCGGCAGGGCGAGCCCCGCCGCCGCGGCGGCGCCCAGCAGCGCGGTGGCCCTGAGGAGACCGCGTCGTCCGGCGCCGGCCTGCGCGGCCTCGCCCTGGGGGTGGTCATGCGAAGTGCACACATGTGCTCCGTGAGATGTGACATGTCACATATGACATGGGCCGAAAGGGCGGGGGTTACAGCACGCGCAGCGTCCAGCTCCAGCGGTGGACGCCGGGGGCGACGCGGTAGGAGGGAAACGTGTCGGGGCCGCACGATGCCGTGCCCAGCCCCCGGTGCGCCGCGTCGATGTGCACGACGCAGCCCGGACGCGGCACCAGTTCGTCGTGGTGCCGTGCCGCGGCCAGGTCCTCGGCCCGGTAGCGGGTGACGGAGACCTGCCGCGGTTCGTCCAGCACGACCGCGAGGCCGGTGGCGTCCGGCGCCGACAGCGTGAACCGTCGTACACCGTGCCGGCCGCCGCTCTCCTGCGGACGGAGATAGGGGGTGAACGTCGCCTCGACCGGCAGCGAATGATGGCCGACGGGCGCTCCGGCGGACCGGTCGGGGTACGACTCCCAGGGCCCCTGCCCGAACCACTCCAGCAGGTCCGGTCCCGGCGCCGTCTCGAAGACCGTGCCGACCCGCGCCACGTCGTCGAACTCCGCGGGCAGCTCCGCCTCCTCGTCGATCCGGATGCCGCCCTCGACCCGCGTGAACACCTGCCGGTGCCGCACGACGCCGGACCTTCCCGCGTACTCGGCGTCCACGGTGACCCGGCTGCCCTCCGTTCCCACCGACACCACCTTGCGGACGAGCGAGTCCAGCCCCCACGTCCGCCAGCGCGGAGCCATGCCGCCCAGGTCGTCGTTGTCGGTGGGCGCCCGCCACAGCGACAGCGTGGGCGCGGCCGTCAGCGACGGATGGACGAGCAGGCCCTCGCCGTCGACCTCGACGGAGCCGTCCACGACGGTGTCCTCGGTGACGGCGGGCCCGCGCAGGCGCACCTGCGGCACGCACACCTCGGTGCCGCGCGGCGCCCACGGCTGGTCCTCGGCGGTCGTCACCCGCAGCGTCAGCCAGGCCTCGCCGCCGTCCCGTGGCAGTTGGAAGGGCAGCGGCACGGCGGCCGTCTCGCCGGGCCTGAGGGCGGGCAGTTCCGCGGGCGCGGTCAGCGTTCGGCCGTCGGCGAGGGACAGCTCCCATTCGCCGGCCAGCCAGTCCAGGCCCCGGAAGTGCTGGTGGTTGCCGAGGACGACGCCCTCGTGCCGGAAGCACTCGATGCGCACCGGCGCCGCGATCTCACGGTGCTCGTACAGCGCGGGCTTCGGGGTGCGGTCGGGGAAGACGACCCCGTCCGCGATGAAGGCGCCGTCATGGATCGTCTCGCCGAAGTCGCCGCCGTACGCCCAGCGATGGCCCGGCGCGGCGACACCGTTGTCATGGAGCCCGGCGCCCCCACGCCCGGCCGGTCTGCCGTCGTTCACACGCTGGAGGATGCCGTGGTCCCAGAACTCCCAGATGAACCCGCCCTGAAGACCCGGCGTGGACTCGATGGCCGCCCAATGGTCCGCCAGCGTGCCGTTGCTGTTGCCCATGGCGTGGGAGTACTCGCACTGGATGAGCGGCCTGGTCTGCCGGCCCGACAGGGCGTGGGCGACGCAGTCCTCCAGCGGGGCATACATCGGGCAGGCGATGTCGGAGCAGTCGTCTGTGGCCGCCCAGTCGAGCTTGGCCGCGCCCTCGTACTGGATCGGCCGGGTCGGGTCGTGCCGCCGTATCCAGCCGGCCGCGGCGTCGTGGTTGGCGCCGTAGTCGGACTCGTTGCCCAGCGACCAGACGATGACCGACGGGTGGTTCTTGTCGCGCAGGACCATCCGCGAGACGCGGTCCACGAAGGCGTTCAGGTAGCGCGGGTCGTCGGCGATCTCATGGGCGTGGTCGTGGGACTCGATGTCCGCCTCGTCGACGACGTACAAGCCGAGTTCGTCGGTGAGGTCGTACAGGGCCGGGTCGTTCGGGTAGTGGGAGGTGCGGATCGCGTTGAAGCCGAAGCGCTTGAGCAGGACCAGGTCCGCGCGCATGTCCTCGTACGACACCGTCCGGCCGGTCAGCGGGTGGAAGTCGTGCCGGTTGACGCCCCGGATGTACACGCGCTCGCCGTTGACCAGCAGGTCCCGGCCGGCGACCTCGACATCGCGGAAGCCGACCCGGTGGTGGGAGGAGTCGGCGACCGTGCCGTCGCGGCGGTGCAGGCGGACGGTGAGGCCGTACAGCTCGGGCGTCTCGGCGTTCCAGGTGCGCACCTCGGGTGCGAAGCCGTGTACGCGGGCCTCGCCGAGGAAGTCGGAGACCCGGTCGTCCTCGGCGTTGACCCGGTCGAACTCGCTGTCCTGGGTGAGGAGTCGGCCGTCCAGTTCGGCGCTGACGTACCACCCGCCGGGCAGCGCGCCGCGTGCGTCGCGCACCAGGCAGTCGATGCGCAGCTCGCCGTCCCGCCGCGCCCGGACGGTCACGTCGGCGAGGTGCAGTGGGTCGGTCGCGTACAGCAGCACCGACCGGGTGACGCCCCCGTGCCACCACTGGTCCTGGTCCTCGATGTGCGAGGCGTCCGACCACTTCACGACGGTGAGCCGGACGACCGACCGCTCGCCGGGGCGCACCACGTCCGTGAGGTCGAACTCGGCGGCCAGGTGGGAGTCCTTGGAGATGCCGACGGGCCGCCCGTCCACGTGGACCAGCAGCACGCTCTCGGCGGCCCCGACCTGCAGCACGATCCGCCGCCCGGCCCACTCGCCGGGCACGTCCACGTCACGCTCGTACACCCCCGTCGGGTTGGCGGCCGGGGAGTGCGGCGGGAAGTCGGGGAACGGCATGCGGACGTTGGTGTACTGCGGCAGGTCGTCCGTGCCCTGAAGGGTCCAGGCGCCGGGGACGTACGACGACGACCACGTGCCGCCGACCGGCGCGTCCGGAGCGGGCACCAGCTGGAAGCGCCAGTCGCCGTCCAGGGAGAGGGCTCCGGCGCGCCGGTCGACGGCGTTCATGGGCAGGCGCCCCCAGGAGGTCACCTCGGGGGCCGTCCAGGGGCGCAGCGCGATCAGGGGGTCGGTGGGCTGGGGCGCGGGGGATGCGTCGGTCATGACCGTTCCGGGGTCGGTGGGGACGTGAGTGATGTCGGGCCGTGCGCGGAGCGCCCCGGCCGTGGGCGGGGCAGGACGCGGCCCTGCAGGCCCCAGGCCGGGTCGGGGGTGATGCCGAGCCGGTCCAGGACCGTGGGGGCGATGTCGACGAGCCGGGGGGTTTCGAGGCGGGTGCCGCCGGGCGCGCCGGGCTCGGCGAGGATCAGGAAGACCTCGCGCTCGGCCGGTGTGTCACCGCCGTGGCCGCCGGCGTCGAGGTGTCCGTGGTCGGTGGTGACCAGCACCGTCCAGTGCTCGTCCGCGCGGTCGGGGTGGCGGCGCCGGTCCTCGACGGCCGCCAGCAGCCATCCGAGATGGGTGTCCTGGGCGAGCAGGGCCCGTTCGTAGGCGGTGCTGAACACCCCGGTGGAGTGGGCGGCCTCGTCGGTGGCGCCGAAGTACACGAACACGGCGTCCGGGTCCTCCTCGGTGAGCCAGCGCGCGGCGGCGCGGGCGACCAGGCGGTCCGCGGTCTCGTAGCCGTCCGACTCGCCGTCGTGGTGCACGCGGCGGCCGATGGTGGGGCCGAGTACGCCGCGGTGGACCAGTTCAGGCCAGGACACCGCGGCCGCGGTGCGCAGGGCGGGCCGGGCGGCGACGGCGCGGCTGAGGAAGTCGGGGTAGCGGGCGAAGTCGGAGCCTGCGAAGTCGTTGCCCGTCACGCCGTGCCGGTCGGGCCACACGCCGGTCAGCACGCTCGACCACCCGGGTCCGGAGTCGGTGTAGGCCATGCTGGTCGACGGCCCGTCCACGGTCTGTCCGTCCGCCTCGCCGTACGGCAGCAGGCTGGTGCCGTGGGCGCCCGCGGTCATCAGGCCGTGCAGGACCGGTGCGCGGGACGGCGAGCGGGACAGCAGGTCGTAGCGCAGTCCGTCCATGCCCACCACGAGCACCTTGCCGGTGGTCGCGCGGCGGCGGGGGAACGGCAGCCGGGCGGAAGGTCCCGTCGCCTTCGCCGTCCGCCCGCCGTAGGTGCCGGCATCCGTCATCGCGGCCCCTCCTCACTTGCTCGTGCCTGCCGTACCGCGCCGACCGGCCGGCGGTCAGCTTCCCTGTACGGCTCCTTCGGTGGCGCCCGCGATGAAGCCGCGGGCGAAGACGGTGAAGACCAGTACCAGGGGGACGGCGGCGAGCAGCACGCCGGCCATGACCATGCTGTAGTCGGTGGTGTGGCCGACGTGCAGCTGGGCGAGCGCCACCTGGAGGGTGACGTGGGTGGGGTCGGTGAGCACCACCAGTGGCCAGATGTAGTCGTTCCAGGCGTTGACGAAGGCGTAGATCGCGAGGAACGACAGCGCCGGCCTGGTCATCGGCAGCACGATGCTCCAGTACTGGCGGAAGAACCCGGCGCCGTCGATGCGCGCCGCGTCGAGGAGCTCGTCCGGGACGCCGTTCTCGATGTACTGGCGCAGCCAGAAGATGCCGAAGGCGTTGGCGAGGGAGGGCAGCACCAAGGCCTTGAGGGTGCCGACCCAGCCGATGTGTCCCATGAGGATGAACTGCGGCAGGACCGCCAGTTGCAGCGGCAGCATCATGAACCCCAGCAGCGTGGCGAACAGCACCCTGCGCCCGGGGAAGTCGAACTTGGCGAAGGTGAAGGCCGCCAGGGAGTCGATGAACAGCACCAGCACGGTGGTGACCGTCGCGACGACGAGCGTGTTGAGCATCGACCCGAAGAAATCGATGGTGTCGAGCACGTGCCGGATGTTCTCCAGCAGATGCGAACCGGGCGTCATCTTCGGCGGGCTCTTGTAGATGTCCTGGGTGGTGTTGGTCGCCATGACGATGGTCCACGCGAAGGGGAAGACCGAGATCAGGACGGCCAGTACCAGGACGATGTGGGCGGTCAGGCCCCTGGGGCGCCGGGAGCGCCTGGTGATCGTCGCGCTCATGACTTCCTCCCGCGCTGCACGATGCGCCAGTTGACGACGACCAGCACCATGATGAGGACGAAGAAGGCCCACACGATGGCCGCTCCGTAGCCGTAGTCGTTGTTGACGAAGGCCGACTGGTAGAAGTACAGCAGCGTGGTCAGGCCCGCCTGGCCGGGGCCGCCGAGGTTGGGGTTGGCGGCGTTGGAGCCGAACAGGACCTGCGGTTCGCTGAAGCTCTGCAGGCCGTTGATGGTCGAGATGACGACCGTGAACAGGATGATGGGCCGCATGATCGGCACGGTGATCCGGAAGAACGTGCGGATCGGTCCGGCGCCGTCCAGCCTGGCCGCCTCGTAGATCTGCGCGGGGATTGCCTGCAGCCCCGCCAGATAGATGATCATGTTGTAGCCGGTCCACATCCAGGTCATCAGCAGGGCGATGACCAGCTTGATCAGCCACGGGTTGCTCAGCCACGGCACGGGCGAGATGCCGACCGTCCCCAGGATCGCGTTGACCAGGCCGAAGTTGTTGCTGAAGACCGCGCCGAAGAAGATCGACACGGCGACGATCGAGGTGACGTTCGGTACGTACAGGGCGATGCGGTAGAAGCCCTTGAAGCGGCGCACCGAGTGCAGCAGCGTGGCCAGCACCAGCGCCCCGAACAGCGTGGGCACGGTGGACAGGACCCAGATCGCCAGGGTGTTGCGGACCGACAGCCAGAAGACCGGGTCCGACCACAGGAACTTGAACTGCTGCACGCCGACGTACTGCATCTCGCCCAGGCCGTCCCAGCGCTGGAAGGCCAGGTACAGCGAGTAGAAGACCGGGACGAACGAGAAGGCGAGGAAGACCAGGTAGAAGGGCGAGATCGCCAGGTACTGCCGCCAGTACGACAGCAGCCCGCGACGCGTGGGCCGCACGGTGCCCGCCGGCGGGGTCCGCCGCGGGCGGAAGCGGGCCGGGACCGGGCCGCCGAGGTGCTGGGGCGCCTCGGCGGGGCCGGTGACCGGAGGGGACGACACCTCAGCTCACCCCCTGCCGGCGGGCGATCTGCTTGGCCTGGCTGACGGCGTCCTTCCAGGCGTCGTCGGGCTTCTTGCCCTTGGACTCGATGTTGGTCAGTTCCGTCATGTACGGGGCCATGACGGCGGCGTCGGCGGGCGCCTCGTAGCTGTCGGGGATGGCCATGGCGGCCGGCCCGAAGACCTCGATGATCTTCTGTCCGCCGAAGAAGGCGTCGGGGCCCGTCATGGCCGGCATGGAGTACGCGGCCGGGGCGGCGGGAAAGATGGCGGCGTCGGTGAAACCGCGTGCGTCGTTGGCCGGGCTCAGGATCCAGCTGATGATCTTGAACGCCTCTTCGGGGTTGCGGCACTGCCGGGGCAGGGCCAGGTAGGAGCCGCCCTGGTTGGCCGGTCCGCCGGGCATCGCGCACACCCGCCACTTGCCCTTGGTACCGGGGGCCGCCTGCTCGATGTCCAGCGCGTGCCAGGCGGCGCCGAGTTCGGTGGTCAGGCTCTTGCCGACGGCGGCGTTCCAGCTGTTGTCGTTGATCTTGGCGTCGAGGCCGAGGCTGTAGGGACGGATCGCGGTGGTCCAGGCGGCGCGGATGTGGTCCTGGTCGCCTATGAAGTGGTTGTCCTTGTCGATGAACCGCTGGGTGCCCTGGCCGACGGTCATGGTGAACACCGCGCCGATGTTGTTGACCAGGTAGGTGCCGGGCACCTTCTTCTTCAACTGGGTTCCGAGCGCGAAGTAGTCGTCCCAGGTCTTCGCCTCTGCGGCGACCTTGTCGGGGTCGGTGGGCAGCCCGGCCTTTTCGAACAGGTCCGCGCGGTAGAAGAGCGCGGTGGGGCCGATGTCGATCGGGAAGCCGATCTGCTTGCCGTCCTCGGTCTGGGCGAGCTTGGTCTTCCAGCCCAGGTACTGGGACGAGATCTTCTTGAAGCCCAGGTCGTTCAGGTCCAGGAAGCGTGCGGCGTTGGGCAGGAAGGACGCCATGTCCTCGCCCTTGATGCCGGTGATGTCGGGCACGGAGGTGCCGGCCGCGAGGGTGGTGGTGAGCTTCTGCTTGAAGTCGCCGCCGATGGACGCGGTGGTCAGCTTGATCTGGCCGCCGAAGTGCGTCTTGGCCTCCGCGACCACCTTGTCGCTGAGTGCGCCACCCCAGTACCACAAGGTGAGGTTCTTGCCGGTCTTGGTGCCGCCCGAGCCGGAGCCGCCGCCGCATGCGACGGTCAGGCCGGACGCGGCCGCGGTGAGCGCGGCGGCCTGGAGGAAGCCTCTGCGAGAAAGGTCCACGGGTCACTCCTGTTGTTGCTGTTCGACGAGGAGAGGGGAGGGGAGGGAGAGTCAGTGCCGCCGTTCGGAAGCGCGTGGGGCGGCGGCCGCGGGTGCCGGCGGGGTGGCGGGGGCGTACCGCACGGGCGGGCCGGGGTCCGCCGGAACGCGGTCGGCCAGGAAGCCGTAGGCGTGCCGCAGGCCGGGATCGGTCAGTGACCGCCACCAGCGGTCGACGCCGTACCAGCCGGGGGCCGCGAGGGCGCCGCCGTGCCGCTGGACGGACAGCCCGGCCGCGAGGACGGCGAAGCGCAGCCGTTCCTCCAGCGGCCAGCCGCCGAGCGAGGCCGCGACGAAGCTCGCGCCGAAGACGTCACCGGCGCCCGTGGCGTCCAGCACGTCGACCGCGAGGGCCGGGACGTCCGCGTACTCGCCCGTGGTCTGGTCGACGGCGACCGCGCCGGCCCCGCCCCGGGTGACCACGGCCACGGGCACGAGATCGGAGAGCGTGCCGAGGGCCGCGACCGCGCTGTCGGTGCGGGTGTAGGCCATCGCCTCGGTCTCGTTGGGGAGGAAGGCGTGGCACAGCTTGAGCCGGTCCAGGAGGTCGGTGGACCATTCCTGGGTGGGGTCCCAGCCGACGTCGGCGTAGATGTGGGTGCCGTTCGCGGCGGCCCTGGCGAGCCACTCGCACGGTTCGGCCTCGATGTGCACGAGGGCCGTGCGGGCCTCGGGCGGGTCGCCCATCAGCGCGTCCTGCGAGTAAGGCGGTTCCTGGCCGTGGGTGACGAGCGCCCGGTCGTCGCCGGCGGCGAGCGAGACGGTGACGGGGGTGGGCCAGCCGTCCGCGGTCCGGGAGAGCGAGAGGTCGATGTCCTCCTGGTCGCACAGGACGTCCCGGCAGTACGCGCCGTAGAAGTCGTCGCCGAAGACCGTGGCCAGCGAGGTGCGCAGGCCGAACCGGGACGCGGCCACCGCGAGGTTGGCGATGCCGCCGGGGCCGCAGCCCATGCCGGCCGTCCAGACCTCCTCGCCCGGCGTGGGCGGCTTCCCGAGCCCCGTGAGGACGAGGTCGTAGAAGAGCAGCCCGGTCAGCAGCACATCGGGCCTGTCGTCGTCCACGGGAGCGCCTCTCGTCAAAACCCGTCAATTTCGATGACGGGAATCGTGCGCTGATCCACGAGATTGGTCAATACCCGAGCAGAAGTGAGCATGGATTTGATTGGAGATGACGAGTAGTGTGCACGCCGTGCTGGCAGAACGACGACACCAACTCATCCTGCGGGCCCTGCGCTCCGGCGGCCCCGCGTCCGTGACCGATCTCTCCGAGCAGCTGGGCGTGAGCCCCGCCACGATCAGGCGCGACCTGGTCAGGCTGGAGGAGGACGGGCTGCTCACCCGCGTGCACGGCGGCGCCGTCGTGGAGGAGGGCGACCAGCCCTTCGCCGAGGTCGCCGAGGTCCGCGTGGCCGAGAAGGACGCGATAGCCGAGCGGGCCGCGGCCATGGTCGCCGACGGCCAGTCGGTGCTGCTGGACATCGGCACCACGGCCTACCGGCTCGCCCGGCAGCTGCACGGCCGCCGGCTGACCGTGATCACCAGCAACCTGGTCGTCTACGAGGAGCTCGCCGACGACGAGGGCATCGAGCTGGTCCTGCTCGGCGGCATGGTCCGCCGCGAGTACCGCTCCCTGGTCGGCTTCCTCACCGAGGACAACCTGCGCCAGCTGCACGCCGACTGGCTCTTCCTCGGCACCAGTGGAGTGCGTCCGGGTGGGCAGGTGATGGACACGACGGTCGTCGAGGTGCCGGTGAAGCGGGCCATGATCAAGGCCGGCGACAAGGTCGTCCTGCTCGCGGACACCGCCAAGTTCCCGGGTACGGGGATGGCGAAGGTCTGTGGTCCCGAGGACCTGGACGTGGTGGTCACGAACGCCCCGGTCGACCCGGTGACCCGCTCCTCCCTGGAGGAGGCGGGCGTCGAGGTGGTCGTGGCAGGAAAGGTGCGAGAGTGAAGCTGACGATTCTGGGCGGCGGCGGGTTCCGCGTGCCGCTCGTGTACGGCGCCCTCCTGGGCGACCGCGGCGAGGGCAGGGTCACCGAGGTCGTGCTGCACGACCTGGACGCCGGCCGGCTGTCCGCGGTGACCCGGGTCCTCGCCGAGCAGGCCGCCCGGGTCGCCGACGCGCCCACGGTGACCGCCACGACCGACCTCGACGAGGCCCTGCGCGGCGCCGACTTCGTGTTCTCGGCGATCCGCGTCGGCGGCCTGCAGGGGCGGGCGGACGACGAGCGGGTGGCCCTCGCCGAGGGCGTCCTCGGACAGGAGACGGTCGGCGCGGGCGGCATCGCCTACGGCCTGCGGACCGTCCCCGTCGCCGTCGAGATCGCGCGGCGGGTGGCCCGGCTGGCCCCCGACGCCTGGGTCATCAACTTCACCAACCCCGCCGGCCTGGTCACCGAGGCCATGTCCCGCCACCTCGGCGACCGCGTCATCGGCATCTGCGACTCGCCGGTCGGCCTCGGCCGCCGTATCGCCCGGGTGCTCGGCGCGAACCCGAAGGAGGCCTGGATCGACTACGTCGGCCTCAACCACCTCGGCTGGGTGCGCGGCCTGTACGTCGCCGGCCGGGACGAGCTCCCGCGGCTGCTCGCCGACCCCGACCTGCTCGGCTCCTTCGAGGAGGGCAAGCTCTTCGGCGCCGACTGGCTGCGGTCCCTCGGCGCGATCCCCAACGAATACCTGCACTACTACTACTTCAACCGCGAGGCGGTGCGCGCCTACCAGCAGGCCGAGCGCACCCGCGGCGCCTTCCTGCGCGACCAGCAGGCCGGTTTCTACGAGCAGGTCGGGCGTTCGGACGGCTCCGCCCTGGAGATCTGGGACCGCACCCGCGCCGAGCGCGAGGCGACGTACATGGCCGAGAACCGGGAGACGGCCGGTGCCGGCGAGCGCGACGCCGACGACCTCTCCGGCGGCTACGAGAAGGTCGCCCTCGCCCTGATGCGGGCCATCGCCCGCGACGAACGCACCACCCTGATCCTCAACGTCCGCAACCGCACCACCCTCTCGGTGCTCGACTCCGAGGCGGTCATCGAGGTGCCCTGCCTGGTCGACGCCAACGGCGCCCACCCCGTCGCCGTCGACCCGCTGCCCGACCACGCCACCGGTCTGGTCTGCGCGGTCAAGGCCGTCGAGCGCGAGGTGCTGGCCGCCGCCGAGTCCGGCTCCCGCGCGACGGCCGCCAAGGCGTTCGCGCTGCACCCGCTGGTCGACTCGGTGAACGTGGCCCGACGTCTGGTCGAGGGCTACACCGCGGTCCATCCTGGCCTCGCGTACCTTAGGTGACCGGCACCTGGAAAGCGCTTTCCAGGTCCTCCGCAGCCACTCCCTCCGCCGCCGCCTCACTGGAGACCCCTGATGCACGACGAACGCCGCCGGATCGAGGAGCGCGCCGAGCGCCTCCACACCCAGCGCATCAAGCCCGCGCTCTACGCGGCCACCGTCCCGATGTCGGTCGAGGCCTGGCAGGCGCCGGGCGAGCCCGTCTCCTTCGAGGAGGCCGCGTCCCAGCGCTACGCGCCCTTCGCCATGGACACCCCGTGGGGTCCGCCGTGGGGCACGACCTGGTTCCGGATGAGCGGACAGGTGCCCGCCGAGTGGGCCGGCCGGCGCGTCGAGGCGGTCATCGACCTCGGCTTCGTCGGCGACTGGCCCGGCAACCAGGCCGAGGCCCTGGTCCACCTGCCCGACGGACGCCCGCTGAAGGCGGTCAACCCGCTCAACCAGTACGTGCCCGTCGCCAACCCGGCACAGGGCGGCGAGCGGATCGACTACCTGGTCGAGGCCGCGTCCAACCCCGACATCCTCGCGAGCAACTTCACCGCGCCGACCCCGCTGGGCGACGTCCTCACGGCCGGCGACAAGCCGCTGTACACCTTCCAGCGCGCCGACCTCGCCGTCCTCGACGAGGAGGTCTTCCACCTCGACCTCGACCTGCAGGTGCTGCGCGAGCTGATGGTGGAGCTCGGCGAGCACGACCCGCGCCGGCACGAGATCCTGCACGCCCTCGACCGCTCCCTGGACCTGCTCGACCTGGACGACGTCGCCGGCTCGGCCGCCGCCGTGCGCGAGGCCCTGCGGCCGGTGCTGTCCAAGCCCGCCAACGCCAGCGCCCACGTCATCTCCGGCGTCGGCCACGCGCACATCGACTCCGCCTGGCTGTGGCCCATCCGGGAGACCAAGCGCAAAACCTCCCGCACCTTCTCCAACGTCACCGCCCTGGCCGACGAGTACGAGGAGTTCGTCTTCGCCTGCTCGCAGGCCCAGCAGTACGAGTGGGTGCGCGACAACTACCCGCACGTGTGGGCCCGCATCCAGGAGTCCGTGAAGAAGGGCCAGTGGGCGCCGGTCGGCGGCATGTGGGTCGAGTCCGACGGCAACCTGCCCGGCGGCGAGGCCATCGCCCGCCAGCTCGTCCACGGCAAGCGGTTCTTCATCGAGCACTTCGGCATCGAGACCAAGGGCGTCTGGCTCCCCGACTCCTTCGGCTACAACGCCGCCTACCCGCAGCTCGCCAAGCTCGCCGGCAACGAGTGGTTCCTCACCCAGAAGATCTCCTGGAACCAGACCAACACCTTCCCCCACCACACCTTCTGGTGGGAGGGCATCGACGGCACCCGCATCTTCACCCACTTCCCGCCGGTCGACACCTACAACGCCCGCTTCAGCGGCGAGGAGATGTCCCGCGCGGTCCGCAACTACGCCGAGAAGGGCAACGCCACCCGTTCACTGGCCCCCTTCGGCTGGGGCGACGGCGGTGGCGGCCCCACCCGCGAGATCATGGAGCGGGCCCGCCGGCTGGCCGACCTGGAGGGCTCGCCCAAGGTCGTCGTCGAGCACCCGGACGAGTTCTTCGCCAAGGCCCGCGAGGAGTACCCGGACGCCCCGGTCTGGGTCGGCGAGCTCTACCTGGAACTGCACCGCGCCACCTACACCTCGCAGGCCCGCACCAAGCAGGGCAACCGGCGCAGTGAACACAAGCTCCGCGAGGCCGAGTTGTGGGCGACCACCGCCGTGCTGCACGCACCGGGCTACGCCTACCCGTACCAGAAGCTGGACCGGCTGTGGAAGACGGTCCTGCTGCACCAGTTCCACGACATCCTGCCGGGCTCGTCCATCGCCTGGGTGCACCGAGAGGCGGAGGCCGAATACGCCCGCGTGGCCGAGGAGCTGGAGGCCCTGACCGCCGAGGCGGTGGCCGCGCTGGGAGACGGCGGCACCCGGGTGTTCAACACCAGCCCCTTCGACCGCGCCGAGGTCATCCGTACGGCGACGGGCTTCCCGACGTTCGTCGAGGTGCCCGCGAACGGCAGCGCGCCGGTCGCGGCGGCCGAACCCCCGGCCCCGGTCACGGTCGAGGGCCGGGTCCTCGACAACGGCCTGGTCCGGGTCGAGGTCGCCGAGGACGGCACCCTCTCGTCCGTCTTCGACATCAGGGCGAATCGTGAGGTCCTCGCCGAGGCGGGCAACCTGCTGCGCCTGCACACCGACCTGCCCAACTACTGGGACGCCTGGGACGTCGACAAGCACTACAGGAACCGCTACACGGACCTGCTCGACGCCGACTCCGTGGAGATCGTCGACGAGGACCCGCTGCTCGGCTCGATCCGCGTCACGCGGTCCTTCGGCAAGGGCTCGAAGATCGTCCAGACGATCACGCTGCGCGCCGGCAGCCCCCGGATCGACTTCGAGACGGACATCGACTGGCACGAGGCGGAGAAGTTCCTCAAGGCCGGCTTCCCGGTCGACATCCGCGCCCCGCACTCCTCCGCCGAGATCCAGTTCGGCCACATCCAGCGGCCCACCCACACCAACACCAGCTGGGAGGCGGCCCGTTTCGAGGTCTCCGGCCACCGCTGGGTGCACGTCGCCGAACCCGGCTACGGCGTCGCCGTCATCAACGACTCCACCTACGGCCACGACGTCTCCCGCACGGTCCGCGAGGACGGCGGTACGACGACCACGGTCCGCCTCAGCCTGGTCCGCGCCCCGCGCATCCCGGACCCGGGCGCCGACCAGGGCCGGCACCGCCTCACCTACTCCCTGCTGCCCGGCGCGAGCATCGAGGACGCGGTGGCCGAGGGGTACGCCCTCAACCTGCCGCTGCGGGTGGCCGATTCGGCGGGTGTTCCGGAACCGGTCGTCTCGGTCGACGGCGAGGGGGTCACCGTCGAGGCCGTGAAGCTGGCCGACGACGAGTCCGGTGACGTCGTCGTCCGGCTCTACGAGTCCCGCGGCGGCCGCGCGACCGGCATCCTGCGCACCGGCTTCCCGTCGGCCGGCGCCCAGGTGACCGACCTGCTGGAACGCCCCCTGGAGGACGCGGAGATCGTCGACGGCGGCATCCGGGTCTCCCTGCGCCCCTTCCAGATCCTGACGCTCCGGTTGCGACGGGGCTGACCGGGTTCGGCGCTGATTTCCATCGAATCTTGAGAAAGCGGTGAACGACCTGGTAGCAGGCCTTCCACGGAGGTCTGCGACCAGGTCCGTTCTCCTGCGCGACACCTGGGGTTCGTCCGTTCCCTCTGAGATGCGGGCCAGGGCAAGAGAAAGGTGTCAGCTTGCGTGACCGGCGTATGTCCGCGATACGGAAGGGCCTGAGGCGGCGGGGGAGGCTGATGGCACAGGCCGTGAGCCCGCCGCGGCGGACGCTCGACGCCATCCCGTCCCCGCGCGGCGAAACCCTCCTGCACGGCGCCGCCCGTCCCGCGCCTGGTGGAGTCACCGGTCTTCGTACTGTCCTCGGTGCGCTCCGGCTCGACCCTGCTCAGGGTCCTGCTCAACAGCCACAGCCGCGTCCGCGCTCCGCACGAGATGCACCTGCGCACCCTGCACGTCCACCTCTCCCGCGAGTTCACGGCGGACGCGATGAAGCGCTCCGGCTCGACAAGGACGAGCTCGAACACCTGCTGTGGGACCGGGTGCTGCACCTCGAACTCACCCGCAGCGGAAAGGACGTCATCGTCGACAAGACGCCGCCCAACACCCTCATCTGGCCGCGCCTGCACCGATGTTGGCCCAGGGCCCGTTACATCCTGCTGCTGCGCCACCCCGGCGCGGTCATCGCCTCGCAGATCTGACCGCCGCACCGACCCCGATCACGCGGCCATCCGCGCCGAGGTCCTCGGCTACGCCGAGAAGCCGGAGCAGGCACGGCGGAACCTGGACGCGCACGTCCTGCGGTACGAGGACCTCACCGCAGACCCGGAGGGCGCGACCCGCGCCCTGTGCGGCTACCTCGGCGTCGAGTGGGAGCCCGCGATGCTCGACTACGGCGGCAAGGACCACGGCATCTTCCGCCCCAGCTCGGCGACTGGTCGAAGACCGTCAGGTCGGGCCGCGTCCAGCCCGCCCGGACCGCCACCGCCGAGACCGAACTGCCGCCCCGGCTCGCGGAGTTGGCGAAGGCGTGGGGGTATCCGGTCGGGACACCCCCACGCCTGTGACACCGACTGGGCCAGCCGGTCGATCGGCTCAGCCGGTGAAGCCGGCCGTGATCGAGGTGAACTGCCAGTTGTTCTGGCTGATGCCGGAGCAGTTGCTCACCACGCCCCCGCCCGGGCAGGGGCGGTCGCGGTTGACCGACCAGAAGGCGAGCCGTGCGATGTGGTGGGAGTTGGCCCAGTCCTTGATCTGGGTCCAGATCGCCGGAGTGGTGTTCTCCTGCTGGTCGGACAGCCCGTTCATGCCGGAGATGCCGATGTGCGAGTAGGCCGTCGCGTCGTCCCAGCCGAAGGTCGACTTCAGCTTGGTCTTCAGGCCCTCGGCCGCGTTCACCGTGTTGCCGTACATGTCCGAGCCACCGCCGAAGTCGAACGGCATGATGGTGAAGACGTCGATGTTCGCGCCGAGCGACTGGGCCTGCTCGATGAGCCGGTTGCCGTAGTACGTCGGCCCGGTGGTGGTGGTCCCGAAGGTGACGATCGTCTTCAGGCCGGGGTTGTTGGCCTTGACGGTCTTCAGCGCGGTCAGGATCTTCGCCTGCACGGCCTCGTTCTCGAACTCGTCCGTGTTCTCGATGTCCATGTCGACGGCCTTGAGGCCGTAGGCGTCGATCACCTTCTGGATGGCCCCGGCGAGCGCGCTCGCGGAGGAGCAGTTGGCGCCGAGCTTGCTGCCCTGCCAGCCGCCGAACGACGGCACGATGTCACCGCCGGCGGAACGGATCTGGTTGATGGCGGTCTGGTCGACGCCGCCGGTCAGCGCCCGGCTGCCGTCCCAGGCCGGGGTGCAGCCGCCGGAGTCCAGCACGAACGCCATCGTGAACCACTTGACGCCGGTCGCGCTCATCACCGTGGAGGGGTTCGGCGGGTCGCCCCAGCCCTCGTACAGGTACGGCGCGGCCTGCTTGAAGCCAGTCCCGCCCCCGCCGCCCGCGTCGGTCGTCACGCTCACGGAGTTGGAGGCGCCGGAGGTGTTCCCGGCCGCGTCCCGCGCCTTGACGGTGAAGGTGTAGGCCGTGCTGGGCGAGAGCCCGCTGACCGTCGCGGACGTGCCGGAGACGGAGAGCACGTTGTTGGAGCCGCTGTAGATGTCGTAGGCCGTGACGCCGACGTTGTCGGTCGAGGCGTTCCACTTCAGTGACACGCTCGACGACGTCTTGCCCGTGGAGGTCAGCCCGCTGGGCGTGCTGGGCGCCTGGGTGTCGCCGCCGCCTCCGCCCCCTCCGGGCCCGTCGAGGCTGATGTCGTCGGCGTAGTAGGTCCCCTGCGCGTACCAGCCGTGCACGTAGATCTGCGCGCTGGTCTGCGAGGCGCCGGTGGTGAAGGAGACGCTCAGCTGGCTGTACGCCGACGGTGAGGTGGTCCACGTCGACGCACCGCCGTTGACGCCCAGGTAGACGTAGGAGCCGCGCACCCAGCCGCTGAGCGAGTACGTGGTGTTCGGCTGCACCGACACGGTCTGGGTGCACTGCGCGTTGTCGCTGTCGGTCACCGCGCCCTGAAGTGCCTTGGAGCCGCCGTGCACGGGTGAGGAGACGACCGAGCCGAGGTTCCCGGTGCAGGTCCAGGGGGACAGACTGCCGGACTCGAAGCCGGGGTTGGTCAGGATGTTGGCCGCCTGGGCCGTGCCCGGGAGGGCGATGGCTCCGGCGAGCGCGAGAGCGGCGGAGCCGACCAGGGCGAGGAGCCGGTGTCTGGAACGTCTGAGTGTGTTGCGCACGCGATCTCCCTGGAGGAATGGGGGTGTTCGGGAGTGCAGAGAGAGAAGCAGGGGTGTGCGCAACCAAGTTGGTCTGGACCAGTCACGGTGTCAAGATGCTGCGCCATGATTGGTCCAGACCGGTGTGAAGGTGTCGTCCGAACGGGCCCGCGACGCCGAGCCTTGCCGAACGGCACGTCCTAGGCCGGTGCGATGGCCCGGCCGACCGTTTCGGAAGAGGTGACCTCGACGGGCTCCGTCGTCTGCGCGGGCACCGCCGGCAGCAGCGCTTCGGGCTCCTCGGCCCGCTGCTGCGGAAGGGAGACGGCACGCAGCGGCCGCGGGCCCGACACCACCGTGTAGTCCTGCCCCAGGAACGGCGGGGCCATCTCGCCCGGGTCCTCCCCGAGCGCCAACTGCACAGCCGCCCAAGGGGCGTTGACCCCGCACAGCGACAGCTGGTGCAACCCGCCCGCGGGCCGCGTGTTGACGTCCATCAGCACCGGACGGTCACCGAACATCCGGAACTGGATGTTGGACAGGTAGTGCAGACCGAAGCCCTCAGCGATCCGCCGCGCCGGCTCCAGCCACTGCTCGTTGAGCGTGAACCCGCGCCGACGGCCGTTCTTGGTACGGCCGATGGCCAGGCGCACCCGGTTGTCCGGTCCGGTCAGGCAGTCCACGGACACCTCCGGCTGCTCCAGCCGCGGCATCACCAGCCAGTCCACCTGCTCGTCGCTGTCCTTGAGCGCGGAGACGACCAGGTCCAGGGGCACGTACGGGCTCGGGAACCCGGTCAGGTGCGACATCGAGAAGGGCGTACGCGTGATCACACGGAAGCCCACCCCGCCCGCACCGGACGCCGGCTTGAAGCACGCCTTGTGCCCGGCCGCCTCCAACTCCTCGACGGCAGCGACGAGTTCGTCGACCCCACCGACCCGCCACCACGGCGGCACCGGCACGCCGATCGCCTGCACGGCCTCGTAGGCGATCACCTTGTCCTCGAAGACGGCCACGGCCTCCGGCGGCGGCGCCAGCAGCGCCGTGCCGACCGCCTCGAAGTCCGCGCGGTGCGCCACGATCGCCGACTGCTCCAGCCGGGGCACGAACACGTCGATGCCGCGGCGCTGGCACTGGGCGAGCGCGTACTCGACGTACGCGGCGGAGGACAGGCCCTCCGGCTCCAGGTCGGCGGTGTCGGCGGCGGCCAGCACGGGCGAGTCGGCGTCACCGTGCGTCGCATGGATCTCGACCGCGCGATCGCTCGGATTTCGCCGCAGCTGATCCATGAAGAACACGTTCTCCGCGTACGTGCGGTTGAGCCAGACGCGTACGCGAGAGACCATGCAAGCCGTCCTTTCACGGTTCGCGGGCAGGGCTGAGCAGCCCGTGCCCGGGCAGGGGAGATGGAGGGTCACCAAACCGCCCCTGTTGAGGGAAGTTCTCAGCGGTGGTGGTGGGGCGATCATACGGCTTCCCCGGGGCCGCGCGTGCAACGCGCGTGTTACGGATCGGCCGCTCCCGCCCGCCCCGCCCGGCACACACGCCCGCGGACCTGCGCACGGCCATGAGAGCCGCCTTGTCCGGACGCCTCGAATGTGGTCCCGTGGTCACGTCCGAAAGCGGGACAGGTGCGGAGGGGGCGAGAGGTGACGTCGACGGCCGAGGGCGCCGGGCAGCTGCTGGCCATCAGCGATCTGCACGTCGGATACCCGGAGAACCGGGCTCTGGTCGAGGCGATGCGCCCCGGGTCCGACGGCGACTGGCTGCTCGTCGCGGGCGACGTCTCGGAGATCGCCGCCGACATCCGCTGGGCGCTGAAGACCCTCGCGAGCCGGTTCGCCAAGGTGATCTGGGTGCCGGGCAACCACGAACTGTGGACCCATCCCAAGGACCCTGTCACGCTGCGCGGCGCCGCCCGCTACGAGTACCTCGTCGAGATGTGCCGTGACCTGGGCGTCACGACCCCCGAGGACCCCTACCCCGTCTGGGACGGCCCCGGTGGACCCGTGGCCGTCGCACCGCTCTTCCTCCTGTACGACTACTCGTTCCTGCCGGCCGGCTGCGCCACCAAGGACGAGGGCCTGGCCTACGCGCACGGCACCGGCATCGTCTGCAACGACGAGCACCTCCTGCATCCCGACCCCTACCCGTCCCGGGAGGCCTGGTGCCGGGCCCGGGTCGCCGAGACCGAACGCCGGCTCACAGCCTTCCCGGACGGCCTGCCCACCGTCCTCGTCAACCACTACCCGTTGGACCGGCACCCCTGCGACGTGCTGTGGCACCCGGAGTTCGCCATGTGGTGCGGCACCCGGCTGACCGCCGACTGGCACCGCCGCTTCCGCGGGCGGACCATGGTCTACGGTCACCTGCACATCCCCCGGACGACCTGGCACGAGGGCGTCCGCTTCGAGGAGGTCTCCGTCGGATACCCGCGGGAGTGGCGCAAGCGGCATCAACCACCGGGAACCCTGCGGCGGGTGCTGTCGCCGGGCGACGGCGCCGGGTGAACGCGGTGGTCGGGCGGTCGTGGCCGGATGAGGGATCCTGGGGACCGTGTGGTCGGTGCCGGACGAGGGAGGTCGGGGTCGGGTGATCGAGGAGCTGCTGCCGAACGAGGTGGTGGTCGTGGAGGCGCACGGCGACGACGGCACCGAGCCCGGACACCTGTTCCCCGAGGAGGCCGAGGTCGTCAGGCGGGCGGTGGACAAACGCCGCCGCGAGTTCACCCTCGTCCGCACCTGCGCCCGCCGCGCCATGGAGAAGCTCGGCGTGCCCCCGCAGCCCCTGCTGCCCGGCGAACGCGGAGCGCCCCGCTGGCCCGCCGGCCTGGCCGGCAGCATGACCCACTGCGACGGATACAGCGCTGCGGCGGTGGTCCGCGCAACCGATCTGGCCTCCGTAGGCATCGACGCCGAACCCGACCAGCCCCTCCCGGACGGTGTGCTGGACGCCGTCTTCCTGCCCGGCGAGGCGGTCCGGCTGCGCCGCCTGGCGGAGGAGCGTCCCGAGGCGCACTGGGACCGGCTCCTGTTCAGCGCCAAGGAGTCCGTCTACAAGGCGTGGTTCCCCCTCACCGGGCGCTGGCTGGACTTCGGCGAGGCCGACATCGCGGTGTCCGTCGACCCCGGCCGGCCCCGGCACGGCGGCTTCCGCGCCGAACTCCTGGTCCCCGGGCCGGTGGTGGGCGGTCGCAGGCTGGGGCACTTCGAGGGCCGCTGGACCGTGCAGCGGGGGCTCGTGGCGACGGCGGTGTCGGTCCCGCACACCGCCTGAGCCCCCGTCGGCGATCTCGTCCTATGGCTTCACGGCTCCGGGCACCAGCTCTGCAGCAGCCGGAAGAACTCCTCCTCGTTCCCCGTCAGTCCCGCCGCCGCCAGCGCCTGTTCCGCCTCGGCGAGGACGGACGGCGGTACCACGGGTGGTCGGACCTCGCCGGGCGGACCGTCGAAGGCGGCTCGTACGGTGTGCAACAGCCGCAGGTAGGCCTGAACGGCGGTGCGCTCGCGGTCGGTCAGTACAGCAGTCGGCATCGTCGGCTCTCCCCGTGTCGGCGTCATCGGTCACGCATTCACTCGAGTGCGTGTGTCCAGCTTGCCGTCCGCCACTGACAATGGGGTTCGAGGGCGCCTCGGTTCGCCCGCTCAGCGGAGGTGAAAGGTCCTCGAAACCCCTTGTGACAAAGGGTTCTCCACGGGGGATCAAAGGCTTCCGGCCGCTTCCGGGCGGCCCCGGCGGGGGAGGCGCTGCTGGTCAGGGGGGACCGGGGCGGGAGCCCTAGCCCTCGGGACGCTTGATGCCCTCCAGGAGCATGTCCAGCCACTCCGCCACCTTGTCGCGGTGCTGGTCGGTGGGGAGTTGGGCGGCCCGCCAGGCGATGCCGCGGACGCCGTGGTCCTGCAGCAGCTTCTCCAGGGGGTCCGCGGCGGCGGTCGCCTCGTCGCGTTCGGCCAGCTTCTGCAGAAGTTCCTGTTCGGTGCCCTGCAGCGCGGTGGTGAGGGCCTCGGGGTCCTCGGCGGTGAGGAAGCCGGCGTGGACGCGGAAGAAGCGCTGGATGGCGTCGCAGTGCTCCATGGTGGGGCGGCGGTCGCCGTTGATCAGGGCCCCGGCCTGCTGACGCGACATGCCCGCGCCGTCGGCGATCTCCTGCTGCGTGTACTTGCGGCCGTTGGGCTTCAGCCGGGTGCGACGCAGCAGGTCCAGACGTTGCAGGAAGCGGGCCTGGACGTCCGGTTCGCCTGCCGGGCGGCCGGCCAGGAGGGCCCTGACGACGGGTTCGGGAACGCCGGAGGCGACCGAGAGGCGGCGGGTGTCGAAGATCTCCGTGTGCGCCACGCCGAGCCGGTCGGCGAGCGTGCCGACGCGGGCGACGACTGCCGAGAGCGCGGCGGTCGCCGGCGTGGTGCCCGGAGCCTCGAAGCCGTCCGTCACCGACAGATCTCCTACGTTTCCCAACAGGATTCTCACAAGCGGTTGCCGTGAACTCGACGGACATTACCGGGAGTTTCGAACTCACATCCAGGTCTCGCCACAACTGTGGCCTGTTTCGGCCGTCAACGGGCATGAAATGCCACGATAGTTGACACGACTCGCGTCCGGGCCGCAGGATCAAGGCGCCGCGTGAAGGCCGCATAGGCAAGAGGGGTGACCTCCCGATGGCACATCAGGCAGGAGGGTGGCGGCCGGCACCGCGGCCCGTCCCCGACAGTCTTGAGGCCCAGGCGTATCTGCAGGACTACGCCACCCTCCTGGACGCCGTTCCCTTTCCGTCCGTCGTTCTCGACCACCGGTGGGACGTCGTACTCTCCAACAACGCTTTCGCGTCACTTTTCGGTGGCGTGGGTCCGCACCCGACGGCCATGCCCGGCGAGAACTTCCTGCGGTTCGTGCTGTTCCACCCCGACGCGGGGACCGTGCTCGGCGAGCACGAGTCGAGTTGGTGCCTGCCCATGCTGGCCCACTTCGCGGCCGCCGTGGAGCGTCACGGCCACGACCACGGTCTGCAGGCCATCCGCCGGGACATCGCCCAGGATCCCATCATGGACGCCGCCTACCGGCAGGGGCTGCCGCACTGGATGAGCGCCGTGGGGGAGCGGGCCGTGGAGCACGACGGCGCCGTACGGCCCCTGCTCCACCCCGATCCGCGCTGGGGTGCCACCGACTGCCGGGTCGTCGACGAGACGCCGCGGACGCTCGGGGAGTTGGGTTACACACGGCTGACACTGGTGCTGCGGGAGTCCCGGCGCGACCGTCCGCGGTCCCGCAGGACGCGGTCGACGGGCGCGCACCTGCGGGTGGTGCCGGCCGCCGAGCGCTGACCTGACCCCGTCGGCGTTCAGGTCGCCGACGGTGTCATGTCAGTGGTCGCGGTGCGTCACCAGGACGAGCGGCACGCCTGCGCAGGGCATCAGGCGTGTTCCGCCGACCGTCGTCGGCCGCCGCCGCTCCAGCACGGCCGCGAAGTCCGGGCCCTTGGTGAGGGACCCGGCCAGATGCGCCGGGTCCGCGGAGGCCGCCACCCGGCCGCGCGCGTTCACCAGGTGCGCCGGGCGGGGCAGTCGCCGTAGGAGGGGGAGTACGGCCGCTTCGAAGTGCCGCAGGTACACGTCGGCCGCGGCGACCCCGGCGAACCGGCCCTCCGACTCGACCGGCGCGGACAGCGTGAGGCTGTACTCGTCGGAGCAGAGGTAGTCGACGTACGGTCCGGCCACCGCGCGCTCGCCGGTGTCGCGGGGCAGGGCGAACCAGTCCCAGTGCGTGTAGTCGGCGTAGGCCGAGTGATCGGGGTCGAGGTCGAGCAGCAGCGGCCGGACGTCCCCCTGTGCGTCGGACTGCCACCACTCCAGCCAGGCCGGTACGTCGGTGAGCAGTCCCGGCGCGGCGACGAAGCCCACCCCGGACACCAGTTCCTGCCGGGCGAGCCGCGCGTGGAGGCCGGGGCGCAGGGCGGCGAGGTCCACGGTGGCGGGGCGACGGCCCTCGGCAGCCACCCGGGCCAGCAGGGCCGCCGTCTCGGAGCGGGTGGCGGAGACGGCCTCGAACACGTGCTCAAGGGCGGAGCCGACCCCGGCCGCGACCGACTCCTCCGCTGCCGTGCCGAGCGCCGTGGTCGCGAGCCTCATGCGCGCCCTCCAGCGGACGGTGACCGGACGCGGCGCGGCCAGGGGTTCTAGAGCGACAGCCGTACGGCGATGAGCCGCGTCGTCGACTCCTGGACGCACCGCTCGGCCAGCTGCCTGGCCGAATCGTGGGCCCCATCCTGCACGGCCGAGATTACGGCGCGGTGACGGTCCGCCACCTCTTCACGATATTCGTCGTCGCCCAGCACAAGGCACAGCAGTGCGCCGACCTCGGTCTGCAGGGCCACCTGCTCCCGGGTCAGGCGCGCCGACTGGGCGGCCGCGGCCAGTTCGACGTGGAAGCGGCCGTATACGCGACTGCGCGCCGCCGCGTCCTCCGCATGCGCCAACTCGTCCGCCGTACGCCGTAGTTGGAGGAGGTCGTCCGGTTCCGTGCGCTCGGCGGCGAGGCGTGCCGCCGTGCCGGACAGGGCCGCCCAGTGGTCGCCGAGGTCGCGCAGTTCCTCTGTGCTCCAGCCGCGCAGGCGCGCCCTGAGGCGCTCGTCGCCGGGGTCTTCCGGGAGGGAGACGAAGGAGCCGCCGCCCCGGCCCCGGCGGGTGGTGACCAGGCCCTGCTGGCGCAGCGCCATGAGGGCTTCGCGCAGGGTCACGGTGGACACGCCGAGCCGGCCGGCCAGCTCGGTCTCGCCGGGCAGCTGCTCGCCGTCGGCGAGCAGCCCGAGTTCGATGGCGTCGCCGATACGCCGGACGACCGCGTCCACCCGCGCTCTGCTGTCGACCGGGGCGAAGACGGCTCCGCGGGCGCCGCCGTCCGTCTGCTGCTGCTTCACCGCCACCACCTCGTCCGTTGACTCAAGCTTTACCCTAAGGGGGCCTTGAGCTTTGAACTATGACTTCATATCTTTCCGTGAAACGGTGACGAGCGCCAGAAAGGTTCCCCTGCATGGAGGGAATTGCGGTCCGGCTCCAGGATCTACGGAAGTCGTTCGGGGAGACCGACGCCGTGGCCGGGGTCGACCTGGAGATCCGGGACGGAGAGTTCTTCTCGATGCTCGGCCCGTCCGGGTCCGGCAAGACCACCGTCCTGCGGATGATCGCCGGTTTCGAGACCCCGACGGGCGGGCGCGTCGAACTCGCCGGACAGGAGGTCACGGGCCTCGCCCCCTTCGAGCGGGACGTGCACACGGTCTTCCAGGACTACGCCCTCTTCCCGCACATGAGCGTCGAGCAGAACGTCGCCTACCCCCTCAAGGTCCGCAAGGTCCCCAAGGCCGAGCGGCTGGTGCGGGCGCGCAAGGCCCTCGCCGAGGTCCGCCTGGAGGGCTTCGGCAAGCGCCGGCCGGCCCAGCTCTCCGGCGGCCAGCGCCAGCGCGTCGCCCTCGCCCGCGCCCTGGTGGGGCGGCCACGTGTGTTGCTCCTCGACGAGCCGCTGGGCGCCCTCGACCTGAAGCTGCGCGAACAGATGCAGGTCGAGCTCAAGGCCCTGCAGCGCGAGGTCGGCATCACCTTCGTCTTCGTCACCCACGACCAGGAGGAGGCCCTGACGATGAGCGACCGCATCGCCGTCTTCAACCAGGGCCGCATCGAACAGGTCGGCGCCCCCGCCGAGATCTACGAACGCCCCGCGACCCCGTTCGTCGCCTCGTTCGTCGGCACCTCCAACCTGCTGGAGGGCGAGTCCGCCCAGCGGATCGTCGGCACCCCGGGCATCTACAGCATCCGCCCCGAGAAGATCCAGGTCCTGAAGGAGTCCGCCGAGACCGACGAGCCGGAGCACACCACCGCCGTCGGCACCGTCGCAGAGGTCGTCTACCTCGGCGACGCCACCCGCTTCCTCGTCGACCTCGACGCCGGCGGCCGCCTCACCGCCCTCCAGCAGAACCTGGAGACGTCCGCCGAGGACGTGGCCGCCTACCGCGGCACCCGGGTGCGGCTGCGGTGGCACCACCGCCACACCGTCCCCGTACCGGAACACCCCTGATCCCGCTCCACCTCGATTGGGAGAACGACGTGCGCCTCACCCGAACCGTCCAGGTCGCGGCCTGTGCCGCCGCCCTCCTGCTCGCCGCCACCGCCTGCGACTCCGGCGGCGGCTCGGCGGCCGGCGGCCTCAACCCCCCCGATCTCAAGGCGCAGTCGAAACTCGGCAAGCCCGAGGGCAGCGTCAACCTGATCGCCTGGGCCGGCTACGTCGAGAACGGCTCCAACGACCCCAAGGTCGACTGGGTCACCGACTTCGAGAAGCAGACCGGCTGCCAGGTGAACTCCAAGGTCGCCGCCAGCTCCGACGAGATGGTCAAGCTGATGAAGACCGGCGAGTACGACGCCGTCTCCGCCTCCGGCGACGCCTCACTGCGCCTGATCGCCTCCGGCGACGCCGCCCCCGTCAACACCGGGCTCGTACCGAACTACAAGGACATCTTCAGCGGCCTGAAGAACGGCGCCTGGAACTCCGTCAAGGGCCAGATGTACGGCATCCCGCACGGCCGCGGCGCCAACCTGCTGATGTACAACACGCAGAAGGTCAACCCGGCGCCGACCTCCTGGGCCGCCGTCTTCGACGACGCCCCGAAGTACAAGGGCCACGTCACCGCGTACGACTCGCCGATCTACATCGCCGACGCCGCCCTGTATCTCAAGGCCACCAGGCCCGAGTTGAAGATCAAGGACCCGTACGCCCTCGACCAGAAGCAGTTCGACGCGGCCGTGAGCCTGCTGAAGAAGCAGAACACCGACGTCGGCGAGTACTGGAGCGACTACCTGAAGGAGATCTCCGCCTTCAAGAGCGGCGACTCCGTGGTAGGCACCACCTGGCAGGTCATCGCGAACCTCGCCGCCGGCGAGGGCGCCAAGGTCAAGGCCATCGTGCCCAAGGAGGGTTCGACCGGCTGGTCCGACACCTGGATGGTCTCCGCCAAGGCCAAGCACCCCAACTGTGCCTACAAATGGCTGAACTGGATCGTCTCCCCGAAGGTCAACGCCCAGGTCGCCGAGTACTTCGGCGAGGCGCCCGCCAACTCCAAGGCCTGCGACCTCACCAGCGACAAGAACTTCTGCACCACCTACCACGCGGCCGACGAGGGCTACTGGAAGAACATCGCTTTCTGGAACACGCCCATCGAGCAGTGCCTCGACGGCCGCACCGACGTCAAGTGCGTGCCCTACGCCAAGTGGGTGCGGGCCTGGACCGAGATCAAGGGCTGAGGCGTGGCCCTGCTGACCCGGACCGCGGGGGCGCTGCACCGCCGCCCCCGCCTCCGCCTGACCCTGCTGCTGACCGCCCCGCTGCTGTGGCTGGCCGTGCTCTACCTCGGCTCGCTCACGGTGCTGTTCGTCTCCGCCTTCTGGACCACGAACTCCTTCACCTCCGAAGTCGTGAGGGTCTGGTCGACCGACAACTTCCACGAGCTGTTCACCACGCCCGTCTACCGGCAGGTGATCGTACGCAGCGTGGGGGTCGCCGCCTCGGTGACCGTGCTGTGCGCGCTCATCGCCTTCCCGGTCGCCTTCTACACCGCGCGGGTCGCCCGGCCGAGGTGGCGTCCGCTGCTCGTCGTCGCCATCCTCACCCCGCTGTGGGCGAGTTACCTGGTGAAGGTGTACGCGTGGCGGCTGATCCTGTCCGAGGGCGGACTCGCCGACTGGATGCTCAGGCCGTTCGGGCTCAGCGGCCCCGGCTTCGGCCTGCCGGCCGCCGTACTGACCCTGACCTACCTCTGGCTGCCGTACATGATCCTGCCCATCCACACGGCCCTGGAGCAGCTGCCCGCCAACCTGCTCGACGCGTCCGCCGACCTGGGGGCCAGGGCCTGGCGCACCTTCCGTTCGGTGGTGCTGCCGATGGTGCTGCCGTCCGTCGCCGCCGGGTCGATCTTCACGTTCTCGCTCAGCCTCGGCGACTACATCACCGTGCAGATCGTCGGCGGCAAGACCCAGCTGATCGGCAACCTCGTGTACTCCAACATCGAGCTCAACCTGCCCATGGCCGCCGCGCTCGGCACGGTCCCGGTCGCCGTCATCGTCCTGTACCTGCTCGCCATGCGGCGCACGGGCGCGCTCAGCAGCCTGTAGAGCCTGGAGAAGGAGCCCGCCGTGCAACTCTCGCGTTCCGCGCGCATCGCCCTGCGCGTCGCCGCCGGGGCCGGCTTCGCCGTGATCTACGTCCCCCTGCTGCTGGTCGTCGTCAACTCCCTGAACCCCGACCGCAGCGCGAGCTGGCCACCGCCCGGCCTGACCCTGCACTGGTGGTCCGTCGCCTGGCACAACTCCGGTGCGCGCGAGGCCCTTTGGACCTCGGTCCGGACCGGGCTGGGGGCGACCGCGATCGCCCTCGTCCTCGGCACGCTGATCGCGTTCGCCGTCGCCCGGCACCGGTTCTTCGGCCGCGACACGATCTCCTTCGTGGTCGTCCTGCCGATCGCATTGCCCGGTATCGTCACGGGCATCGCCCTCAACTCGGCCTTCAGCACGGTCCTCGAACCACTGGGGGTCGGCCTGGGCCTGTTCACCGTGATCGTCGGGCACGCCACCTTCTGCATCGTCGTCGTCTTCAACAACGTCGTCGCCCGGCTGCGGCGCACCTCCGGCTCCTACGAGGAGGCGGCGATGGACCTTGGCGCCGACACCTTCCGCGCCTTCGTCGACGTCACCTTCCCGCTGGTGCGTTCGGCCCTCCTCGCGGGCGGACTGCTCGCCTTCGCGCTCTCCTTCGACGAGATCGTGGTGACCACGTTCACCGCCGGGCCCGGCATCGAGACCCTTCCCATCTGGATCTTCAACAACATGACCCGGCCCCAGCAGGCGCCCGTAGTGAACGTGGTGGCGGCCGTCCTCGTGCTGCTCTCCGTCGTCCCGATCTACGTCGCCCAGCGGCTGTCGGCCGATACGGCGACGGGGAGCCGGGTGTGAGGGGAGCTGGGCTGAGGGGGGCCGGGTCTGAGCGGCGGCCCGCGCGGAGGCATTCCGCACACATGCGATATGTGACATAGTACTGGCGTGAGCAAGCCACTGACCTGCGATGTCGTGGTCATCGGTGCCGGAATGGTGGGCGCCGCCTGCGCCCTGTACGCGGCCCGCGCGGGCCTGGGCGTCCTCGTCGTGGACCGCGGCGGCGTGGCCGGCGGCACGACCGGCGCCGGCGAGGGCAACATCCTCGTCTCCGACAAGGAGCCGGGACCCGAGCTCGAACTCGCCCTGCTGTCCCTCCGTTTGTGGGCCGAGCTCGCCGCCGAGCTGGGAGCGTCCGTCGAGTACGAGGCCAAGGGCGGCGTCGCGGTCGCCTCCTCCCCGGGCGGCCTGACGGCCCTGGAACGCTTCGCCGACGCCCAGCGGGCCGCCGGCGTCGTCGCCGAACCCCTCGCGGGCGACACTCTCTACGCGCTCGAACCGCACCTCGCCCCCGGACTGCCGGGCGGCGTCCACTACCCGCAGGACAGCCAGGTCATGCCCGCCCTGGCCGCCGCCCACCTGCTCCGCGCCTCGGGCGCCCGCCTGCTCACCGGCCACCGTGTGACGGACGTGCTGCGCGGCCCGGACGGCGCGGTCCGCGGGGTGCGCACCGACCGGGGCGACCTGCACGCCCCAGTCGTCGTCAACGCGGCCGGCACCTGGGGCGGAGAGATCGCCGCCCTCGCCGGCGTCCACCTCCCCGTCCTGCCGCGCCGCGGCTTCGTCCTGGTCACCGAGCCGCTCCCGCGCCGGGTCCGCCACAAGGTGTACGCCGCCGACTACGTCGCCGACGTGGCCAGCGACTCGGCCGCCCTGCAGACCTCGCCGGTCGTCGAGGGCACCGCCGCCGGCCCCGTCCTGATCGGCGCGAGCCGCGAACGGGTGGGCTTCGACCGGACCTTCTCGCTGCCCGCCGTCCGCGCGCTGGCCGCGGGCGCCACCCGGCTGTTCCCCTTCCTGGCCGACGTGCGCGCCACCCGCGCCTACCTCGGCTTCCGCCCGTACATGCCCGACCACCTCCCCGCCGTCGGCCCCGACCCCAGAGCCCCCGGCCTGTACCACGCCTGCGGCCACGAGGGCGCCGGCATCGGCCTGTCCACCGGCACCGGGCACCTCGTCGCCCAGGCGCTGACCGGCAAGAAGCCCGACCTGGACCTGACGCCGTTCGGCCCCGACCGCTTCCCCGAGGAGGTCGCGTGAGCTCCCCGCTGGACCTGGCCGACGCCCGTCCCGGCCCCGCCTTCACGGTCACCCTCGACGACCGGGAGATCGAGGCGCTGCCCGGCCAGACCGTCGCCGCCGCGCTCTGGGCGGCCGGCGTCACCTCGTGGCGCACCACCCGGGGAGCGGGCCGCCCCCGCGGCGTCTTCTGCGGCATCGGCGTCTGCTTCGACTGCCTGGTGACCGTCAACGACCGCCCCAACCAGCGCGCCTGCCTGGTGCCGCTGGCCCCGGGCGACGTGATCCGTACGCAGGAGGGGACCGGCCACGATGACTGACCGACCGCACCTCGCGGTGATCGGCGCGGGCCCTGCGGGTCTCGCCGCGACGCTCGCCGCGGCCGCGCGCGGGCTCCGCGTCACGCTCGTCGACTCCGCCGCGGAGGCGGGCGGCCAGTTCTACCGGCAGCCGGCGGCGGAGCTGCGCGCCCGCCGGCCGCAGGCCCTGCACCACCAGTGGCGGGTGTGGGAGCGACTGCGGGACGACCTGCGCGCCCACCTGCGGGCAGGAACCGTACGGCACTTGACGGACCATCACGTCTGGTTGGTCGAGCGGCGGCCCACGGACTTCGTCGTGCACGCGCTGCTCGGTCCCGAGCAGGAGGACCCGGCCACCGTCCGCGCCGACGCCGTGCTGCTGGCCACCGGAGGGTACGAACAGGTGCTGCCCTTCCCCGGCTGGACCCTGCCGGGTGTCGTCACCGCGGGCGGCGCCCAGGCCATGCTGAAGGGAACGCTCGTCGTCCCGGGCCGGACAGCCGTCGTCGCCGGGACCGGTCCGCTGCTGCTGCCGGTGGCGACGGGGCTGGCGGCCGCGGGCGTGGAAGTGGCCGCCCTCGTCGAGTCCGCCGGTGCCCGAGCCTTCGCACGGCACCTTCGTCCGCTGGTCTCCCAGCCGGGCAAGCTCGCCGAAGGGGCCCTCTACGCGGCCCAGTTGGCCCGGCGCCGGGTCCGCCCGCTGTTCCGGCACACGGTGGTCGAGGCGCACGGCACCGAGCGGGTGGAGGCCGTGACCGTCGCCGCGCTCGACGCCGCGGGACGCGTCCGGCCCGGCACCCGGCGCCGTATCGCCTGCGACTCGCTCGCCGTGAGCCACGGCATGCTGGCCCACACCGACCTCGCGGAGAGCCTCGGCTGCCGCCTCGACGGGCACGTGGTCCACGTCGACGACGAGCAGCGCACCGACGTACCCCGAGTCTGGGCCGCGGGGGAGGCCACCGGCATCGGCGGCTCCGCCCTCGCGCTCATCGAGGGCCGCATCGCGGGAAGCTCCGCCGCGGCGCGCCTGACGGGGACCGAACCCGACCGGGCGGAGTGGGACACCTCCCTCAAGTCCCGTAGAAGACTTCGGGAGTTCGCCGCAGCCCTCGACGCCGTGTACCGGCCGCCCGCGCACTGGAGCGAGCAGGTGACCGACGAGACCCTGGTCTGCCGGTGCGAGGAGGTGACCGCCGGTGCCGTCCGGGCCGCCGTCGACGACCTGGGCGCCGGCGATCCGCGCACCGTGAAGCTGCTCACCCGGGCCGGCATGGGCTGGTGCCAGGGCCGGATCTGCGGACCCGCGGTCGCCGGGCTCGCGGGATGCCGACCCACCCCGTCCAGACGGCCGTTCGCGCGGCCCGTGCCGCTCGGCGTCCTGGCTCAGGAACCCGACCACCCCACCGAGGAAGGGCCCTCATGACCGACCACCTCCCCTGGCGCGGCATCCTCGTCGCCACGGCGCTCCCGCTCACCGACGACCTGTCCGTCGACTACGACAAGTACGCCGAACACTGCGCGTGGCTCGTCGAGAACGGCTGCGACGGTGTCGTCCCCAACGGCTCGCTCGGTGAGTACCAGGTGCTCACCCCCGAGGAGCGGGCCCGGGTCGTGGAGACCGCCGTCGCCGCGATCGGCGGCGCGCGCGTGATGCCCGGCGTCGCGGCCTACGGCTCGGCGGAGTCCCGGCGCTGGGCCGAGCAGGCCCGCGACGCGGGCTGCGCCAGCGTGATGCTGCTGCCGCCCAACGCCTATCGCGCCGACGAACGTTCGGTGCTCGCCCACTACGCCGAGGTCGCGAAGGCGGGCCTGCCGGTCGTGGCGTACAACAACCCGATCGACACCAAGGTCGACCTGGTGCCGGAACTCCTCGCCAAACTGCACGGCGAGGGGTACATCCACGCCGTCAAGGAGTTCTCCGGAGACGTCCGCCGTGCCTACCGCCTCGCCGAAGTCGCCCCGGAACTGGACCTGTTGATCGGCGCCGACGACGTGCTGCTGGAGCTCGCGATCGCGGGCGCGAAGGGCTGGGTGGCCGGCTACCCGAACGCGCTGCCCGCCGCGAGCAGCGAGCTGTACCACGCCGCCGTCGACGGTGACCTGGCCACCGCGAAGAAGCTGTACGAGCAACTGCACCCGCTACTGCGCTGGGACTCCCAGGTCGAGTTCGTCCAGGCCATCAAGCTGTCCATGGACATCGTCGGCCGGTACGGCGGCCCGGTCCGGCCGCCGCGCGTCCCGCTGCTGCCCGAGCAGGAGGCCGCGGTCCGCACGGCCACCGAGCGGGCCGTCGCGGCGGGCCTGGCCTAGGAGGGAGGAGAGCGCATGCGCAGCAGACTCGTCCTGCACGCCGTCGACTCGCACACCGAGGGCATGCCCACCCGGGTGATCACGGGCGGCATCGGCACCATCCCCGGCGCCACGATGAACGAGCGGCGGCTGTACTTCCGCGAACACCGCGACGACATCAAGCAGTTGCTGATGAACGAACCGCGCGGACACTCCGCGATGAGCGGCGCCGTCCTCCAGCCGCCCACCCGCCCGGACTGCGACTGGGGCGTCGTCTACATCGAGGTCTCCGGCTACCTCCCGATGTGCGGGCACGGCACCATCGGCGTGGCGACCGTGCTGGTGGAGACCGGCATGGTCGAGGTCACCGAGCCGGTCACCACCATCCGGCTCGACACCCCGGCCGGCCCGGTCGTCGCCGAGGTCGCGGTGGAGGACGGCGCCGCGAAGAACGTCACGTTGCGGAACGTGCCGTCCTTCTCCGTCGCCCTCGACCGCAAGGCCACCCTCGCCGACGGGCGCACCGTCACCTACGACATGGCCTACGGCGGCAACTTCTACGCCATCCTGCCTCTGGAGGAGTTCGGTCTGCCCTTCGACCGCGCCCGCAAGGACGACATCCTCGCCGCGGGCCTCTCCCTCATGGACGCGATCAACGCCGAGGACGAACCCGTCCACCCCGAGCACGCGTCCATCCGAGGCTGCCACCACGTCCACCTGCTCGCACCGGGCTCCACCGCCCGGCACTCCCGGCACGCCATGGCGATCCACCCGGGCTGGTTCGACCGCTCGCCCTGCGGCACCGGCACCAGCGCCCGCATGGCCCAACTGCACGCACGCGGCGAACTCCCCTTGCACACCGAGTTCGTCAACGAGTCCTTCATCGGCACCCGGTTCACCGGCCGCCTCCTCGGCACCACCGAGGTCGCCGGCCGTCCCGCCGTCCTGCCCAGCTTCACCGGCCGCGCCTGGATCACCGGCACCGCCCAGTACCTGCTCGATCCGACCGACCCGTTCCCCGCCGGGTTCGTCCTGTGAGGGAGAAGACGCCCATGCCCGCCCGACGCCGCGCCACCCCGGCCCTCCCCGCCCCCGCGCTGCCCGCGCTCGGCGGCCGGAAGCCCAACTTCCGGGAGCGGGTGGTGGACGTGCTGCGCGCCGCGCTGATCACCGGCGAGCTGCGCCCGGGCCAGGTGTACTCGGCGCCGGCCCTCGCCCCCCGCCTGGGCGTCTCCGCCACCCCGGTCCGCGAGGCGATGCTGGAGCTGGCGAAGGAGGGCCTGGTCGACATCGTCCCCAACAAGGGCTTCCGGGTCACCGCCCTGACCGAGAAGCAGCTCGACGAGTACGCCCACGTCCGCTCCCTGATCGAGATCCCGACGACCGTCGCTCTCACGGCGACCGCCGACCCCCCCGACCTGGAGGCGCTGCGGCCGGTCGCCCTGGAGATCGTCACCTCGGCCGCGAAGGGCGACCTCATCGCCTACATCGAGGCCGACCTGCGCTTTCACCTCGGGCTGCTGGCGCTCGCGGGCAACGACCACCTCGTGGAGGTCGTGGGGGACCTGCGGCGCCGGGCACGGCTGTACGGACTGACGGCACTGTCGGAGGCGGGCCGGCTCGAGGCCTCCGCCCAGGAGCACCTCGAACTCCTCGACGCCCTGCTGGCCCGGGACGAGGAGGCCGTACGCGAGGTCATGGACCGTCACCTCGGGCATGTCCGCGGTCTGTGGGCCGCCCGCGAGGAACGCTGACGTCGTTACGCCATTACGCAAGCGGTTTGCATTTCTTGCGCTATTCTTGCGTCCATGACGCGACGACTTGCCGAGGTGGCGAAGAAGGTAGGGGTCAGCGAGGCCACGGTCAGCCGGGTGCTCAACGGCAAGCCGGGGGTCTCCGAGGTCACTCGGCAGGCGGTGCTCAGCGCCCTGGACGTCCTCGGCTACGAACGGCCCACGCAGCTGCGCGGCGAGCGCGCCCGGCTCGTCGGTCTCGTCCTTCCCGAGCTGCAGAACCCCATCTTCCCGGCGTTCGCCGAGGTGATCGGCGGGGCGCTGGCCCAGCTCGGGCTGACCCCGGTGCTGTGCACCCAGACCAAGGGCGGCGTCTCCGAGGCCGACTACGTGGACCTGCTGCTGCAGCAGCAGGTCTCCGGCGTGGTCTTCGCCGGCGGCCTGTACGCCCAGGCCGACGCGCCGCACGACCACTACCGCCGGCTCGCCGACCGCAACATCCCGGTCGTGCTGGTCAACGCGTCCATCGACGACCTCGGCTTCCCGGGCGTCTCCTGCGACGACGCGGTGGCCGTGGAGCAGGCCTGGCGGCACCTCGCCTCCCTCGGGCACGAACGGATCGGACTGGTCCTGGGGCCGGACGACCACATCCCGTCGGCGCGCAAACTGGCCGCGGCGCGGACCATGGGCGAACTGCCGGACGAGCGCGTGGCGCGTGCCATGTTCTCCATCGAGGGCGGGCACGCGGCGGCCTCCCGGCTCATCGACCGGGGTGTCACGGGCATCATCTGCGCCAGTGACCCGCTGGCCCTCGGCGCGATCCGGGCCGCCCGCCGCAAGAGCCTCGGCGTGCCCGAGCAGGTGTCCGTCGTCGGCTACGACGACTCGGCCTTCATGAACTGCACCGAGCCCCCGCTCACCACCGTCCGCCAGCCCATCGAGGCCATGGGCCGGGCCGCCGTGGAGTTGCTGAACGCGCAGATCGGCGGCGGTTCGGTGACCCCCGAGGAGCTGTTGTTCGAGCCCGAGCTGGTGGTCCGCGGATCGACCGCGCAAGCCCCTCGTCCCTGACATCCACCCTCCTGTCGAACAATTACAGATTACGCGCGACATCTTGCGGAGCGATGTCGGCGGTGCTTGAGTGTGCGGCGCCGGACACGGTGGTGTGCTCTCGCAGGCCGCCGTGGGCTTTCCACGCTCCTGCCACGAGGGGTCCACCGATGACCAGCACCGGGTTCCGCCGTACGTTCGCCGCGCTCAGCGTCTGCTCGCTCGCACTCACCGCCTCCGCCTGCGGGTCGGGCGACGACGGTTCGTCCGGCGGCAAGACGCGCATCACCGTCAACTGCGAGCCGCCCAAGAGCGCCAAGGTCGACCGCGGGTTCTTCGAGCAGGACGTCGCGGCCTTCGAGAAGAAGCACCCGGACATCGACGTCGTCGCCCACGACGCCTTCCCCTGCCAGGACCCCAAGACCTTCGACGCCAAGCTCGCCGGCGGCCAGATGGAGGACGTCTTCTACACGTACTTCACCGACGCCAAGCACGTCGTCGACATCCGCCAGGCGGCCGATCTCACCCCGTACGTCAAGGAGTTGAAGAGCTACAGCACCATCCAGAAGCAGCTGCGCGACATCTACACCGTCGACGGGAAGATCTACGGCATCCCGCGCACCGGCTACTCGATGGGCCTGATCTACAACCGCAAGCTCTTCCAGAAGGCCGGCCTCGACCCCGACAAGCCGCCCACCACCTGGGAGGAGGTCCGCGCCGACGCCAAGAAGATCGCCGCACTCGGCGACGGCACCGTCGGATACGCCGACTACAGCGCCCAGAACCAAGGGGGTTGGCACTTCACCGCCGAGCTGTACTCCCAGGGCGGCGACGTCGTCGGCGCCGACGGCAAGAAGGCCACCATCGACACCCCCGAGGGCCACGCCGTACTGCAGAACCTGCACGACATGCGGTGGACGGACGACTCGATGGGCAGCAAGCAGCTCCTCGTCATCAACGACGTGCAGCAGATGATGGGTTCGGGCAAGCTCGGCATGTACCTCTCCGCCCCCGACAACATCCCGATCCTGGTCAAGGAGAAGGGCGGCAACTACAAGGACCTCGCCCTCGCCCCCATGCCCGGCGGCAAGGGCACGCTCATCGGCGGCGACGGCTACATGTTCAACCAGCACGACACGCCGGCCCAGATCCGCGCCGGCCTGAAGTGGCTCGACCACATGTTCCTCACTCCCGGCAAGGGCTTCCTCGGCGACTACGCCCGCGCCAAGAAGGCGAACGCGCCCGTCGGCCTGCCCGAGCCGCGCCTGTTCACCGGCGCCGCCGACGCCACCGACCAGCAGGTCAAGAAGGCCAACGCCAATGTCCCGGTGGAGAACTACCAGGCCTTCCTCGACGGCAACCAGAGCCTGCAGATGAAGATCGAGCCGCCGGACGCCCAGCAGATCTACTCCGTCCTCGACGGCGCCGTCTCCGCCGTCCTCACCAAGAAGGACGCGAACATCGACCAGCTGCTCAAGGACGCCTCCGGAAAGATCGACGGCATCCTGGCGCGGAGCTGACCGCCATGACCAAGACGGCCGAACGGCGACCGGTGACCACGGCCGTCGCCGCCACCGACCCGGCGCCGCCCCCGGTAGGGGGCCGGGGGCGGCGACGCCTGGCCGAACAGGCCCGCGCCTACGCCTTCCTCCTCGGCGGCCTGGCCTGCTTCGCCCTGTTCTCCTGGTACCCGGCCATCCGCGCCGTCGTGATCGCCTTCCAGAAGTACACGCCGGGTTCCTCGCCCGAGTGGGTCGGCACCGCCAACTTCACCCGCGTCTGGCACGACCCCGAATTCACCGCCGCCTGGCGCAACACGCTCACCTTCACCCTGCTCGCCCTGCTGATCGGCTTCGCGATCCCCTTCGTGATGGCGCTCGTGCTGAACGAACTCCGGCACGCCAAGGCCTTCTTCAGAGTCGTGGTCTACCTGCCGGTGATGATCCCTCCGGTGGTCAGCGCCCTGCTGTGGAAGTGGTTCTACGACCCCGGGACCGGCCTCGCCAACGAGACGCTGCGCCTCCTCCACCTGCCCACCTCGAACTGGTCCAACGGCGCCGACACCGCGCTCGTCTCCCTCGTCCTCGTGGCGACCTGGGCCAACATGGGCGGCACCGTCCTGATCTACCTCGCCGCCCTGCAGTCCATCCCCGGCGAGCTGTACGAGGCCGCCGAACTGGACGGCGCGAACCTGCTGCAGCGGGTCCGGCACGTCACCGTCCCCCAGACCCGCTTCGTGATCCTGATGCTGATGCTGCTTCAGGTCATCGCAACGATGCAGGTGTTCACCGAGCCGTTCGTGATCACCGGCGGTGGCCCGGAGAACGCCACCGTCACCGTCCTGTACCTGATCTACAAGTACGCCTTCCTCTACAACGACTTCGGCGGCGCCTGCGCGCTCAGCGTGATGCTGCTGGTGCTCCTGGGCGCCTTCTCCGCCGTCTACCTGCGACTGACCCGCTCCGGAGAGGAGGACGCGTGAGCACCCGGACCCTGATCTCCCCGGCGGTCCTCGCCCGCCCTCGCGGCAGGGCGCTGTACTGGAGCGTCTTCACGGCCGTCGTCCTGCTCTTCGCCCTCGCCTTCCTCTTCCCGGTCTACTGGATGGTGACCGGCGCGATGAAGTCGCCGGACGAGATCGCCCGGACGCCACCGACCCTCGTCCCCGCCCACTGGCGCCTCGGCGGCTACACGGACGCCTGGGACCTGATGCAGCTTCCGCAGCACCTGTGGAACACCGTGGTCCAGGCCGCCGGAGCCTGGGCCTGCCAGCTGGTGTTCTGCACCGCCGCGGCCTACGCCCTGTCCAAACTCCGGCCCGTCTTCGGCAAGTTGATTCTTGGGGGCATCCTGGCCACGCTGATGGTCCCGGCCCAGGCCCTCGTCGTACCGAAGTACCTGACCGTGGCGGACCTGGGCCTGCTCAACGATCCCGTCGCGATCTGGCTGCCGGCCGTCGCCAACGCCTTCAACCTCTATCTGCTCAAGAGGTTCTTCGACCAGCTCCCGCGCGACGTGCTGGAGGCCGCCGAGATCGACGGGGCCGGGAAGCTGCGCACGCTGTGGTCGATCGTGCTGCCCATGTCGCGCCCGGTCCTCGGAGTCGTGTCGATCTTCGCGCTGGTGGCCGTGTGGCAGGACTTCCTCTGGCCGCTGATGGTCTTCTCCGACACCGAGGAGCAGCCCATCAGCGTGGCCCTGGTCCAGCTGTCGCAGAACATCCAACTGACCGTGCTCATCGCCGCGATGGTGATCGCCAGCATCCCCATGGTCGCGCTGTTCCTCGTCTTCCAGCGGCACATCATCGCCGGGATCAGCGCGGGCAGCACCAAGGGCTGACGCCCTCCCTCCGACAGAAAGGCAAGCCCAGTGGGACAGCCCCGCCATGGCCGGCAGGAGTGGTGGCGCTCCGCCGTCATCTACCAGGTCTACGTCCGAAGCTTCGCCGACGGTGACGGCGACGGCACCGGCGACCTCGCCGGCGTCCGCTCGAAGCTGCCGTATCTCGCCGAACTCGGCGTCGACGCCCTGTGGTTCAACCCCTGGTATCTCTCGCCCATGAAGGACGGCGGCTACGACGTCGCCGACTACCGTGTCATCGACCCGGCGTTCGGCACTCTCGCGGAGGCCGAGAAGCTGATCGCCGAGGCGCGCGAGCTCGGCATCCGCACCATCGTCGACATCGTGCCCAACCACGTCTCCGACCAGCACCCCTGGTTCCGCGCCGCGCTCGCCGCGGGGCCGGGCAGCCCGGAGCGCGATCTGTTCCACTTCCGGCCGGGTCGCGGCCCCGGCGGCCACCTCCCGCCCAACGACTGGCCGTCCCAGTTCGTCGGCTCCACCGACCCGGTGTGGACGCGGCTGCCGGACGGGGACTGGTACCTGCACCTGTTCACCCCCGAGCAGCCCGACCTCAACTGGGCCCACCCCGCCGTGCGCCAGGAGCACCAGGACATCCTGCGTTTCTGGTTCGAACGGGGCGTGGCGGGAGTCCGCATCGACTCGGCGGCGCTGCTCGCCAAGGACCCCGAACTGCCCGACTTCGTCGCGGGCCGTGACCCGAACCCGTTCGTCGACCGCGACGAACTCCACGACATCTACCGCTCCTGGCGGGCCGTCGCCGACGACTACGACGGCGTGTTCGTCGGCGAGGTGTGGCTGCCCGACGCCGAGCGCTTCGCCCGCTACCTGCGCCCCGACGAACTGCACACCGCTTTCAACTTCTCGTTCCTGTCCTGCCCCTGGGAGGCGGACCGGCTGCGCACGTCCATCGACACCACGCTCGCCGAGCACGCCCCGGTCGGGGCCCCCGCCACCTGGGTGCTGTGCAACCACGACGTCACCCGGACCGTCACCCGCTACGGCCGCGCGGAGACCGGCTTCGACTTCGCGGCCAAGGCGTTCGGCACCCCCACCGACCTCGCGCTCGGCACCCGGCGCGCCCGCGCGGCCGCCCTGCTCTCGCTCGCCCTGCCCGGCGCCGTCTACGTCTATCAGGGCGAGGAACTCGGACTGCCCGAGGCCGACATCCCGCGCGAGAGCATCCAGGATCCGATGCACTTCCGCTCCCAGGGCACCGACCCCGGACGCGACGGCTGCCGTGTGCCGCTGCCCTGGGCGGCCGACGCGCCGTACGCGGGCTTCGGTTCGCGGCAGGAGCCGTGGCTGCCGCAGCCCGCCGGCTGGTCCGCGTACGCCGCCGATCTCCAGGCCGCCGACCCCGGCTCGATGCTCGCCCTCTACCGAGCGGGCATCCGGCTCCGCCCGGTCTTCGGCACCGGCCCCCTCGCCTGGCTGCCCTCGCCCGAGGGCGTCCTCGCCTTCGCCCGCGGCGACGCCCTGTGCGTGGTGAACCTCGCCGACACGCCCGCACGGCTGCCGGACCACTCCCGACTCCTGCTCGGCAGCGGCCCTCTGGACGAGGAGGGACGGCTGCCGAAGGACACCGCGGTCTGGCTGCGCGCCTGAGACCGCGTCCCGCTATCCCCGCACCCCCACCCGTCGAAGGGATCAGCACATGCGCAAAACTGTCAGGGGCATGCCAGCAGCCATGGTGGTCGCCCTCTCCGCCGGCCTGCTCACCGCGACCGCTCCCGCCGCCCACGCGGCCGCCGGCGCCACCCTGCCCTTCACCTCGGTCGAAGCCGAGTCGGCCATCACCACCGGCACGAAGATCGGCCCGGACTACACCCAGGGCACCCTCGCCTCCGAGGCCTCCGGACGCCAGGCCGTACGCCTCTCCGCCGGTCAGCGCGTCGAGTTCACCGTGCCGCGCGCGGCCAACGCCGTGAACCTCGTCTACAGCGTCCCGGACGGCCAGTCGGGCTCGCTCGACGTGTACGTCAACGGCACCAAGATCGCCAAGACCCTGCCGGTGACCTCCAAGTACTCCTACGTCGACACCGGCTGGATCCCCGGCGCCAAGACGCACCACTTCTTCGACGACGCCCGGCTGCTCCTGGGGCAGAACGTCCAGCAGGGCGACAAGGTCGCCTTCCAGGCGACCGGCACCCAAGTGACCGTCGACGTGGCCGACTTCGAGCAGGTCGGCCAGGCCGCGAGCCAGCCCGCCGGATCCGTCTCGGTCACCTCCAAGGGTGCCGACCCCAGCGGCAACGGCGACTCCACCCAGGCCTTCCGGGACGCCATCGCCGCCGCCCAGGGCGGCACGGTGTGGATCCCGCCGGGCGACTACCGGCTGACCTCCTCCCTGAGCGGCGTCCAGAACGTCACCCTCCAGGGCGCCGGCAGCTGGTACTCGGTCGTGCACACCTCCCGCTTCATCGACCAGTCCAGCTCCTCCGGCAACGTCCACATCAAGGACTTCGCGGTCATGGGCGAGGTCACCGAACGCGTCGACTCCAACCCCGACAACTTCGTCAACGGGGCGCTCGGGCCGAACAGTTCGGTCTCCGGGATGTGGATCCAGCACATGAAGGTCGGCCTGTGGCTGATGGGCAACAACGACAACCTGGTCGTCGAGAACAGCCGCATCCTCGACACCACCGCCGACGGCCTCAACCTCAACGGCAACGCGCACGGCGTCCGGGTGCGGGGCAACTTCCTGCGCAACCAGGGCGACGACTCGCTCGCCATGTGGTCGCTGAACGGGGCGGACAGCAACAGCAGCTTCGAGAACAACACCATCTCGCAGCCCAACCTCGCCAACGGCATCGCGATCTACGGCGGCACCGACATCGCCGTGAAGAACAACATGGTCTCCGACACCAACGCCCTCGGCAGCGGTATCGCGATCTCCAACCAGAAGTTCCTCGACCCCTTCTCCCCGCTCGCCGGGACGATCACGGTCGACGGCAACACCCTCGTCCGCGCGGGCGCGATGAACCCCAACTGGAACCACCCGATGGGCGCGCTGCGCGTCGACTCCTACGACAGCGCGATCAACGCGACGGTGAACATCACCAACACGACGATCACCGACAGCCCTTACAGCGCCTTCGAGTTCGTCTCCGGAGGCGGGCAGGGCTACCCGGTCCGCAATGTCACCGTGGACGGCGCCACCGTGAAGAACACCGGCACCGTCGTGGTCCAGGCCGAGGCGCAGGGCGCGGCCACCTTCCGCAACGTCACCGCCACCGCAGTCGGCGTCGCCGGCGTCTACAACTGCCCCTACATGGCGAGCTCGGGCACCTTCAACCTCACCGACGGCGGCGGCAACTCCGGCTGGAGCAGCACCTGGTCTGACTGCTCGAGCTGGCCGCAGCCGGGCCAGGGCAACCCCGACCCCGACCCGGGCCGCAACCTCGCCAAGGGCCGCCCGGCGAGCGCGACCGGCTCGCAGGACGTCTACACGCCCGGCAAGGCCGTCGACGGTGACGCCAACAGCTACTGGGAGTCGACCAACAACGCCTTCCCGCAGTCCTGGACGGTCGACCTCGGCTCGTCCTACGCGGTGCGCCGCCTGGTGCTGAAGCTGCCGCCGTCCTCCGCGTGGGGCGCGCGCACCCAGACCATCACCGTGCTGGGCAGCACCGACGGCTCCTCCTACTCGACCGTCGTCGGCTCCACCGGCTACCGCTTCGACCCGGCGAGCGGCAACACGGCGACCGTCTCGCTGCCCGCGAGCACGAACCTGCGCTACTTGCGGCTGTCCGTGAGCGCCAACACCGGCTGGCCCGCAGGCCAGTTCAGCGAGGTGGAGGCCTACCTGAACAACTGATTCCCAGGCCGGCCCCGACCGACCTGGACCTTCACTCCCGGTCGGCGGGCGCCGACGGTCCGCGCTTCGCCGCCTGGATCTGCTCGTACACACGTGTGCGCAGCTCGGCGAAGCGCGGGTCCACGCGGGTGTGCAACTGGTCGCGCTCGGCGGGCAGATCCACCTTCAGCTGTTCCTGTACGACGGTGGGGGAGGCGGACAGGACGACCACCCGCTCGCCCAGGTAGACGGCCTCGTCGATGTCGTGCGTGACGAACAGGATCGTGATGCCGCGCTCCCGCCACAGCCCGCGCACCAGGTCCTCCAGATCGGCGCGGGTCTGGGCGTCCACGGCGGCGAACGGCTCGTCCATCAACAGCACCTGGGGCTCGTAGGCGAGGGCGCGGGCGATGGCCACCCGCTGCTGCATACCGCCCGACAGCTGCCAGGGATACGCCCCCACGGCATCCGCGAGTCCGACCGACTCCAGCGCGTCGGCGACGAGTTCCCGCCGCCTCACCCTGCTCAAGTCCTTCTGCTTCAGCGGTAGTTCGACGTTCTCCCCGACCCGCATCCAGGGGAAGAGACTGCGTCCGTACTCCTGGAACACGAACGCCATCCCCGGCGGCGGTCCGGCGACCGGCCGGCCCGCGAGCACCACCTCGCCGGCCGTGGGCGCGAGCAGCCCGCCCACGCACTTGAGCAGCGTCGTCTTGCCGCAGCCCGAAGGGCCGACGAGACAGACCAGTTCGCCCGCCTCCACGGTGAAGGTGAGGTCGCGTACCGCCTCGACGCGGCGGCCGGAACCCTCGTAGACCTTCCGCAGGCCCGATACGACGAGCGCGTGCATGGACCGCCCCTTCCCGAGGTTCACGATGACCGCCGGGTGGCGGCGCGCAGGCCGTGGTACCAGGCCAGGACCCGCCGCTCCACCAGCTGGAAGAGGACCGAGAGCAGGAAGCCGAGCAGACCGAGGACCAGGATGCCGGTCCACATGTCGGGGACGGCGAAACCGCGCTGGAACTGGACGATGGTGAAGCCGATGCCGTCGCTGGCCGCGAACATCTCGCTGATGACCATCAGGATGATGCCGATCGACAGCGCCTGGCGCAGGCCCGCGAAGATCTGCGGGCTCGCCGAGCGCAGCACCAGATCGCGCAGGCGGCCCACGCCGGTGATGCCGTACGAACGGGCCGTCTCCAGCATCACCGGGTCGACCGCGCGGACGCCCTCGACGGTGTTGAGCAGGACCGGCCAGACACAGCCGCTCGCGATCACGACGATCTTCATCATGTCGCCGATGCCCGCGAACAGCATGATCACCGGGACCAGGACGGGCGGCGGGATCGCCCGCAGGAACTCCAGGACCGGCTCGCACACCGCGCGCACCCGCCGGTAGGAGCCGACGAAGGTGCCGAGCGCGACGCCCACGACCGCGGCGATCGCGTACCCGGCCGCCAGGCGCAGGACGCTCGGCAGGACGTCGGCGCGCAGCCGGTCGGCCGTCCAGACGTCCGGGAAGGTCTTCAGGATCGTGCGCAGCGGCGGCCAGAAGGGGTCGGAGCTGCCCTCGGACGCGGCCCACCACACCGCGACCAGCACCACCGGCAGGGCGACGGCGAACGCCAGCCGCAGCAGCGGACGCCTCACACCGCCACCTCCCCGCGCACCGACTGGTGCCAGGCCAGGGCCCGCCGCTCCACGGTGCGCGCGCCGACGTTGACGACCAGGCCCAGCAATCCGGCGACGACGATCAGCGCGTACAGCTCCGGCACCGCCTGCGAGGCCTGCGCGACCGCGATCCGCTGCCCCAACCCCGGCGCCCCGATGGCGAGTTCGGCGGTGATGGCGAGGATCAGCGCCACCGCGGCGGCCAGCCGCACGCCGGTCATGACGTACGGCAGCGCCGTCGGCCACAGCACGTGCCGCACCCGCGCCCAGGTGCCCAGCCCGTACGACCGTGCCGTCTCCTCGGCGACCGGGTCGACGTCCTGAACGCCGTACAGGGTCTGGATGAGAACCTGCCAGAAGGAGGCGTAGACGACGAGCAGCAGCACCGACCTCAGCTGGGTGCCGTACAGCAGGACCGCCAGCGGGATCAGGGCGACCGAGGGGATCGGCCGCAGGAACTCGATCGTGGAGGCCGTCGTCTCCCGCAGGAACGGCACGATCGCGATCAGCACGCCGGCGGCCACGCCCGCGCCGACGGCGATCGCGAGGCCGATCGCCCAGCCGACGAGGGTGTCGCCGAGCGCCGACCAGAACGCGCCGTCGGAGACCTCGTGCGCCAGCGCGGAGGCGACGCGGCTGGACGGCGGGAAGTAGGCCTCCTTGACCAGGCTGAGCCGCGGCACCGCCTCGCCCAGGGCGAGGAAGGCCGCGAGCCCGGCCGCGCCCAGCGCGGCGTTCACGCCCCTCACGGCAGCAGTGCGTCCAGGTCGGGCGACTTCCTGAAGAACCCGAACTCGTCGCCGAGTTCGGCCTGCGTCTCGATGGAGGCCCTGTTGGCCTCGGCCGGCCACTTGGGCAGGGTGACCTTCGCCAGGACCGACGCCGGGACCTTCGTGTACGTGGCGACGATCTGCCGGACCTCGTCCGGGTGGGAGTCGGCGTAGGCGAGGGACTGGGCGGTGGCCGTCCGGAACTTCTTCACCACGTCAGGGTTCTGCTTCGCGTACTGCTGCGAGGTGAAGTACATCGCCACGGTGAGGGCCGGGGCGACGTCGACCAGCGGCGAGGCGATCTCGTGGCCGCCCTGGTCCTTGATGGTGGTGAGGGCGGGCTCGACGGCCATGGCGGCGTCCACCTGGCCCTTGTCGAGCGCGGCGGCCATCTGGTCGAAGGGGATCTCGACGAACTTCACCTTGTCCGGGTCGCCGCCGGCCTTCTTCACCGACTCCCGCACGGACAACTCGACGATGTTCTTGAGGGTGTTGACGGCGACCTTCTTGCCCTGAAGGTCCTTCGCCGTCTTGATGGAGCTGTCCTTCCTCACCAGGGTCGCCCCGAAGTCCTTGCCCTGCGTGCCTGTCGAGGCGACGCCGTTCGAGATCGCCTTCAGGGCGACGCCGTTGGTCTGGGCGAGCATCAGGGAGAACACGTTGGAGAACCCGAACTGGTTCTGGCCGGAGGCCACCGCGGGCACGATGGCGGCGCCTCCGGAGGCGAGCGTCAGGGAGAGCTTCAGGCCCTGCTTCTCGTAGAAGCCCTTCTTCTGGCCGAGGTAGAGGGGCGCCACGTCCACGATCGGGATGAGCCCGACCTTGACGGTGGTGGTGCCCCCGGACGACGTGCCCTTGCCGGACGACCCGCCGTCGGACGAGCCACAGGCCGTCGCGGCGAGCAGTAAGGCGCCGGCGCTGAGACCGGCGAACAGACGACGCATGGCTCCTCCTGTACAGACAACGGTGTTCCGACAGGCTGTGCGCGCACCGCACAGTAGTGCTCAACTGGCGTGCACGGAACCCAGAGCGCCGCGCTTCACACGGTCAATGGTTCGGCTGACGAAATTGTTGACACTTTGGAGGAGCCGAGTCGCGGCGAGGTCAGAGATCCAGCACGAGCCTCCTGCCGCGACAGCGGGACACACAGATCATCATCGTCTCCCCGCTCTCCCGCTCCGCGTCCGTGAGCACCGAGTCCCGGTGGTCCGGAGTGCCCTCCAGCACGTCGGTCTCGCAGGTGCCGCAGGTGCCCTCGGTACAGGAGAACAGCACCTCGACGCCCGCGCCCCGGACGGCGTCCAGCACCGAGACGTCCGGCGCGACGGTGACCGTACGGCCGCTCTGCGCCAGCTCCACCTCGAACTCGCCGTTCTCGCCGACCTCCTGGACCTTGGGCGTGAACCGCTCGACGCGCAGCCGCCCGGCCGGGCAGCGCGCCTCGACCGCGTCGAGCAGCGGGCCCGGACCGCAGCAGTAGACGAGCGTGTCCCCGGGCAGGCCGTCGAGGACGGAGCCGAGGTCCAGCAGTCCGGTCTCGTCCTGCGGGGCGAGGGTCACCCGGTCGCCGTACCGCGCCAACTCCTCGGTGAAGGCCATGGAGTCACGCGTGCGGCCGCCGTACAGCAGCGTCCACTCGGCGCCCGCCGCCTCGGCCGCGGCCAGCATCGGCAGGATCGGTGTGATGCCGATGCCGCCGGCGACGAACCGGTACCGGGGCGCGCTCTCCAGCCGGAAGTGGTTGCGCGGCCCGCGCACCCGCACCTTGTCGCCGACCCCCAACTGCTCGTGCACTTGGGCCGATCCGCCCCGCCCGGCGGGCTCGCGCAGCACGGCGATCCGCCACGCCGACCGGTCAGCGGGGTCCCCGCACAGCGAGTACTGCCGCTCCAGCCCCGGCCCGAGCACGACGTCGACATGGGCGCCCGGCTCCCAGCCCGGCAGGTCCTCGCCGAGGGGATGGCGCACGGTCAGGGCGAGCACGCCGTCGGCCGCGAACTCCCGGCTGCCGACGACGAGTTCGGCTTCGTACACGGTCATGAGTCACCGCCTTCTGACGGTCGGTGTCCTTCGGGGTGGCCGAGCATCCACTCCCACATCTCGACCGGGTCCTGGGCGGTGTGCTCGGCTCCGCAGTGACAGGTGCCGTGCAGGACGTCGGTGCCCGGCAGCCAGTCGATGCGGTAGATCTCGCCGGTGCCGCTGCTCACAGAACCTTCTCCACGGGCTTGTCGCCCTCCTCGACCAGCCGGGCGAGGATGCGGCGGGCGGCCAGGCCGCCGGTGTCGATGTTGATGCTCAGCTCCTGGTACCCCGTCCGCTCCGAACCCAGCGTCCGCTGCAGCAGGTTGAGCGCGTCCACGTCCTGCATCACCACGGTGTGGTTGTTGCCCCGCAGGAACTCGGTGACCTCCGCGTCCTCGGGCGCCCAGTCGCGCGAGACCATCCAGAAGTCGTAGACGTGGCCGTCGGACGACGGGGTGATCGCGTACGTGATCTCGGTGTGGAAGGCGTTCGGGTCGCTGCCGTCGGCCTCCGGCACCACGCCCACCGGGGCGATCCGGCTGTGCAGCAGGTACAGGCAGGGCGCGTGGTACTCGATGTCCTGCCAGCGCGTGATCCGGCCCTCGATGCCGGTGGACCTGGCGTAGAACGGCGGGCACTCGGCGTCGTCCATGTGCCGGCTCACCCGTACGATGCCCGCGCCCTCGTCGACCTCGGTGGTGATCGGCGTCTCGGCGACCTCGGGTGTGCCGATGTAACCGCCGTGCAGATAGGTCTCGTGGGAGAGGTCGAGGAGGTTGTCGACCAGCAGCCCGTAGTCCGCGTCGATGGGCTCCATGCCGCGGACGGTGACCCAGCCGGGGGAGTCCAGGTGCCGCGCGCGCGGGATGGTCTGCGGGTCGGCCAGTTGCGGGTCGCCGATCCACACCCACACCAGGGAGTCCTGTTCGACGACGGGGTAGGACGCGACCCGGGCGGTGCGCGGCACGCGTTTCTGACCGGGCACGTAGACGCAGGTGCCCGTCGTGTCGTAGGTGAAGCCGTGATAGCCGCACACGAGCCGGTCGCCGTCGAGCCGGCTGGGCTTCTCGTGCAGCGGGAAGCGGCGGTGCACACAGCGGTCGGCCAGCGCGACCGGTGTGCCGTCCTCCTCGGTCCGGTAGAAGACGAGGGGCTCACCGAGGATCGTCCGGCCGAGCAACTCCTCGCGCCCGACCTCGTGGCTGTAGGCGGCGACGTACCACTGGTTTCTGGCAAAAGCGGTGATGTGCGGCATGGCAGTTCCCGTCCCTGTCGGCGGGGCGTCCTCGCCCCGCGTGCCGTGGTTGGAATCAGGGTCGTGAGGCTTGCATCGGCTCGGCAAGACGGCTTCTGCCAGGCGGAAGAACTTCTGTAAAGAGGCTGGTCAGAGCCTTTGTTCCGTCAACCCCTAGTCGCCAGAGTGGAGTGCCGCGTGGTGCGGCCATTCGGTTCGCGCTCGGGGGAGCCGGAGGCGGCGACGGCGAGTGCGGCTACTCACAGCCTGGCGTTAATCGCCCAATAATGTCCACTTAGTTTCAATTGTGATACTCCTCTGTCGGTGGATGCTCGGTACAGCGGCAAGAATCAGCATCACTGCAGGTCAACTACTGTTCGTTTTGGAGTCTGGGGCCCTCGGGGCGAATCCGGGTCGAATCCGCACCCTTTCAGGCTGTTGAGCGTGTTGCCGCTGGTCAGGGTGGTGTGAGGTCGCGTGCTGGTTCGCGTTGCGGATGGGGGTGGCGCGGCGAGTAATCGGGCCGATGAGCCGCTGAGTGGCGGTGGTCGGCTGCCAGGGGCGGGGGCTGACCAGCGGATTCATTGCTGCTGGTAGCGGTCGCCTTTCGTGATCATGTCCTGCGGAAATGTCTTCAGGCGGGACGGCTGATGCGCGGCGGCCCGGGATTGATGGTTCCTGGCCGAAACCGACCTGCCGAGATATTTACCGGTTAGCCGATCGCAGCGTGAGGATGTGGGATGAGCCGAAGATGGTGGAAGTGGGTCGTGGTGGGCACCCTCGCGCTGGCCCTAAGCGGCTGCGCGTCAATGGGGAGTAACGGCAGCGCGGGTGAGCAGTGCAATCCGAGGCTGATGGACTGCGGCACGCCACTACCCCTGGAGAAGACCCCAGGATGTAGCACGCTGATCATGGACGAGGCCCGAGCTGAGCTCATCGACCCGGCAGACCGGCACCGCGAGCCGGTGTACCGCGCCTGTGACGGGATCACTGAGCCGGTGGTCGACAACATGATCCAGAAGACGATCGGTGAGATCGCCGAGCACGAGAACGACCAGGGGTGAGCGCTCAAGCAACGAGAGGGCCACGCCGCGCAGGAGACTGGCTGGGCGGTGAGCGAGTCGGCGACCGAGGTCGCGTTGGGGCCTTCGACCTGCCCGAACAGACCTGTTCGCCGATCGCGTCGATACGCAGCCGGTTTGCTAGGTGACCAAGATCAAGTGCTTAGCGCCAACGGCTGTCCCGTTTGGTATACCGACGCCAGTAAAACCCAGCACTCATCGTGGTTGCAGCGCTGACTTCGTGGGTGTATACGCGACACCTCAACATGCGCGTCTACCAGTCTCAACCCCCGACACCTCGTCAGCCCCGGTGTCACCGCCGCCTTCACGAAACTCTCTCCGCCGCCGCGCCGTCCGTGCGGCCCCCTACAGTTCCGTCATGTCCAACTACCGACGGCCGCAGCCAAATCGCAAGCTGGTGTGGGCCGAGTTCCCCGCCGGCACCCACCTCGACCGCTCCCGCGCCTCCTCCGGCGGGATGCGCGCTACCGCGCGCGATGACCGAGACAACTCGCTCGTCACCCAGGCCGAACTCTTCGACGCCTACGACCGGTACGACGACGGCTATAGGGACGGCCTAAAGAACCTCCTCGTCAACTGCGCCACCACCCTTGCGGTGGACTTCGCTCACGCCCTGACCGTCGCCGCCTTGGAGGCCGCCACCCCATACGTCAAGGACGGGGTGCGCCGGTTCAAGGAGAAGCTGCTGCGCGTGCCCAAGAACACCCCAGCCGCCGAGGCGGTGCAGGAGGCCGCCCCCGAGCGGCCCACTACTGCATCTGGTCTCCGGCTGGTGGCCGCCACCGCCGACGGCCGCGACCAGGTGGGCCTCGTCCTGCGCGCCGACCAGGGTGACGCCAACACGCAGGCCGCCCTGGAGCGGATCAACACACGGGCGGTCGAGACGTACGGCATTGCCGCGCACTACGCCACCGGCCTGCCCGCGGCAGATGTTGCCGACGAGGCCATGCGTCAGGCTCTGGCCGCCGCCGCGCCCGGCTACGTCGCCGCCGCCCTCGAACGTCTCGCCCTCGACGACGCGCTGGGCTTGACCCCTACGCAGCAGATGCGCCTGTTGGATCGTGCTGCGGAGCTCGACCCCGGCGTGGTCGATGACCTCGCCGGTGCCAAGGCCCTGGGCTACCACGACAAGACCGCCACCCGGCTCGTCACCGAGGCCGGCGGCACCTGGAGTCGATACGCCACCGGCGACCACACACGGTGACACCGCCATCGCCCGCCATCAGGAGTACCCGACACCTCAACATGCGCGCCTACCAGTTACCCCAAACAGAAGCCTGCGAACGCCTTCTGGCACAGCCCCACACGAACGACCAGGTTTGCAGTCAGCGACTGTGAGCGCTGCCCGCTGACGTCGAAGAATTCGTGGGGCGCTAGGGTCTGGCCGGTCGACTTGCGCCGGGCAGTGTCGCCACCAAGGGGGAAGTACACCCGCCCGCTCGACCTGCTCGGACTCGCTTGACCTGCACCGACAGGTGATCACCAGGGCATTGAATCAGCCCTGGTTCTCTTGCCTGCCTCCTCCGGCGAGCCGTGCCCGGGCCGGGATAGGCGACACCGCGTGCGGCGTGTCGAGGCAGCTGCTCATGGCGCCCTCTCGGGTGTCGCGGGACGCGCCGGACTGAACCCTGTCGGCGGCGGCTGAGTCCTGGCTCGGTCAAGATTCACCCGTCGCCGACACATCCGGGGTGATGCGGCTCTGCCACCTACACCCTGCCGCCTGCTGGCCGTCAGCCACGGGCTCGGTACGGGTGCGCTGGTTGGCCGGGGCACCCGGGAGACCGCCCTGGAGGTGCTGGGCCATCACCTGGAGCGGTTGTTCTGCCGTTCGTGAGCGGCCGAGCCGCATTGCCGGATCCGGCCGAATTCCTCCTACGGCGTGCTCGTTTCCGTGCCAGCCACGTAGACGGTGTTGGCCGAGGTGCCGCCTTGCAGGGGGTTGTCGAACTCGACGACATGGGCCGCTGCCCGTGCGAAGACCTCCGTGAGCGCGGACGTGAACTGGTCGTCGGGTGGGTCGTTCGACCACAGGGCGAACACCCCGCCGGGGTGTAGGTGATCGGCGAGGGCGCGGAGCCCGGCAGGCTGGTAGAGCGCCGCGTGCCGAGGGCGGAGCACATGGCGCGGCGAGTGGTCGACGTCCAGCAAAATGGCGTGGAAGCGTCGGCCCGGCTCCTTGGAGTCCAGACCGCGGGGGTCGGCGGCCAGTGCGAAGAAGTCGCCGTGGACCAGACGGCAGCGGGCGTCCGACGTCAGCCGGGTCCCGAGGGGCACCAGACCCCGCTGGTGCCAGTCGATGACTTCGGCCAGCGCTTCGATCACGGTCAGCGAGCGCACCCGGGGGTCGTCCAGGGCCGCCTGGGCGGTGAAGCCGAGTCCGAGTCCGCCGACGGCGACGTCCAGTTCGGTGTCGGGCAGTTTCGCCAGTCCGAGTTCCGTGAGCGCGATCTCGCCGGTCGTGAAGAGGCTGGACATCAGGAACTCGTCGCCGAGCTTGACCTCGTACACATCCTCGTCCGACGACGGGTGGCGGCGGCGCCGCAGACTGATCTCACCGAGCGGCGTCGGCTGCCAGTCGATCTCCTCGAAACGCACGCTCATCCGTTGACCTTTCTGGTGTCGTCGGTATGTCGGGGTTGGGTCCCGTCCGGTCAGGCGTCGATGATGACGGGAATGACCAGTGGCCTGCGGCGGTGGGTGCGGAAGGCCCAGTTCGCCACGGCGCGGACGATGAGCTGTTCGAGCTGGTGGGCGTCACCGACGCCCTCCTGGGCGGCACTGGTCAGGGTCTTTTCGATGACGGGGATGACGGGTTCGAACGTGGTCTCGTCGTGGACGAAGCCGCGGGCCAGGAAGTCCGGGGCCTCGGCCAGTTGACCGGTGTCGGCGTCGACGATGGCCACGACCGTGACGACGCCCTCCTCGGCGAGGATGCGGCGGTCCTTGAGAGATCCCTCCGTGGCGCCGCCGACTTCCATGCCCTCCACGTAGACGTTGCCCGCGGGCACCTTGCCGACGATGGAGGCGCGGCCGTCGACGAGGTCGACGACGACACCGTCCTCGGCGATGACGACCCGGTCGGGGTCGACGCCGGTACGGATGGCGAGGTCGGCGTTGGCCCGCAGATGGCGGAACTCGCCGTGTACGGGCATGACGTTGCGGGGGCGGACAACGTTGTAGCAGTAGACGAGCTCGCCGGCGCTGGCGTGACCGGAGACGTGCACCTTGGCATTGCCCTTGTGCACCACGTGGGCGCCCCACCGGGTCAGGCCGTTGATCACCCGGTAGACGGCGTTCTCGTTGCCGGGGATGAGGGAGCTGGCGAGCAGGACCGTGTCGCCTTCGCCGATGCGGATCGCGTGGTCAAGGACGGCATGCGGGAGCGGTTCGACGAACTGCGCCGCATGGGCATCAAGACCGTCATGATCACGGGCGACAACCCGCTGACGGCCAAGGCGATCGCCGAGGAGGCGGGCGTCGACGACTTCCTCGCGGAGGCCACTCCCGAGGACAAGATGGCGCTCATCAAGCGGGAGCAGGCGGGCGGCAAGCTCGTCGCGATGACCGGTGACGGCACCAACGACGCCCCGGCCCTCGCGCAGGCGGACGTCGGCGTGGCGATGAACACCGGTACGTCGGCCGCCAAGGAGGCCGGCAACATGGTCGACCTCGACTCCAACCCGACCAAGCTCATCGAGATCGTCGAGATCGGCAAACAACTCCTGATCATCCGGGGCGCGTTGACCACGTTGTCCATCGCCAACGACGTCGCGAAGTACTTCGCGATCATCCCCGCGCTGTTCGCGGCCGTCTACCCGGGCCTGGACAAGCTCAACATCATGCACCTGTCCTCGCCGGACTCCGCGATCCTGTCCGCGGTCATCTTCAACGCGCTGATCATCATCGCCCTCGTGCCGCTCGCCCTGAAGGGCGTGCAGTACCGGCCGGTGAGCGCGGACAAGATGCTCCGGCGCAATCTGACCATCTACGGCATCGGCGGGCTGATCGCGCCCTTCATCGGCATCAAGATCATCGACCTGCTCATCTCTCTGTTTCCCGGGATCGGGTGAAGGACATGAACACCTCTCTCGTGAACTCCGGTCGCATGGCGTGGGCGGCGTTGCGCATGTTGCTCGTCCTCACCGTCGTGACCGGCATCATCTACCCCCTCGTCGTCACCGGCATCGGCCAGGCTCTCTTCCACGGCAAGGCCAACGGCTCGATCGTCAAGGTCGACGGCAAGGAGGTCGGCTCGAAGCTGATCGGTCAGAGCTGGAACATGAAGGGCACCGACAAGCCGGACCCGAAGTGGTTCCAGCCGCGCCCGTCCAACAGCAACTACGACCCGCTGGCCACCGGCTCCAGCCAGCTCAGCGCCAGCAACCCCAAGCTGGTGAAGGTGGTCAAGGTGGCCAAGAAGCACGTCGCCGCCTTCAACGGCGTACCCGAGTCGAAGGTGCCCGCCGACGCGGTCACCGGCTCGGCCTCCGCCATCGACCCGGACATCTCCCCGGCGTACGCGGACATCCAGGTCAACCGGGTCGCCAAGGCGAACAGGCTGTCCGCGGCCCAGGTGGAGAAGCTGGTCAAGGACCACACCGACGGGCGCAGCCTCGGCTTCATAGGCGAGCCGCACGTCAACGTCCTGGAACTCAACATCGCCCTCAAGGAACTGGCCCAGAAGTAGTGGGCTTACGGACACCGACGGCCGGAGCCGGCGAACCGGGAACCTCCGGTCCGCCGGCTCCCACCGCCGCATCTATGACGCCGATCCCACCGACAAGAGGAAGGCCGCGCACCGATGACCCGGGTGCTGGTGGTGGAGGATGACCCGCAACTCGTACGGGCCCTCGTGATCAACATGCAGGCCAGGCAGTACGGAGTGGACGCGGCGCCGGACGGCGCCACCGCCCTCCGTCTGGCCGCTGCCCGCCAGCCGGACGTGGTGATACTGGACCTCGGCCTGCCCGACATGGACGGCGTGGACGTGATCAAGGCCCTGCGGGGCTGGACCCGGGTGCCCGTCCTGGTGCTGTCCGCGCGCCGTGCCTCGGACGAGAAGGTCGCCGCGCTCGACGCGGGGGCGGACGACTACATCACCAAGCCGTTCAGCATGGACGAACTCATGGCACGGCTGCGGGCTGCCGTGCGCCGCACCGAGGAGAGTCCGCTCGTCCCCGAGACGACACTGGTCAGGACCGACGAGTTCACCATCGACCTGCTGGCGAAGAAGGCGGCCAGGGGCGGCCGGGACGTACGGCTCACCCCCACCGAGTGGCATCTGCTGGAGATCCTGGTCACCAACCCGGGCCGGCTGATCACCCAGACCCACCTGCTGCAGGAGGTCTGGGGCGTCCCGCAGAGCACCAAGACCAACTACCTGCGGGTCTACATGGCCCAGCTGCGTCGCAAACTGGAGGCGGATCCGGTGCATCCCCGCTATCTGATCACCGAGCCGGGCATGGGCTACCGCTTCGAGGGATGACCGGCAGAGACAGACGTACGGGCGTAGAGGCGAAGAGACGTGAGACATGGCACGCGGCAAGCTTCGGATCTACCTGGGCGCGGCACCGGGCGTCGGCAAGACCTACGCGATGCTCTCCGAGGCTCACCGCCGCATCGAGCGGGGCACCGACTGCGCGGTCGCCTTCGTGGAGCACCACGGCCGGCCGCGCACCGAGGTGATGCTGCATGGGCTGGAGGAGATCCCGCGCAGGGAACTGGCCTACCGGGACGCCGTCTTCACCGAGATGGACGTCGACGCGGTGCTGGCGCGTCGCCCGCAGGTCGCGCTGGTGGACGAGCTCGCGCACACGAACATCCCCGGCTCGCGCAACACCAAGCGCTGGCAGGACGTGGAGGAGCTGCTCGCCGCCGGCATCGATGTCGTCTCCTCGGTGAACATCCAGCACCTGGAGTCGCTGGGCGACGTCGTCGAGTCGATCACCGGCGTACGGCAGCAGGAGACCGTCCCCGACGAGGTCATCCGGCGCGCGGACCAGATAGAGCTGGTCGACATGTCACCCGAGGCGCTGCGCCGCCGGATGGCGCACGGCAACGTCTACAAGCCGGACAAGGTCGACGCGGCCCTGTCCAACTACTTCCGGCCGGGCAACCTCACCGCCCTGCGCGAGCTGGCGCTGCTGTGGGTGGCCGACCGGGTCGACGAGTACCTGAACCAGTACCGCAGCGAGCACCGGGTCTCGAGGATCTGGGGCTCGCGCGAGCGGATCGTCGTCGGCCTGACGGGCGGTCCGGAAGGGCGGACGCTGATCCGGAGGGCCGCGAGGCTGGCCGAGAAGGGGGCCGGCGGCGAGGTGCTCGCCGTCTACGTCACCCGCAGCGACGGTCTCACGTCCGCCTCGCCGAAGGAGCTGGCCCTCCAGCGCACCCTGGTCGAGGACCTGGGCGGGACCTTCCACCAGGTCGTCGGCGACGACGTCCCGGCGGCGCTGCTGGACTTCGCGCGCGGGGTGAACGCCACGCAGATCGTGCTCGGCGTCTCGCGCCGCAAGAGCTGGCAGTACGTCCTTGGGCCCGGCGTCGGCGCGACGGTGGCCCGGGACTCCGGCCCCGACCTCGACGTCCACCTGATCACCCACGACGAGGCGGGCAAGGGCCGGGGCCTGCCCGTCGCGCGGGGCGCTCGGCTGGGGCGCTCGCGCATCCTCTGGGGCTGGTTCGCGGGTGTCGCCGGCACGCTGCTTCTGACGCTGCTGCTGACCCACGTGGACGCCGACCTCGGCCTTACGAACGACATGCTGCTGTTCCTGACGCTGACGGTGGCGGCGGCGTTGCTGGGCGGCCTGCTGCCGGCGCTCGCCTCGGCGGCGTTCGGGTCCATGCTGCTGAACTGGTACTTCACGCCACCGGTGCACCGGATCACGATCGCCGACCCGAAGAACATCCTCGCCCTGGTGATCTTCGTGGCGGTGGCCGTGTCGGTGGCGTCGGTCGTCGATCTGGCGGCCTGGCGTACCCACCAGGCGGCCCGGTTGCGGGCCGAGTCGGAGATCCTGTCCTTCCTCGCGGGCAACGTGCTGCGCGGTGAGACCAGTCTGGAGGAACTGCTGGAGCGGGTGCGTGAGACGTTCGTGATGCGGTCCGTGGCCTTGCTGGAGCGCGAGAGCGACTCCGCGCCCTGGACCGTCGCGGGTTGCGTGGGCCCGGACGCACCGACCGGACGTCCCGAGGACGCCGACGTCGACGTACCCGCTGGCGACCATATGGCGCTGGCCCTCTGCGGGCGGGTGCTGCCCGCAGAGGACCGCCGGGTGCTGGCTGCCTTCGCCGCACAGGCGGCCGTGGTCGTGGACCGCCGCCGCCTTCAGGAGGAGGCCGACCGGGCCAAGGTGCTCGCCGAGGCGAACCGGATGCGCACCGCGCTGCTCGCCGCGGTCAGCCACGACCTGCGCACGCCCCTCGCGGGCATCAAGGCGGCCGTCACCTCGCTGCGGTCGGAGGACGTCGCCTGGTCGGAGCAGGACCAGGCCGAACTCCTGGCCGGCATCGAGGAGGGCTGCGACCGCCTCGACCACCTCATCGGGAACCTGCTGGACATGTCGCGGGTGCAGACCGGCACCGTGGCGCCGCTGATCCGGGACATCGACCTCGACGAGGTCGTCCCGATGTCCCTGGCCGGTGTGCCGGAGGACAGTGTGGAGCTGGACATCCCCGAGACGCTGCCCATGGTCTGCGTGGACAAGGGCCTGCTCGAGCGCGTGGTCGCCAACGTCGTCGAGAACGCGGTGAAGTACGGCCCCGCCGAGGAGCCGGTTCTCGTATCCGCCAGCGCGCTCGGCGACCGTGTCGAGGTCCGGGTCGTCGACCGCGGCCCCGGCGTCCCCGACGAGGCCAAGGACCGCATCTTCGAGCCCTTCCAGCGGTACGGCGACGCCCCGCGCGGTAACGGGGTGGGCCTCGGCCTCGCCGTCGCCCGCGGTTTCGCCGAGGCGATGGGCGGCACGCTGCGCGCCGAGGACACCCCCGGCGGCGGTCTCACCATGGTCCTCAGCCTCCCCACGGCCGACAGCCCACAGGCGGTGTCGGACCTCTCCGCCTCGACCGCCTCGTAGACACGCCTACGGCGATCCGGCCCAGGCGAGACCGACATGCCTGCCGCAGGAGCCTCCCGTCAGGCAAGCGGGGCGCATACGGTGGAGTGGTGCGCGAGATCACCGAAGCCGCTCTCCGCTTCCCCACGGCCACGTTCACGGCCGCGCTGGTGCTGGTCGTCGGCTTCTGGGCGCTGATTCTGCTGGACCCGTCGGCACACGACCGGCCCGCCCGCCGACCGGACGCCGCCCCGTCAGTCGTGCGCGCGACCCCGGTCATCGCCGAGGCATCCCTGGTCATCGCCCTCGCCTGGATCCTGAGCCTCGGCGGCTCTGTGCTGCCGCGTCCCCATGAGGCCGGCCAACGGCGCGAGCACAGCCAAGGTCGCGGCGAGCGACGGCAGGACCGACCTTGCCCGCTTCTCCTCGCTGCACGACATCGTGGCGACGATCCGCAAGAACGCCACCCCGACCGGCGGCAGCACCGGCACCGGAGTCGCCGTGGTCGACGCGGCCGGCGACGGCGTGAAGACACTGAAGGTCTTCTCCAAGGGGAACGCCCCCGTCATCAAGACCACCATCGACGCCTCCCTCCAGGAGGTGGCCGAGACCACGGTCAAGGACCCCCACCTTCAGGACAAGCCTGCCGGGACGGTGGCGCTGGACTGGAGGACCGGTCACATCCTCGCGATCGCCCATACCGGCGCGGACGGCGACATCGCTGTCAACGGCATCAAGTCGCCGGGCTCCACCATGAAGATCATCACCTCGGCGGCCCTGTTCGACCGGGTGGGCCTCACTCCGAACAGTCCCGCCCCGTGCACGGACTCGCTGATGGCCAACGGCCAGCTGTTCCACAACGATTCCGGAGTGCGGGCCAATGGGGCCTCCACCCTCGCCCAGGCGTTCACGGTCTCGTGCAACACCGCCTTCATCAAGGACGGCTTCCACTACCTCGTGCACGACGGAGATGCCTCGGCCCTGCACGACGAGGCCGTCAACGCCTTCGGTATGGGCAGCTGGTCCATCGGCGGCGGGGTCGCCACCACCGACCCGAGCATCCCGGCGGACGTCCAGGGCGGCGACCAGGCGGCCCAGTTCATCGGCCAAGGCCAGGTCACGGCCACCCCGCTGTTCATGGCGTCCGTGGCGGCCACGGTGCGGGGCGTCGGCTTCAAGCAGCCGATCATCCTGCCCGGGCAGCACCAGGACATCGCACCCCGGCCCATCTCCGCCCGCACGGCCGGCTACCTGCAGTCGATGATGCGGAACGTGGCCACCAGCGGTACCGCCGCACCACGCCTCCGCGGTCTGACCGGCGTCGGCGCCAAAACCGGCACCGCGGAGGAAGGCGACCACACCAACGGCTGGCTGACCGCGTACAACTCCCGCATCGCCGTCGCCGCCTTGGTCGAAGGCGGCAGCTCCGGGGTGGACTCGGCCGGATACGTCGTCCGGCACCTGCTCACCGGCAGCTGACGCCTCGTCGGCAACGACAGCCGCAGCCGGGGCGCGGACCGTTCACGGGCTCGGCGGTTCCACCGTCGCGCACCTGTTCAGCGGTGGTCACCTCCCGGATCCTTGCAGCCGGGGAAACGGGCGACCAGGACACGGCAGCGGTAGACAGTCCGCCCCGGTCCGGCGCTGAGGTACGGCGCTCTGGCGCTCGGTGCGCGGTACTCCTGGGCATCGCATCTCCGGGTCGGTCGGCGGCCGCGACGAGGCCGCTCCGGTTCCCGCGGGTCAATGTGCTGCCTCTACTCGGGGCCTGCGCGCGGGCCGAGCCTCGCCGCACACGGGAAGGCGATGCTTGAGCCTCGCTGGGGCGGTGCTGTGAGTGGCTGGTGAATGGCGCAAAGCAGTCACAGGAGGTGCTCGATCTGCCTCAACTCCCGGCGGGCGCGGGGCAGATCGGTGCGATGCCGGTCGAGGACGACGTAGAGGAAGAGCCCTTCGTGTCTTCGGCGGGTCAGGGGCCGGATGAGGTGGTACTCCGTGTCCAGCGTGATGAGGATGTCCTCCAGCCGTGCCGGTGCGTAACCGATGAGCTCCATGGCCGAGAGCTTGGCGCGTACGACGTCCGTACCGCCGCTCGCGGCCCTCGTGAGGTCGAGTCCGTCCGGCTCGCCGAGAGTGCCGAGCGTCATACGGCTGACGTAGTCGACGACCGCCACGCCGAGCGCTCCGTCGAGGCGCATCGCCCAGTGCATTGCGATGGTGATGGCGGACATGGCAGCAGCCCCCTCGTAGCACGGCACGATCTTGCCCTCCGGCCGTCTTTGCATTGTGCCACGATGCGCCCCTGAGTCGGGCTACTGCGTGAATGCCTGGAGAACGAACCACTGTCACCGCAGAGAGCTGGTTCAGGTCGGCTATCAGGGCCTGGAGCCACCGGGCGACATCTTTGACACTGGAGCGATGGGAAGAGGGAATAAGAAGAAGCTGGCGACCGGGGCCGGCCAGGGAACTGCTCCCGTCACAGTTGTGCGACCCGGTGGAGGCGGTCGCCCGCTGGCGGACTGGGGGACCTCCCCTGACCCTGAGCAGGACAGACGCGAGCAGCGGGAAACCATTCGCCGCTTGTTGCGCGACGGGCAGGTGGAGACGGTCGAGTCCATGGCCGCCGGCGGCACCGTGGACGCCAAAGCGCGGCTCGCCGAGTACTACGCCGAGCAGGGACAGTGGGAGAAGCTCTCGTCGCTCTGGGCCAACCGCCACACCCCGCCCCTGGTGGTATTGCTCCGCCTCATCATCGAGCCTGGTGAGATGCCGCTCGAAGGCGCGGTCAAGATGTGGCAGGTTCGGATGCTGGCCCACGAGGAAGAGGCATTCCAGCACGTGATCGACGTGCTGCACGAGCAGGACCGAGCCGACCATGCCATCGACGTACTGCGCGACGCCGCCGGCACTCCGCCCGCTTGGCGGCAGCGGCTGGACTGGGCGGAATGGCACCTGCTGGTGCGGATGCTGCTGCGTGCGGAGCGGGTCGTCGAGGCACTGGCCATGGCTGACGATGACACCACCCGGTCCTGGCTGGCGCCCGTTCTGGCAGAGCAGGGACGCGTCGACACGTTGCGCACCCTGATGCGCCCGGGAGACACCGGCTTGGCCCTGCATTTGGCCCGTACCCTCGCCGACCATGGGCGGCTCGAGGAGGCCGCCGCGATCATGATGCAGCGCATCGACGCGGACGAGGAGTACGCCTACGAGTGGACGATCAAACTGTTCGTCGAACTGGGAGAGAAAGAAAGGGCGTTGAAGGTGCGCCGACATCGGGGCCACAAGCTTCGCTCGCCCATCGACAAATCCGACTTCGAGCTCGCCCAGCTCCTGGACCAGCAGGGACGCCATGAGGAAGCCATCGACATACTGCCCCGCGACGGGCGCGCACCGCGACAACTGGCGGAGCTGCTCGCGGGCATCGGCCGTATGGAGGAGGCCATGGGAGTGCTCGACGCCGCGCAGAATGACATCAGGTGGAAGTACGTCACCGACGAACTAGCCGAGCACCAAGCGGCTATCCTCGTCCGGTATGACCGGGTCCGCGAACTGCGGGACCGCGCCGCAAACGGCCGCCCGGCGCACCGGGAGATCATGCGTTCCCACGTTCACACGCGCCCAGGCGCCGGGATAGAAGCGCAGTACGACCGGTGCTCGGGCGAGCGGCCGTCCAGCGCCACGAAGTCACTGAAGCGGTCAAGGCGGGTGGGAAACGGCATGCCAGAGATCACGCACTTCGACACGGACACGGCCCCGGAGTCCGTGGTCCGGCTGTTCTGGCGTCAGGGCGTGGCCGCGACCAGGCTCCTGGACCCCGTCGCGGCGACCGGGCTCAACCGCTTGAGTCCGTACGCCATGGTCGGCGGCAACCAAGAACTCTACCGGGCTGCAAGAGCACCGTCATCCGCCCCTCGCGCTCCCGGAGGCGCTCGGCCAGCCCTTCGTCGTAAGCCATCACCTGCCGCCTTCCGGGTCGGTGAGTCGGCGTTCGAGGTCATGCAGGTCCTTGGTGAGACTGGACCGGACCCGGCGGGACATCAGCGGCGCCGCCAGGCGAAGAAGACCGCCCGGGCCGCCGCGCACCCGGATGCCGACCAGGATGCCGTGCGCGTGGGTCTCGAAGGTGTAGGTGACGTGCATGGGGGCGGCCGTGGCGATCATGTCCAGCAGTCCTGGCGGCTCGTGTGCGGTCACGCGCAGCACGTAGTCGATGCGCCGGCCGAGAAAGTACGCCGTACGGGTCACCTCGGCGCCCACTCCGAACCCGCCGCCGTCCGCTTGCCGGGTCAGCTCCGCCTGCCGAATACCTTGAGTCCGCTCGCTGTCATGACGCCAGTCCACAGCGGGACTACGCGCCGCACCGTCACGTCGATTGTCACGGGGCCAGGATCCCAGCCGACGTCCCCGTGCGTACGACATCGGTCGGAGCGATGACGGATGTCGGACAAAGCGCGACAAACAGAGACCGACGCGAGAAGCTGCGGCTGGTCCGTCCAGTCCCGGGACGAAACGCCGTCTCGCGCGCAAGGGGCCGCCGTGAACGCCACCGACGACAGTTACCGCTTCGACGACTCACCGCCCTCTTCATCAACTGCACCCTCAAGCCATCGCCGCAGCGGAGCCACACCCAGGGGCTGATCGACAAGAGCGCGGAGATCATGATGGCGCGCGGGATCACGACATCCGAGATCCGCGCCGTCGACCACGACATGGCCACCGGCGTCTACCCCGACATGACCGGGCACGGCTTCGCGAGGGACGAGTGGCCGACGCTGTACGAGCAGGTCATGGCCGCCGACATCCTGGTTATCGCCGGACCCATCTGGTTGGGTGACAACAGCTCGGTCACCAAGAAGGTGATCGAGCGGCTCTACGGCTGCTCTGGGCTGCTCAACTCCGCGGCGCAGTACGCCTTTTGCGGCCGCGTAGGCGGCTGTCTGATCAGCGGCAACGAGGACGGCGTCAAGCACTGCGCGATGAAAGTCCTCTACAGCCTCCAGCACCTCGGCTACACCATCCCGCCGCAGGCCGACGCCGGCTGGATCGGACCGGCGGGACCGGGACCGTCGTACCTGGACCCCGGTTCGGGCGGTCCGGAGAACGACTTCACCAACCGCAACACCACCTTCATGGCTTGGAACCTGATGCGCCTGGCGGCGATGCTCAAGCGCGCCAAGGGCGTCCCCGCCCACGGCAACCAGCGCTCGGAGTGGACGCGGGCTGCCGCCTCGACGCACCCAACCCGGACTACCGCTGACCTCTATGCCTTCAGTGGCACCCCGTGCTCGTCGGCGAAGATGCGCCGGCACTGACCGTTGCAGAAGCCGTGGAGCGTTCCGTCGACCTCCAGGGTGAGGTCGGTGGTGTTCAGGTCGACGGTCATGCCGCACACCGGGTCGATGACCGTGCCGGGCGGCAGGTCGTCGGTGGGCAGGCGGGCGATGGTGTCGCGGTGCGGTGCGGTCATGTGCTGGATCAGGTCGAGGCTGCCCATGGGACGTCCGTACAGGCCGAGGCTGCCCTCGGCGATGCCGGCGACCTGGACCAGGGCGTGCGGCCGGTCCCGGAGCCGGTCAGGGTCGCGGCCGGCCTCCGCCTCCGTCTCGGCGAGGGCCTGGGTGAGGCGGTCGATGGCGTGGGCGCTCATCTCCTTTCGCCAGGCGGCCGGTGCGCTGACGCGGATCAGGTAGCGGGGCGGGTCGGCGGGGTCGACCGGGTGACGGTCTCCGGTGATCCAGGCGGCCGGTTCGTGGATGAGGACCTGGGTGAGGGCGCGCGCGGAGTCCATGACGGCTTCGGCATGGGCGTCCTCGGCGCCCATGAGGGCGTCGATGAGCCGCTTGCCGAGCCGTTGGCGCCGGGCCTGATCGAGGACGCCTGCGGGGGCGAAGAGTTCGATGACAATCATGACTTCATGCTCGGTCGGTGGGCCGATGCTGTCGTCGTACGCGGGGAGCGGTTCGGGGTTACTCCGAGAGCAGTAGCGGACTACTTCGGCAGGAGTACGGGATCCCTCCCTGACCCGTGGCGCATGCGGTTGCGGGTCCTGATCCGGAAGATGACCAGCCCGATCGCGGCAAACCCGGCCGCCCAGCTCAGGCCAAGGGCGAGGTGGCCCCACAGCGCGGTGTTCCCGAAGGAGCCGCCGACGGCGAACTGCATGGGCCCGAAGGAGGGGAACCATTGCAGGACGGGCTTGTTGGCGAGCGGGTTGCCCAGCGGGTTCTGCAGAAAGGTGTCCATCAGCCCGCCCATGATGATCAGGAAGAAGCCCTCCAGGTCGTGCTTGACCAGAACACCGAGGAGCAGGCCGAGCGCGCCGTAGGTGAGTGCGATGGCGGTGAAGCCGGCGAGCACGGCGAACCAGCCGCCGGGATCCGGACGCCAGAAAGGAAGCATCGCGAGTGCGGTATAGAAAGCGATCGCCGCGGCGACCACGGCGACGGCCAGGGACTTGGCCCCGATGAGCGTGGACTGCCGGTATCCGGCGAACACCAGGCGCCGGTCGAAGGCGAGGGCCTTGCGGACAGCGTCGAAGACGACGAACCCGGCGATCATCGTGACGGAGTTGAGGCCGGCCGAGATCAGGGTCAGATGGCCGCCGTCGACGTGCAGGACCCGGCCGGTGGCGTATAGCTTGAAGTTCAGTGGCGTGTGTCCGGCCAGGGCGTCCATCATCAGGTACCAGGCGGGGACGAAGAGGACGAGCAGCAGGGCGGCGAGCCGGTTGCGGGTCTGGTCGCGCACGCAGAAGCGAAGGGCGGTGGGGAACTGGCCGTACAGCGGCCGCAGTCGCAGTGTGTCAGGCACCGACACGGTGGTCCCCCCTCGACGTCGTACGCGGGGTGAGCCGTCCGTCGGTCAGATCGGCCAGCAGATCGAAGCGGTCCTGTTCGAACACGAGGTGGGTGATGACCACGGTGGCCCTGCCACGGGCGCGCAGGTCCTCGACCAGGTCCCAGAACCGCAGGTAGGTCTCCCAGTCGAAGCCCTGGTAGGGCTCGTCGAGGAGGAGGACGTCCGGGTCGTGCAGCAGGGCCAGGGTGAGGTTGAGCTTCTGCCTGGTGCCGCCGGACAGTTCGCCGGCGAGGGACGCTTCGTACTGCTCGTAGCCGAGGAGGCGGATGAGTTCACGGCCGCGGTCCAGGTCGGGCAGGCGGTGGGCGGCGGCGAAGTAGCGCAGGTGCTGCTGCACGGTGAGGCTCGCGTTCAGGACGGGATCCTGCGGGCAGTAGCCAAGCGTCCCCGAGAGGGTGACCTCGCCGTGGTCCACGGGCAGGGTGCCGGCCAGGATTCTCAGCAGCGTCGACTTGCCGGCGCCGTTCTCCCCTACGACGGCGACGAGCTGCCCGGGATCGACGGTGAGGTCGGCGCCGCGCAGGACGGGGTGCCTGCCGTAGGATTTGTGGATGTCGTGGGCCTGAAGTACGGCTGTGGGTGCGAGTGTTGAGCCGGGCGCCATGCGCAGCCTCCCTAGGGTGCATCTCCTTGTGGTTCCGGTGGTGCCGCGTTCAGCCCGCCCGCGTAGATGCTGAGCATTTCCGGGGCCCAGCGGGTCATGCCGTCGGCTGACAGCGGGTCCGTTCCGAGGACCTCGGCCAGGCGGTCGCGCAACAGGAACAGGGCCAGGTCGTTGGAGAGGAGCAAGGCGGCGCGTACCGCAGGGTCCCGACCGGGGGCGGCCAGTCCCGCTGCCGCCAAGCCCTCCAGTGCGGCCCTGCTCAGCTCGTACAGGCGCCGGAACAGTAGCCGCGCGGCGTCCGTGTCGGACAGCAGGAGTCGACGCAGGTAGCTGGGCAGCGGTGAGTCGTCGGGCAAGTGCCGCGCGAACGCCTCGCTCAGCGAACTCGCCCCGGCCCCAGGATCGAGCAACTCCGCCCCGCCATCGCCTGTGAGTTCCCCGAGCATTGCTTCGAAGACGTCCAGGACGTACTGGTCGACCTCCTGCCGCAGGCCCTCCTTCGAACCGAAGTGGTGCATGACCAGCCCTGGCGACACCCCGACGGCGGCAGCGATCTGCCGCATCGTCACCGCCTCCGCCCCACTCGCGGCGAACAGACGCAGAGCCTCGTCACGGATCACCGCGCGGGTGGTCCGGTCGTCGCGGATTGAACGCATGTACAGAATGCTAAACGAGTGTTCAGTCGCTGTCCAGGGGTGAACGTGTCCATGCATCGGCGGGGCTGTGCCGGTGTGGGTCGGATGGGGTAGGGGAATGGTCGCGTTGGGCCGCGTCCGGAACCACCTCCTCGGATTGTTGTGAGGTGGTGCTGCCGGGCGGGGCGCCGGGAATGCCTGCGTGACTGGACGCGCGGCAAAGGGCCCCGACAGCCATGAGCACCGCGGCGATAGCGGCCACGGACCAGCCAGCCCGCCGGCACCGGGCCGGACCGTCCATGTCGCGCCACGCCGGGCCGGGCCACTGGTCCTCCGGCTCCCAGACCTCGCCCACCGTGTCCCACGAAACCGGGCCGGGCTCGTTGGTCGCGTTCTCCTGGGATGCCAGGCGTTCACTCTTTTCGTCAGCCGTACGGGGACGCGCTTCGGCCATGCGCTCCCGTGCGGAGAGCTCCCTGGGTGCGCGGGCCCGGATGGCGTGTTCGGTGTCCTCGAGGAACTTTCGCCATACGGCGTCCGGGACGGATGGAACACCGCCCCTGTCGCCCGGCGTTCCATCCTGGCCTGCTGCGTCTGCTGCCACGGCGTGTCTTCCCCCGATTCTCCTCGGCCAAATCCGTTCCGCGGATCGCGGCTCACCGCGAGAATCGGCAGAAACTGCGCGGCGTGCGCCCACGGGCGACAGTCATGTGCCAGGGGCCGTGTAGGCGGTCGGTAACGTCGCCCCGCTTCCGACAGCGTGCCGATCACTCCTGGGCGCTGGGCGATACCGACCGCCGACTCGGCCCCCGAGATGCAAGTTTTGCACAATGCAAAAACAGATGCCCAGAGGCTTGAGGTGATTTTGGCCCGGCGTTGAATCTGCTTGGCGGAGGAGATTCACCGCACCCGATACCCGGGAGCCGCATCCAGGCGCACGAACGGGATGGCCCTGCCGGCTTCCCGGAACGCGGCATCGGTGCCCTTTGACGGCAACTCCATGGAGGCGCACAGGTGTTGGGCGGTCCGGGGGCGCCGCCGAGCGTAGCGGGCCATGATCTCGGCGCCGTCGTCGGAGGTAAGGAAGCGGGCCCTGACGGCGTGGCGGCGGTCGAGTCCCGTGACGCGGTCCGTGTGATGGAGCAGGAGCAGCCGGCCACCGAAGACCCATCCGAGCCCGCGGCGGAAGAGGGGTATCGGCAGGCGGGCGAGGAACCGCCGCCGGCACACGGGGAGCGGGGGCCCTTCCGATGGGCCCTGTCTATGGGGCATCTTCGCCTTCCAGGGGCGGACATGTCCGCTCTCGACCCTCCATTGGGTAAAGGGTTGAGCCGGGAGCCCCTTCCTCACGGGGACCTTTGCATAGTCTAAAGGCAGGGAGGGGTGCCTGTGCCAGAAGTGATCGGGCGGCTCATCGTATGTGCTGGAGCGTTTGTGGAGGTCGCATGACGGTGGAGACGCCGACACCGGGTTCTGCGGTGCTTTCCTTCATGCCGGTGGCGGCGATGGCGGTGGTGGCCGGGGCGGATGTCGTCGCCGGGCCGGGGGTGGGGCTCCTGCCGCTGGTCTCGCTCGGGCCGGCGTTCTCCGGGCTGGTGGGTGGATGGCGGCGCACGGCCCTGATCGGCGTGGTGGCGCTGATGCTGTGTGTGGCGCTGGGGCTGTACGACGGGCTGTTCGAGGAGCGCCGCGGTTTCACCGCCATGGCATCGGTGGCAGGTGTCACCGGCGGGGGTATCGCGGCTGCTTTGACGCGCTCGCGCCGGGAGGCGGAGTTGGCCAGTGTCCGCTCGATCGCGGAGGTGGCGCAGCGGGTGTTGCTGCGCCCCGTGCCGCGGACCGCTGGCCCGCTGCAGGCGGCGGTGTCGTACACCTCGGCGGTCGCGGAGGCGCGCATCGGCGGGGACCTGTACGAGATGGTGGCCTCCCCGAACGGGATCCGGGTGATCGTGGGCGATGTGCAGGGCAAGGGCCTGACCGCTGTGGAGACCGCCGCCGTGGTGCTCGGTGCTTTCCGGGAGGCGGCCCATGAGGAGCCCGATCTGGTCGGGCTGGGGGAGCGGCTGGAGCGCAGTGTGGCCCGGGATCTGGAGGGGGAGAAGTTCGTCACCGCCGTCCTCGCCGAGATCGGTTCGGACCACGGAGTCGTGTTCCTCAACTACGGCCACCCGGCCCCCATGGTCGTACGCCGCGACGGCGCGGTCGACTTCCCGCAGCCACTTGCATACGCCCTCCCCCTGGGACTGGGTGTCCACGACAGCGAAGGGCCCAAGCCCTATCGGGTGGATTTCGCGCCCGGCGAACAGATACTGCTGTACACCGACGGGGTCACCGAGGCCCGGGACTCGGACGGCTCCTTCTACCCTCTCGGTGAGCGGGCGGGCCTGCTCAAGGAACCCGATGCCGGCCGTGCTCTGGAAGCACTGCGAGAGGACCTGGTCCGGCACGCTGGCGGTCCGCTCCACGACGACGCCGCCATGCTGTTGCTCCGGTATCACGGTCATGGGGAAGGAAAATCTGTTCCCATCGGGTGAGTGAGCAGCGACTTCGGCAAGGTAGAAAGGACGTATGCCGGAGCGTGAGAACCCTGCGGGGACGATGGACGACGTCGATGCGGTCACCAGTGCGGTGCTGACCGCATCCCGCCTGCTGGTGGCGGTCTCCGCCCACTCCCTTGCCGAGGTCGAGGATCGGGTGACCCTGCCGCAGTTCCGCATGCTGGTCGTGCTGTCCACCCGCGGTGCCACCAAGCTGGTGACCCTCGCCGACCTGCTGCAGGTGGCGCCGTCGACGGCCATGCGGATGGTCGACCGACTGATCGCGGCCGGTCTTGCCGTCCGGCAGACCAACCCGGACAACCGCCGCGAAACCCTGCTGCAGCTCACCGACGAAGGCCTGCGCACCGTCGAGGACGTCACAGCCCGGCGCCGCGCGGAGATCGCCGCCATCGTCGAGCGGCTCTCTCCGATCCAGCGCCTGGCGCTCGTCGAGGCGCTTGGCGCCTTCAACAAGGCGGGAGGCGAGCCCCCCGCCTCCGCCGTGGACGATCCGGAACCGCACCCTCTCGGCTGGGTCGTCGACGGTGTGACGGCACACGACGCGTGAATCGCCTCCTTCGGGCCGCCGCGATTTTCCGGGCTGCTCTTCTCTCAACGCAGAAGGTTTTGCATAATGCAATGGAAAGGTGAAGGGCTCTGCCGAACTCCGGCAGTGCTGACGAGGTGAAAGCCGGTCCAACCGCGGGGCACGTCCCCGAGTGGTGGCTGGCAGACGGATGCGGGGGTGTGACGCGCGTGCGTCGCAAGGGTCGGCACTCGTCCCCCTCCCAGCCTCGCCTCATGGAGCATCTGCGGACTTCGGTATGGGGCCCGGCGGAGTTCGTCGGGCGGCCACCCTGGTGGCTGGTGGGGGAGGGGCTCCTGGCGGCAGTACTCGGCGCCGGGGCGATCGTCGGTACGGCGCTTTTCGGTGCCTGGACGGGCAGGCTCTCGCTGGCCGACGGCGAGGCGGGTCTTGTGTGCGCCGGAGCCCTGGCCCTGTATCTGTCTTTTGCCGGGGCCGGACGCGCACTGGTCGGCATCGTCGCGTTGCTCGGTATGTGCCTCGCGCTGCAGGCTCCGCAGGCCGCGGCAGGCATGGTGCTGGCGGAACGGGGGCGGGTGCAGTCCGTGGTGGTGACGTCGGTCGAGGACGGCCGGGCTTCGGACGGCTCCCCTGGCCGGTACCTGTGTTCGGTGGTGGACGCCGACGGTGTTCCGCTCAAGGTCCGCATCTGGCGTGGCTGCGGGAAGACGACCCGGCCCGGAGACGCGCTCGCCGTCGTGGACGACCCGGAGGGACGGGTGCCCCCGCGCGGTGCGCAGACGGGGCCCAGTGCCTCCGGGGCGCTGTTCGACATTGGCCCCTGGATCACAGCCCTCGCAGCCGCGACATTCCTCGCTGTCGTCCGCTCCTACCGGCTCTCCTACCCCGCCAAGACCTGAAATCCGTCCGGCAGCGGTCAGGCAGACCGCGGTGATCAGCGGGCCGACGGGCTGGGTGCCGGGGAGGCGGTGTTGATGTTCAGGTCGGGACGGGGGGTGAGCACGGCGACCGGGGCGCCGGGTTGGGCCGCGGGTGGGGTGAGCTGCTCCTTGGGGAGTTTGGGCGGAGTGGTCTGCTGGAAGTTGACCTGGTCGAAGTTCACGACGCCGGTCTTCTCCAGCACGGTGATGTGGTCCAGGACGGTGTCGTTGGCCAGGTCGGCGAGCTGACGAACGAGCGTGTTCTTGGTGCTTGCGCGGATCTTGGCGATGGTGGGGAAGATCTGGCCGTGGGTGACGCGCATGATGTTGGCGGCGGTGGTGTCGAACTGTTTTCCGGACTCGGCCGCCGACGTCTGCACGAACTGCTGCTGTTGCGGGGTGGCCTGGTTGGGCAGCGTGATGTTCAGCTCGGGGGCGATCTTGCGGCACAGCTCGTCGAGCCCGGCATGACCGACGACCAGATGCCTGCCTGCCTCGCGCATCTCGGCAGTCGACCCCTTCTGGATCGCCAGCTCGCCCAGCGGGTACTCCCACAGCCCGGCTGAACGCACCTTGACGACGAAGTCACGGTCGCCTTCGGTGAGCGGGCCGTACTGCGTGCTGGCGATGATCCGGTTCGGGTCGCTGGACACCTTCTGCACGCCGAGCATGGCGGGGTAGGCGAGTGCGCTGAGGGTCAGTGCCAGCGCGCCGAGCACGACGACGGATCCGGCCTTGTTGTGTGAGATGGGCATGCTGCCTCCAGACGCGAGCGGCTTGTACGTCCAGAGGTACGGGCAGGCCGGACGGGCCGATCATTGCGCTGGGTAAAATTTGCATGCCGGTGTGCCGTGCGTCGCATTGCTGAGGTCATCCGACGGTGGGAGCAGGGGACGCCGACGGCGTCGTGGCCGGACCCGTCGGTACGCCCCCGGTCGGCAGTCCGGGGGGCACGGTGAGAGTGACCATCGGTGCTCCGGGCTGCGGCACCGGAGGTGTGACCTGGCCGGAGGGGAGCTTCGGCGGGGTCGTCTCCTGGAAGTTGACCTGGGCGAAGTTGACCAGCCCGGTGTTCTCCATCTGCGTGATGTGGTCCAGGACCACGTCGTTGGCCTGGTCGGCCAACTGACGCACGAGGGCGTTCCGGGTGGTGGAGCGGATCTTGGCGATGGTGTTGAAGATCGAGCCGTGAGTGACACGCAGGATGTTGGCGAAGTCGGAGTCGAACTGCTTGCCGGTGTCCGACTTGAACGTGTCCAGGAAGCCCTGCTGCTGCGGTGTGGGCTGGTTGGGGATGGTGATGTTCAGCTCCGGGGCGATCTTGCGACAGTTGGCGTCGAGCGCGGCGTGCCCGATGACCAGGTGCCGCCCGGCCTCGCGTACGGCCGCCGTCGTTCCCTTCTTCATCGCCAGGTCCCCTGAGGGGCCCTCCCACAGTCCGGCGGAGCGGACGAAGACGACGAAGTTGCGGTCGGCTTCGGTGAGTGGCCCCCATTGCGTGCTGGCGATCACGCGCGACTGGTTCGTGGACGCGTTCTGGATGCCGAGCATGCTCGGGTAGGCCAGCGCGGCGAGCGTGACGCTCAGGGCTCCGCCCACGAAGACGGTTCCGATCGTGTTGCGAGAGATGGGCATGGCGCCTCCCGGTTTGGACGGTGGGTACGTCGGCAGGTACGGCCCCGCAACGGAAAGAGAACCCTTGCCCCAGGTAAAGCTTGCACTATGCCAAGCTGGGTGAGAGAAGCCGCCGATCATTGATGGTCCGCGCAGTCGCAGAGTGTTCGAGGGAGGGGCGGTATCTGTGGGGCAAGTGATGCGCCGATACAGCGAGGGAGGCGGCGCGCCTGTGGAAGTCGGTGACATGGGTGGCCGAACCGTTCGCAGGAGCCGGATACGGGTGACCATCGGAGAAGAGCGGATCGGAGCCGGGGAAAGAGACCCGGCCGGCGGCAGGAGCAACCTCGCTGTGGTGGCCGGAGACGTGTCGTCCGACGCGATCAAGTTGTTCAGGCAGCGGGTGTCGTCCGGCAGGCGCGGTTTCGGCGTGAGGCGGTATGTACGGCGTCCATGCCCGCGGTCGGCGTGCGGCCTGTTCGCGTCGCTGTCCTGGAGGGCCTGGGTCTCGTGCTGTTCAGTGCCTTTTCTGATACCGAACAGGTCCCCTTCGAAAGCCTGGACCGGCACGTCGGCCTGGCGCGGTGACTGTGACCCCGATGTTTCTGACCAGCATGGTGCCGCCCGCACAGATCACGTCGGCCGTGAGGGCCTGGTGCCGGGAGGTGCCACCGGCCTTGAGGGTCCTGCAGTTGGGGAGCTGGGTGTGTCGCCACCGAACATGTCGGTAGAAGCGTCGATCTTCCAGGCGATCGTGACACAGGCCGCCCGGGCGACCATTCGCCCGCGATGTCATCGAGCATGCACGCGGCGCCGCAGTGGCTGATGGCCTTGGCGGGGGCCGACCCCCCTGGGGCGGTTCCGACGGGTGCGGGCCGCCCCCCTTGCGTTCACCGGGCTGGATGTGTGGCGAGCGTGGCCTGGCTGACTCGGCGCATGCCGGAAGCTGTCACGTCGTCCTGGGCGCCGAGCTTGCGCAACAGCACCGCCAGCGCGGTCTGCAGGACCATCGGGGGTGGTTCTGCGGCCGTCACCTCTCGTGCAGGCGCGCCGCCGCAACGCGCCCCGGCCGCATGATGCGTATCTTGCTGCTTTCGCAGGCGGGGCAGCGAGGCGACTGCAAGGGTGAGGGCACGAGTCTGGCGCCGAGGTGGTAGACGGCGGTAATCCGCGCGTGCTCGTCCACGGTCACGTCGACGTCGTACGTGTCCTCCCAGCCGTGTCCGCAGTCGAGGCACGCGAACGAGTAGGAGCGCTGGACGTGCTCTGTGTGCATGGCCCACCTCCTCGTGCGATCGGGATGTCCGGACTCTCTGTACCCATTTTTGCACAGTGCAAAAGCAGGCGGTGGCTGGAGTCGCCTCCTGATGTCGTCAGGGAGTCGGGTGGACCGCGCGCAGCGCGCTTTGGTGGCTGAGCCAGCCGACCGGTTTCCCCTGCTCCGAGTCGAGGACAGGTACCCCCGTTCCGGCAGCTGACAGGAGGGCGTGCAGTGCCTGGCCGAGAGGCTGGTCGGCAAGTATGGGCGCCGGAGTCTCGGCGAGCTGTCCGACCTGCGTCGGCGCGTCTTCCGGCTGTTCCGCGAGTGCTTCGGCCACTGCCTGCGCGGTCACGACACCGGTGTACCCCCCGACGTCGTCGACGACCGGGAGGGCGCCGTGGCCGGACAGGCTCAGCAGGTCGGCGGCGTCCGCAAGGGCCGTTGACACAGTCAGCGGTGAGGGCAGCGGTTCCATGACGGCGCTGACGCGCTGGGTGCCGATGCGTGCGCCGGGGACGGGGCCTTCGAGGTCGATGCCGCGCCGGCGCAGCTTGAGGGTGTAGATCGTGTCGTGGGTCAGCAGGCGGCTGGTGGCCGTGGCCAGGACGATCGCGAGCATCAGCGGCAGGATGATCGAGTACTCGCCGGTGAGTTCGAAGAGGATGACCACGGCGGTGATCGGCGCGCGGGCCGCGCCGGCGAAGACGGCGCCCATGCCGACCAGCGCGTAGGCGCCCACCGCACCGGCGGAATGGGGCAGCAGGTGATGGACGCCGATGCCGTATGCCGAGCCCAGCATCGCGCCGATGAACAAACTGGGGGCGAACACCCCGCCCGAGCCGCCGATGCCGATGGTGAGGCTGGTCGCCAGCATCTTGCCCGCGAGCAGCAGGAGCAGGAAGCCGACCGCGTACTGGCCCTCGGTCGCCTTCTGGAGCACCGGGTATCCGACACCGTACATCTCCGGAAGGACCAGCAGCACCAGGCCGAGCGCGAGGCCGCCGACCGCCGGGCGCAGCCACTCCGGACCGCGCCAAAGCCAGTCGCAGGCGTCCTCGATCAGATACAGGAACCGGGAGAAGCCCACGCCCACCGCCGCGGCGCCGACGCCGAGCACGGCGAAGAGGCCGTACTGCGCGAGATGGTCCACGTGGAAGTCCGGAAGGCTCAAAAAGGCGCTGTTGCCGAAAGCGGCCCGCCCGATGATGCTCGCGGTGACGCTGGCCAGGACCGTCGCCCCGAAGGCCTCGGCGCTGAAGGTGCCCAGAATCAACTCCATCGCGAAGAACACGCCGGCCAGTGGGGCGTTGAAGGTGGCCGCGATGCCACCCGCCGCACCGCAGGCGACCAGCAGCTTCATCCGGCCCTCGGTCGCCTTCGTGACCCGGCCGAGCGTGGAGCCGAGAGCCGAGCCGATCTGCACGATCGGGCCCTCACGGCCCACCGAGCCGCCCGAGCCGATGCACAGGGCGGAGGCAAGCGTCTTGACCACGGCGACCTTGGGGCTGATCCGCCCGCCGCGCTGGGCTACGGCCAACATCACCTCTGGCACCCCGTGCCCGCGCGCCTCCTTGGCGAACCGGTTCACCAGCGGCCCGTACAGCAGGCCGCCGATCACCGGGGCCAGGAGCACGAAGTACGCGCCGAGCCACGGCACGTGCGGGTTGTCCGCGCCGGGGGAGGCGGCGTAGTCGGCGTGGCCGGAAAAGAGATGTGTGAAGGTCTTGATGCACCAGCGGAAGACGACCGAGCCCGCGCCGGCCCCGGCGCCGACCGCGACGGCGAGTGCCATCAGCCCCCGAGGGACGTTTCGAAGTCCCGCGAACCTTGGTGCGGGTGTGAAGCCATGAGTTGTGCTGCTGGACACGTGCTTCCCGTCGGTTGCTGCCGGTACGACGCTCATCGCCACCCCTTCCCTGCTTTTGCATTATGCAAAACTAGTCAAGGGTGCGCGTCACAGGCCGTCGTCCGTCGATCGGGGCCGAAGGGCCCCTGGGGGCGCGGGCCGCCTCGCAGGAGAGTGAGCGCACGCACGAGCCGCGGAGGCGAACGGTGAACGATCGCACTTCCCCACCCTTGATCGTGGTAGGTGTCGACGGGTCCGAGGCCAGCCGGGCGGCGCTGCGCTGGGCGGCCCGCCAGGCCGAACTGACCGGTGCGCAGCTACGCCCCGTCCAGGCGTGGCGGCTGCCGACCACGTACGGCATGCCGGCTGACTACTCGGACACCGACTTTGAGAAACAGACCCGCGACAACCTGCGGCGCACCGTCGAGGAGACACTGGGAGAGCATCCGGATCTACCCGTAGACCCCCGGGTCGTCGAAGGTCATCCGGCGGCAGTGTTGACCGACACGGCGAGGGAGGCCGACCTGCTGGTCGTCGGCAGTCACGGGCACGGCGCCTTCGCCGGAATGCTCCTCGGTTCGGTCAGTCACCACTGCGTGCACCACGCCACCTGCCCAGTCCTGGTCGTCCGGGCCGGCAACGCCTGACTTTGCCGCCAGGGTCAGTCGGCTTCGGCGTGTGCCTCGACGTCCTCGATCCCGCTGGGGCGTCCGGCCCGTGTCCACCGGACGTACAGTCCGGCCGCGATGAGCAGGGTCGCCGCGAGGGAGAGCATGGGCCAGCCGCGCAGCAGGTTCACTGCGAGGGTGAAGGCGACGGCCGCGGCGGCCAGGCCGTTGACCCAGGCCAGGGCCGTCTTGTGCTCGCGGGTGGCGAAGCGGGCCATGGCCGCCAGCCCTACCAGGAAGCTCACGAACACCGCGACGGCGTAGAAGAGCACCAGCTCCTGTTCCTGGCCCGCCGCGGCCACGATGATCAGGGCGGCGGCGGCCAGGTAGACCACGACAGACCAGTACGGGGTGTGGTGGTGGTTGGTGCGGCCCAGCACCGGCGGCAGTACACCGGGCCGCTCGGCCGTGCCGGACAGGGCTTTGAGCAGTCCGGGTCCGGCCTGGAAGGAGGAGCTGGCGGCGGCGAGCAGCAGCAGTGAGCTGGTCAGCTGGAAGGCGCCGTAGAGCAAGCCCGGCCCGGTGGCGGCGTGCGCGATGTCGGCGATCTGGGTGGAGTCGGCGCCGGGGATGCCGATGTGGAGCCGGACGGCGAGTGCTGTCAGGGCCAGGGTCAGGCCGCCGACGATGACGAGCAACAGGGCGAGCGTGCCGCGGCCGAAGCGGCGCCGATGGGTGTCGTCGAGTTGGGCGAGCTGGGCGATCGCGGTGGAGGGGGCCTCGATGCCGGTGGCCAGTGCCATGGCGACCGGAAAGGCCAGGACCACGGCGAGCACGGCGGAGCGTCCGGGGTCGGTCGTGGCGGCTGCGTGCCCGGCGGCGTGGGGCGAGGTGAAGCCCAGGACGAGGATGGCCACGGAGATGACGACGAAGGCCACGGTCATGAACGCGAAGAGCAGCCGTCCGCCGTGCCCGAACCAGGTCAGTCCCGCCACCACCACGAGAAGCAGCAGCGCCAGCGGTATCCGCCAGGCCGCCAGAGCGGGGAACAGGGCGATGACCGCGCTGGCCGCCGCGGCGATCGAAATACCGATGGTCAGGACGAAGTCGACCACCAGGGCGCCGATGGGCAGGAACGTCCAGCGGGCGCCGAAGGCTCGCCCGGCCGCAGCTGCCGCGCCGCCGCCCTTGGGAAAGCGCCGCACGAGCTGCCAGTAGTTCGCGGTCACGACCACGACCAGTCCGATGACCAGGCTCATCGTCGGCAGCAGCAGGGCCAGGTCGCCGTGCAGGGCGCGCAGCGCCGCCTCGATCGCGTATGCCACCGAGGAGACCGGATCGGCGATCACCGCGAAGGCGAACGCGAAGAAGAGAACCGAACGGCGTGGGCCACGGCCGCGCGCGGCGGGTGACGGGGCGGCTGTGACGGCGGCAGCCGACTTCGAAGGGGTCACGCGAAGACCTTCCTTGATGTCCTTGCGGACGCTTCATCCAGGCACTTCGCCGACCCGTCTTCCCGGCACACCGCTGTCGATGCTACGTCAAGAAGCCGTCGAGACGGCGTTAGAAAGGCATCAAGATTCCCGGGTATCGGTCCGCGTGACCAGGCTTCTTGCCGAAAGCTTTGCATAATGCAAAAGTATATGACGGGATGAACTGCCGGTGAGCTAAAGAGGCGAGGTACCGATGAAAGCAGTGATCTGCGGGGCCGGTATCGCCGGACTGGCGCTGGCCGGCCGCCTGCACAACGTGCTCGGCTGGGAGGTCGTGGTGCTGGAGAAAGCGCCGCAGCCCCGCGCCGAGGGATGCATGGTCGATTTCTCCGGGCCGGGCTACGACGCGGCCGAGGCCATGGGTGTGCTCCCCTGGCTGGAGGAGCTGAGCTACCCGGTCTCCGAGGCGGCCTTCCTCGACGAGGACGGCCGGTGCCGGGCTCGGCTCGACTACGACCGTCTCGCCCGCTCCGTGAACGGGCGCCTGCTGAGCATCATGCGGCCGGACCTCGAACTCGCCCTGCGGGAAGGGCTGTCCCTTGCCGTCGGCCTTCGCTTCGGCGTCGGCCCGGCACGGATCGACCCGAGCACCTATGGCGTCCGCGTCACCCTCACCGACGGCAGCGTCCTCGACGCCGATCTCCTCGTGGGAGCCGACGGTCTCCACTCCACCGTACGGGCCATGGTCTTCGGCGAGGAACAGCGATATGTGCGTTACCTCGGCTACCACACCGCCGCATTCACCTTCGATGACCCGTACGTGCACGCGGAACTGGGCAACCGCTTCTGCCTCACCGACACCGCCGAGCGGCAGATGGGCCTGTACGCCCTGCGCGACGGCACGGTCGCCGCGTTCGCCGTCCACCGCAGCGCCGATCCCCGCCGCCCCGACGACGCACGGGCCGCCTTGTACCACGAGTACGGCACCCTCGGCTGGCTCGTCCCTCGCGTCCTGGCGGCCTGCCCGCCGCCCCCGAGGGTCTACTACGATCAGGTCGCCCAGACGGACCTGCCCTCCTGGAGCCGCGGGCGGGTCGTGCTGGTGGGTGACGCCTGCCAAGCCGTCTCGCTCGTGGCGGGGCAGGGTGCCTCGCTTGCGATCGCCGGCGCCTATGTCCTGGTCGACCAGCTCGCCGGCGCCCGCCGGGTCGAGGACGCGCTGCACGGCTACGAGCGCATATGGCGCCCGGTCATCACCGACAGACAGCGCGCTGCCCGCCGAACGGCCCGCTGGTTCGTCCCCGAATTCCGGCGGCACCTGCGGGTCCGCCGTGCCGCCCTGCGCTTCGTCGGCCTGCCGGGCCTGAGCTGTCTCGCCGGCACTTCGCTGACGGGGAAGCAGCGGCCGCTTCTGCGGCAACTCGCCGCAGTGCCCGCTTAGCCGAGCCAGGGGCATGACACCGTTCCTGGCTCCAGGAACCCGCAGCTGCAGACGGCTCGGTGCCGTCGGCCCCACACCTTCGAGAGGTACTGATGCGACCACCCTCACGGCCCGGCCCCGGCATCGTCACTGCCCGGCTGCGCCACGCGCTGAACAGCGCCGACTGCCGACTGCTCGCCGACGTCCTGCACCCGAACGTGTGCTGGCACCCGCCCGACGGGAACCGGCTGTCACATGCGTTCCCAGGTTCTCAGACGTTGCCGACTTCAGTCCATTGACCTCCAGAAGGCGCTTTCGGGAGTTGACTACCCTGCCGACCGCGACCACCTGGTCGGTGCGGCCCGGGACAACAACGCACCCGACGGCGTTGTGAACGCCCTCTCCGAGCCGAGCGAGGAGGGCTACGAAACCCCGGCAGGCGTCAGCAAGGCCGTGTTCAGTCACAGCTGACGTGCACCGGGTGCCGATTGCCTCCGTGGGACTCTTACGTACTCGTCGCACGGAGGCATCGTGCCCGACCAGCGAGTCAGCGGTTGATGCGGTGTGTCGGACTGCCGAGCCGGTTGCCGGCACTGGTTTCCCGGTCGGACGCGAGAGCTGTCGCCACGTCCCGGGGATAGGTGCCCAGCACCGCCAGGGTCAGCAGGCCGGCCGCTGCCAGTGGCACGAGACGGACGAGGAACGCCGTCTGGAGACCGTCGGCGGACCCGTGGTCGAAAATCTGCGACGACAGGAAACCGAACAGTAGGCGCGGCTGGACTCGGCCCCAGACCGTACCAGTGGCCAGTGACCTCATCGGGCACGGGGGATCCCCGCTCTGTTCGTCCACTGGGAGCTGTACACGGTCGTGGCGCTGGCCGTCACTGGTCTGATGCTCGTGCAGAGCGCCTTCGAAGCCGGGCCTCTGCGGATGTCGCTGCCGGCGCTCACCGCCTCCGAACCGCTCGTCGGTATCGCCGGTGGCATCGGATTCCTGGGCGACCGTCTGCACACCGACGTGTTCGCGCTGGCCCGGCAGGCAGCGGGCCTGGCCGCCATTGTCGCCGGTGTGGTCCTCCTGGCCCAACACCCGGCGCTGCCGGGGCGCACGGACGCGGGGGAGGAGCAAAGGCGCAAGTAGAACGGCAAGGGCGGTGCGCTCTCTGCCTGGCGCACCGGCCCACTCGGGCGAATCGTCGCGGACGAGCGTTTACGAGCGACGCGGTGAGGCAACCCCATGGCCGACCGTTCGTACCTCCAGCTCAGGAGAAGGCCATGACCGAAGTCGCCGACTACGTGCTGCAGCGTCTGACCGAGTGGGGCGTGAAGCGCGTGTACGGGTACCCGGGGGACGGGATCAACGGGTTGCTGGGTGCCTTCGACCGGGCCCAGGGCGACCCGGAGTTCATTCAGGTACGGCATGAGGAGATGGCCGCCTTCATGGCATGTGCACATGCCAAGTTCACCGGTGAGGTCGGTGTGTGCACGGCGACGTCGGGTCCTGGTGCGGTACATCTGCTCAACGGGCTGTACGACGCGAAGCTGGATCACCAGCCGGTGGTGGCCGTGGTGGGCCAGCAGAAACGGCTGAGCCTGGGGGCGCATTACCAGCAGGAGATCCCCCTGGACCGGCTGTTCGCGGACGTGTCGGAGTACTGCCAGATGGTGGTGCACCCGGGGCAGGCGCGGCATGTGATCGACCGGGCGTTCAAGACGGCGCTGACCATGCGCGGCGTGGCCACGGTGATCATTCCGGAGGACGTGCAGGAGGAGGACGCCCAGCCCTCGCCGCCGAAGATGCACGGTTCGGTGTTCTCCAGCGTGGGCTGGAGCCGCCCCCGTGTTCTTCCCGACCACGACGAGTTGCGCAAGGCCGCCGACATCCTCAACGAGGGCAGCAAGGTCGCCATGCTGATCGGACAGGGCGCGGCGAAGGCCCAGGAAGAGGTCGTCGAGGTCGCGGAGCTGTTGGGCGCGGGGGTGGCCAAGGCGCTGCTCGGGCGCGAGGTGCTGCCCGACGACCTGCCGTTCGTCACCGGTCCGATCGGGCTGCTGGGCAGCAAGGCCAGCGACAACATGATCCAGGACTGCGACACGCTGCTCATGGTGGGCAGCAGTTTCCCGTACTCGGAGTGGCTGCCGGACGAGGGGCAGGCGCGGGGCGTCGAGATCGACATCGACGGGCGGATGATCGGTATCCGTTACCCGATGGACGCCCACCTGGTCGGGGACTCGAAGGAGACACTGAGCGCCCTGATCCCGATGCTGCGCCGCAAGGAGGACCGCGGCTGGCGGGAGAAGATCGAGAAGGACGTCCGTGAATGGAACGACCTGTGCGACCGGTGGGCCGCCCAGCACTTCGACAAGACGATCAATCCGCAGGCCGTGGCCGCCGAATTGTCGTCGCGGCTGCCCGACGGCGCCATCCTGACCGCCGACTCGGGCTCGGGCACCAACTGGTGGGCCCGGCATCTGAAGCTGCGCCAGGGCATGCAGGCGTCCCTGTCCGGAACGCTGGCCACGATGGGGCCGGGCACGCCGTACGCGATCTCGGCGCGGTTCGCCTACCCGGACCGGCCGGTGATCGCGTTCGTCGGGGACGGGGCGTTCCAGATGAACGGCATGAACGAGATGATCACCGTCAAGCGGTACCTGGAGCGGCTGTCCGGGCCGGCGCCGTTCATCTTCTGCGTCTTCAACAACCAGGACCTCAACCAGGTCACCTGGGAGCAGCGGGCCATGGCCGGCGACCCCAAGTACCCCGGCTCCCAAGAGATCCCCGACGTCCCCTACGCCGCCTATGCCGAGCTGCTCGGCTTGAAGGGCATCCTGTGCACCGAGCCGAAGAAGGTCGGCGCCGCGTGGGACGAGGCCCTGGCCAGTGACCGGCCGGTGGTCCTGGAGTTCAAGGTCGACAACGAGATCGCCCCGATCCCGCCGCACATCATGAAGTCGCAGGGCAAGAAGGCCGCCAAGGCGGCGCTGCACGATCCGGAAAAGGTCGGGATCGCCACCAAGGGCGCGCGGCAGAAGCTGACCGAGTACGCCGAACATCTGCCTGGTCGGGGGAAGAAGTGACCGGCGTTCGGCGAGTGCCCTGGGGCCGCCGGTCAAGCGGGGTCAAGGAGCACCAAGTGGTGGTCATCACGGGTGCGAGTGCGGGCGTGGGCCGCGCCGCAGCCCGTGCGTTCGCCACCCGAGGAGCCGCTGTTGCCCTGCTCGCACGGGGCCAGCAGGGCCTGGAGCAGGCCGCCCACGACGTGCGGGCGGCCGACGGGCGAGCGCTGCCCCTGACGGTCGACGTCGCGGACGCCCAGGCCGTGGACGCGGCCGCCCAGCGGGTGGAGGACGAACTCGGACCGATCGACGTATGGGTGAACGCCGCGTTCACCACCGTCTTCGCGCCTGTGACCGAGATCAATCCGGAAGAGCTGAAGCGGGCCACCGAAGTGACGTACTTCGGGTTCGTACACGGCACCCAGGCGGCCCTGCGGCGCATGCTGCCGCGGGATCGGGGCACGATCGTGCAGGTTGGTTCGGCCCTGGCCTACCGCAGCGTGCCGTTGCAGGCGGTGTACTGCGGTGCGAAGCACGCCATCCAGGGGTTCACCGACTCTCTGCGCTGCGAGCTGTTGCACGACGGCAGCGGCGTGCGGGTGACCACCGTCCATCTGCCGGGCGTGAACACACCGCAGTTCAGCTGGGTGCTGACCCGGTTGCCGCGCCATCCGCAGCCGGTGCCTCCGGTCTATCAGCCGGAGGTGGCCGCCGAGGGCATCCTGTACGCGGCCGACCATCCCGGTCGGCGCGAATACTGGGTCGGCGGCTCGACCGTCGCCACGCTGCTCGGGCAGCGGATCGCCCCCGCCCTGTTGGACCGCTATCTGGCCCGTACCGGTTACGACTCGCAGCAGACGGACGATCCCGTCGAACCCTCCCGGCCCGTCAACCTCTGGGAGCCGGCCGACGGCGCCCAGTCGGCCGACCACGGCGCCCACGGCGTCTTCGACAACCAGGCTCATGGACGCAGTCTGCAGCTGTGGCTGTCGCGTCACCGGCGCCCGCTCGCCTGGGGAGCGGCCGCCGCGGCGAGCCTGGGCGGCGTGGGCACGGGGCTGGCCGCCAGTCGGCGCCCGCCGTCTCAGCGTGAACGGCTGGAGGTGTCGTTGAGGCGAGCGGCGCACTCCAGCAGCAGCCCGTGGACGAAGGCCTGGGGCAGGTTGCCGCGCAGTTGGCGCTGACGCACGTCGTACTCTTCCGCGAACAGCCCGGACGGTCCGCAGGCCGCCCGGGTTCGTTCGAACCAGCGCAGCGCGCCGGTCCGGTCACCGAGATGATCGGCGGCCAGCGCCATGGTGAACCCGCACAACAGAAAGGCTCCTTCGGCCTCCCCGAGGGGCACGCCCGGGTGAGCGAAGCGATACAAATACCCGTCCTCGGCCAGCCGCTCCTCGATGAAGGCGCGCGTGATCGCGTTACTGGGATCGTCCGCGGACGGGCAGCCACGGGCCAGGGGCAGCAACAGGGCGGCCTCCGCACCGTCGTCGTCGACGGCCCGCCGCCACCGACCGTCGGGACGCAAGCAGCGCCGCCGGGTCTCCGCGTAGATGACGTCGGCGATCTCGGCACAGCGGCGGCCCGTCGGTCCGGGAAGTGCCTGCGCGATGCCGCGCAGACCGCAGACGACGCCGAGCCGCGAGTGCGTCCACCATCGCTGTTCCAGCTCCCACAGTCCGGCGTCGGGCCGCTGCCAGTTGTCCCGTACCGCGTCCACTGCCACCGTCACGGCGCGCTCCGCCTCTGGTTCGAGCCGGTCCATGCGGGCCGCGGCGGCAAAAAGCTGAAGCGCCTCGCCGAAAGTGTCGAGCTGGAACTGTTCGGCTGCCTGATTCCCGATCCGGTCACTGCCCCCGGGGTAGCCCGGGAACGGCAGTGTGTCCTCCTCGGGCACCGGTCCGCCGTCGACGCTGTAGGCGGGATGTACTCCCGCACCGTCGTCCAGGAGGCGTTCCGCGGTGAAACGCACCGCGCTGTCGAACAAGGGATGCGGCCCATGAGCGGCGACGGCCAGGCCCGCGTAGCACTGGTCCCGCAGCCAGGCGAAGCGGTAGTCGTAACTGCGCCCGCTGTTCGCCCGCTCCGGCAACGACGTGGTGGCGGCAGCGACCATACCGCCCGCGGAGCTGGTCAGCCCCCGTAGGACGGCATAGGCGTGGCGGGCATCCCGCGGCGCCGCGAGGCCCGAGCAGTCCGGCACCACTCCACGCCACTCCTCTTCCGTCCTGGCCCACAAGCAGCGCGGCTCCAGGGGGGATGCCTGCTCTCCTGTCGCGAGCTCCAGCACGAGGTCATGCTCGTCGCCCTTGTGCAGCCGGAACTCGCCACGCAGCCCCGACTCGGGATTCCACGACGCATGGTGCGCGCCCAGGAGCCGCAGGCACAGTTCCGACGACCGAGCCGTCCACACATCTCCCTCCAGTCGAGGACCCCGTAGGCGGTCCGTACCGAAGCCGGGACGTGGGTCAAGGGACACCCGCAGCCGTGCCTCACCTCGTTCGACGCGCATGCGGCGCAGCAGCACCAGACGATCCGGAGACGCCGGCATCGCCAGTGCGTCACGGCATTCGATCACCGAATCCGAGGTCACCCAGCGGCTGACCCGGATGAGCGTGCCATCCTCGTAGTAGCCGCCCCAGACGTGCCACCGCTCCAGCGGTTCCACCGCGAAGTAGCCGCTGCCGCCGATGAGCGAGGAGAACACGGCGTCGCTGTGCCACCGTGGCGCGCACAGCCAGACGATCCTGCCCTCCGGGTCCACCACCGCCCCGCGCTCGCCGTCGGCGAGGACGGCGTAGTCCCGTAGGACCCATGGGGAGCAGGCGCCGTCTCGTACTGGTGCCGGTCCGTCAGCTCTGTTGTTCATGCGTCGGGGGTTATCCCGGGCGGCTCGTCCGGAAACCGACGCTCGTGTGCCGCCTCGTGGCCTTAATCCAAGCGACTGTGTCCGACACCTGGCGGGACCCCATCGAACCGACGGCTGTGCCGACGGGCGCCGGAACAGCGGCAGCAGTCTCGCCGGAGCACCGCCGCTCTTGGCGTCCCGGCGGCGGGTGATCCAGGGTTTCCCGCGGCCGCGTGTGTGAGCACCATGAAGGACACGCTGCGGCAGGTGACCCGCAGCCGGTGCGGTCACCGGCAAGGCTGCCGAGACGAGGAGTCACCCATGGGCCTCGCGGTGAAACCCAGCCGCCCTCCTGGAAACGACGAACGGGACGGGGGACCGGCGTGACACGGATCGGAAACCGCACGATACAGCCGCGGGACGGCCGTCCCCGGGTGGTCCACCGGCCTGCGCTACGTGATGCTGCTGGATGCGGCCCGCGCCGTCGTGCCGTGCTGGGCCAGCGGTCCCACCGACAGACCGGCCTTATGGCAGTCGTTGACGATGCCGGGCAGCGCACCGAGGGCGGAGTGCCACGCGCCGGCGGCGGAGGTTCGGTCGGAGTCGTGCAGCAGGACCGTGCCGCCGCCGCGTAGATCCGCTTTGATCGCCGCCCGTACGGAGGCCGGAGTGGCGTCGCCGCCCAGTCCTTGCCCCAGGCCGTCCACAGCACCGGCCGCAGTCCGGCCCTCCGTGCGGCCATCCAGCGTCCCGAGGTGAGGATGCCGTACGGGGGCCGGTACCAGTGCGGTCGGCTGCCGGTGACGTCGCGGACCGTGTGGACCGCGCACGCGATCTCTGCCGCGTCGGGGGCCGGGGACGGCCGCCAGGGGCGGTCGTGGATCCAGCCGTGCACAGCCAGTTCATGCCCGCGCTGGACGGTCTCCTGCGCCAGCGCGGGGTGGCGGGCCACGCTCTCCCCCAGCACGAAGAACGTCGCCCGCACGTCGAGATCCTCCAGGGCGTCGAGGAAGCGCGGGGTGGAGCGCGGATCCGGCCCGTCGTCGAAGGTCAGGGCTACGTGGTTCCAGTGGCCCGAGCCGGAGAGCCGGGGAAACAGCAGGCGGCATACGCCCGGAAGCCAGGTGGCCGCCGGGCCGATGTGTGCGGCGGCCATGGCGAGCGGCAGCATCATGCCTGCGGCCTGCCAGGATCGGGGGGAGCCGGGCGCGTGAGACATCAGCGATCTCCTTCCCTGCGTGAGCTGGGGGGTTCCCACGGCACCTTTGGGCGTTCGAGATTCACCGGAGCTCAACCGTTCGATGCGTCGTGGACAGGCTCGTGTGGCGCGGTGTCCCAGGCGCCGCTGACCGACGGGGCACGCGCCAGCTCCAGGCTTCCGGCTCCGACGAGCGCGATTCCGATCACTTCGGGTACGACCCGCGCGCCGAGTCCGATCTGCTCGCCGAACAACACGCCTCCCAGTGCGACGCTGGTCAGGGCGTCACCGAGGGTGAGGGCGGGCTGGGACGCCGTGAGGGAGCCGGCGCGGAACGCGCCCTGTAGCAGCAGGAAGCTGACGAGACCGGTGGTGGCTGTCGCGTACGGTGACCAGTGCGTCAGCGTGGCGGCCAGTCCCTAGCCGAGCCTGCCCGCGACCTCCTTGAGCAGCGCCGCGGTCGCGGCGAACGAGACCGCGGCGGCGCAGCCGAGCAAGGCGGCCCGCGGCGCCCCCCGCGTCAGCCGGCCGACTGCGACGAGTGCCGCCACCACGCACAGAAGCGCAGTTCCCGCCCAGAGCGAGGCCGCGGGGGACGCGGTGGACCGGCCGGCCGAGGGCGAGGCAGCGGCCAGGAAGAGGGCCAGCCCCACGGCGAGGGCCGCGAAAGCCAGCCAGGTGCGACGGTGGGGGTGGCGGTGGAACACGACGCTGCCCACCGCCAGGGTGAACAGCAGTTCACTGGTCAGCAGGGGCAGGACCACCGCCAGGCTGCCCACGGCCAGCGCCGAGGCCTGCAGCACGGTGGACAGCAGGAGCAGCCCGGTGCCGGCCAGCCAGTGCGGCCGCCGCAGCACCTGCGTGAGCCAGCGCACGGCCGGCCGGGCGCCCGGGCCGCTGTCCGGCTCATCGGTGGCCGCCCGCCGCTGCAGGACGGAAGCGGACGCGTTGGACAGGGCCGCGCACAGGGCGATTACGACGGTAAGGGCGCTCACGATTGTTCATCCGAACTGGGCGGCGAGCCGCCGGTACAGCCCCGGCGTGGCGCCGCGCATGCGCACGGGCAGGCGCAGCCAGCCGGGCACGTAGACCTCGTCCTTGCCCCGGCGGACGGCCTTCCACACGGCGTCCGCCACCCGCTCGGGCGGAACCGGCCTGGGCCGCGACCGCAGGTACGGGGCCCCGCGACGGTCGAAGAACGGAGTGTCCACCACGCCGGGAATCACATGGCTGACGCCCACGCCGGTACCGCGCAGCTCGTAGCGCAGGGCCTCGGCGAAGGAGGCCAGCGCGGCCTTGGCGGCGGAGTAGACGGCCTCGCCGCGCACTCCTACGCTGCGGCCAGCGAACCTATGAGCACAATGCGTCCGGAGCCGGCATCGATCATGTGCGGCAACAACTGCCGCACCAGGTGCAGGGTGGCGACCAGGTCGATGTGGACGACCTCGTCGAGGGTTGCCGAGGGCATGCCGACGAAGTCCCCGGCCCAACCGATGCCCGCCCCCGCCACCAGCAGGTCCAGGGGGCCGACGTGATTCAGAACGAAGTTCCCAGTCGGCGGTCCGCGCCGGGCCGGGTGAGGTCCGCGGCAAAGGCCGTACCCGACGCTTGCGCGGCCACCTTCTCCAGGCGTGTCGCGTCCCGCCCGTTCAAAACGAGGCGCCAACCCCCCTCGGTGGCCAGCCGTCGGGCCACAGCCGCACCGATGCCGGAGGAGGCACCTGTCACCAGCGCGGCGGCTCGGCGAGCTGTCTCACTGTCCGTGCCCTGAGCGACCGGGCTGGCGGACGGGGCCGTCACGGGCAGTGCGCGGGTTTCCGATCCGGTGCGGAAGGGGGCATGAAACATGGTGGCTGACCTCGCTGCGTAGCGGAGAAGAGGGGAGCACCGCCCCGACAGCGTGCGCTCCTGGCACGCGAGCGGCTGGCGGACCGGGGGAGAGGTGTCCCCCGCGGCCGGTGGCGAAACTCAAGGAACTGCCAGGGCGGGGCGACAGGTGCCCATGGCGGGCGCGTGGCCTTATCCACCGTGGTCCGCGCATGGCGCGGCGCGCACGTCGAACCAGTTCGCACCGCCGACCGGTACATCCCCTCCTGCTGGGCTGCCAGCTTCCCGGCGGCATCTTTCCTGACCGTACGCCGGGGCGGAGACCGTCACTCACCGTCCTGCCGTCCTGCCGATGCGCGGGATGTAGCGGCGGTTAGCAACGGGGCGATCGCCAGAACCAGGGCCAAGCCGACCAGCATGCCGTACAGCGGTGGTCCCGGGCGGGAGATCCCGGACGCGATCAGCAAGGTCGTCGCGGCGGCCGGTGGGTGGTGGGCGTCGAGCACATGCAGCAGGAACAGCGTGAGCCCCACGGCGACTGCCTGGGCGCTGATCTGTCGGGCGGTGTCGTGGTGCAGGACGGCTACCGAGGGGTGACTCCACAGGCCGAAGGCGGCCAGGCATCCGAGGCCGACGCCGACTGCGAGGGTATGGCCGGTCACGGCGTTGCGCCATCGTGCGCCCACCGATTCCGGGTGAGCAAGCAGCAGGTAGGCGGTGGGGCCCAGCGTGGTGGTCAGTGCCACCCAGCCGATGAGCCGTCCGACTGCGCCCACCCCGGCGAGCAGCAGGGCGGACAGGAACAAGAGCCGGAAACCGCCGGCAAGCCGCTCCTTCACAAGCCGGTGGCCCTGTGCGGGCTCCGCCGTTCGCTTCTCTGTCACCTGTACCTCGTGTCGCTCGTACACCTTGAGTTGCGGTCGGTTCTGGCCGGGGGCGTTTCGCTGCGGCGCGCTCGCACCGGTCAGTGCGCGGCATACGCGACGGTCGACAGCAGGGCGTTCGAGGCTTGCCGGCTGTCCAGCCGCGTGTGTTGCACCACGACCGGCACGTCGCTCACCAGGACCGACGCATAGTCGGTGCCTACCGGGATGGAGCCGTCGTCGGCGAGCTCATTGAAGCGCTGATGCACAGTGCGCCGGGCGGGGACGGTGACCCGGTATGGTCCGGCGGGTTCGCGGTTCGGGAAGAAGAGAGTGATCTCCAGGTGGGCGTCCTCGTCACCGGTGTTGAGAACGCATGCCGTCTCATGGCTGGCCATCGACTCCGGTCCGGTACTGGACCCGGGGATGAAGCCTTCGGGGATGGCCCATACATGGTGCCCGATGTGTTCCACAGCGTGTCTCTCCTTCAATGAGGAATACGACCTCGGGATCTCGTTCCAGGCGCCGGGTGGAGGGTGCGGATGAATCGCGGCGCCCGTTCTGCCGTGTGGGCCCTTCCGGTCGACGCGACGGTTCGGACTCTTGCCGGTTGCCGTTACGGACCAGCCGCGCAGGAGCGGCGGGATGTGAGGGCCGCCGGACCGGCGACGTGGGACCGCACCTGCCGCTGATCGCCGCGTCCGCGGGGAGCGGGACGACTCGCCTGCGGTACAGGCGGTCACAGCGGCCATGCGCGGCAGCAGCCCCCGTGACCCGCGCAGGCGGCCGGTCGCGTGCCGTGGAGGGAGGAACGCGACAACGTCCAAGCGCCAGGGGGCGGGCCCTCGAGCCGTCGGCATCCTGCGCGGGGTCGGGGGCGAGCTGGTGGCACGGGCGGTTGCCGTGTTCGGTCGGCGGGAACGGCGGTGATCGGATGGGGACGAGCGGGGCGACGTGGCCGAGTGGGCGGCGGTGGGCCGGGTTCCACCCACTTCCGCGGCCGGGGAGCACCCCAGGAGGGATTCTCGCAGGCGTGCATAACAGCGACAGGGTGCGCGAGATCCGCAACTGGGAGGACACGCCGATCCCGGCGGCGATCTGTTGTTGCGTCTTCGTCCTGGTTCGTCCGGTCATTTTGCGCCTCGCCAGCGAACTCCTGCATTCGTCGCCGCAGGCATCGACTTGGTCAAAACGGATCTCGCCATGGTCACCACGCCTCCCAGGAGCCGTCCTGCCGTGGTCGCTTCCTGGAGTCACCCAGCGGCGTCTGCGTGAAACAACCGATCGTCCGCATGGCAGTGCCGGCTCGCGGCGGCCTCGGCGAACGGGGGAGGACACCGACCTCCTGCCGGACGGTGGGCCGCTTGCCCGAAGTCCGCAGGTCGTGCCAAGGAGGTGGCTGGAGCGTCGTCGGCCCTCGCACACGTGCTGGACGAACAGCGCCGGTGATCCGCTGCCCCCGCCGTTCGCCCGCGCGGGACGCGCAGCCCACCCAGCGGAACGCGCCACCGGCTCCCATGCTTCAAAACCCGGGTCACGGGGGACTCACGCCTGCGCACCGGCCGAGCGGAGGGAAGCGACGTATGAACCAGCGGCATGTCTTCGGCGAAGTCTTCACCCTGGAGACAGCTATCGCCTCCTTCGTCTTCGTGACGATCCTCGTCCTGCTGATCGTCGCGCTGGTACGGCGCCGAGCACGCCCCGGGACGCAACCCTCGCAACGGACCGAACGAACCCACCTGGAGTCGTACTACCTCGCCGCCCTCGCGGTCGTCGCCACCTTCCTCGTCGTCTACACCGCCTACGCCAACCACCGCCAGCAGCAGACGGACCAGCACCGTCCGACCACGAACGTAGACGTGACCGGCTTCCAGTGGTGCTGGCAGTTCGGCTACCCGGGCACGGCGGGCCAGAAGGTGTCGGTGTCCGGCAACTGCCGCAACGGCCAATTCCCCACCCTGGTGGTACCGACCGGCCACAACATCAAGGTGCGGCTTACCTCCAGGGACGTCATCCACTCGATGTGGATCCCCGCACTGCGCTACAAGATGGACGCGTTTCCCAACCGGAAGAACACCTTCACCATGACCTTCGATCATGAGGGCCGCTGGCGGGGCCGGTGCGCGGAATTCTGCGGGCTGCGACACCGAACCATGGACTTCTGGGTGAAAGCCGTCTCGCCCGACGAATATCAGCGGTGGCTCACGAGCCATGCCGCGGGCAGCGGAGCCGCCGCATGAAGACCGACCCGCTGGCCGTCACCGAGCCGAGCCCCCGGCCCCGGCCGGGCGGTTGGCTGGGACTGCTCACCTCCACCGACCACAAACGCATCGGCCTGCTCATCATCGGAACTTCGCTGGTGCTCATGTTCATGATGGGCGTCCTCGCACTGCTGATGAGGGGCCAGCTGGCCCAGCCGGACGAGCACCTGGTCTCCGGGCAGGTGTACAACCAGCTGTTCACCATCCACGGCTCCGGCATGATCTACATGGTCATGACGCCCTTCGCGCTCGGTCTGGGCGTGTACTTGGTGCCGTTGCAGATCGGGGCGCCCGGCATGGCGATGCCGCGCACTACGCTGCTCGGCTACTGGCTGTACGTGTTCGGCGCGGTGACGATGTTGGCCGGATTCGCCACCCCCCAAGGCGCGCACGCCGACGGCTGGTTCTCGTATCCGCCCATGGCGGACAGCGAACACTCGCCGTCGGTGGGATCGGACCTGTGGATCGTCGGAGTGTTCCTCTCCGCCATCGGGGTCATCCTCATCGGCTGGACCGTGCTGTGGACGGTTCTGCGGAAGCGTGCCCCTGGCATGACGATGATGCGGATGCCGGTGTTCTCCTGGTCGATGGTGGCCACCTGCCTGATGGTCATCGGCGCGTTCCCGGCGCTGTTGGCGGCCCTGGTCATGCTGGCGGTGGGCCGCGTCGACCCCTCTGTGTTCGCCTCCAACGTGTGGAACATCGGCTACCAGCACATTTTCTGGTTCTACGGTCACCCCGTCGTGTACGTCATGTTCTTCCCGTACCTGGCCGCCGTGGGCGAGGTGCTCGCCGTGTTCTCGGGGCGGCGCTTCTTCGGCTACAAGGGCACGGTCCTGGCACTGCTGGCCTTCGCGGCCCTGTCGATGAGTGTGTGGGGCCACCACATGTTCGCCACCGGGCAGGCCGCGAACAACTACTACTCCCTGACCTCGATCGCCCTGCTGATGCCGGCCGGGATCGAGTACTTCGCGCTGATCGGCACGGTGCTGGGCGGACGTCTCGTCTTCCGCACCCCGATGCTGTTCGCGCTCGCCTTCATCCCGCAGTTCCTCATCGGCGGACTCACCGGCATCATGGTCGGAACCCCGGTGATCGACTACCACGTCACCGACAGCTACTTCATCGTCGCCCACCTGCACTACGTGCTCTTCGCGGGCAGCGCCTTCGGTCTCTTCGCCGCCGTGTACTACTGGTTCCCCAAGGCCACCGGGGTGCTGCTGCGCGAGGGCCTGGGCAAGCTCCACTTCTGGTTGCTCGTCGTCGGCACCAATCTCACCTTCCTGCCCATGTTCGGGCTGGGCTATCTCGGCATGCCACGGCGGATCTCCAGCTACTCCACCGTGGACGGGTTCAGCCTGCTCAACCTGCTGTCCAGCTGCGGGGCCGCCGTGCTGGCCGCGGGAATGCTGGTGTTCTTGTTCAACATCCTGGAATCCCTGCGCAGCAAGCGACCCGCCGGCGACGACCCCTGGCACGGCCACACCCTGGAATGGGCCACGTCCTCCCCGCCCCCCGAGGTCAACTTCACCCCGCAACATCCGCTGCCACCGATCACCAGCAACGCCCCGCTGCTGGACCGGCGCACGCGAGACCGCTCCGCCGTCGACGCAGAGGGGAGCCGCAAGTGATCAAGAAGCATCCCGGCTGGGCGGTGATGGCCGCCTGGGGCCTGTTCAACGCCATCCTCGCCGCGATCCTGGTCATCTACCGGGAGGACCTGATCGCGATCATGCTCTACGTGGGCGCGGTGGTGCTCATCGAGGTCGCCGCCCTTGCCGTGCTGATCTCCTCCCGGCGCGGCCAGCGCGAGCCGGTCACTCACCGCCTGCCGGTCCGAGGTGCTGTCGCCGTTCCTCCCGCGGCGGCCGGACTGACCCTGGCCGGACTCAGCCTGGCGTACGGCCCATGGATGCTGTCGCTGGCCATTCCACTGCTCATGGTGGCGGCCGCCCTGGCCGTCCATCGCGGCGCCTGGAGCAGGGAGTCGTCGTGAACGGCATGCACGCGCACGGTATGGACACGCAGCCCGTCACCATGGCCGTCTCCGGGCTCCTGGTCGCCGTGGCGGTACCGGCGCTGATCCACGTCACCCGGCACCGGGCGGAATGGCAGAAGGTGGCGCTGCCAGCGGCCGTCGTTCTGCCGCTGTTTCTCGTGCTGCACGGTGTGATCACCCTGACCATGCCCCTCATTTCCTCTCTGCCGGTGCATCTCCTGCTGGAGGCGTTGCTGCTGTGCGGCGCGATCCTGTTCTGGCTGCCGGTGATGGGCACCCGACACCGGCTGAGCGACCCGGCCCGCTCGGTCTACCTCTATCTGGCGATGCCGCTGCTGGACCTGCCGGCGGTGGCGATGGTCGCGCTGGGCCATGTCGCCGGTGGTCTGGCGATGATCGTCGCCATGCTGCCGATCGGCCTCGCGGCGCTGGCCATCACGTGGCGGTGGGTCACCGCGGAGGAGAGGCTGGCGCAGGCGCAGGTCGAATGATGCGGTGCCCCGCAGGGGGAGCCTTCACCCGGTGGGCGCGTCCGTGCGCTGCTACGCGTCCGACGACTCCTCATCGCTCTGGGCCTCGGCCGGATCAGCCGTCACTGCCGCGACGTAGCGGCGGTCATCCTCCGTCAGCGGCATCTCGATCCGCTTGCCGTAGTACCAGCGGCTCAGTCCCCGCCTGAGCCAGCGCCCCACCGGCTGGTACCAGTGGCCGACGCGGCCGAGGGGCAGGGGGGTGTCGCGGACGATCAGCGTGTGCAGCTCCTCCTTGGACAGCCCGGAATGGTCCCTGACGTACGAACCGTCGGCGGTCTGCCGTACGTGGTCGGTCGCCGGGCCCTGCTCGACGCGCGTCCGATCGAGCGCCTGCAGACCCAGACACAGGCGCTTCGTGGCCCAGAAGCACAGGACGGGCAGGACGAAGAGACAGACGCGGAAGGTCCAGGTGATCAGCTCCATCGGCACCTGGAACACCTTGGCCAGCACGTCCTGGCCGCCGTCAGCGAGCAGGACGGCGTAGAAGGTGATGCCGGCCACCCCGAGACCCGTGCGGGTGGGCTGGTTCCGCGGACGGTCGCACAGGTGGTATTCCTTGCGCCCGCCGGTCACCCAGCGCTCCAGGAAGGGATAGAGGTACAGCACACCGAACAGGGCCAATGGCAGCACCACCGCCGGCAGGAACACGTCCCAGACGATCGTGTGTCCGAGGAAGTTGGTCTCCCACCTGGGCATCAGGCGCAAGGCACCTTCCAGGAAGCCCAGATACCAGTCGGGCTGGGCGTCGATGGAGGCCTGGTCGGTCCGGTAGGGGCCGTAGTCCCAGATGGGGTTGATCTCCATCAGCGCCGACATGATGGCCAGGACCCCGAAAAGAGTGAAGAAGAGGCCCAGCGACTTCGTCGTGTACTGCGGGTAGAGCGGCTTGCCGATCACGTTCTGGTTGGTGCGCTTCGGCTTGGCCCACTGCGTGTGCTTGAGATAGACGACCAACCCTAGGTGAACCGCGATCAGCGCGATCATCAGGCCCGGGATGAGCAGGATGTGCGCCGCGTACATTCGGGGGATGATCTCGTGGTCCGGGTACTGGCCGCCGAAGATGAAGAAAGTCAGGTAAGTGCCCACGATCGGGATGGAGAGCACGATGCCCTCCGCGGTGCGCAGACCGGTGCCGGACAGTAGGTCGTCCGGCAGGGAGTAGCCGCAGAAGCCCTCGAGGATGGCCATCCAGAACAGGGTCACGCCGATTGTCCAGTTGACCTCGCGCGGTCGGCGGAAAGCCCCCGTGAAGAAGATCCGCAGCATGTGCACACCGATCGCGGCGACGAAGACCAGCGCCGCCCAGTGGTGCAGTTGCCGCACCAGAAGTCCGCCCCGCACGTCGAAGGTGATGTGGAGGGCGGACGAGTAGGCCTCCGACGTCATGACGCCCTGCAGGGGCTTGTACGACCCGGTGTACGGCTGCTCCGTCATGTCCGGGTGGAAGAAGAACGTCAGGAAAGTGCCGGTGACGACCAGGATCACGAAGCTGTAGAGAGCGATCTCGCCCAGGAGGAAGGACCAGTGGTCGGGGAAGGCCTTGCGCAGGAACTTCTTCCCTGCCTCCGAGACCGGTAGACGCCGGTCCACAGCCGTCACGAGCCGTTCGCCGCGGGTGGGCTTCGGCTCCGGGTGCAGCAGCTTCCGCAGGAGCGACAAGAGCGGTTCACCTCCGATTGGCCCGCGGGCGAGTCGGATCCCGCCGGAAAGAGCTGAGGCCACTACGGCCGCCGACGGGAGTCCCCGTGTGGGCCGGACTTGAAACGGGGAGGCCTTACCGTTCACGCGTCCGTGTCCGCATGACCGACGGTGCATGTATCCCCGTGCCGCCAAGGACGCCTTCTTGAACGGCAAGAATGATGTGAGCGCGTCACCGGGGCGGTATTGGCTGCTGCCCGTGTGCTAGCCGGGGAAACCGTCGGGAGACGCTGTTGCAGGCCTGCGGGACGGACCGGCGCCGGGCGAGGACGGCCCGGGGCTCTTTCCGCTCGGCGGCGGACGCCGACCCCCAGGCCTCCGGAGGCAACCGGGGGCCTGCTCGCCGACCGTCTCGGCAGACGCTCACCCGCCGCCGCGTCGACCAAGAGAACCGAGAGAAGTTGGGAGCTGTCGGCTTCGGTCTTAGCCTGTCGAGGAGTACGGAGTCGGCTGGTCGGCTTACGTTCGGCGGTCGCGCGGCACGCCACAGCCTCAGGGCGCCGGGTAGCGGCCAGCGGAGGCCGCGTGGATTACAGCCATGGCCGACCGGTCGGTGTGCCGAAAGGAAGCGGCCCCGCGCCTGAGCGCTCCGGAGGAACACAGGACACCTGCCGAAAGAGTGATCTTTGCATGGGCTAAGAGAAAACGGGAACCCCTGTCCATGCCCAGGAACCAGCCGACCGCCAGAGGCTCACATGACGTCCCTCAGCAGTCCCAGCGGATCGCCGACGCAGGTGAGCGACGGGGCCGACCTGTCGCCGCAGCTGATCGACGACCTCGTGGGCGCCGTCAGCCGGATGCCTCCGGGCCGGGAGCGGGAGGCCGCCCGCGACGACGTCATCCGTCGGCTCGTTCCCTTGGCGCGCCGCATCGCCGGCAAATACCGCAACGCCGGCGGCGAAGAGCAGGACGACCTCTTCCAGGTGGCCTGCCTGGGACTGGTCAAGGCCGTCGACGGCTACGACCCGGAACGGGGCCACGCCTTCCTGTCCTACGCCCTGCCCACGGTCACCGGAGAGCTGAAGCGGCACCTACGGGACAGGACCGGACTGGTGCGGCTACCGCGTCCCGTGCAGGAAGCCAGACAGCGCGTGAACCGGGTGCAGAGGGAGCTCGAGCAGCAGTTCGGCGGACGACCGCCCACACCGGCGGAGATCGCGCGGACATGCGGCCTACCCGACGAAGCGGTGGCTGAGGCCCTGTGCTGCGAGTGGGCGCTGCGCCTTCGGCCGCTGGAGATGCCGGCGGGCGGCACCGACCGGAGACGCCTGGCCCCCGCCGAAGTGATGGGAGACCACGACACGGCCCTGGAGTTCACCGCGGAACGCCTGGCCCTCATGCAGGCCCTGCGGCAACTCCCGGAAAGAGAACGGCGCATCCTGTTCCTGCGTTTCTTCCACGACCAGACACAGCGGGAGATCGCAGCGGCCGTCGGGATCTCGCAGATGCACGTGTCCCGGCTGCTCGCTCGCTGTCTCACCCGGCTGCGCGAGTTGCTGGTCGAGGAGGTGGACTCGCCGGTCACCGGAACAGGCGCTTGTGCAGGTGCGGACTCCCTTGCTGAAAGTGCCGTGCCACGCCGGGCGGAGGCCCGCAGCACGCCGGTGTCCTCCAACTCGGCATGGAACGGCCGGGACGCCGAGCGGCCGCGCCGCGATGCCGGTCGGCGGCTGCCTGCGCCACGGATCCGCCGAGACGGTCAGAAGCATGCGCGCACTGACTGTCCCTCCCGGCCACTGCTGCTCGCTCGACATCCCGGACCTGGCGAATCCCGGCAACGCATGTGGCGAACTCCTGGTCCGGGTCGTAGCCCTCGGCGTGCGCGGTACGGGCCGGGAGATCGCTCCGGGGCAGTACGGGTAGGCTCCGCCGGAGCGCGACCGGCTCATCCCGGGGCACGAGTCGCTCGGCCGCGCGGAAGAGGCCCCGGACGGCTACGCGGTGCAGTTGTGGTCCGCGGAAGCCGATTGCGCGGTCGCTGCCGACGCTGGCCTGGGCCTTGCGGCCGTAGTCACAAAACCGGCGAGCGTCGTCGCCAGGGCGTGAGGGCAGATCGACAAGGTTGGGACCAGGGCTTGGTTCGAGCCCCACCAAGCGGCCATCAGCCCGATCGGCCCGGCTCACTTATCACACCACCACGGTGGAGGACTTGATCAGCGCGGTACGCCCCGACGTCGTGGTAGAAGCCACCCAAGCCGCACTGGTGGTCTTCGACTGTCCGCGCGGAACAGCCGCTCACCGTGTCGTGCGCCTCACCGCTGTCTCTCCGGCCGGGGGGCGGCCGCGAGTGGCTGCACAAGCTCATCCACCGCCGCCTGCCTTTGGAGAGGGCGGCCGAGGCGTTCGAGCGGCAGTCCGACGACGTCCACAGCGGCGATCGCCCCGGACGGCGCGGAAGAAATCCGGCCCCCTGACGGGCATCAACGGGAGACCGGCCTCGGCCGCTGGAGCGGCTGGTGAAGGACTCGTAAAGCGGACGGCATGAGCCGCTGTCCGCTGCGGCACGAAGCCGAACCGGTAGAGGAGCCCTACCTGTCCGCCGTGCGCGGACGTGACAGGCGCACTCTTGCGAAGCCGCCGTCGCGAGAACGAGCCGTACGCCTCCCTGGCACCGCGCGGTCAGCGGTCCCCGTGTTAGCAGGCGGAAGCGGGTCGCCCCCGGCCGCCCGTGTCGGCGTTGGTCAGCGCAGTGTGAATGCCCACCCGGATCCGAGGGCGGCCAGCCCCATGACAAACCACAGTCCGTAGTCGCCCACCGCGCCGTCATGAAAGCTCTTGAGAACACCGACCGAGCCGAGCAGCACCCGCCGGAGACTCGCCGCCATCCTCTGCCAGGAGAGGGCCGCGGCGGCCAATAGCACCGCTCCACCGACCGATGCGCAGGCGCAGATCCAGATGCGTGCGCTCACCGTGTAGGGGCCGGGGCCGGTCCGTGCAGGCGGCATCCGTTCGCCGAGGACGTGCGCAGCCGTCTGCCGGGGCTGACTCACCGAGTGCGCGACCGTGGTGAACCAGTCCGCGATGCCGGGCACGAAGGACAGACCGTACGCCAGGAGCACCAGCACCGCGGGAGGAGCGAGCATGATGACTCGGTGACTGGGGCGCCTCCAGTCGGCGTTCGGCTGGAAGTCGGGCTCGCCCTCCTGAGGTTCGGTGGGTTGGTGGGTGAGCGCAGGGTCCTCTTTGGGCCCCCAGCCCAGGAAGACACGGGCCGCCGCCCGGAGGAACACCGCGCCGGTCGCCATGGCTCCGAAGGTGATCACTGCGGTCAGCCAGTCCCGGTCGGCCCCGTCGACGATCAAGGCCGTGGCCAAGAAGGGACCGAAGGGCGGCATCAGTGCGAAGCCCAGACCGCAGGCGGCCAGAAGGAGGCCGGGCAGCACACCGCCGGGCCGACGCCCTCGGCGGTGCAGCAGGAGTTCGTCGCTCGCGCCGAGCCACTGGATGATGGCAGCGATCAGCAGGAAGAGGGCTGCCTTCAACAGCCCATCGACGACGACGAGAAGTGTCGCCCCGGCCAGTCCGCGCGGTGTGAGCAGCGCGATGCCGGCCAGTACCAGGCCGCCGTTGGCGACCGTGGCGAAGGCGAGCTGCCGTTTGAGATCGGCCTCCAAAAGCGCCATGGCGGCACCGACCGTGACCGATCCGACGGCGAAGACGAGCAGCGCTGTGCGCACCGCGCCGTGGTGACCCGCGAACGCTTCGGAGAAGCCGTCCCAGTAGATCCGGGCGAAGGTGTGGAAGGCGAGGTCGCTCATGATCCCGGCGAACAGCGCACCCACCGGTGCGGGGACGACGGTGTAGGCATCGGCCAGCCAGAAGTGGAAGGGAACGGCGCCGGCCTTGACCAGCAGGCCTGCCGTGATGAACGTGAAACCGACCACGACGGATCCGCTCGGTGGCTGCTCCCGCAGGGCCTCACCGATCTGCGCGAGGTTGAGCGCGCCCGTACGGCCGTAGATCAGGGCGATCCCGAACAGCATGGTCAGCGTGCCGACGGTGTTCAGCACCGCGAACGTGAGCGCGCCCTGCACCACGCCCGGCTGACGGATCTGATAGCCGCACAGCGCGTACGCCGCCACGCTCATCAGCTCCAGCCAGACGAAGATGTTGAACAGGTCGGCCGAGAGCGAGAAACCCACCATTCCGGCCAGCAGAACGAGGACCAGCACGTGATAGAGGTGCCCGACCTCCTCGAAGTAGCGCCAGGAGAAGACCAGACTCGCCACGGTGAGCAGCCCGGCCAGCGCGGCGAGTGTCGCCCCGGCCGGCTCGACGACGAAAGCGATGCCGATCGCCAGACCCCCCACCGGATGCCAGCCGCCGAACCAGTAGACGATCGGCTTATCGCGAGTGGCCGCCACCAGCACGACGGCCATCACGGTCACCGCGACAGCTGCAGCGAGAGCCACCAGGTCGGGCCCGCGGCGCGGAATCCACCGGGTCACGGCCGCCAGCACGGCCGCGATGATCAGCGGAACGGCGACGGTCAGCGGTACCAGCGTGCTCGGCTCAGCCACGAACGCGCGCCAGTGCGTCGGGATCTAGGGTTCCGCCGCGGCGATGACTCTGCTGCGCCAGGGCAAGCATCAGCGCGAGCGCGACCACACTGACCACGACATCCGTCAGAGTGAGCGCCTGCACGATCGGGTCGGCCATGGGCTTGCCCGACTGGGCCCCCTGAGCGATGGGCGGCTGGCCGTTACGTACGGTCCCGAGGGAGAGCAGGGCCACGTACGTTGCGGACTGCGTCACCGTCAGGCACACCGCGATGTGGATGTAGTCGCGACTGCTGACGATGCCGTACAGACCAGCGAGGAACAGCACGCCCGCCACCAGGTACGGATAGACGCTCACATGTCCTCCCGGCTGGACTGCGGATGCGGAACGGTGTCGACGTACTCCTCGAGGAACTCGTGGAACATCAGCACGCAGGCGGCGGCGACCTCCAGCCCGGTCGCCCAGTTCAGCAGGGCGATCGTGCCGCCGGACAGGAGACTGCCGACGGTACCCAGAGGCAGGAACCCGGCGAGGAACGCCTGCCCTGCCGCGAGCGCGGCCAGCCCGACGGCGATGTACGCGGCAGCGCCGGTCCCCTCGGCCGCGTCGACGAGGGCGGTCGGCGTCAGCCTGCGATGGTCGCGGTAACTTGCGGCGATCCAGATGAGCAAAGCGGCTCCGGCGCAGATCACTCCGCCCTGGAAGCCGCCGCCCGGGGTGAGGTAGCCGTAGGCGATCGTCCACAGCCCGAGCAGCAGTGTGACGGGCACGAGGAACGCGCCCGTCCGACGGACGGTGGCACTGGTCACCGTGTCCTGGGGCCGCTCGCCAGCGATGTCCCTCGAACTCCTGAGCAGCAGCGCGGTCCCCATCACACTGGTGAACAGGATCAGCTCCTCGCCGAGCGTGTCCCAGCCCCGGTAGTCGAAGACGACGGCCGACGGGATGTTGGTGACATGCCGCTGTGCGACGGCGTGCCGCAGTACGTACGCGGCATACGCGTGGGGCCGCGAACCGAAGTCCGGCAGACCCAGCAGCCCCCACAGCAGCACGCCCGCCAGCGCGATGCTCGCCGGCACGAACAACAGCAGCCGCAGCCGGCGGTTCATTCGGAATCCTTGCGCTCGGCGGCGCGGTCGCCGGTGCGGTAGATGGTCGCCAGGAGCAGCATCGGGTAGGCCACCGTGGAGACCACCGCCACGGAGATGGCGACGTCCGGGGCCTGCAGGACGGTGAAGAGCACGACGAGCGAGAGGCCGAACAGGCCGTTGACCAGGACTTGGCGCAGTCGGTCGTGACAGGCGACCACGGCCACGCCCAGCGCGGCGGTGAGCGTGAGCGCGATGGCTTGGACCGCGGTCATCCGGTCTCCTCCGGTGTTCCCATGCGCGGCCCCGAGTCGGGCGGTTCCAGGTCGCCGTGGATCAGGCGACGCGCGGCCCGTCCGGTCGCGTGCGTGAGCACAGGGTTGAGCACCACTAGGAAGGCCACCGCCGCCAGGGCCTGCACCGTGCCGGAGACGGAGGAGAAGCCGGTCAGAGCCACGGACACGCCGATCAGGACGGGGCCGACCGTGGTGCCCGCGGCGGCGAAGTGCAAGCGATCGAAGACATCGCGCATCCACCACACACCGAGACAGCACACCAGTTGGGCGAGGACTCCGGCGGCCAGGGTCGCGTCGGCCGCGACGCGGACCGCGTTCATGGACTGCGGTCCAGGAAACGGGTGCAGAGCAGTCCGCTGACCCAGCTGAGGACCGCCGTGATCAGAGCCACCCCCGTCATGGCGGAGCTCTGCGTGCCGACCGCCACGCACACCAGAGTCAAGGTGGTCATCGCTCCGCCGAGTTCCACTGCCACCAGCCCGTCGATGGGACGGGCACGCATGCTCACCCACGCCAACGGCACGATGCCGATCAGCAGGGCGGCCGCACCGATCAAGTACTCCTGTTTCATGCGGGCTCCTCCGACGCTGTCATCGGACGCAGGTCGTGCAGCAGGGCCTGGCCGGTGCTGCGGTCGACGTCGAGCACGTACGCGTTGGGCGAGTAGGTGGCGGTCATGGTGAGCCATGCCGCGGCCACGCCGCTGTCCGCTTCGGGCAGCCCGGTGTCCCGGCGTACGAAACGACCAACCGGCCCCCGCCGACCGCCGGCGATACAGCGCGCCAACACCCGGAGGACGACTCCGAAGTCCACCAGCGTCTGCCAGGCCGCACGGGGCACACTCGCGGCCCACCGTCCCTTCGGCCGCCCCTGCAACAGCCCCTGGACCACCACCACCCGCGCCGCGACCGTGGCCACGGCGGCCGCGGCGGCGCCCCACGCGGCCACCAGCCAGCCGCCCTGACCGCTGAAGAGGAACCACAGCGAGTACAGCGCGCACCACCATGACAGGACCCCGATTGCCGTGCGGACCACCGGTCGCCTGAAGGCGGCGGCCGATGTCATCGTTCGTCTCCGAGTGTCGTCACGGCAACCTCGGGTTCCCGGCAATGCTCCGTTCTACGCCGAGCGTCACCCGAAGAGAGCAGAAACTGACGACGGCCGGATCCGACGAGGATTGACGAGACGGTCGGCGACGGCGTCTTCAGGAACGACACAGCGGCCTTCCGTCCGTCGGGGAGGTGTACGGCCGGACCATGTCCGGACCCCGCGGCACGGATGCCTGAGCGGAGGCCGGTGGCGCTCGTAAGAGTTGCGACCGGTCTTCCGCTGTCGTCGCATGGGAGCGGTGGCTGCTTCAGCAGATGCACTGGCGGAGCGGAAACGGATCGTTTACGCACCCGTCGGGCGGGTCACCCCCTGATGACGTCAGTGGTGTTCGGGCGAGGGAGTGTGTCATGCCGCAGGAGGCCGACTCTGCGCTGCAGCGTCTGCCCGAATGGGGTGTTCGGCGGGCGTACGAGCATCCCGGTGACGGGATCAAGGGACTTCGGGATGCCTGCGACCGGGGCCGGCGGCAGCCAGATTTCATCCGGGCGGAGCGTGACGAGCCGGCCGGGTTCATGGCGTGTGGGCGAGAGGGTGCCTGCCGGGCAGGCGCGGCAGGCATCACGGTGAAGGGTGTGCGCCAGAAGGCCACCGAGCCGGCCGAGCGCCTGCCCCGGAGGCAGTCGTGACCGGCCGCCGTCAGGCCGTCGGTGCAGCGGAGCTGGACGCCTGCCGTATCGACTCGGTCGATGTTCACGCCTTCGAGGTGCCCACCGACGGGCCCGGCGGCAAGGAACAGGACGGGACCCTGGACTGGGACTCCACGACCATGGTCCTGGTCCGGGTGCACGCCGGGGAGAGAGCCGGCCTCGGCTACACCTACGGGGACGTTTCCGTCGCCGCCTTCGTGGCGTCCAAGCTCGCGCCGATGATCGAGGGGCAGGATGTCACCGCGCCGCCGGCGCTGGGGCATCGCATGGGGGCGCACATCCGCAACGCCGGCCGTCCCGGCGTCGGTGCCATGGCGGTCTCCGCGGTCGACGTGGCGCTGTGGGACCTCAAGGCGAGGCTGCTGGACCTTCCGCTCATCCGCCTCCTGCCCGCCTACCACGACCGGGTGCCGGTATACGGCAGCGGCGGCTTCACCAACTACCCGCTCGACCGGCTCACCGGGCAACTCGCCGACTGGGTCGCCCAGGGCATTCCCCGCGTCAAACTCAAGACCTCACGCGAACCCGAGCAGGACCCGCAGCGGCTGACGGCCGTACGGAAGGAGATCGGCGACGAGGCGGAGATCTTCACCGACGCCAACGGCGCACTCACCCGCAAGGAGGCTCTGTACTGGGCCCGCAGGTTCCATGACGAGTGGGACGTGCGCTGGCTGGAGGAGCCCGTCAGCTCGGGCGACCTGGAAGGGCTGCGGATGCTGCGCGAGCGCGGCCCGGAACGCCTGGAGATCGCGGCGGGCGAGTACGCCTTCACCCCGCGCGACTTCGTCAACCTCGTGGAGCCTCCCGCCGTGGACTGCCTGCAGGCCGACGTCACCCGCTGCGGCGGCATCACCGGCGTCCTGGAGGTGGCCGGCCTGTCGGCGACCCGCCACATCGACCTGTCCGCCCACTGCGCGCCGGCGATCTCCGCCCACGCGTTCTGCGCCGTACGCCGGCTGCGGCACCTGGAGTTCTTCCACGACCACGTTCGCTTCGAGCAGCTGTTGTTCGACGGCACCCTGTCACCCGTCGGCGGCGCCCTGCGGCCCGACCCCGGCAGTCCCGGGCTCGGACTGGACGTCAGGTGGGCCGACGCTGAGCCCTACCGCGTGTACGGAACGCGACCGGCCTGACCCAGGCGCGCGAAGGAGAGATGAAGACCCGATGGCCAAGACGACACGCCGGAAAACGCGTGACATCCCGACCAAGACGCATCCCGAGATCGCCGGACCCCCGCGGGCCCGCCAGACCCTCGACGTCGGCACACTGGAGCGAGCCCTGCGCAAGGCCGTCGCCGGGGAAGTCCGCTTCGACACCGCCTCGCTGGGCCTGTACGCCCAGGACGCGTCCAACTTCCGGCAGGTGCCGATCGGGGTCGTCGTACCCCGCACGCTGGACGACGTCGTTGCGGTGCACAAGATCTGCCACCGCTTCGGCGCCCCGATCCTCAGTCGCGGCGGCGGAACCAGCCTGTCCGGCGAGACGGTCAACGAAGCCGTCGTCATCGACCATTCCAAGTACCTCACGGACATCGGCGAGATCGACGTCGACCGACGCCTGGTCACCTGCGAACCAGGCGTCATCAACGAGGAACTCAACCGCCACACCGGCCGCCACGACCTGGTCTTCGGACCCGACCCCTCCTCCCACTCCCGCTGCGTGATCGGCGGGAACATCGGCAACAACTCCTGTGGCATCCACTCGGTGCAGTCGCAGCTGTATGGTCCCGGCCCCCGCACCAGCGACAACGTCCAGGCCCTGGAGGTCGTCACCTACGACGGTGAGCGCTTCTGGGTCGGCGTGGACGAGGAAAAGGACCTCGACCGCATCATCGCCAAGGGCGGACGCAAAGGCGAGATCTACGCCGCGCTGCGCGACCTGCGTGACAAGTACGCCGACGCCATCCGCCGGGGCTTCCGCTCGGCGGAACAGGTGCCCCGCCGGGTGTCCGGCTACAACCTCGACGAACTCCTGCCCGAGCGCGGCTTCAACGTCGCCCGCGCCCTGGTCGGCACCGAGAGCACCTGCGCGACGGTCCTGCGCTCCACGCTCATGCTCACCCCGGCCATGCTGCAGCGCACCACCGTGGTGGTCGAGTACGACGACCTCGCCGACGCAGCCGAGCACTGCATGGAGCTCATCGAGAAGTGGAAGCCGATCGGCCTGGAGGCGCTCGACGACCGGCTCATCCGCAACCAGCAGCTCAGCAACATGAACGCGGAGGACATCGCGGAGCTGCCGCAGCCGGCCGGCGGCGCCTGGCTGGTGGTCCAGTTCGGCGCCGACTCCACCGAGGAGTCAGTGGCCCAGGCGGAAGGCTTCACACGGTGGCTGACCGACGACAAGGGCTACAAGCGAAACCGCATCCGCATCGCCAAGAGCAAGCAGGAGGGCGGCACCAGCGAGCACTTGTGGGCGATCAGGGAGAGCGGACTGGGCTCGACCGCGTTCCCGCCCGACGGCACCGACCACTGGCCAGGCTGGGAGGACTCCGCGGTCCCACCGGACCGGATCGGCGACTACGTGCGCCGCCTGCGCAAGGTCATGGACAAGCACGGCATCGTCGGTGCCATGTACGGCCACTTCGGCCAGGGCTGCATCCACTGCCGGCTCAGCTTCGACCTGCGCACCGCCGACGGGCTGGCCACCTACCGGGCGTTCATGGAAGAGGCCGCCGATCTGTGCGTGGGCATGGGCGGCTCGGTCTCCGGCGAGCACGGCGACGGGCAGCAGCGCGGAGAACTGCTGGAGAAACAGTTCGGGCCCGAACTCGTACAAGCCATGCGGGAGTTCAAGGCGATCTGGGACCCCCAGTGGAAGATGAGCCCCGGCAAGGTCGTCGACCCCTACCGGATGGACGAGAACCTCAAGCTGGGCACCGACTACAACCCGCCGCGAACCCCGGTCAAGTTCGCCTACGAGCAGGACGGCGGCGACTTCGCCCACGCCACCCTGCGCTGCGTCGGTATCGGCAAGTGCCGTGTGCCGCAGGCCGAGACGACGATGTGCCCCAGCTACCAGGTGACCCGCGAGGAAAAGCACACCACGCGCGGCCGGGCCCGCCTGCTGTACGAGATGCTCAGGGGCGACGTCATCACCGACGGCTGGCAGTCCAACGAGGTCAAGGACGCCCTCGACCTCTGCCTGGCCTGCAAGGGCTGCACCAACGACTGCCCCGTCAACGTCGACATGCCCACCTACAAGGCGGAGTTCCTCTACCACCACTACAAGTCGGCCCGCCGGTGGCGCCCGCGCCACGCCTATGCCTTCGGCTTCATCGACCAGGCGGCCCGCCTTGCCTCCCACGTGCCGGAACTGGCTAACTTCGCCACCCACGTGCCGGGCCTCGCCCGCCTCGCTAAGCTGGCCGCGGGCATCGACCGGCGCCGCCCGCTGCCACGGTTCGCGCCGATGACGCTGCAGGAGTGGTTCGCCCGGCGTGGAGGCACGGCCAACCCCGGCGGACGGCCGGTCGTCCTCTTCCCGGACACCTTCAACAACCACTTCCACACGGGCGTCGGCGTGGCCTGCGTCGAGGCGATCGAGGCCGCGGGCTGGCGGGTGATCATGCCCGAGCAGCACGTCTGCTGCGGGCGGCCGCTGTACGACTACGGATTCCTCGACGCCGCCGAGCGCTACCTCCACCGCGTCCTGGACGTCCTTCGCCCCCATCTGCGAGCCGGCACGCCCATCGTCGGCATGGAGCCCAGCTGCCTGGCCGTCTTCAAGGACGAACTGCCCAAGCTCCTGCCGCACGACGACGACGCCAAGCGGCTCACCCGAAACGCCTACCATTTCCCGGAGTTCTTCCAGACCTTCGGCATCAAGCCACCGGAACTGGAGGGCACGGCACTGCTGTGGGGCCACTGCCACGAGCGCGCCACCGGCGGCATGAATCCCGAACAGGAACTGCTGGAGAAGATGGGCCTCGAGGTCAAGAACCTCCAGGGCGGCTGCTGTGGTCTCGCCGGCTCGTGGGGCTTCGAGTCCGGCAAGTACCAGATCTCCATGGACTGCGGCGAACAGGCCCTCCTGCCCGCGGTCCGGGACGCCGACGAGGACTGCCTGGTCGTCGCCGACGGCTTCTCCTGCAAGACGCAGATCGAGGACGCGGGCACCGGGCGGCGGGCCCTGCACATCGCCGAAGTCATGAAGATCGCCCGTGAGAAGGGTGCCGACCGGCAGCCGACCCCCCGGCCCGAGCGCGACGCGGCGACGCCCCCGTCCCCGCCGCGGGGCAAACGCGCGCTGCGCCTCTCGGCGTACGCCGCCTTCGGCGCGGCGGCCACCGCGGTCGGCGTCCGTGCCGCGCGGCGCTGAAGAGCGTCATCGACCAGATCACTGCACGACACATCCACGAGGAGAAGGATCCACAGCATGAGCGAGGGACTGAGCGACCGGGACCAGGCCGCACACCTGCCCGAGGGTGACGTGGTGGCGATCCTGCTGGAGCAGCACGCACGGATCAAGGAGCTCTTCGCCACGGTGAAGGGAGCCCAGGGCGAGGCGAAGAAGGAGGCCTTCGACGAACTGCGGGCCCTGCTCGCGGTCCACGAGACCGCTGAGGAGATGATCCTGCGTCCGGTCGCCGCGGACACCGCGGGCAAGGAGGAGGCAGACGCCCGCAACGAGGAGGAAGCGGAGGCCAACAAGGTCCTCGCAGCCCTGGAGAAGATGGATGTCACCGACGCCGAGTTCGATGCCGAACTGGCGAAGTTCGAACAGGCCGTCGTCGAGCACGCCGAACATGAGGAGCAGGAGGAGTTCCCCGCCGTGCGGGCCGGCTGCACCGAGGAACAACTGCGCAAGATGGGACAACGCCTTCAGACGGTGGAGAAGATGGCGCCGACCCACCCCCACCCCACAGCGGCCGGCTCTCCCAAAGCGCAGTGGATGACCGGCCCCTTCGCCTCGATGGTCGACCGCGCCAAGGACGCGCTGAGCCGCGGCTGAACACAGGGCACGGCGAGTTGCGCATGATCGCCGGCAGGGTGGCGCGGGCGTCGACGCGCGCGGCCCTGCGACAATGCGCCCACGGCTGCCACCCGCGTGACCGGCGCGGTGGCTGCGCTGGATCCGGTGTCGGCCACGTGTGGGCTCTTCGGGGCGCCGTGAGCGGTCAGGTCTGCGGTTGCCGCCGCCTGTGTGCGTTGTGCCAGGCGACGGCGCGGCGGATCTCCGGTTCGTGCAAGCCGGTGCGGCAGGAGAGCTGGGCGAGCGTGCGTACGGGCGTACCGCTGGTCAGCGCTCGGGTGATCTTCGCGGCCCACAGCTCCTCTTCCACATAGGGACGGTGCCGGTAACGATCCCGGACCATCTGGAAGTGGGCGTCGCTGCACGCGGTGATCCGGCGCAGGCCGTCGAACCAGTCGTTGCGAGGGTCAGCGGAGGAGGAGTCGGGAACGTAGCCGCTGACCGCCTCGTGCTCCGGGAAGGTTCGGGCACACAGGTCGCACAGCTCCAGAGGGAGCCGCCGTGCGGGCGTCGCGGAGTTCTTCTTGCGCTTCCACATCCTGAACGCGGTCACGGATGGAAAGTTGCCCGGCGTGCGGACGCCAAACCCAAGGGAACGGGAAGCGGGCCCGGTGTCTTCCCGGACGACCGCGCCGCTCGCCGAAGACAGCGTTTCGCGCGATGGCCCGCCGGAAACCCCGTCCGATGCCCTCTACACCGGTGAAAGGAACGTCATGACCGTCACCGAGGACATGCTCAGTGCCCACCCGGCCGTCAAGGACGACGTCGACCGTGATGCCCTCGCGGCCTGCATCGACCGATGCCTGCAATGCGTGCAGGCCTGCACGGCGTGTGCCGACGCCTGCCTGGCGGAGGACATGGTGGCGGAGTTGCGCCGGTGCGTGCGCACCGACCTCGACTGTGCCGACATCTGCGACGCTACGGCCCGGATCCTGTCCCGTCGTACCGGGCACGACGCCCGTGTCGTCCGCGACATCGTCGCCGCCTGCGCGGCCGCCTGCCAAGCCTGCGCCGACGAGTGCGAGCGGCATGCCCATCGTCACGAGCACTGCGCCGTGTGCGCCGAGGCCTGCCGCCGCTGCGAGCAGGCCTGCCGTGCACTGCTCGGATGATGTTTCGGACCGGGAGGCCGGGAAACCCTGAGCAGGCACGACTGGGGAAAGGGTCCCAGGATGCCCACACGTGAGGACGTACTGGACCTGCTGAGAAGCGGGGGCACGTACGAGGACATCGGTGACCGCCTCGGCATCCACCCCGGGCTGGCCTACATGATCGCCACGGGGCTGCCTGCCGACGGTGGCGACGTGCCGAGTCCGGAGGAACTGACGGGTCGTGAAGGCCTCCTGCCAGGCAGTAGCCAGCATCTGGTCAACCCGCCGACCGAGGTACCAACGCGGGATCCCACGGTGGAGCGGTGGCTGCGGGCACGCGCCGTGGCCGACGGGCCGATGCGCGAGGCGGCGGCCCGTCGCACCGCCCGGCCGCCGCAGCCGGCCGAGCAGGAGGCCGACGACGATCTGCTGACCGTACTGGTCCGGGACCACAACCAGATCAAGTACATCCAGGAGCAACTGGAGGCGGTGCCGGGCGTACGCCAGGGCGGCGGCGCCGAACAGCAGCAGCGACGGGTATCCCTCGTCGACATGATCCGTGAGCGGCTCGCCGTGCACGAAGCCGCCGAGGAAGAACACTTCTGGCCCGCGGTGCGCAAGGCGCTCCCGGACGGTGAGGACCTGGCGCGGCAGGGCCGCGGGCAGGAGCGGGAGGGCAAGGACCTGCTCGCGGCGCTGGAGGGCATGCCAGGTGACGACGACCAGTTCGACGAACTGGTCGAGAAGCTCGCCACGGCGCTGCGTAAGCATGTCGCCTTCGAGGACGCCGTCCTCCTGCGCTTGCAGGACACCTTGCCTCTCGAACAGTGGGAGAAGCTCGGGCGGCGCATCCAGCGGGCGAAACGGCGCGCGCCCACCCGTCAGCATCCCCACGCACCGGACACGCCCCCGTGGAACAAGCTCGGCGCGGTGACGGCGACGCCGCTCGACCGCGCCCGCGACGCACTCGGTCACCGGCCCGCCGAGCGGGAGGGCCAGGCCGAAGCCGGGGACGCAGCCGACGCGGACGGCAGGCCCGACGACGAACGCCGGTGAGTCCGGTGAACAAGCAGCGGTGCACGGCCGCCAGGGAAAGGAAGGCACCATGCGCAATCCGCTGATGCGGTGGCCACTGCTGCGCCAGGTCCGGCAGGGCGACCTGTTCGGCCGCGGAGTGGCGGCCAAGTCCGGCACCTCCGAGCGGCTGCGCCCGCGCACCGTGACCGCCGACAAGGTGGTGAAGTCCATCTGCCCTTACTGCGGTGTCGGCTGCGCCCAGAACATCTACGTCAAGGACAACAAGATCGTCCACATCGAGGGCGACCCCGACTCGCCCGTCAACCGCGGGCGGCTGTGCCCCAAAGGTGCCGCCACTCTTGAACTGTCGACGGGGCCGAGCCGCCGTTACCACGTCCTGTACCGCCGCCCGCACGGAACCGACTGGGAGCGGCTGCCGCTGGAGCAGGCACTCGACATGGTCGCCGACCGGGTGATCGAGACGCGCGCCCGCAGCTGGGAGTGGGAGAGCGAGGGCCGCCGTACCCGCCGCACGATGGGGATCGCCAGCCTTGGCGGCGCCACCCTCGACAACGAGGAGAACTACCTCATCAAGAAGCTGTTCACCTCGCTGGGCATCGTGCAGATCGAGAACCAGGCCAGGCTGTGCCACAGTGCCACCGTCGCCGGTCTGGGCACGTCCTTCGGCCGGGGCGGCGCCACGACGTGCATGCAGGACATGCAGCACTCCGACTGCATCGTCATCGAGGGCTCCAGCTTCGCCGAGGCCCACCCGGTGGGCTTCCAGTGGGTCATGGAAGCCAAGGCCCGTGGAGCCACGGTCATCCACGTCGACCCGCGCTTCACCCGCACCAGCGCGCTCGCGGACATCCATGTGCCGATCCGGGCCGGCAGCGACATCGCCTTCCTCGGCGGGATCATCCGGTACGTCCTGGAGAACGACAAGTGGTTCCGCGACTACGTGCTGAACTACACCAACGCCTCCACCATCGTCACCGACGACTATGAGGACACCGAAGACCTGGGTGGCCTCTTCGCCGGGCTGCACGAGGAGGAGACGGCCTACGAGAACGACATCTGGCAGTACGAGGGCTTCCAGAGCCACCCCGAACAGCAGCAGAGCGAACGGGAGTACAAGGAGCGGCTGGAGGCCGTCAAGAGCGCCGGGCACGCCGAGTCGCACGGCTCGGGCGGCGCGGGCATGCACGGCTCACCGCACCGGGACCCGTCGCTGGAGAACCCGCGCTGCGTGCTCAACCTGCTGCGCCGCCACTTCGCCCGCTACACCCCCGAAGAGGTGGAGCGCACCTGCGGCATCCCCCAGAGCCTGTTCCGGCGCGTGTGCGAGACCATCACCGAGCGCTCCGGGCCTGACCGCACCACCGCCTTCGCCTACGCGGTCGGCTGGACGCAGCACACGGTCGGTTCGCAGTTCATCCGCGCCGCCTCGGTGCTGCAGCTGCTGCTGGGCAACATCGGCCGCCCGGGCGGCGGCATCCAGGCTCTGCGTGGACACGCCTCCATCCAGGGCTCCACCGACGTGCCCACGCTGTTCAACCTGCTCCCCGGCTACCTGCCGATGCCGCACGCCTACGATCACCAGTCGCTCGACGAGTACGCGTCGGGGGAGGAGCCGGAGAAGGGCTACTGGGGCGACATGCGTGCGTACATGGTGAGCCTGCTCAAGGCGTGGTTCGCCGGCGCGGCGCACGCCGGTAACGACTACTGCTGGGACTACCTGCCCCGGCTGACCGGCAGCCACAGCACCTACGAGACGGTCATGGCCCAGCTGGAGGGCACCTGCAAGGGCTACTTCCTGATGGGTGAGAACCCCGCCGTGGGCTCGGCCAACGCCAAGATGCAGCGGATGGCGATGGCCAACCTCGACTGGCTTGTAGTGCGCGACTTCTCCCTCATCGAGTCGGCGACCTGGTGGAAGGACGGTTCGGAGATCGACACCGGGGAACTGCGCACCGAGGACATCGGCACCGAGGTGTTCTTCTTCCCGGCCGCCTCGCACACCGAGAAGAACGGCGCGTTCACCAACACCAACCGGCTTCTGCAGTGGCACTACGCGGCGAAGGAACCGGACGGCGAGGCCCGCAGCGACCTGTGGTTCATGTACCACCTGGGCCGCAAGATCCGGCAGAAGCTGGCCGGCTCCACCGAGGAACGCGACCGCCCGTTGCTGGATTTGACTTGGGACTACCCCACCGAGGGCACGCTGGAGGAGCCCAAGGCCGAGGCGATCCTGGCCGAGATCAACGGCTACGACGCCGAGGGCAGCCCGCTCGCCTCCTATGAGCAGCTCAACGACGACGGCTCGACCGCCTGCGGCTGCTGGATCTACTGCGGCAGCTACGCCGACGGCGTCAACCAGACCGCACGACGGGTGCCCGCCAAGGACCAGAACTGGCTGGGCCCCGAGTGGTGCTGGGCCTGGCCCGCCAACCGCCGCATCCTGTACAACCGCGCCTCGGCCGACCCCGACGGCAAACCGTGGAGCGACGACAAGGCCCTGGTGTGGTGGGACGAGGACAAGGCCCTGTGGACGGGCCACGACATCGCCGACTTCAAGGCGACCAAGAGCCCGTACTACCGCCCGCCGAAGGGCGCGACCGTGGCGGAGGCGCTGGCCGGCAACGACCCGTTCATCATGCAGGCGGACGGCAAGGGCTGGCTCTACGTGCCCGCCGGCCTCGTCGACGGGCCGATGCCGACCCACTACGAGCCCCAGGAGTCGCCCGTCGCGAATCCGATGTACCACCAGCAGCGCAACCCCGTCCGCGAGGTCTTCACCCACGAGTACAACCGCTACCACCCGAGCGGTCGCGAACCGGGAGCCGAGGTGTTCCCGTACGTGGTGACCACCTACCGGCTGACCGAGCACTTCACCGCCGGCGGCATGTCCCGCTGGTCGTCCTACCTGTCCGAGCTGCAACCGGAGATGTTCTGCGAGCTCTCTCCGGAACTCGCCGAGGAGCGGGGCCTCGAACACGGAGGCTGGGCCACGATCGTCACGGCCCGCAACGCCATCGAGGCCCGGGTGATGGTGACCTCGAGGATCGCGACGCTGACGGTCGACGGCCGCACGGTCCACCAGATCGGGCTGCCGTTCCACTGGGGCACCAACGGCTACACCCAGGGCGACTCCGCCAACGACCTCACCTCCATCGCCCTCGACCCCAATATCCACATCCAGGAGGTGAAGGCGCTGACCGCCGACATCCGGCCCGGGCGTCGCCCGCGCGGCCCGGCCCGGGCGGAGCTGGTGCGCGAGTACCAGCGCCGTGCGGGCATCACCCCCGCCACCGGAACCGAGGTGATCTCATGACCGGCCCCACTCCCCGAAGCGGCGGTTGCGGCGGTGGCTGCGCGTGCGGCGGCCCCGCGCCCCAGGGCGCGGGCGGTGGCTGCGGCAGCGCGGGTGCGGGTGGCGACGGGGGACTGCTGAGCATCGGCCGCCGTCACGCGGACGGCACCGTCGGGCCCCTCGGCATGGCCGGGGTCCTGGGCGCTGCCGTGGGGGCCGGCGCCACCGCCGCCGTCGGCTCGGCCGCGACCACCGCCGAGCGCGGCGGCGGAGACGGCGGCTTCGGCAGCGGCCAGGACCCCGCCGCTGGCAGCGGCTACCGGTCAGCCCCGCCGCGCATGGGATTCTTCACCGACACGTCCGTGTGCATCGGATGCAAGGCGTGCGAGGTGGCCTGCAAGGAGTGGAACGCCATCCCGGAGGACGGCCTGACGTTCACCGGAATGTCGTACGACAACACGATCGGGCTCGGTGCCGACAGCTGGCGGCACGTCGCCTTCATCGAGCAGGACAAGCCGCTCGCCGGCCAGGTCACCGGAGGGGTGACGGGCGAGGACGCGCAGGGCATGCGCTGGCTGATGGCCTCCGACGTCTGCAAGCACTGCACCGAGGCCGCGTGCCTCGACGTGTGCCCGACCGGATCGCTCTTCCGCACGGAGTTCGGCACGGTCGTCGTCCAGGAGGACATCTGCAACGGCTGCGGCTACTGCGTGCCCGCCTGCCCCTACGGCGTCATCGACCAGCGGCACGGCGACGGACGGGTGTGGAAGTGCACCCTGTGCTACGACCGGCTCGAAGTCGGCCAGCAACCCGCCTGCGCCAAGGCATGCCCCACCGACTCGATCCAGTTCGGGCCCTTGGACGAACTGCGCGAGCGGGCCGCGCTGCGCGTGGACCAGTTGCACGAGGCTGGCGTCACCGAGGCCCGCCTGTACGGGCACGACCCGCAGGACGGGGTCGGTGGCGACGGCGCGTTCTTCCTGCTGCTGGACGAACCGGAGGTGTACGGGCTGCCCCCGGACCCCGTCGTCACCACCCGTGACCTGCCCAGGATGTGGAAACTCACGGCGGTCGCCGCCGTCTCACTGGCGGCGTCGGTGGCCGCCGCGTTCGCAAGGAGGGCCGGCCGATGAGCGATGCCCGGATCACCCCGGACGGTCTGCGGGGCGGGCGCCCCGGCCGGGAGGCTCCCACCGGGACCAACGTTCCGGCGGGCGGCGGTGGACCGCGCCGCAAGCGGCGCGGGAAGCGCAGGGACAAGGAGCCGGAGTTCCGTTCGTACTACGACCTTCCGGTCATCAACAAACCGGTGTGGGAGTCACCGGACATCCCCGGCTACCTCTTTCTCGGCGGCCTCGCCGGCGCCGGGGCCCTGATCGGCGCCGCCGCACACGCCACCAGTCGTCCCGTGTTGAGCCGGGCGAGCAAGGTAGCCGCCGCTTCGGCCGGCCATCTGTCGCTGGTGGCGCTCGTCCACGACCTCGGACGGCGCGGGCGCTTCCTGAACATGTTGCGGGTGTTCAAGGTGACGTCGCCGATGAGCGTCGGCTCCTGGCTGCTGGCCGGATTCGTGCCCTCGGCCAGCGTCGCCGCCCTGTGCGACGTGACCGGGGTGGCGCCGGCGCTCGGCGCGTTGACCACCACGGGTTCGGCCGTGCTGGGCGGCCCGGTGGCCGCCTACACCGCGGCGCTGATCTCCAACACCGCCGTGCCGGCCTGGCACGAGGGCCAGCGCTGGATGCCGTTCGTCTTTGTCAGCAGCGGCCTGTCCGCCGCCTCCGGGCTGGGACTGATGGCCGCGCCCCCGGCCGAGACCCGGCCGCTGGTGCCGCTCGCCGTGGGTGGTGGACTGGCGGAGGTCGTCCTGGTCAAGGCCATGGAGGAGCGCGGCGGAGTGGTCAAGGAGGCCTACCAGAGCGGGCCGGCCAAGAAGTTCCTGCGGGCCGCGGAGATCCTCACGGTGGGCGGCGCGCTGCTGGCCGCGACCAGCGGGCGCAGCCGCTCCCGGGCCGTGGCCGGGGGTGCCGCCCTGCTCGCCGGTTCCGCGCTGACCCGGTTTGGGATCTTCCATGCGGGTCTGATCTCAGCTGAGGACCCGAAATACACCGTCGTACCTCAGCGGGAACGCCTGCAGAGTGAGGCGGACGCCGGATGAACCGGCTGTGGACGCCGGTGCAGGACGACCATGACGCGATCTGGCGCCTGCTGGACCGGATCACGGTGGCTCGGGCACACCGGAGCCCGACACCGGCACACAGCGTCGCCTGGCCCGTCGGCTCGTCGCTCTGCAGTCGGCACACGAGTTCGCCGAGGAGATCGTCCTGTGGCCGGCGGTGCTCAGGCACTGTCCAGCCGGCGATGCGCTGGTCACCACGGCGCTGGAGCAGGAACGGCAGCTCAAGCGGACGCTTGAGGAACTCGCCCATATCTCGCCCGGGAGCCAGGAGTTCACGCAGTGCGTCAACACCCTCGCCGGGCTCAACCGCACGCACCTGACCTATGAGGAGAACCAGGTCTGGCCCCGCCTGCAGGACGGGCTCACCGCACGTGACACCGTCCGGCTCGCCCGTCAGTGGAGTGGTGCCCGCCGCCGTGCCCCGACCCGGCCTCACCCTCGCCTGGCGGCCCGGCCCGTGGTCCTCGGCACGGTCGGGCTGGCGGTGGCGGTGGTGGACCGCACCCGCGATGGACTGACGGCACGGTAGACGCGGACACCCCGCCATCCGCGGGGTGTCCGCGTCTACCGTGCCGTCAGCCGGCCAGGAGGCTGCGGCGCAGAAGCGCACAGGATCGGTTGAGGAGCCGTGACACGTGCATCTGTGAGATGCCGACGATGTCCCCCACCTCCCGCTGAGTCAGGGCGTTGAAGAAGTACAGGCACACCACGGCCCGTTCTCGCTCCGGCAGCTTCGGCAGGGCCGAGCCCAGCGCCACCATGTCGGTGACCAGGTCCAGGCGGGGGTCCTCCGTGCCGAGGGTCGTCGCCAGCGAAGCGCTCCTGCCGGGGCCGCGTTGCTCGTCCATCGAGACGAGACGGCGAGCCTGGTCGGCCCGCAGGGCGAGCCTGATGTCCTCCTCGTCGATCCCCGTGAGGTTCTTCAGGTCGCCTACGGTGCCGCCCCGGCCGTCCCCGGACCGGCGTATCTCCTCCTGGGCCCGGCGGACCTCACGGTGTTTTTCTTGCACCCGGCGTGGCACGTGGACCTGCCACGTGTGGTCGCGCAGGTGGCGTTTGACCTCACCGTCGATCGTGGGCACGGCGTACGACAGAAAGGCGTGCCCACGGGAAGGGTCGAAGCGGTCCACGGCCTTGACCAGTCCCAGGCACGCCACCTGGTAGAGGTCTTCCCGGTTCTCGGGAGGGCAGCCGTAGCGACGGGCGATCCGGCGGGCCACCGGCAGGAAGGCGATGATGGCATGTTCCCGCAGGGATTCACGCTCCGGCCCGGGCGGGCAGGCGGCCATGCGGTGAACGAGCTGTTCCTCGGGTGTCCGGTCGCCGGGGGCCTGCTGCCGAGGAGACGGCGCGGTGTCGTGGGGGGTGGCGGAAACGTTCATGGCGCGTTCACTCTCGCTCGATCCGCGGGGCCGGGCGGCCCCGCGCGAACCATGGGTTGCGACCTCTGGGCGAGAAGCGAGTTCCCCACCTAATTTGTCCTATGCAAAGGTTCTTGCTCTTCTCTCGGAGATCCGGCGGGTGGCCGCAACTCCGCCACCCGCTACGTGCCGGTGTTTGGACATCGCGGGCCGGGACAACCCGCTTGGGTGACCGCGACACCACGGAGCCCGCAACGGCGACAGGCACCCGTCGGCGACGCTCGCCGGGTCCTGATCGTCAGCGCGAGCATGGGCGCCGGACACGACACAGTGGCTGCGGAACTCGCCCGCCGCGCGCGGCAGTACGGCCAAGAACCGTACGTCGTCGACATTCTCCGGCTGCTGCCGTACGGCCTGGGCACCGGTCTGCGCCACTTCTATCAGGCGTCGGTACGGCACTTCCCCTGGGTGTACGAGGGTTTGTACCGGGCCTTCCTGCGTCCGGGAAACGGGGTCCGTCCCAGCGGGGTCCCGCTGGCTCGGCTGGCCGCCGACCGGCTGACGGAACTGGCCGACCGCACCGGGGCGGATGTCGTCGTGCCGGTCTTCCACCTCGCCGCGCAGCTGACCGGCCATCTCAGGTCCCGGGGGCGGCTGCTGGTACCGAGCGCCGTGTTCGTTACCGACTTCGCGGTCCACCGGCAGTGGCTGCATCCCGGCAACGACCGCTACCTCTGCCTCACCGACGACGTGGCGCGTGAGGTGCGCGCCGGCGTGAACGCGCCCGCCGACACGACGGGCCCGGTCGTCGCACTGGAGTTCTTCGCCCCGACCCCCGGCGCGCGGCGGTGGCGGCGGGAATGGCACCGACACGCCCCCGGCCGAACGCCGGTCCTGCTGTCCGCAGGAGCCTGGGGCGCCGCCTCCCGGCCGCACGAGAGCGTCCGGCTGCTGGCCGCGGCCGGGTACCTGCCGGTTGTCCTGTGCGGCCGCAACGAACGCCTTCGCCGGCGGCTGACCGGCCTCCCCGGCACCCTGGCGCTGGGCTGGGTCGCCGACATGCCCGGCCTGCTGCGCGCCGCCCACGCCCGGGCCGACAACGCCGCCGGACAGACCGCCGTGCAGGCACTCGCCGCGGGCCTGTCCGTGGTCGGCTACCGCCCGCTGCCGGGCCACGGCGCGGACGGCGTCCTGCGCATGGCCGCGCTCGGCCTGTCGGAGATCGCCGCGGACGAGGCCGGCCTACTGGGGGCGCTCGAGCGCCTGCCGGTGTCCGGCAGGCGCCCGCCGACGCCGCGTGGCCCAGGGCCGTGCGCTGTTCCGGGGCGACGCCCTGGCCCAGGCGATCGACCTCGCCCGCGCCGCACCGGGCAGATGGGCGCCGTTTCGCGGGCGGCCGCTTGACCGCGGCTCGCGCGAGAGCCAGAGGACGGGGACCGCACCGCGCCGCAGGCGGAGGCCCACCGTGCGGACGGCCGACGGCGTTCGGGAGGATCGGCCGCACTACCGGGCCGCAGGGGATGCGTCATCCGCAGCAAGTGCGACTCGCGGAGACGGCCGTGCTACCGCGGCCTGGGGGCCTGCGGGCGGGCGGTGCGCCAGGTGACCACGGCGAAGGCTGTGGCGACGACGACATCCGCGAGGGCAGCCGTGCGCCAGCGGCCGTTGCACAGCGCCAGGCCGGCCATGGTCGCGGCGTGCAGAGCGTCCGGTACGGCTCCCCAGACTGCCGGGAAGGTTCCGCGGGCCACGGCACATCCCTGCAGGACATGCCGCGCGCCCAGAGCGCGCGCCGTCGTGCGGCTCGCCAGGGTCGGCGGAGTACGTGAGCAGCGGTGCAGGACGGTGTCCGGAAACAGGACGAGCACCGTTCCCCAGGCGATGCGGACGGCGGGTGTGGACACCATGGTGGGAAGCTCCTCGTAGTGAGAGGGGGAATGCCGTAGCCGCTACGGACGCCGGTTCAGTTCGGCGGGCTGGTGACAGCCGAGTGACTGTCGACTACTTCGGCCGTCACGGCGTCGACCTGGTAGGTGATCGTCGGGGCCGACTGCACAGTGGCCACGGTGACGGACCAGACCGTCCGGTCATCCTGCCCCTTCTCCAACGCGACATCGGTCACCTTGCCGAAATGCGGGTCCTTCGTCGCAGTGGAGGCCACCTTGTCGACCGCCTCCTCGGGAAGCAGCTTCGCCGAGCTCGCCAGCGCCGCGGTGCTCTTCCTGCCCTGCGCGGACTGCCCGGTCTTGTCGGACGTGCTCAGCAGCCGTCCCAAAGTAGCGTCCACGCGCACGACATGCACGGTTCCGTCACGGGTGGCGACACGCGTGAGCCAGACCGGTTCCGGTGCGGAGACCCGGCGCAGGCCCACCGACAGCAGCCGGCTGTCGGGCACCTCGTCGAGCGCCTTGCGCACGGCACGGTCGTATCGCACCTGGACCTGCTGCAGCACCTCGGGCCGACGGCCAGGCGGCGGGCCACTGCACCCGGCCAGGAGCGCGCCGGCGATGACGAGCGCCGCCGCGACAAACCCGGGGCGGGTGTACCGTCGTGCTTTCTTCGGTACCGGGCCGACCACCTCTACCACCTGCCTTTCTGAACCATCCGCTGCCCGCGCGGAAGGCCATGGGAGAACCGCACACCTGGGGGTACGCCGACTGACGCGTCGGGAAACCTTCGCGCCGACGCTGTCGGCACCGGGTTCAGGCCTCCTCTCCCGCAGCGGCCTCGGCCGGTGAAGGCCGCTGGAAGGTGGCGTACAGCCACCACAAGGAGGGGACCAGCAGCAGCGATCCCACCGCTGTCGCTGCCAGGCAGGCGACCAGCACGCTGTCCTGGGACCTGGCCTGTGCCACTGTCGTGCTCGACACCAGTAGGTACGGGTACTGGGCGGCGCCCCACGCCCACAGGATGGCGCCGACCGCGAGCGCCGCGGACACACGCGCGGCGGTGAAGTGGTGCCGCGCCAGCAGCACGAGTTCGCTCAGGCCGCAGACCGCGCTGAGAACGACCAGGGGCAGCGCCCGGTGGGTGAGCGCGTGAAACAGGAATGGCGCGTCGGCGTGCAGCACCGCGATGCCGGCCAGCGCCACCGCTCCGCTGACGAGTCCGGAGCCGACCGCCCGGCGCCGGAGGCCGCTCACCAGGTCCGTGTCACGGGCGCGGGCCGCGTCGGCGCACAGGTAGACCGCGGTGAGGTGGGAGCAGGTGAGGACGGCGAGGACACCACCGAGTACGGACGTGGGGTTGAGCCAGCTGGTCAGGGCGTCGCCCGCCGCCATGCCGGGTGGCACCCGCCCGGAGGCGATGCCGCCCGCGACGGTGCCGAGGAAGAACGGCGTGACGACGGAGGACACCGTGAAACAGGCGCCGAACAGGCGCTGCTGCCACAACTGGTCGCTGGCCTTGCGGAAGGCGAAGGCGGCGCCGCGGGCGATGATGCCCAGCGCGGTCAGCGTGAGGGACACGTAGAGGGTCGACAGCACAGCGGCGAACCCTCCGGAGAACGCCGACCACAGGAGCACGACCACGAAGATCAGCCACACGTGATTGGCCTCCCAGACGGGACCGATGCTGTGCTCGATCAGCTGACGCTGCGCACGCCCGCGGCGCGGACCGCCGGCCAGTAGATCCCACAGGCGCGCACCGAAGTCCGCCCCGCCGAATAAGGCGTAACAGGTCAGCCCGGTCCACATCACCGCGAGCATCACGTCTGCGAGCACCATCACCTCCACACGGCCGGGTCAGACGACGGGGTAGTGCCGGACATCGCTCTCCTGGGGTGCGACGGGTACGGGCGTCGACGGGGCGACTCTGCGCAGCACGTACAGGGTGGCGGCGGTCATGGCCGCGTACACGGCGAGCACCAGCCACAGGCCCAGCATGAGTCCGGGCGCCGGATTGACCGCGTCGCGCACGTTCATCAGGCCCCCGACGATCCAGGGCTGGCTGCCGAGTTCGGTGACGGTCCAGCCGCACTCCAGCGCGACCACCGAAGCCGGACCGGCCAGGGCCGACGCCCACAGGAACAGACGCGGCCCCCCGGAGGCCAGGACGCTCCTGCCTCCACGGCGGCGGCCGAGCCACCAGGCCACGGCCAGCCACAGGCCCAGGGCCAGCAGGAAGAAGCCGACGAGGACCATCAAGTTGAAGGCCAGGTGGACGCCGGTGACGGGCGGCCGCTGGGCGGGTGGTGTCAGGTCCAGTCCTTTCACGACCGTGTCCGGGTCGTAGCCTACGAGCAGGGAGAGGTCGTCAGGAACCTCCAGGCCGTACTTCAGGCCGTGGTCGCCCGCGACACCTCCGAGGGTGAGCGGCACGTGGGAACCAGTGACGTAGACGCCCTCGGCGGCCGCGAGCTTGGTGGGCTGGTAGTCCGAGAGGAACCGGGCCGCCCAGTCGCCGACGAAGCTCTGGAACGGCGTGACGATCGCGCCCAGCGCGAACGGGATCAGGAAACCCGCCCGGTGGTAGGCGTCGTCGCGCCCCCGGATCAGGGCGGACGGCGTACACGCTCGCCGTGAGGAACGAGGCGACCATGAGGGCCGCGAGGATCATGTGGACCGTTTCCGGCGGACTGGCCGGGTTGAGCATGGCCGCCCAGGGATTGACGCGCATGAACCAGCCCCGTGGCGCACGGTGACGCCGCGGGGCTGGTTCATCCACGCGTTGGCGCACACCACGAAGAACGCGGAGGCGGTACCCGCGACGACGACCGGAACACCGGTGAGCAGATGCCGCAGAGGGGACATCCGGTCCCAGGCATAGAGGTAGATCCCGTGGAAGATCGCTTCGATGAAGAAGGCGAAACCCTCCAATGCGAACGGCAGGCCGATCACCTGGCCGTAGCTGCCCATGAACCCGGCCCACAGCAGGCCCATCTCGAAGCTGAGGATGGTGCCGGAGACGGCGCCGACGGCGAAGAGCACGCCCATGGCCCGCGCCCAGCGCCGCGCGAGCAGCCGTAGGGCCGGGTCGCCGGTGCGCCAACCACGCCACTCGGCGATCAGGGTGAGCAGCGGCAGTCCGACACCGAGTCAGGCTACGACGATGTGCCAGGCCAGCTAGAACCCCATCTGCGCTCGCGCAGCCAGCAGGTCTCCCGGCGACGCGGGCGCGGCCCACACCGTCGCCCAGACTCGGGCGGAAGGACCGGGCAGGGACACGGGGGTGCTCCACGGGGTCGGGGGCCGTGACGGCTGGCTCGGGCGGATGGTCGCCGCCCGGAGTATCCCGGCAGGCACGCGCCGAAACGGCACCCTCACCGCGGACAGTGGAACCCGGCGGGCACTCATCCCGGAGCCTGGCGTGTCGCCGGGCGCACGAAGGCTGGCGCCGTGTGCGCACACGGCGCCAGCCTCCGTGAATGGTTCCTCTGTGATGTGCTGTTGGATATCGACCGCAAGCCGGTCGGGCCGGCCCACGCCCGTCAGCGGTGCGGGCCGGCTGGGTGTTCAGGAACGGCCGCGCGCCATCGCCGTCGTCATGAGTCCGAGGATCACGGCGACTGCCCCCGTGATGGTGTTGCTGACGATGGTGCCCGTCGTCGCCGAGGCGTTCTGCACCACCCAGGGGGCGATGATCGCCCAGGCGCCGATAGCGGCGGCGGCCCAGCCCATGCCGAAGGTGCGCTCGAAGACCGAGCCGAAGCCCAGGGCCAGGACGGCCAGGGCGATACCGGTGACGAGGTTGCTGACGGCCAGCGGGTTGCCGCTGAAGCCGACGACCCAGGGGGAGATCGCCAGATACAGGCCGGTCAGCAGGGTCAGGCCCTCCGTCGCCTGTGCGGACGGCTTCGCCGAGACCTCGGCGGCACGGACCCGCATGGCCCGAATGTCGGGATGTTCCTCGATACGTGGGTGCATGGTCACCAAAGCCACCTGCTCTCTTTCTCTTGGGGCTCTTTGCCTACCTCTCGCGTATCCACCCAGAGCGAGCGGAATCATGGCACAGTGCAATTATTTTTTTGCTCTTTCCTGCTGTACCCCTGGTCCGCCAAGGTGCCGTGGTGACCACTGGAACCGCCCTGGAGGAGCGCCGCAAGGGTGGATCCGGCCTTGATCGGTAACAGCGGATTCCGTGGGTCGCTTCTTGTGATCGTTGCATTCTCTAAAGGGTCGGCCAGACCATGCACGAGAGGAGCGCCGCAGGTTCAGCCCGATGGTGTCGGTGGCGGGCGTCGCCGCGGCGGGCGTCGCGGCGGCGGTGATGCGCTCGCGCCGGGAGCCGGAACTGGCCAGCGTGCACTCGATCGCGGAGGTGCCGCAGCGGGTGTCGCTGCGCCCGGTGCCGTGTCCCGTGCGTCCGCTGCAGGCGGCGGTGTCGTGTATGTCGGCGGTTGCCGGGGCGCGCATCGGTGGGTGACCTGTACGAGGTGGTTGCCTCGCCGCACGAAATCCGGGGGGGGCATCGTCGGGAGGTACCGGGCAAGAGGTCGGCCACGGGGGTGGCCGGCGCCTTCCGGTAGACGGCCCACGGCGAGCCCGATATCGCCGGGCTCGGCGAGCGTCTGGAGCGCAGTGGGGCCTGGGAGCCGGAGCGGGAGGAGTTCGTCACCGCTTTGCCGGCCGGATCGGCGAGCCCCAGGAGGTCGCCTAACGCCAGGGAAACTACACCCGTGCGGCGTAGCCGGCACCGACCCGGACATGCCGCGAAGGGCGGCCGCCGCCGACGAGCCCGGCAGGGAATAGACGGCCGTGGGTCAGCCGTCGCCTCCGACGCGCTCGCCGCCCTCCTTACCGTACGTTCGACTTCGACTTCGCCCGCGCGTTGGCGATCGTCTTCCAATTCCTCACCATCGTGCCGATGCGCGACATCGGAGAGGTCAAGGCGATCAGGCCGCCGTGAAGGTCGCGCTGTACATCCTCGCCTTCAGGTCGGCCCTATCCTCCTCGGCTCGACTCGCTCGCGAAATGACACGACCATGCGGGACCGCTGTGATTGAGGATGCCCCAGGGGGGTACTTCCAGGGCTCCGCGACATGGAAAGGACTGATGGGCGGATGGCGGTAGGACGGGACCCTTTGGTGCGACACCCCCATACCTCCGGGCCAAGGCCGTGAGCGGATTCACGGCGGCATTGTCCCTGCTCGGCGTAGTGCTGCTTTCGATTGCTGCACTGTACGGGGTGGGCTGGATCCTGCGGGTGTCGCGAGACCCGTTCGCGGCTCAGCCGTTCGGTTCGGGGCTGGAACCGGCCGAGCACGCGGTGAGCCGCTTCCACGTGCGCTGGTACGCGGTGACGATGCTGTTCCTGGCCTTCGACATGGAGATGGTCTTCATGTATCCGTGGACGCGGGTCATCTCTGTGATGGGGCCGAGCGCCGTGATCGAGATGTTCACGTTCCTGGCGATTCTGCTGGCCGGGGTGGTCTATGCCTGGCGGGAGGGCGCTCTGCGATGGGTCTGACCGCCTGGGCGCTGCGCGCCGCCGCCGAACGTCCCCGTGTCCTACTGGCGCCCATGCCGGGCTCCACTGAGCTGCGGGTAGCGGTTGAACGAGAGCTGCGTCGCCGGGATCTGCCGCTCGCGCTGACTCCTGCTGAAGCTGACATCCTGCTTGTCACGGGACTCGACTGGCCTGGCCTGAGGGCAGCGGTCGAAAGGTTGTGGCACGACATGCCCGCGCCCCGGTCCTGGTCTGCTGTTCGGACCGTCGGTGAGATCGCGTCGGCGCTCACCGCAGCCCAGTCTCGCCTCGCCACCTGCCCTGCGCCGGCTCCGCACGCCGTCGAGCACGGCAACGGCGACGGTCTCGAGGACCAGTTCGAAGGGGATCAGGAGCGGGCCAGCGGTGATGAGGACGCCGACGGGGACGGTCACCAGCCGCCGGAATCCGAGGAACACCAAGGCGAGCACACGGGGCAGGAGGAACAAGGGCACCAGGAGCACGACCACGGCGGGCAGGAGCATCAAGAGCACGACGACCACAGCGATCACAGCGGTGATGACGGTGGCCAGGAAGGCCACGGCGGTCACGGGCATGGAGAGATGAAGATGCCCGCCGGGTTGCCGATGGCCGACACCGGCCCCGACCGTGATGGTCTGGCCTTGGACCGGCTGCATGTCTCCCTCGGTCCGCTTCTCGCCGACTGGCCCGCCGGTCTCACCCTCCGCCTCACCCTCCAGGGCGATGTCATCCAGGAGGTGGAGACGGACAGCCTTGAGCTCAGCGGCGTGGTACCAGGCTCGTGGCCGTCCTTCTGGACGGAGCCATGGGCACGCGCTGCCGCCGGGGAGTACGTCAGCGTGGGCGAGGCTGCCCGGCGCCGGGCAGCCTCCCATCTGGACAGCCTGGGGCGGCTGCTCGCTGTTGCGGGCTGGTCTGCCATGGCCACCACCGCGCGACGCCTGCGCGACGACCTGCTTGACATGGCAGCCGGCGTCGAGCTGGAGCGGCGGGTACGCCAACTGTCCCGACAGATGGGGCGCTCCCATACGTTGCATTGGCTGACGCGCGGTCTGGGGCAGCTGTCCGCGGCGGACGCACGCGCCGCGGGGGTGGGCGGTCCGGCGGTACGGGCAGACGGGGACGTGTCTGCCCGCTATCGGCAGTGGCTGGCCGCGGTGGCAGAGGGCGTTGCCCGGCTGGAGGATGCCACGCCGCTCGATCCCAGCCGCGAGGAAGGTCCGCGTGGTCTGCCGGACGGGGCGCGCGCTCCGTCGGCTGCGCTGGTGGAAGTGCTGCCGGGGCTGCTGGAGGGCGCTGAGCTTGCTGCGGCACGGCTGATCGTGGCCAGCCTGGATCCGGATCCTGACGAGTTGGTGGCCCGGCCGCTGGAGGTGGCCGGTGGTTGAGAGCGCGCCGTGGTGGGGGCTCCTCATTGCCCCCGCTCTCCTGGTCCTGTTGGCGGTGCTCGCGAGGGCGGGTGACGCGCTGCTGGCCGCGGCGGAGGCCGGGCGGCCGGTCACGGTCGCGTCGGCGCTTCGTCCCCTGGTCGACGTACCGCGGCTGCTGGTGGCCCAGTCGCGCCGCATGCCGGCTCCGGACGTGCTGCTGTGGCGGATCGGCGTGGTGACGGTACCGGCTGCGGCCGTGCTGTCCGTGCTGGTGGTACCGCTCGGCCATCGGACACTCGCCGACCTCTCGGTGGGCGTGGTGTGGTTCAACGCCATGGAGGTGCTGACCTGGGCGGGGCTGTGGCTGGCCGGCTGGGGTCCGAACGCGGCGTTCTCCCTGATCGGTGGGTACCGGTTCATCGCCCAGGGCCTGGCCTATGAGCTGCCGCTGATGTTCGCCCTCATCACGCCCGCGACCGGGGCGCAGTCGCTGCGGGTCGGCGACATCGTCGCCGCCCAGCACGGTCTGTGGTTCGCGGTGTGGATGCCCCTTGCGTTCGTCGTCTACCTGGCTGGCGTGCTGGCCTTCAGTTTCCTGGGCCTGTTCGCGTATCCCGTCGGCACGGACATCGCGGGCGGTGTGCTCGGCGAGGCGGTGGGGGTGGACCGGCTGCTGTTGCGAACGGGCCGCTGGCTGTGGCTGACGGCCGGGTCCGCGATGGCGGTGCCGCTCTTCCTGGGCGGCGGCGAGGGTCCCGGACTGCCCGCCTGGGCCTGGTCCATGTTGAAGACGCTGGCGGTGCTCGCCGTGCTGGTGTGGGCCAGGCGGCGCCTGCCCGTCATCCGCGCCGACCGGTATGTGGAGCTGGCCTGGGTCGTCGTGCTTCCGTTGACGATTCTTCAGGCCCTGGCGCCGGCGCTGGTCGTGCTGAACCGCTAGAGCTGCAAAAAACAACAGTCATCACCGCGGAGTCGAGGAGGTTGGCATGGAGGCGGTGCTCTTCTGGGTGTTCGCCGTCCTTGCCCTGGCCGGGGCCGTACTGGTGTTCACCTGCAATTCGATGGCCCGCGTCACCTTCGCGCTGCTGGCCTGCCTCGCCTGCGTCGGCGGCGTGGTGGTCGTGCTGGGCCTGCCTTATCTCGGTGTCGTCATCGTGTTGATGATGGTCATGGAGATGGTGATCATGGCCGTGTTCATGATCGCGTACATGATGAATCCCGCCGGTCTGATGCCGATGTCGATGCTGCACAACAAGCGCGGCGCGTTCGTCATCAGTACGGCGGTGTTCGTGGCGATGGTGTCCGGGATCTGGCTGGTGCCTTGGTCGCACCGGTACGGAAACCGCCCCGCGGACACGACGTTCCAGGTGGGCGAGTCGCTGATGGGTGACCAGATGCTGACCATGATCACGCTCGGGGTCGCGCTGCTGGCCACGATGGTGGCGGCCACCGTGCTGGCCACCCATCGCGGGCGCTACGACCGGTTCGGAGACGAGCTGGACCGGCGCCCGGCGGACGACCCGGCCGGCGGAGGGGTGGGCCGATGACGTTGGAACTGGTGCTGATGCTGGCCGCGGGACTGTTCTCGGTCGGCCTGTTCGGGGCCCTGTCCCAGCAGTCCATCGTGATGATCATGATGGGGATCGAGCTGATGATCGGCGGCGTCATCGTCGCCGCCGCTGCCTTCTGGCACTACCTCGCCCCCGCCACGGCGAGCGGGCAGGTCGTCGTGGTGGCTGCGGTCGTCGCCATGGCGGTGGAGATGGCCATGGGGTTCGCCGTCGTCACCGCGATCTACCGGGCCCGCCAGGTCGACATGACCGACATGGCCGAGGACCTCAAGGGATGAGCCGATGAGCGTACTGCTGGTGATGCTGGTCGCCGTGCCGCTCGGCTCCGGCACCCTGCTCGGGGTGACCGGCCGCCGGTTCAACCGCCTCGTCCCCGCTGCCGGTCTCGCGACAGCCGTCGCCACCCTGGGCCTGGCGATCGGCGCGGCGGTGCAACGACGTGCGGCGAGTGCACCGCTGTTCACCGGGATGCGTGCCGGGCTGGCAGTGGACGGCCTGTCCGCCGTCATGGCGATCACGGTCCCGGCGGTCACGACCGCCGTCCTGGCCTTCTCCGCCGCACAGTTCGACGAGACGGCCAACCGTGGCCGCTTCTTCGGGCTCATGCTGCTGTTCGCCGGCGCGATGCTCGTCACGGTCACGGCCACGACGCTGCCGCTGCTGCTCATGGCGTGGGAGGTGATGGGCGCCATCAGTTGGGCACTCATCGGTTTCTGGTGGCAGGAACCGGACCGGGTGCGCGCTGCTGACACGGCATTCCTCACCACCCGCACCGCCGACCTGGGCCTGTACTTGGCCGCGGGCGCCGCTCTGGCCGGCGGCGTCGGCTCGCTGCGGCTGGACGCACTGTCCGGTACCGGCGGGGCGTGGCTGCACGTGGTGACCGGCGGGGTTGTGGCGGCCGCATTGGGCAAGTCGGCCCAACTGCCCTTCTCCTTCTGGCTGTCGCGCGCGATGGAGGGACCAAGCCCCGTGTCGGCACTGCTGCACTCGGCCACAATGGTCGCCGCCGGGGCCTACCTGCTGCTGCGCCTCCATCCGCTGCTGACCGCCACCGCTTGGGGCGGGCCGCTGGTCTCCTGGACCGGGGCCGTCACCGCGCTGGCCTTGGGGGGCGTGGCCGTGGCGCAGACCGATCTCAAGCAGTTGCTGGCCGCGTCCACCTGCGCGCAGGTCGGCTTCATGGTGCTCGCCGCCGGCAGCGGCGGAATCGCCGGCGGAACCGCGCAACTCGTCGCCCACGCCGCGACCAAGGCGGGACTGTTCCTGGCCGCCGGGGCCTGGCTGACCGCACTCGGCACCAAGCACCTGCCGGCGCTGCGCGGTGCCGTCCGCAAGTACCCCTTGGTCGGTGCCGCGTTCGCCGTCGGTGCGCTGGCCCTGGCGGGGCTGCCCCCGCTGTCGCTGTGGGCCACCAAGGACGAGGTCCTCGCCGCCGCGTTGGCACGCGAGCCCGCACTGTACGCCGTGGGGCTGGCCGCCGCGGCGGTGGCGGCCGTCTACAGCGTCAAGGCGCTGTGGTACGTGACGCGTCCGCAGCCCGCGGACGCCGCAACCGGATACGACACCGAGCAGCGCGGCACCCGCAAGGTCCCACCGGCGATGGCCCCTTCCCTGATGGTGCTCGCCCTGGGCGCCGCCGTGCTTGGCGTGCTGGCTCTGCCCGCTGTCGCCGACGCACTGCGCTCGGCCCTCGGGGTGCCCGGTGAACCGTCCCCGCGGCCGTGGGAGCTGGGTTTGTCCGCCGGCGTGGCGTTGGCCGCCACGGGACTGGCCTGGTGGTGGCAGCCGCGCACCGGTCCCGCCACCGGTGCGGTGGGCCGATGGGCGGCGGGGTGGCTGTGTCTGGAACGGGCGGCGCACGCCGTCGTCGTCCGTCCCGTGTTCGCCCTGGCTCGCGCGCTGGCCGCCTTCGACGACGGCGTCGTGGACGGCACTGTGCGGCAGGTGGCACGCGGCGGCCTCACGGCGGCCCGGCTCGCCGGGCGGGTCGACGACGGCGGTGTGGACGCACTGGTGCGCTCCGTCGCCGCGGGCGCCCGCAGCCTCGGCCGGTGGGCGCGCCTGCCCCAGACCGGACTGCTGCACCAGTACTACGCCCAAGTAGCGGTCGGCTTCGCCGTACTGACCCTGATCGTGCTGTTGGTGAGGTAATCCTTGTGCTGACCGTCGTCGCTTTCCTACCGATGCTGGCGTGCGCCGCCTTGTTGCTGACCCCCCACACCGTCCCGGACCGGGCCTGCGTCTGGGCGTGGATCGCCACCGCCACCGCCGATCTTGCCCTGGTCATCGCGCTCTGGGTCGGCTTCGATGTCGGCGGCGGCGTGCAGTACGAGCAGCGTGCCCGCTGGATCCCCGGCGCCGGGGTGGGCTACCACGTCGGCGTCGACGGCCTGTCTCTGCCCCTGGTGGCGCTGACCTGCGTGCTGTTCCTCGCCGTCGCCGTCTACTCGCTGCGCGAGACCCGACGGGTCCGCGCGTACGTGTCCCTGTTCCTGTTTCTGCAGACCGTCTGCCTCGGCCTGTTCATCGCTTTGGACCTGATTCTCTTCTTCCTGTTCTTCGACCTGTCCATCGTCGGCATGTTCTTCGTCATCGCCGGCTGGGGCCCCGGCGAACGGGCTCGGGCGGCGGCGCTGAAGTTCTTCCTGTACACCTTCGTCGGCTCCCTTGCCCTGCTGCTCGGCTTCATCGGCCTGTATCTGGCCGTCACCCCGCACACCTTCGACATCATCGACCTCACCCGCAGCAACCCACTGGCCGGCCAGGGCACCTACGCGGCACTCGTGCTGCTGGCCATCGGAGTCGGCCTGGCCGTCAAGACGCCGACCGTGCCCTTTCACACCTGGCTGCCACCCGCCCACACCGATGCCCCGGCGGCCGGCTCGGCGATCCTGGCCGGAGTTCTGCTGAAGATGGGCACGTACGGCTTCGTCCGCATCGCCATGCCCCTGCTGCCCGGCAGCTGGCGCCAATACGCCTTGGTGTTCATCGTCGTCGGCGCCGTCTCCGTCATCTACGGGGCGCTGGTCGCCCTGGCCCAGACGGACTTCAAACGCATGATCGCCTACACGTCGGTCAACCACATGGGCTACGTCATCCTCGCCATCGGCGCCGCCGGAGTACTTGCGGGCACCGACGCCCAGGCCCGTTCCCTGGCCGTCACGGGAGCCGTCACTCAGATGGTCAGCCACGGCCTGATCACCGGTGCCCTCTTCCTTCTCACCGGCGTTCTGCATGACCGGGCCGGGACCTATTCCATCGACGCCTACTCCGGACTCGCCACCCCTTCGCCCAGGTTCGCCGCGCTCACCGCCATCGCCGCCTTCGCCAGCCTCGGCATCCCCGGATTCTCCGGCTTCATCGCCGAATTCCAGATCTTCGCCGGCAGCCTCGCCTCTCAGGCCACCGCGACTGCCCTCGCGCTGACCGGCATCCTCATCACCGCTGCCGTGTTCTTGCGCGCCCTGCGGAGCATGTTCCTCGGCCCGACCCGCCTGCCCGGGAGCATCAGCACCCGCGGCTTCGGCGACCTGGCCGCCGAAGAGGCCCTCTCCATCGGCCCGCTGCTGGTGATTGCCCTGGTCATCGGAGTCGTACCGCGCTTCCTCCTCGATGTCATCGAGCCGGCCAGCCGGGCCTTGGTGGGACTGGTCGCCCGATGAACGAGAACGTCGCCGCCCTTCTGCCCGAGACCTCCCTGACCGCCGCCGCGGTCATCGGACTGCTCGCCGCCGGCTGGCTACCGCGCCGCCGACAGTGGGCTGTCGCGGCTCTGGCCGCCCTCGCGGGCATCGTCGGACTGGCCGCCACCGCCCACACCATGGCCACCGACGGGGAACAGACCGTGTTCTCCCGCGCCTTCGCCGTCGACACCGCCACCGACCTCGGCCGCCTGACCGTGCTCGGCGCGCTCCTGCTGGTCATCGCCATGTCCGTGGAGACCGTACACGGCCACAAGCGCGAGGCCGAGTACTACGTACTGCTGCTCCTCACCAGCACCGGAACGCTCGCCATGATCGGCGCGAACGATCTGCTGATGCTCTTCGCCGGCTACCTGCTCGCCAGCATCCCCGCCTACACCCTGGCCGGATTCGCCAAGGACGCACCCGGCACCGAATCCGCTTTGAAGTACTACCTGATGGGCGCCCTCCTCGGCATCACCATGCTGGCCGGAATCGCGCTCCTGTACGGCGCCGGCCGCACCACCCTCTACCCGGACCTACGCACCGCCCTGCCCACCGCTCCCTACGGACTGGTCGCTGTCGGCCTGGTAGCCGTGCTGGCCGGGCTGCTGTTCAAGGCCGGCGGGGTACCGGCGCACTTCTGGGTGCCCGACGTCACCGACGGCAGCACACCTCCGGTGGCCGCGTACGTCACGACCCTGCCCAAGATCGGCGCGCTCATCGCCGGGTTCCGGCTGCTGCACCAGGCCCTTCCCGACACCGACGTAACCTGGCCGCTGCTGCTGGCCGTCCTCGCCGCCGCCTCCATGACCCTAGGCAATCTCGCGGCGTTCTTCCAGACCTCGGTCAAACGTCTGCTGGCCTACTCCACCATCAGCCAGGTCGGCTACCTCCTCATGCCCCTCGCCGTCGCCACCCGCACCGACCTCGCCCAAAGGGGCCTGCTGTTCTACCTCGCCGCCTACGCCCTGACCAACCTCGGCGCCTTCGCAGTCGTCACCGAACTCCCCCACGCCCGAACGCTGGACGACTACCGCGGCCTCGCCCGCCGCCGCCCCGGCCTCGCCGCTGTCCTCGTCGTCTGTCTGCTCGGCCTGGTCGGGACCCCACCGACCGGCGTCTTCCTCGGCAAGCTCGAGATTTTCAGCGCCACCATCGACGGCGGCTACACCTGGCTCGCCGCCCTCGCCGTCGCCAACACCGTCGCCTCCCTCTTCTACTACCTGCGCTGGCTCGCCCCCGTCTTCCAGCCCGCCCCCGCAGACCAACCCGCCACCACTCACGTCGTCCTGGGGCGCTGGTCCGCGATCACCGCCTACGCCGCCGGCACCGCCTCCCTCGCACTCGGCATCGCAGGCGGAGTCGTCCTGCCCATCACCACGGGACCGCTGCTGCCCTGACGCCGGCCCCGGACGATGCGCGCGCAGGTTCCCTCACCCTCCCACCAAGAGACTCAGCCCAACCCACGGGCGCCCCCGAAGATCATGTGACCGCCGATCCTGAGAGCCCGACAGCGAACCACCTCGCGCCGAAGGCTCCTTCAAGCTCCGGTCGATCGTCAGCGCCCATCCATCGGATGGCCTACGGCCTGTCTCACGGGGAGTGCCCAATAGACGGCGGATCCGATGATCAAGGAGACGCCTGATGAGCGAGACCATCACCGAGCATGAGGCTGCGGAGGAGCCGGTCGTCGAGTCGGCCGCGGAGGGCGGGCTGCTGCAGATCCGCACTTTGATCGTCACGGCCCCTGCCGAAGTGCGCGAGCAGTTCCGGGGCTTGCCCACGGTGGAGCTGCTTGACCACCTGGCCCGCTCCCGCCCCGCCGGCAATCTGGCGGACCCGGCCTGCGCCGTCAGGACGGCTCTGCGGCGTCTTGCCCGTCGTGGCAGACGGTGATGGCCAGGCCGGTCTCGGCTGCGAACCGGGCGAGTTCGGTCTTCCAGGTGCGGGTGCGATACCTGTTGGAGCCGCTGGCATCGGCGGTGATCAGCAGCTGGCCCGCTGTCGGGTAGGTGGCCCGCCCGGTGCCGTTCCACCAGCGGCGGATCGACTCGACGGCGAATGCGGCGGTGTCGTGGTCGGTGCCCACGTTGACCCAGCCGGTGTTCGCGGCGACGTCGTAGATGCCGTAGGGCACCACTCTGCGTAGGGGGTCCAGCGCAGCGGTGACATGGGATCTCCGCGGACGTCGGGCTCGACCAGTGTGAGGAGTGCCTCCCGAACAGCCGGGTTCCGGTCGACGACGCGTTTGCGGCCGGCGCCGGGCCGGCGGACGCGTCGCAACGGGGCTGCTGCGGAGTCGAGTTCCCGCACTCCGGCAGACACAGTGGCCTCGCGAACCCCGGCGGCACGGGCGACCGCTCTGATCCCGCCGTGGCCGAGGGACTGGGCCTCCGCCTATCAGCAGGCGGCGCTGCCGCTGGTCGAGGTGCGGCGGAATCGCCTCGAACTGGACTGCCAGCGCGGCCTGTTGCCCATCCAACCAGCTCATGCCAGACCAACGAACAACCAAGCAGAAAGCCACGAGTTAAAGATCCGCACGCCGTAACACCGATCACATTCGGTGGTGACGGATCGCGTCAGTGGTTACTGATGGTAAGGGGCGCGGTCGGAGGGGTATATGGGGGTGTCAGGCTGGATCCTCGCCCCCGGATGCATCGAGGGTGCCCGCTCGCGAGCTGCGCATTCATGGACTGGACGAACGTGACGCGCGGTCACACCGGATGAGACAGGGCCGTCATCGTACAGACCCGTCCCTTCTCCGGATGGCCCTGCCGGTCGGCTCCTTGTGCCTCAACTGTGCTTGGCCATCTGACGAACAGCCCATCTCGTGAGCGTCGAGGTTAGGGTGGCGCGCGGGATGGTGCTGTGAGGGAGGGGTGTTCGTGCAGCGGATCGGCTCCTACGTGATCGAGGGAGTGCTCGGCGAGGGCGGTATGGGGACGGTGTATCTCGCTCGTTCACGGGGTGGACGTCCGGTGGCGGTGAAGGTTGCCAAGCCCGAGCTCGCACGAGATCCCGGTTTCGGGGATCGGTTTCGGGCGGAGATCAACGCGGCCCGTGCAGTGGGAGGCTTCCACACGGCACCAGTCGTCGATTCGGACGCGGATGCGCCGACACCCTGGCTGGCCACAGCCTACGTTCCTGGCCCGACTCTGGCTCAGCTCCTTGTCGAACAGGAGCCGATGGGCGAAGAGGCATTGCGGAAGTTGGGACTTGCCTTGGCTGAGGCGCTGCAGGCCATTCATGACTGCGGGCTGGTCCACCGTGACCTGAAGCCGGGCAACATCATCATGTCCAGCGACGGCCCTCGGGTAGTGGACTTCGGCATTGCCCGAGCTGTCGAAGGCGCTCGGCTGACCACGACAGGCTTCGCTGTGGGCACGCCGGGCTTCCTTGCGCCGGAGCAGGCCGATGGGCTTCCAGTATCTCCGGCCGCAGATGTCTTCGCTCTGGGAGCCGTCCTGATTGCGGCTGCCGGCGGCAGTGCGTTCGGAGAGGGCCCCGCAGCGACGCTGATGTACCGCTCCGTCCATCACGCCCCCAATCTGTCCGCGCTGCCATCCGCACTGCGCGACATCGTGGCGGACTGCATGGCCAAGCCGCCGCAGCAACGCCCGACTCCCAGTCAGTTGCTGGACAGGCTTGCGTCCCTGGAACAGCAGCGGCCTGCGGTCTATGAACCCACCCTGTTCGCGCCCGCTGTGCCCTTGCCGCTGTCCTGCCCGCCTGCGTCGCCGAACCCGCCTACTGCGGCCGTAGCCGGGGATAGACCGGAGTTCCTAGCCATGGACCATAAGAACGCCGTCATCGCCGACGCAGAAGGCATCTCTCTAGGCGTCAACGGCCGTACCATGGACTTCCCCTGGTATTCGGTCCTGGCTGTCACCCACGCGGAGACTGGCCGGAGTCTTGGCCTGACGGTGACCGTCCACCTCGCTAACGGCACCTCGCAGGTCTGCCGGGTCACCACCCGCAACGAAAACGAGCTGGATGACTGGATTGACCAGCTGAATCTGGTACGCGAAGAGTTCTTGCCGCCGCGCAGGTGAAGTTGTTCCCTTTTCGATCTTGAGCGGTGTCCGTCGAGCGGGAGTCTCGATCGGGTGATTGCGGCTGATGCCGGGTATGAGAACAGGACCTCTTGGTAGTCATCCCGTGCCCTGTCGGTCCCGCCCCGTGGCCGGGAAAAATCGGGGCTGGTGCCCGTCCGGAGGACGTCGATAGAGCTTGGTGCGAACATTGAGCCCGTTTGGTAGTCGGACGCGGGGGCCGAGCGCAGGAGTCCAGTGGTGTTGCCGCGAGCACGCAAGAGAGCTTCTTTGAATCCTGTGGTCCCTGATGGGTGGCCACCGTTACCGGTGCACGCCAGGAAGGGCGGGGCGGAACATGGATGTGGTCGAGGAATGGTGCGGGGGCGCCGACTTGGGCAAGACGGATGTCAAGGTGTGCATCCGGGTCCCGGGCACCGGCAAGCGCGCCCGTTATGAGGTCCGTACGTTCTCCACGATGAACGACGGCCTGCTGGAGTTGCGGGACTGGCTGGTGGAGAACAGGATCGCCCGGATCGGTATGGAGGCGACGGCGTCGTACTGGAAGCCGCTGTTCTACCTGCTTGAGGCCACTGAGGGGATCGAGCCGCGGCTGCTCAACGCCCAGCACATCAGACCGTACCCGGCCGCAAGAGCGACGTGAAGGACTGCCAGTGGATCTGCAAGCTGGTCGAACACGGCCTGGTCCGCCCTTCTTTCGTTCCCCCGCGTGATATCCGTCAGCTGCGGGACCTGACCCGGTATCGCACCGAGACTGTCCGGGACCGGGCCCGCGACGTGAACCGTCTCGCGATGTTCCTGGAGGACACGGGGATCAAGCTGTCCTCGGTCGTCACCGACATCACCGGCCGCTCGGCGCGGGCCATGCTGGATGCCTTGGTGGCTGGCGAACGGGACCCGCAGGTGCTGGCGTCCCTCGCTCTGGGCAGTCTGCAGGGCAAGGTCTCCTTGCTGACCCGCGCATTGACCGGTGGCTTCAACGAGCACCACGCGTTCATGATCGCTTCGATGCTGCGGGCCATCGACGAGGCCGATAACCGGATCTCCTGCCTGAGCGAGGAGATCAACCGCGAGCTGGGGCCCCTACGGCAGCAGGTCGACCTGCTGATCACCATTCCCGGGATCAGCCTGACCCTGGCCCAAATCCTGATCGCCGAGATCGGTGTCGACATGAGCCGTTTCGCCACCGCCGGTCATCTCGCCTCCTGGGCCGGAGTGTGTCCGGGCAACAAGGAATCAGCTGGCAAACGGCTGTCCGGACGCACCCGCCACGGCGATACTTGGCTCAAGACCGCCCTGTTCATCGCCGGCGCCAGCGCCGCCCACATAGCTGGTCAGCGGCCGCCCCGCCAATTCGCGGTGATGTGACAGAACATCCGGTGGTGAAGTCGGCCCGGGGCGCGGTCTCGTCTTTCGATCGAGCCGTTTCCCCGGAGCCGCTTCCCGCACCCGGCGTGCGGCTCTCACCGCACCGGGCGCTCCACAAGTCCCGTTCAACCATGGCCGAGGTGCGGAGAGAGTCTGAACCTCGTCGGGGTCGAGCGGATTGTCAGCAAGGGGCAATGCGACCTTTCCGGTTCCGCCTGGCTCTTCAATCCAGTCGGCGTCGGCGTCGACTGCCCAGATTCGGCAGACCACTCGGCCGGCAACCACGATGAGCAGGCGCAGGGTCGGCCTTCGGGCCGGGGATACGCTCCAGTACCGGCTATCCGCTTCCCACTGGACGGCGTCGGATAGGCCGGTCTCCCCGTAGAGGTGGCCGTCTGAGCCGATTCCGTGCTTGTCAATGGAGGCTGGTCGCGGAGGGCTCGGGGACCGGCTGGGCGGGCATGGCACGGGTGGATCTCATCTGATGCCGGTTGGCGTGTGGCGTCGGCGATCCCCGCTAGGGTTCACCTCTCGTCCACAATTGCTCTCGGCGGGGGTCTTGTTCGTGTCGCGGATTGCTGCTCGTCGTGCTTCGGACCCGGCTCGGATCGGGCGCTTCCGGGTGGTCGGGGTGCTGGGCGCGGGCGGGATGGGCACCGTGTACGCCGCGGTCGGGGAGCGGGGCGAGCGGGTAGCGGTGAAGGCCGTGCACGCCGGGCAGGCCGCGGATGAGCAGTTCCGGGCCCGATTCCGGCGCGAGGTGCAGGTGCTGCGGCGGGTGTCGGGTCCGTGTCTGATGCCGCTGCTGGAGGCCGATCCCGAGGCCGACATCCCGTGGCTGGCGACCACCTACGTACCCGGCTTGACGCTCGGAGAGCACACGGCGGTGCACGGGTCGCTGGCCGGGATCCAGCTGCACCTGTTCGCCGCGGGGACGGCCGGGGCGCTCGCGGCCGTGCACGCCGCCGGGGTGGTCCACCGCGATCTGAAGCCCGCGAATGTGATCCTGGCCCCGGACGGGCCGCGGGTGTTGGACTTCGGTATCGCCCACGTCGCCGACGGCACCGCGGTCACCCGAACCGGCATGCTGACCGGGACCCCGGGCTGGCTGAGCCCCGAGTACTACCGTGACGGCACCGCCGGACCGCCCGGGGACGTCTTTGCCTGGGGTGTGCTGCTCGCCTTCGCAGCCACCGGCCGCCACCCCTTCGGCACCGGCAACGCCGAGGCTGTCGCCTTCCGCGTCCTCAGCGCCGAGCCGGACCTCGACGGCGTCCCCGACGACCTGCTCAGCCTGGTGACGGCATGCCTCGCCAAAGACCCGGGCCACCGGCCGTCGTCCGCCCCCGTGGCGCAGAAGACCGCCGAGCTGCTCGGCGAGCAGGCGACCCAGGTCCTCGGGGATGTCCACGACCGGCCCACCGAGGTCCCGAACCTGATCGCAGCACAGTGACACCCCCCGACCGTCGAAGACCCCGCCTGGCCGGCTTCCGCGATACGCCCTCCCTACAGCCGCGCCCGGCTCATCGTCGTCGCGGCCGCCGTGTTCGCCACGGCCGCCACAGGGACCTGGTTCGCGCTGTCCCCGGACCACGCCTCAGCGCGCGCCACCCACTCCCCGCAGCCGGCCCCGGCCCGCTCCAGTGCTGGCGCCACACCGGCTGCGACCACGTCACCTCTCGCCCCTTCAGCCGTTACCGAGTCACAGACCCCGACCGCCGCGGCGTCGTCCGCGCCGACGCAGACCCAGGTGGTCACCCTCAGCCCCTGGTCCCCAGGCGGCACCCCGGCAACCGGCATCACCATCACCGACCGGGCCAGCGGCTCCTGCTTCGGGACCGCCGAATCCACGATGCGCACCGACGCCTGGCGCTGCACCGCCGGCGACCGGATCCTCGACCCGTGTTTCTCCCCGGACTCCGATCCCTCGGACACCAGCGCGCTGTGCCTGGACGGAGCCCCCGACCGCATGGTCGAACTGTCGGTCCCCGAGGGCTTTCCCGGCAACAACGACCACATGCCGGGCGGACCCGACATCGAACCGATCATCCTCGTCCTGGCCAACGGCGCCCGCTGCTCGTTCGCCGGTGGCGGCACCGCGACGCTGGCGGGACAGCGCCTGAACTACGGCTGCGACAACGGCGGCTACCTGTACGGCTACCCGAACAAGACAGCCGCCGTGTGGACCATCTCCTACGCCGCCCCCGGCAGCGGAGCCAGCGTCTCGACGCCGATCTCCACCGTCTACCAGTAGCGCGCGTGCCTAGCCGGGCAGCGGTCACGGTCAGGGAAGAGCGACGGTGGCTTCCGGTTGCAGTGGTCGAGTGGGCGCGATACTTTTCGCGGCTGGCTTGATCTGGAGAAAGGGAGACGGTGCCGGACAGGAACGTGACGGCGGCTGACGTACGGTCCGTGCTTCGAGCTGCGGGCTACACGCTTCTGCAGGTGCAGCCGCGCCTTGAGAAGCTGTCGAGCTTGCGGCCCGATGTGCTGGCCTGGGCCGCCAACGCCGATGGGGACTTGGCGCCGTGGGCAGTTGTCGAGGTAAAGAGCGGGCGCCTGAAGCGGCCCGAGCTGGCCTTGCCAGGCCTTGCCCGTAGCCGGGACGTCATGGGCACGGTCGACCACTACGCAGTCGTCAACGGCGAGTGGTTCAAGGCCGACCGGGGTGTCCGGTCCTTGGAGCCTGTCGATGGTCCGACCCCTCCCGAGTACGGTGTGCGGGGTCTGCTCACCGATGAGGAACTCGCGACGTCCCTGCTGGTCCAGCGCCTTTGGTACGAGGCCGATCGTCTTCGCGATTCCGGGGCGCATGCCGGCGACGCTTTTCCGTCCCGGACGGTCCTGGCCGAGACGGAGCAGTCCGGTATCGAATTGCCGGACGGCGGGCTTCTTCCCGTGCAACCGGATGTGCTGTGGCGTGCCAAGCGTGCGGCACTGATCGAGTTTGCCTCCCGCGGCAGCTCTGAATCCAGTTCCCACCCGGTGATCGCTTCCGCGGTCGCTGCGCTGGTCGAACAGCGTGTGGCAGGGACTGTCCTGGACCCGTTTTGCGGGACAGGCTCGTTCCTGTGGGCCGTTCTCGACCGTGCCGCCCGTCTGGACATCCCGGCCCGGTTTGTCGGCTACGAGATCAATCCGCGACTCGCCGGCCTCGCTGCGAGTATCGGCAACGGCGCCCCGCTGCCCGTGACGATCGACGAGGCCGATGCGTTTGCCACGGAATTCGTGGGCGCCGACGTCATCATCACGGCGCCGCCTCTTCGCGTCCGCTCATCTGATCACCAGACGCTGTTGGACGGATCGAGGACCACCGACGGTGACGTCGCAGCAGTCGACAAGAGCCTTCGGGCGTTGAAGGCGGGCGGGCGCGCCGTGTTCCATGTGGCGAGCTGGTTCACCTCGTCGGATCGCTATGCGTCGTATCGGACGTTTCTGGCCAATGAGTTTCACGTGGCGGCCTTGATCGGTCTGCCCAGGGGAGCTATGGCCGGCACGGCAGGCACTTCCGTACTTATGACGATTGACAAGAAGGAACCGGCGGAGACGTTCGTCGCGCAGCTCGGCGAGGACTGGGAGAACCAGTTGGAGCCGGAGGGCGCGGCTCTGAGCGCGGCACTCGCGTTCATCGATCCTGCTGCAGCTCCGCGCGGCCTGGGGCAGTCGTGAGTACGTCCCTGGTCGTTGACCTGCGCAGGGTCGGTCCCGGATGGGACCCGGTCAGGCTGGCTTCTTCCGCATTCCAGTGGCCGACCCAAGCACCGCTGGCTTCCCTGCGTGAGCTTGCTTCGAGTCTGCCGCCGGGCACGGTGACAAGGGCTGGTTCGCCCGTCATCACGCCCGTCAATGTGGCGGCGTCAACGGGCGCCATCCGGCGGCGCAGCACCAAGTACCAGGGGAGCGTCTTCGCTGTCGGCCTGCGCGGGCTGCGAAGTGGTGACGTCCTGGTGCCGCCCTCGGCATCCGGCCCGGCACTCCTCATCGACGACCGGCTGAACGGGGCACTGTTTTCTTCCCGGTTCACGGCCTTGCGCCCCCTCGCCCTGGTCGATTCCCTGTGGATCTGGGCCGTACTTAACAGCCGGAGCGGGTGTGCTCGGCGGGCGCTCCTGGCAGCGGGGTCGACCACGGGAGCCGTCAAGGCATCGGATCTGCTCGACATGACGCTGCCGGTGCCGCCTCTGGCGCACGCGCAGATCCTGCGCCAGGCCCTCGCTCAGATCGAGGAGCGAACCCATCGGGCGGAGGCGCCTGCGGAGTCGACATGGTGGGCCACGGCGGATCTTCGTGTCCGGAATGACTGGGCGGTCACGCTCGCGACGCCCCGCCCTGGTCTCCTGGACGACGGCGAGCCTCTCGGCTCCTTCATCCGGGAGCTGGCGCGGTCTCGATCGACCCGGAAAGCTGAAGTGTCTGAGGAGGTGCCGGGAACCCTGCCGGTGGTGGACGTCAGTTCCCTTGCTGGAATGCCGCCCCGCCGGTGGGTTGCCCCGGAGATCTCCGGGGCAACCGTCATCGCTCCTGGAGACCTCCTCATCGCGGGCCTGGGCGACTATTCCTATGCCACCATTGCCCAGCGCCCGGGCGTGGCAGACCCGCATGTCTTCGTCCTGCGCCTGCTCGATCAGGCGCAGGGGCCGGCCCTGGCGCACTACCTCAACGGGCGCGAAGGACAGGCCACCAGAAGGATCCTTCTGCGTGGGTCGACCGTGCCGTCCGTGAAGCGCGCGGACATCGAACGCTTCCCGATCCCCCGAGAAGCCCTCGACTATGACGGCGACGTCGAGCCGGACGTACCGCTGGCCGAACAGCTGGAACAGGTCCTATGGACGAGCTGAGGTGCGAGCTTTCACCGCTTGTGTACGCCGAGCTGTACCGGCTGCTCGCCGCCGACGAGGCACGCCGCGACGTTCTGGAGGAGCGTCTTGCCGTGATCGGCTACGACCACGTGTGGCTTGGCACCGCGGCCGATGCGTACAACGAGTACTGGGCAGCGCTGCTGGAGTCGACCGATGCCGACAGCGTCAGCAGCCTCGCGTTGCCGAGGAACGAGCATGCTCTGCTGGCCACCTGGATCCTGGCTGGGCTGCGCACCACAGGAGAAGACCGAGAGCTGGGCGCCGCGCTGGCAGAGAACGTACTGCAGCGTGCGCTCGCCGAAGTCCCGGGTCTCAGCACACCGCTGCCCCCGGACCTGAGCCCAGTCATTGTCGGATGGACGCGTGCCAGCATTATCGGCTCCTTCTCCTACGAGTGGCCCGTCGCTCCAGCACTGTTGCCGGACGACGCGAACATCAGATCGGCCTTTATCGGGCTCGCGCATCATGTCCTTGTACTGGAGGCCATGGCAGAGCCGTGGCCCGAGATGATGCAGACGTCCACGTACTGGCGCGGCTACGGGATAGCCGAGGCACTCAAGCCAGCCATGGGGGAAGGCAGCCCGGCCATCAACGAGTTGCTCAAAGAAGCGCGTCCTCTGCTTCCGCAGTACCTCAGCACCCAGCTCAACAGTCATTTCAGCCGGTTCGGCCAACGGCGTAACGCACTGTCGCACGTTACGGACGACCCGCGTCGGGAACGTTTCGTGGACGTTGTGACCATCACCCGCGGCTGGGAGCATCTACGCCTGACGGTGCTGGGTTTGACACAGTTCGTCTGCCAGGAGGTTTCCCGGTCCCTATACGACGCGGAGGAGCTGCCAGCGGCCCTGCGAACGATCCGTGGGGGTATCTGGAACGAGAAATTTCCACGGAGTGGCTGACATAGACCCCTCTCAGCCTCGGCTGAGGCACCCGTTTAGAGAAGAGAGAGTGCTGCGATGTTTGCAGCTTCGACTGGATCCTCGTCGGCAGGGACCCCGCGGTCGTCGCCCACCTCGTTCTGACCACCGCGATGAACATCGCCGACGGAGGCGGCATCGTCATCGCTCGCACCGTCCTCGGGCCCTCCCCGTACACCGAGACCGGTCGCGAACGACACCGCGATCTCAGCTATCAACGTCACTGACTACAGAAGCAGTTCGACGAGACTTACGCACCGCCCCCCCAGGACACCACGGTCCGCCTGGAGCGGGGCGATACCGGCGAGATCCCCGGCGGCCTACAGGCCTGCGCGAGCCATGACGGCTGCGACGTGGTTATCGTCGGCCGCCGCGGCAAGGACAGCCGCCTGCGCACGTCCGGGCTCGGTCCAGTCACCCGCCTCCCTCGTCCAGGACACCTGCGATGGCGGTATTTGCTATCGGTGCCCTTGCGGCTGATGGTCCCAGTTCGCCGAATCGGTGATGCCGTGAGTGCGGAGGGCTCTACGATGATTCATCGGCTGGGGTGAGGGCGGGGATTGATGACGACAGCCATTCACGAGCAGTACACGAAAGAGATCTACAACGGGCTCGGCTATTTCGCGGTGTGGATGCCCAACAGCCCGGTCGCGCTGGGCGATGTGGGATTCGTGCGGGGCCGGCGTACGTCGGTGGTCTCCGTGGGCAGGTCGCCGGCGATGACTTCCTGGTCGTGCTCGGGCATGATGCGCAGCTCCGCCTCGCAGTCGTACTCCCGTACGCGCGGTCCTCGACGAGCAGCGGCCATGGCTGTTTGGGGTACTGCGCGACCTCACCGCCGACCTGGGCCACCCCGACCACGCCGCCCGCGTCCTCCTCCACGACGGCACCTTCCAGGCCGCAGAACTCGACAACGCCAAGGCCGTCCGTGAAACCCTCAGCCGCGCCGTCGATGAGGTCTTCCCCGCCCAGAACACCTGACGACAGTCCACCGCCCATGGATCGCATCAGGGGGGCGTCTACCGTTCCGGCGTGACCAGTGCGCCGAACTGACAGTGCGCGGATGCTTGAGGCAACCCTCCAGACCAGCACCGACAGTCGACCGTCAACGTTGGCCAGACTCCGCACGATCGCAACACACGACCCCGTCACGGAGACGTCGACCAGATGCTCGCCGCCGCACATCTGGAGCCGGACGGACGGCATCAATCGCACTTGGTGAATTGGATATCACAGACTCGCATCTTCGCCGCGAGCCCCCCGAGTGGCCGGGTAACCTCCTGGATGATCTGCTGGGGGGAAATTGAAATATCGAAAACGAATGTTCGCCGTCTTGGCGACGACTGGGTTGATCGCTTTCGCGACGGGCAGACGTACGGTGCGTAAAGGCGCTACTCCTTCGGCACTCCGCTCAGCGCCGGAGATCACTCACGAGCCTACCGAGGGCTATTACGATGCGCGGAGAGGTGCCGCTGGCTACGCACCCATAGTCGGAGCATTTGGCGCGTTGGCAGTACCCGCAGTCGTCGTCGTGTTCGTCAACCTCACTGACGCCCAACGTCACAGTCCGGCTGCCGCGTTCGCGGCAGGACTGCTCGTGGTCACGGTCATCGCCAGCATCATCGGAGCGATTTCTCTGGCTGCCATCGGCGGAGAAAGCTCCCTTACCCCCAACTTGACATCGGCAGTGATGTTCGCCGCTGTTCCGGTCGTTATCGCACTCGTCGATGTGGTCGCAGCGTTCGAACTGCTCTCCTCTCTAGCCCTGCCTGATGCCCGGCTCCTCCTCCAGTTGATCACCGGCGCGTCCGGAGCCCTCGGAGTGTTCTTTACAGCCCTTGCGCTGGGAGACAGCTGGGCTACCCATCCAGCCCACTCGCCCAACTACGAAGAGTGGAAAGAGGACGAGTGGATTCGATCGCAGGAAGAAGCGGACAAAGCCGCGCTGTGGGTAGCGGGACTCGGAGTTCTTCCGGTCACGATAGGAACGGCCTTGAGGGTCTTTGCCGGATTACGCGTGACAGCAAGCGTCACCACAGCTAATTCGATCATTCTCTGTGGCCTCGCGCTCTCTGTCGCTGCAACTGTCGCCAGCGCCCTGCGTACTCACCACCCGGAAAGGGTGCCCTCTAGGGGGCCGCGACCGGAGGAGGCCTACGTCACTACCCTCGCTACCAGCACCTATGCCGCCATTCTCCTGATCTTCCTGCCCTGAAGCCAGGCAACTGGTCCGTCAGTGCTCACGATGCCCAATGGAACGAAGTCGCCCTTTTCTGCGGGGGTTCACCGGCCGACCATGCGCCGGCTCGGGCGTGGCGCCGATGACGCAGGCGTGGCCCGTCACTTTTCATGAGTGGCGGGCCACGCCGGTCTACATGACCGACGCTTCCAGCGAAGTGGCCCTCAAGGGCCGTCCTCCTTATGGCGCTCGGCGTTCAGGTACACATCAAGGCGACCACCTCGCCGTGTTTGAGGGGATGACAGGAGGCAGGAGTTGACGGCCAGAGCGGCAGGGTAGATCACCCGGTGCCCGTAGCGAGCGCGGGCGCGATCAGCAACGGCTTCGATCGCAAGAGGCTTGTCGTCGCGTGCGTCGAGGGTGAGCTGCCAGGTGCCACGGTCCGCCGGACGAAGGGCATCGGCGCGCAGCGCGATGCTGCGGACCCGGGCGCGCTGGAGCACGAGGGAGTCGTACACCGCGTAGGCGGTGCGGGCCAAGAGGACGGTGTGCCGGGCGACCCAGGCCGGGAACCCTCGATTCAGCGCGGACCGGCTCTGTGGAGGAGGGCGAGGCGCACGGTGATGGCGTCGGCGGAGTTGCATCCGAAAGGAGTGTCAGTGGGTGGCAGTACCGTCGGGGCATGACTGTATGGCCGCCAATTGATCGTGATGATCTTCGCAAGGCGCGTGGTGACGCGGGCTTCGATACCGTCTTCCCGTTGCTGATCAGGCGCTTGATAGCCGAGACCGCAAGTGGGTTGGAATTCTTGGACATGCCAGGAGGCTCCGGCACTGCGATCGGAGGTTTCGACGGCATCGTCACAGCGACGGGACTGTCGGCGTTCGTGCCCGAGGGAACTTCGGTGTGGGAGTTGTCTGTTGGCGGCGGCAACAGCAAGGCCGAGGATGACTACGAGAAGAGAATCAAAGGCCCGAAGGGGCTCGCGACCCAAGACGTTACATACGTGGAAGTCGTCCTCGACAGGTGGCGAGACGCCCGAACCTGGGCCGCGCGCCACACCGAGGACGGTCGGGGGCGGGAGGTGCGCGGGTACAATCTCGACGGGATCGACCTCTGGCTGGAACAAGCGCCCGGGTCTGGTGCACGATCGGGTGACAGTTGAAGCGGCCCCACTGGGGCCTCCGGGCCGGTCACGGGCGGGGCCGTTTCAGACCGCCTCCGAGCGGGCTTCACAAGCTTCGCGGTGGTGGGACCAAGCGCCGCGCTTGGCACCGACCGACGCCACGACCTGGCCCTCACGCGATACATCACGCCCCGCACGGGCAACTATCGGACGTGGCGCCTGCGAACTTGGTCCAGAACCTTCCATTGCCAGGCGGCCTTATGGATGTGCTCTGCGAGCGGTACGCCGCCGTTCCCGAGGCCTTGCTCGAGCGCTGGCGGCCGAGCCACGCGAACGAACGCGAGAGCAGCCATCGACAAAGCGCCCCGGTTGACGTGAGCGAAGCCAAAACGGTCCCCGCGGAGTGGCCGGTCAGTGGCTGCCGGCGAGTTCCCCGCTGAGCGTCTCGTGGATGCGTGCGCTGAGTTCGTTCAGCCCGATGATCTCGACGGTCTTGCCGCGCTGAGCGTACTTGGTCTCGATGGCGTCCAGCGCGGCCACGGAGGACGCGTCCCAGATGTGTGCCGCCGACAGATCGACGACGACCTTGCCGGGGTCACCGGCGTAGTCGAACTGCCCGACCAGATCGTTGGAGGAGGCGAAGAAGAGCTCGCCGGTGACCCGATAGACGACCGCGGTACCGTCGGGGTCGGTGACGGCGGTGACCTCGGCGAGGTGGGCGACCCGCTTGGCGAAGATGACCATCGCGGTGATCGAGCCGACGACTACTCCGATGGCGAGGTTGCTGGTGGCGACCACGCACACAACGGTGATCACCATGACGGTGATCTCCCCGGCGGGCATGCGCTTGAGAGTCTTCGGTGCGATGGAGTGCCAGTCGAAGGTGGCGAATGACACCATGACCATCACGGCGACCAGCGCGGTCATGGGGATGTCGGAGACGACCGGTCCGAAGACGATGCACAGCACCATGAGGAACGCACCCGCGAGGAACGTCGACAGGCGGGTGCGGGCGCCGGAGACCCGTACGTTGATCATGGTCTGGCCGATCATGGCGCAGCCGCCCATGCCGCCGAAGAAGCCGGTGACGATGTTGGCGACGCCCTGGCCGACGGACTCGCGGGTCTTGGAGGAGTGGGTGTCGGTGATGTCGTCGACCAGCTTGGCCGTCATCAGCGACTCCATCAGGCCGACCAGCGCCATGGCGAGCGCGTAGGGCGCGATGGTGGTCAGGCTGTCCAGGGTGAACGGCACGTCGGGCAGGCCCGGCACCGGCAGTGAGGACGGCAGCTTGCCCTTGTCGCCCACGGTCGGCACCGCGATTCCGGCCGCGACGGTGATGACGGTCAGGATCACGATGGAGACCAGTGGTGCCGGGATCACCTTGGTGACCTTCGGGAAGAACACCATAAGCGCCAGTCCGGCGGCGATCAGCGGATAGACCGGCCAGGGCACGTCGGTCATCTCCGGCATCTGCGCCATGAAGATGAGGATGGCCAGGGAGTTGACGAAGCCGACCATCACGCTGCGCGGCACGAACCGCATCAGCTTGGCCACCCCGAGCGCGCCGAGGGCGATCTGGAAGACGCCGGCCAGGATCACGGTCGCGACCAGGTAGCCGAAGCCGTGCTCGCGGTTCATCGGGGCGATGACCAAGGCGACGGCACCGGTGGCGGCGGAGATCATGGCAGGCCGTCCGCCGACGATCGCGATGGTCACCGCCATGGTGAACGAGGCGAACAGGCCGATGGCCGGGTCGACCCCGGCGATGACCGAGAAGGAGATCGCCTCGGGGATCAGGGCAAGGGCGACCACGAGCCCGGCCAGCACCTCGGTGCGCAGCACCTTCGGATCGGACAGCCAGGATGGGCGCCGAATGCCGCGCAGCCGGGCGGCCGGGGACAGTGCAGAGGAGGACAAGAGGAAAGGAACCTGTCGTGCTCGGGCACACCCGGCATCACAGCGGGCGCGCGGGAAGACATGACGACCGGGGCGGCCCGTCACGAAGTCCGCGAGAGGCGGACAGAAGTCAGTGGGTGGCAGCGACGGAATCAGGCGCCGCCGGGAGGCTAAGGGTCACGGCGGACAGGAAGCGGCGCCGGGCATCACGGACATGCTCACGCTCTCTCCTGCTTGCTGCGGACAATGGTCTCCACCCGGGGCGTCGTCGGCCCCGACACGGCTGACGGAAACGGGACGGCATCCCGCACCATGGGGAGCGGTGCCAGCAGGCAGCCGACCCGGCACCAAGGCAACTCTACCCTAACGTTAGAGTAGAGATCGGCGGCGGCCGCCCGTTGCCGTGGCGAGAGATGAGGAAGGCACCCCGCGTGAGCAGCGAGCACATGCAGATCGGCGAGGTCGCCGCACGGACCGAGCTGTCGCTGCGCACCATCCGGCACTACGAGGAGACAGGGCTCGTCATCCCGTCGGCTCGCTCGCAGGGCGGTTTCCGTCTGTACACCGAGGCCGACGTCGCCCGCCTGATGGTCATCCGCCGTATGAAGCCGCTCGGCTTCACCCTGGACGAGATGCGCGCCCTGCTGGAGACCACCGACCGGCTCGACTCCGGCGAAAAGCTGCAATCCGGGGAACGAGAGGAACTGCTGGAGCGGATCCGTGGCTTCGAGCGGGCCGCCCAGCAGCGGGTCGAGGACCTGCGCACCCAGCTGTCCCGGGCCGAGGAATTGGCGGCCACGCTGGCACAGCGCCTCGCACAGGCCGCCGACTGCTGACGTATCCGGTGTCCTTTGCCGCGGTCGATGCCACTCCCTGTTGACCTGCGGCTGGCCACCACGCCTCCATACCCGGGCACTCGGGCCCGAAACAGACGCAACACCGCACCTGAGCGCTACATGTAGTAGGCGTAGCGGGTGGCGATGCGGGCGTTGGGTGGGACGTGTTTGAGGATGGATCCAACTCGGTAGGCGGTGCGCAGGGTGAGGGGGTCTCGTTCGTCGAGTTGGGCGTTGTTCCAGTTCATCTTGGTCAGGGCGAGGATGTCGGTGCTGGCGGTGAGTAGGTCTGTGCCGTGTGTTACGGGCCGGATCAGCAGGGGCTGGGGGACGTACAGGCCGGGGTAGGTCCGGAAGTACGGTACTGAGCCGCGGGTGTACAGGAGCAGGGAGCGGGCGTCGAGTTGGACGCTGGTGCCGCGCAGTGGCGGGAGTTGCCCGGTGCGGTACAGGTGCGGGGCGCCGCGCCGCTGGATCCACAGCAGGTCGACATGGTCGATGTCGCGCAGGTCGGCTGCCTCGTGGAAGCCGTCGATCTCGCCGGTGGTGAAGTTCGAGGTCTTGTGTACGACGATGCGTGCGGGCTGGTGGCCGTGGGTGGTGCGGTACTCGGTGAGTGCGTCCAGCAGTAGCTGCCGGGCGTCGGAGAGCTTCAGGTGGGGCTGGCGGTCGGTCTTGGAGATCTGTGCGGTGCCGCCGCGGACGACGACACCGTCGCCGCGTTCGTTGAACACCTGGGCGACGGCGGTGTGCAGTTCGTTTCCCCTCGCGCTGCGGTAGAAGCTGACGCCGACGTAGCAGGTGGCCAGGTCGGAGCTGTGGCGCTGCATGCGCCAGGGGGTCCCGCCGGCCTTGTAGTACAGGGCGGTGTGCAGGTTCCAGGCCCTGGTGGCCTCGTCTTGCAGGGGGCGGAGTGTTTTCCCGTTGGTCCTGGCCGGGGTCCCGGTCCAGGTCTCCTTGCGCATCAGCTGTAGTGGAGCGGGCAGCGTGAGCGCGGTGGCCTTGAGCAGGTCGTGGAAGTCGCCACCAGTGTCTCGCTCGTCCTGATCCTCGATGCGTTCGGCTGCGGACTCCTCCGGCGGCGGCTGTTCTTCGCGGTCCTGGAGTTCTTCCGGGCGGGCGCAGATGATGACCCGGCAACGTCCGCTCTCGGCCAGGGACCGGGCGGCGTCGGCGTAGAGATCGACAGCGTCCTTGGTGGCGGAGGCTGTGTCGGCGCGGGCAAGGCGGCGCAGATGGCGTTCGGGGATCTCGCGGACGAGGGCGTCGTCGAAGACGAGCTCGGCGCCGAACGGGGAGTCGGTGCTGAAACCGGGGAACGGCTGGTGAAGGTTCTCCTGGCCGGGTTTGGTGTCCTTGGCCTCGATGTGGTTCTGGCAGCGCTGGAGCCACTTTCGGATGCCGTCGACCGCATGGGCGGGGCCGACCAGGGCGATGGGGATCCGGTGTGGTCCGGTGGGGGAGTCGGCGTCGGCGGGGCCGTACACGCTGATGCCGTAGCGGGGATCGATGTGGCGGTTTCCGGCGCGGAACTCCAGCTCCGGCTCGTGCAGCACGGGTGCTTTCATTGCGGCAGCTCCCACAATCCCTCGGCCAGCCCGTTCACGCTCGGCTTCGGCGCTGGCTCTTGCGGGATCCAGACGCTTTCGTCGATGGCGGCATCGCAGTCGAGCTGCAGGAGCTGGCCGAATCGGATGCGCTCATCACGGCTTCTGAACAGGGTGTCGTCGCCCTGCAGGTAGTCTGCCCAGGCGCGTACGAGCTGGTAGACGGCGTTGTTGCGCTCCAGCCGCTTGATCTTCTGGACGTACTCGGCGTCGTACAGAGAGTCGCGTCGGCCGTCGATGGTGAAGTGGTAGGTGGGGTTGATCTCCAGGAACCACTGCTCGCCCCAGCGGCGGAAGTACAGTCCGGCAGCGTAGTGACGGCAGAAGCTGATCTTGGTCTGGTCGTCCTTGCCGAAGTACGGGGTGAAGAAGGCACGCCCGCGGCTGCCTCGGTAGCGGCCTTTGATCTTCCGGCTTGATCGGTCGGGCGGGGCCTGCATGTAGACGACCTTCTTGGTGGAGTGCCAGACCAGCTCGGGATGGTGTGCGGAGCGCAGGGTGAAGTTCAGCAGGGAAACGAAGCGCCGTTGCAGGTCGGGGTCCTCAGTGGTCGACCACTCCTGCGTCGGGATGGAGGTGACCGGTCCGTCGCACAGCACGGCGAGAGGGCCCTCGTCCAGTCGGCACAGCGAGGAGATCCGTCCGGCGGCCAGGACGAAGCCGCTCTCGAACTGGTTGCCGTTCGAGCGCATCCGCTCCCATGCATCACCGCGGTCCCGACACGGCGTGGACGCCTCGTAGATGAGCGGGGCGAAGCCCTCAATCATGAGGAGGTTCGAGACCAGCTGTTCGCTTCCCTCAAGCCGTGGCAACGGCTCTCCGGCGGGCACGCCCAGGGCCGACAGCCGACTGAAGGCATCGAGGTCGAAGCGGTCCGCGGCCTTGTCGAACTGAACCACGCGCCGTGCCCTGCGTTCAGGGTCGGCGAACCAGGTGTCGACGCGTTTCCACCACGCCTGCTGGACACGCAGGTCCACGCAGATGAGCACGACCGGACGGCCCAGACGAAGCCAGTAGGCGATGTGGTCGGCCTTGCACGTGAACTTGAATTCGGCCGCGGTCTCGCCCCGAAACCCGACTTCTGTGCCCTTCACCTGGGCAAGGACGGCGACACCGGTGACTTCCCGATCGGCGTCCACGAACTCGATCTGACCGTCGATGGCGAAGTCACGCTTGGTGTCGTTCCACACGTGCCCGGCGTCGGAGACGGCCTTGTCGACGAATGCCTCGCCCCGGAACCCAGCCCGCTGCTGGACACTGCGCTGCGGCATCCGATCAGTGCTCCGAGAAGGACACCGGAGTGCCCGCCGTAGCCCGGCCGGATCCGCGAGGCCGAGGCCACGCTCTGTTGTCCCACCCCATGGAGTGATCCTCCGTCCTTCACGCGTGGTGCACGTCAACTCAGGATAGGAGGGACCACCGACAACGACCGGTGCGCGCATGCGGGAGGAGACTCGGAGGCCGCGCACTGGGACATTTCGAGGACTTCACTGACTTCGCCCAAAGTGCAGGGCATCGCGGGCCGGCCAAGTGATTACTGTTCTTCTGTCTTGGGCGCGGTGAGGTCGGGAGGGTAGCCCTTGGCACGCAGGAATGCGTCGAGCGCCATGGCGACGATGTCGCCGTGCTGGACGCCGTGGTCCGCGTGATATCGGCGGATGCGCCGTTGGAGTTGGAGAGCGTCGGGGACGGCGTAGTTGATCTGCCCGCGACTGGTATGGCGTCCATTGATGACCTCCAGCGTGTCCGGATGCGGCGCCAACGGGTCGTCGGTCAGGTCGGATGCGTGTCGAGAGCGTCAGCCAGCTCACGCAGCTGACGGGCGTGGTGCGAGAGATCGGGCATGGGCTGCTCCAGTCCGGTCGCCTAGTCGACTAGCTAGCCGCCTAGTCGACTAGTGGAATAGTCGGGGGGACGGGTGTCCGCGAACGAGATGAGCGTTCGCGGACACCCTGGGAGATGTACGCCGTGTCAGAAGCCGCGGGAGGTGAGCCATTCGTCCAGGGCGACCGAGACGATGTCGCCGATGGGCAGGTGGTCGAGTTCGTTGTCCAGCGCGAAGCGCTTGATGCGCTTCTTCAGCCTCAGCGCGGCAGGCACGGACGAGTCGAGGCTCTCGCGCGTGATGATGCGCTGGTTGAGAACGGCGGCCGTCTCGGGAATGTCCGTGGGCCTGCCGGGTCCCTGAGCCCACGGGGTTCCCTCGCTGGGTGCCGCCTCAGATCGCGTGTTCTGCTCCGGGTGAGATCGCGGAACGTCGGTCCTCACCGGGAAGGCAGTCCCGCCTGGGACCGGAGACACAGCTGGCCGGACGGCAACCTCGGCGGTCGGGGACACCCCCGAGTCCGTGTAGGTGGCCTGGGCCGGAGCGGACTGCGGAGCCTGTTCGATCAGTTGCGCGGGCTGACCAGGGGGTGCCATGGTTTCGGCAGCCTGGGCCACGAACTGCTCCTGCCCCTGCAGCGATTGCCCAGAGGGAACCGGCTGCACTGCGGGCGCTACTGCGGACGGGGCTTGAGCAGGGCCGCTCGGTACGACGCTGACGGTCGGCGAGACGTGGGGCCGTGGCACCTCGGGGTCCGTCCCAGTCGGGTCGCCCTGCGTCGCGTTCGCCATGCGAGCCGTGGAAGCGCGCTGGGCCTCGGATCCGTCGCCCGCAGTACGCCCTTCGCTTTGGGTGGCGGCCTGTTCGGCAGCGAACTGCTCGGGCGTGAGTTCGGCGGCCGGGGGAGGGGGCGGCGGGGTTGTCTTCTTGGCTCCGCCCAGGGTGCGGCCGCCGGTGCGGCGGGCCGGCGGCTTCGGCCTGTCGTTCTTCTCGCTCATGCCTGGGTCAGCTCCTTCATCAGGTTGGCGTACTCGCTCAGTTCGGTGGGGATCTCGCCGAAGGCCTCCATGTAGTGGACCCAGGAGTGGATGGTGGTTTCGGCGAGCGGGAATGCTTCGTCGCGGTCGGGGCCGATGCCCTCGCCCTGGTCAGGGTCGAGGAGCTGGTCCTTTGCCCGGCTGGGCAGGCTGGTGCGGTCGTCGGCCTTGACCATGACGACGTGGGCGGTGACGCCGTGCTCGTTGCGTGCGGCGGCGCGCTCGGCCTCGTCGAAGGTGGCCACGAGCTTGCGGCGCTCGATCTTGGTGGGGGCGACTGGCACGAGCAGCAGGTTCGCCTCGGTAACAGCCTCGTGGAAGATGCGGGCGCTGCCGCCGCCGGCGTCGACCACGATCGCGCCGAACTCGGCGCGCTTGGTGCGGATGTACTCGGCGATGTCGTCGAACGGGTACCGCTCGACAACCAGGTTCTCGGGAATCTCGAAGCCGGCGGCCTGGGCGACCTTGAACCAGTCGTAGGCGGACTGGCTGGTCGCGTCGGCGTCCAGCAGCAACGTGGGCAGGCCGAGGACGACGGCGTAGTAGAGGGCGATGAACCAGGCGGAGGTGGTCTTGCCGGTGCCGCCCTTGAGCATGCCGACAACGATCACGAACGCGTCCCAGACGTGTTCTGTGGCTGCGGCCAGGGTCTTGTGACGGGTGTTCTCGTTCACGTGTGCTTGATCTCCTGAATTGGGACGGGGTGTTGTGTGGTGTGCGCGTCGGCTAGCGGGCCGTCGACGGGGGTGTCCGTGCTGCCCTGCGGCGGCAGGAATGGCGTACGGCCGCCTTCTTGATCTGCCAGACAAGGTGGGGAACACCCACGGGGACGTGGGGGCTCATGGCCGCTCCCTCGGGGCGTGGGCCGGGCCGTGGTGGTGTTGGGGCCGCATGCGGGTGCCTGCTTGGTGCAGGAGCCGGTAGACGGTGGCGACGGAGTAGCTGTGCTCCCTGGCGAGTTCGGGCACCGTGGCGCCGGCCTCGTACCGGGCCCGCAGGGACAGCGCGAGCTTGTGCCGCTCGGCGGCCCGCGCTGCGGCGCGCATCCGCAGCGTCTGCTGGGTGGTGCGCACGGTGCCGCCGGCCTCGATCAGCAGGCGCCGGGCAGCACGCCTCGTCTCTCCGGCGCCTGCCGCGAGTTCGGTGAGGGTCGCGCCGTGCTGCTCGTAGAGAGTCCGCAGATGGGCTGCGAGTCGCTTGCGGGCTTGTGGGTCCTGGCGCATCCTGCGGGTCTGCCACGACGTGCGCATCACGGTCCCGGCGTCGTGCAGCCGGTTGAGGACGGTGCCGTAGGACAGGCCGCTGGCGGTGACCAGTTCGTCGACCGTGGCACCGGACTCGTACTGCTTGCGCAGGGACAGGGGCGTCACCGCCTCGCTCGGGTCGATGGTGACCGGGGGCTCTGGGTTCATGCGACGGACTCCCATTCGCTGAGGGCTTCGGCATGGGCAGCGGCCAGCTCGTCGTAACTGCGCTGGTCGGCGGGCGTGATGAGGATCAGGCGGCCGTCGGTGGCGACCCGCCAGTCGGCGGTCGGATGTCCTGTGGCCGGGTCGAGGACGCGCCCGTCGGGGGCGTGCCAAGTGGGCGGGATCTCGTCGGGGCGAGGTGCTGGGACCAGGACCTGGCGGCCGTCGCGGACGAGCACCACAGCCCTGCTGCGGTGCTCCGCAAGCCGGTCCAGTGCCTCCTGGTAGGCCGCACGCTCCGCCGTGTGCAGGGTCTTGCGCCGGGCCGCGACGCCCCAGGTGCCGTGTTGCTCGGCGACCTTGGCCCAGCCCTGTGCCGGCGTGTGGCCGTTGGCGGCGTCCGGGAGGTGGATTCCGAAGCCCTCCAGCGCACGTGGCGCCAGGGCCCAGGTCTCCCCGGTGTGCTGGACGAGACCGTGGTCGGCGAGGCGTTTCAGGGTCCGGTAGGTGGTGGCGCGAGAGACCGAAGAAGAAGCGACGAGGTCGGCAGCGGTCTGGTCGGGGTGCAGGTGCAGGGCGCTGATGATCACGAGGGCGGCGCTGCCGAGGCCGTGATGGGCGAAGGCGTCGTAGCCCATCAGACGTGCGAGGACGGTGGAGTCGATGTCGGCCGTTGTGGCCGTCTCAGGGGTGGTCCACTCCTCAAGTGCCGGGTCGGGGGGGAACTGAGTGGTCCACAAACGAGACGGAGCGCTGCCCAGGGCGAGATACCAGGTCGAGCCCTCCCGGCCGTGGCCGACCCGTAGTCGGCGCAGCCAGCCTCCCGGCTTGAGGACCGTCTCGTAGACGGCCCGCAGTGTCGTGCGGGAGATGCCGGCTTCCTCGGCGGTCTGCCGCTCACTGGCGTGATGCAGCGGACCGCCCGCGGTCTCCGCGAAGTTCAGGTGCGCCCGCAGGACCCGCAGCGCGGTCTGGCCTCGCTCCCCCCGCCACGGCGTGGTCTCGATCCGGTCGCGCAGCGCGGCGAGTAGCTCGTAGGCGTGGTCCCGGGAGCCGAGCGCCAAGGTGGTGCTGACGGTCTGGACGGCGCTGGCCCACACCCGGCGGATGTAGTCCAGCGCCCGAGCCTGCCCGGAGCGCAGCGCGATGTCCCGGGTGTGCCGTCCGCCTTCGTGCTCGGGGTGCAGCAAGAGCTGTGTTAGCTGGTCGACGCTGCCGCCAGCCCGGGCCACGTGGCACGCGATGGCCGCGGTGATCCGATGACCGTGCTCGGCCGCGCCCTGGCGGTCCCCGCGCAGCATCACGGTCCGCTTGTCGGAGGCGAGTCGGCTGTAACTGCCGGTGGCGTAGCGGCCGGTGAGGTCTCCGAGCAGAATGAGATCGGCCGCGGCCGACGGCAGTTGGGCGTGGCCCAGAACGTCGTGGAATTGGGTCGAGCGTCGTTGAGAGGGGGAGTGGTGGGTGCTGTCTGGCACAGTGGGGTCGTCTCGCAAAGACGTGGACGCCACCCAGGCCCGCTAAAACCACGGGTGGTGTCCGGAACCGACCTCCATCGGCGCCAGCAAGGTCCCCAGGATGGCCGTCCTGGAGGCCCTCGTATGCCTGGCCCCGAGCGGAGGCAGACGTCCCCATCGCAGCTCGACCGAGGTCGAAACAGAGCCCCACCAGAGTCCTCACTCGTGATCCACACCGGCCAACTCGGGTCCCTCAAAGGCCAATTCCAGGGGCTGATGCCTCTGGCTGCCTCCGAGCGACCCGGGTCGAACCGGGGTCGAATCAGAGTGTTTTCCTCTGACTGCCTCCGTACGCCTCTGCAACCCGTCCTAGCAGGTCACAGCCTCATCGCCCCCACACAAGCGCAGGTCAGAAAGATGCGCTAGCTGTACCACTGGTTCCTGGCGAAGGCGGTGATGTGAGGCATGGCGTTCCCGTCCCTGAGAGCGGGGCGCCGTCGCCCCGCGTGCCGTGGTGGACTCAGATTCGTGACGGGGACACAGGGGGGCAAGGACGCTTCCGTCTGACGGAAGCGAATCTGCGGCACGAGGCGGGCGGCCGTCCCGGGGTCGATGAACGCCTCCCATGCGGTCGGCCCGCGGCAGGTACCCGCGCCGCGTGGCGGTCAGCGCTCGCCCTCGGCCTCGTCTCCCGTGATCAGGACACTGCGGTGCGTCCCGTCCGGCGCAACCAGCCTCGGCTGCAAGGTGAGATTGATCCGATGAGTCTGCGAAGCCGCCGATTTGGCGTCTGCGTTGGCTTCGATCACCCAGAAGCGGACCTTGCCGCCGGCCCCGGCCTCACGGTCCACGACCACGCTTGCCTCGATCTCCACCGGACCGAGCTCGAATCGCATCGGTCCGGGAGGCCCGTCCGCCATCGCGGCGTACAGCTCCTGCCGCAACTCCCTTATCAAGTCGGACAGTTCAATCATGCATCGCTCCTTGGCGCTGTCCCGGAGCCGGAATCTTATCGACGTCTCACGGCAAAAGGGGGCGATTGGAGTCGAGCGACGGTCCCGGACGACATGAGCGCCGTGGGCGACCACCAGCTCAGGCGAAGTGCACGGGCGCCATGGAGCTCAGGGTGCTCGACGAGCCGGACCGCACACCCGCTCACTCGATTCGTCGCGCGCTTCGCCCGGTGGACAGGTTGTGCTTCTCCAGCGCTTGCCAGAGAGGCTCGATCGCTCATTGCGACCTTTCGAGCGCCTGACGGTTGGGAAGGCTAAGCCGTAGGCTGTCCAAACCAGCGGGAAGCTACTCGATGACAGCCGGGGGGAGGTCACGGGGTGAGGGAGCGCAGCTCCGCACGGGTACGCAACGAGCTCATCGCAGCGATCACCCGCGTACTCACGACGTCGGAGACGATGCGCCGACAGGCCGGCGCGGACATGGTGCTACAGGATCTCGCTGCGGAGCTGGGGCCGAGCATGGTCATCGACCCCCGCCAGGATGCCCCGCTGACGCTGTGGATGCGGCAGTTGGTGAAGTCCTGTGCGGCTGCCGACGAAGGTCTGCAGACTCTGGCTCGTTGCGTCGACTACGCCGAGCAGGGCTCCGAGACCGCGCTTGCCGTTTGGCGGCTGGTGGACGAGTGGGAAGCGGCGGCATTTTTCGAGAACGCGGATCTGCATCCCCTGCGCCCGGTCCTGCACAGCATCCACTCAACATCGCTCCTGACGCGGCTGGCCCGCCGAGCCAGCCACGCGCGCACGCAGGAACTCGAAGCCTGGTGCAGCACCGGTTGGGAGGTTTTCCTGCACCTGGCCGGGGACAACGCGGCCGCGGATGAGCTGCCCCCCGCCATGGCGTTCCTGGCTCTTGTCGCCGAGTACCTGGTCAAGGACGGCCGCACCAAGGAAGCCGAGGAGCTGCGGCGTTGGAACCGCAGACAGGCCCAACTGCGGGGACTGACCGACGAGATGACCAACTGGCAGCATGACACGTACGACCCACCGAGTGAACCCGCGCTCCATCCCGCGTACCTGCTGATCCAGTTGGAGCCCGACGGAGTCGACCTTGACAGTTACTACCTGTCGCATTGGCGTCAATCCGATTCGGACGGCTGGCACCCGATACCCGGTGAGACCCTGAAACTCAAGAGGACCGAGCTTCCCGCCGCAGTGGATCGCCTCATTGAGCAAGCCGAGGAACGGTGGGCAGACCTGCGCCAGCCTGTGATCATTGAGTACATTTTGCCCTGGGAACTACTTGACGAGCCCGTGGAGTGGTGGAACAAGGAACTTGACGCCCCCATTCCGACCCCCCTGGTGATGGACTACACCGTGGTCCTGCGCTCGTTCGAACGACTACGCAAGGGGGCGTGGCATCGCCCCTGGAACAATCGCTGGCGCCAATTGAAGGACAGTCCTGCCCACAGCCGCTCGCACTGGAGCACGCCGGAGGGTTCTGCCTTTCACCTGGAACGAGAGCTCAAAGAGGACGAACAGATTGTCTGCCTCGTCCTCAGTGAATCGCCCCGTACCGACTCGCCCACGGCCCGTCAGGAGTTCGTGGCAGCTCTGCGAGCGGGCATCCCTGCCCTTCTGTGGGACAGGAGCGGCTCGGGAGTGCCCTTTCGTGAGGCAGCCGCGGACATCGTCCGTGACGGCGGCCTTGCCGGACTGCTGGACCGGACCCGCCGTTGGCGCAATGCAGCGCTGGCGCTGGGGCCCGAGGGATGGAACGACCATGTCGGCCGGCATTTGGCACTGCTCCTGGATGATCCAGAACGACTGCCAGGGCCCTCTGCCGCAGCAGGTGGGCCGGGCAGCTCCTGATCTGAAGTTGCCTACGAGCGGGGGAGATTGGAGGCGCATTTCGTGATGCCGGATGCGCGTGTCATCGCGTGCGACCACTCGCCCGTGGCGCGGGTAAGCTGCCCCGTGCACGGGGTGGTTGTCACGACTGTCAGCGGAGACGCGTCCCCGTCACCGCATCGACACCGCCGCCGATCTTCTGCGAGTGACCATGTCCTATGACGATGTCTGGCGCGGTCGGTTACGGGCTGGAGCAGACACCGCACTGCTCTGGCACACGTTGCTCCCAGAAGGCGGCGACGTGCCCACGGAGGCAGTTCTGATCGTTGATGCCCACGTCAGCATGCGCGTGTGGGATCGCGTGGTCCAGCAAGTGCCCGAGGCGCTGGCTGAGAACCTCACCCATGTGAGAGTCGTCCGACTGCTGGGCACGGACGAGACGGTGCCGTCGCGCGTTGGCACCGATTCTGTCCTTGGAGCGACCGAAGAAGGCACCCGACGGGTGATTCTCGTGGTCACGGATGGGCTTGCAGCTGGTTGGCACCTCGGCACAGTGCAGCCCCTGATCCGTGAGTGGACGCTGAACTGGCCCCTTGCCGTGATCAATGTCCTCCCACCGCATCTGTGGTTTCGCACCGGGCTCGATGTGTCCCACGTTCAGGTGAAAGCACCGGGCCCCTGGACGGCCAATGCGTCGTGGGAGTGGCGGCTGCGGGAGACACCACCGGGACTGTGGGCAGGCGCCGTAGGAGAAGCGGATGGCGAAGGGGAGGACGCAGCCGAAGGGGACCCCCCGAGCATCGTCCCCGTTCTCTCTCTCCTCCAGCACGGTGCGAAGGCCTTGTCCGGCGTGCTGACCGCCGACGAACCTCTCTGGCGGGATCTGCCCGCGCTGGTCGCCCACCGCTGGAAGGCCCGCCCCGACTCTGCGCGGGCATTTCCCTGGGCGGACGAGTTTCTTGTATCGCAAAGTCCACCCACAGCAGCAAGCCGCGTCTCCGACTTCCGGGCGGCCGCTTCCCCCACCGCCTTCCAACTGGCCACCCGCCTTGCCGCGGCACCGCTCAGCCTTCCTGTCATCCGTGCTCTGATTCACTCGACACCCGGTGCCGAGCCGGTGCACGCCTCGGAACTCTTTCTCGGTGGCTTGGTGCGTCCCACAGGAGTCCGCGACGACGCGCCCGAAGCGGTCGTCTACGACTTCCTTCCGAATGCGCGTGAACAATTGCTTGCCGTGGGCCGGCGCAGCGCGACGATACGCACCGTGCGGGAGGTGCGCTCGGTTTTGGCCAACGTTCCGTCAAGCGCTTCTCTGCTGCCGCCCCCGTCGGCGTCGTTGTGCGACCCGACCGTTCCTTCCATCACGAGCCGCAACGCCTATTTCCATCGCGTCGAACTGAGCGCCATGGTGGCCGTGTCCTTTCTTGGGCGTGCCGCCGTTCTCCGTGATGCCCTGCGCTGGCACGATCAGCGGCATGCAGTGCGCCTCAACGATCTTCCGCCCGCTGCGCCCGACGTCATCCCATACCCTCGCCCCGTAGAAGACCAAGGAGCACTGCGCATGACAACCACGCCTCAGCGCCCGGAGGAAGGAGTAAGGACCGCACAGCCTCGTATTTGGAGTCTGCCGCCGCGTAATCAGAATTTTACCGGCCGGACCGAGCTTCTCGATTTGCTGGACGAGCGGCTTGGCGAGGGTACGACAACGGTATTGCCCGAGGCGATCCATGGCATGGGTGGGGTTGGGAAAACACAGCTGGCGATTGAGTACGCCTATCGTCATCAGGCGGAATTCGACATCATTTGGTGGATTCCGTCCGAACGGCCTGGGCAGATCGGCCAGTCGTTGGTGGAACTCGCCAGGCGGTTGGGATTGACCACTTCTTCGGAAGTCAACGTTGCTGGGCCTGCGGTTCGGGAAGCACTGCGTGAGGGTAAGCCCTTCTCTCGGTGGATGCTTATCTTCGACAACGCCGACAGCCCTGAGCAGGTGCGTCCCTATTTCCCGACCGGTGGCACGGGAACCATCCTCGTCACCTCCCGCAATCGGCGCTGGGGGCTCGTCAGCGGCTCCCTCGAGGTGGATGTCTTCACGCGAGAAGAGAGTAAGGAGTTGCTGCGCGGTTCGGGGCCGATCCTCGCGGAAGAGGAAGCGGAAGCACTGGCGGACGCGCTGGGTGATCTACCTCTGGCACTAGTGCAGGCCGCCGCCTGGCGGGCGGAAACGGGAATGTCTGCAGCCGAGTACTTGCGCCTTTTCGAGAGCAAGAAGGACGAGCTGCTCGAGACTGCCCCCCCGCCGGACTATCAGCTGCCTGTCGCAGCTGCCTGGAACGTCTCCCTGGATCACCTGGAGACGCGTAGCCCAGCCGCCCTCCGGCTACTCCAGCTGTGCTCATACTTCGCACCGGACCCGATCTCCAGGAAAATACTGTCACGCCGCGAAAGCAATCGCGACGATCCCTTTCCGGAGCTGAACGCGACGCTCAGCGATCCGATGAAGCTCGCACGTGCGATTCGGGAGATCAACCGCTACTCGCTAGCCCGAATTGATCACCGAACCAACTCCATCGAGATGCACAGGTTGGTTCAGCACGTTTTGATCAACCGTATGAGCCCCCAGGAGCAAGACAGCATGCGCGGTAGCGCCCACCGCCTGATGGCGACAGCCGACCCAGGGACACCGACCGACCCGACCAGCTGGGATCGGTACGCTGAGCTCTACACTCACGTAATGGCCTCAAATGCCCTGCGGTCGGAGCAGTCCTGGACTCGCGACCTGGTCATCAACGTCGCGAAGTATCTGTACCACTGGGGCGAGCACGAGGTCGCCGTCGACTTCTCCGAATCCGCTTGGAAGGCGTGGTTGGAGCTGTTCGGCGAGGAAGACCACCAGACACTGTTGATGGGCCAGTGGTTGACCTGGATGTACTGGACGGTCGGCCGATACCAGGAAGCCTCTGACCTGGTCGAACACGTGCGACGCGTTTACGACCGCGTTGCGGACCCCGACGCTGAAAGCGTTCTTGACGCAATCGACACCGAGGCCGGCGTGCGCCGCGCCGAAGGCCGCTTCCAAGACGCGGTGGAGCTGAACCGAGTCGCTTACGACCGAGCGGTACGCGCCTTCCGCGAGGACGATCCCGTCACCCTGAACATCGCCCACAACCTCGGAGTGAGTCTTCGCCTGACCGGAGCATTCCGAGAAGCGCTCGAGCTGGACCGCAAGACGTGGGGACTCAAACTGCGCGTCTTCGGCCGCGACGAACAGCGCAGCCTCATCACCGAGAACTCGATCGCCATCGACGTCCGCGAGATCGGGGACTACATCGGTGCGCGTCGGCTCCAGGAAAGTGCCCTGAGTGCGTCCCGCGAGCTGTTCGGCGGCGACAATCCCAACACCATCGACACCGTGCGCGAACTGGGCATCGCCTGCCGGAAGGCAGGTGATCACGCCCGCGCACTGGAGTTCGCCCTGGAAGCCCAGGAAGGCTTCACCCGGCGCTATGGTGAGACCCACCCGAGGTCCCTCGCGAGCGCGCTGACGCTGGCCATCGCCCTTCGTCAGAACGGCGACCTGGACAGTGCGCACGCCCGTGGTCTCCAAGTCTGCTCCGGTTATCGCACGGTGTTCCACGAGCGGCATCCTTACACCATGTCCGCGGATGTCGGTCTGGCCGTCTCCGAACGCCTGCTGGGACGGCCGGAAGAGGCACACCGGCTGGACGAGGCGGCGCTGGAGGCGTTGGTCGACGCGATCGGTCCACTTCACCCCTTCACCCTGGTGACCGCCATCAATTTGGCCAGTGATCTGGCAGCCCTGGGCGAGTACCGGACGGCCGTGGACAGGGGCCGGGAAACACTTGCGCGGTGCCTGGAAACCTTCGGCCCGGACCACCCCACCACCCTCGCCTGCGCCGGAAACCTTGCCCAAGACCTTGTGTCAATCGGCTTGCACGACGAAGGCGCAGCCCTGCGCAGGGATACCGGCGAACGCCTGGAGCGAGTGCTGAACACGTCATCCGATGGTCAGGACGCTACTGCTCCCCACCCCGCAGCCATTGAATTCCGGGCGGGCGCCCGCGCGAACTGCGACATCGATCCCCTGCCGCTCTAGCCGGCCCGCTCCTTCGAGTCATCTGCCCTTGGCGAGCCAGGCAGCCAGTCGAAGGGGATCACCGTGCTCCAGACCTGCGGCATTCAAAGCTTCATGAACGGCTCTGATCCGTTCCGGGAAATTGAGCAGAAAGCGAGAAACCTCGCCCTGTGCGGGTTCGTCGGCAAGTGCTCGCCCCAGAAGGGGCCAGGCGGCCGCGGGGGGTTTACCGGCGCGCAACTGCTCCAACAGTACTGGGCGAGCGGCTGACCGCTCGCCCAGTGCGAGGAGCACATCTGCCGGCCCCGTCCCGCTCACCTGATCCTCAGCTCGAAGGACCCAGCATCCCTCGGGGTCGTCGATGGTGTGACGGGCGAGAGTCGCAGCAGTGTCAAGACAGACCGCCCCGCTGTCGGGCACGGAACGCGGCGCGGCCGCAAGGAGAGTGGGTGGGTGGCTGTCTCCGCGCTTCCAGGCGCTCACAGCCTCGTCGACGGCCTGCTGGGACGGTCGTAGGTGATGGGCGCGCCATCTGGCACGGTGGTCTGTCGCCACCTCGTGTGCCAGGTACATGCCCGTACGGGACACCTCTTCGGCCGCCCACGCTTCACACCGCTCACCCAGTAAACACATAAGTCGTCGCCCTAAGGGAGTCAATCGGTGGTGTCGCCCGACGTCCTTCAGGGTTGTCCAGACCTGGTTACGGCAAAGGGCAAATTCAAAATCGGCCAGCAATGATGCGGGGTTGTTTCGGCGGTGCCCACGCCAGAAGTTTGCCATGCCGAAGAAGGCGTATATTCCCTGAATCATGCCTTCCAAAGGTCGCGGATCGTCGCGCCAGGGAGCATAGAACAACTCGATCTGATCATTTGCGTTGTCCGCACGACGTAACAATGGTTCCAGATGAATCAGCGCGCCTAGCTTGATGTGCTGGAATTCGTGTACCAGGGTGGCCGCAAGTTGGGTAGGGCTGTCTGGTAACGAAGCGCTGATGCCACCAAAAGCCTCACCGGCTGAGCTGCTGAAAGGCCGGAATTTCTCTCTTGCGTCCGTGGGCGCCAGGGAGAGGAGAGGGCCGCACCGAAATTCCTCCGCCACAACCGGATCGTCACGCATGAGTATGTTCCATGCGTCGTCGAGTGATGAGCGCCAGACGCGGTCCTCCGCCGGATGCAGAAAGCGTGGCGCTCGGGGTGACGAAAACATGCGGTAAGGGTCATGCTCCTCCAGGACTAGGTGGAGGGCGGACGTCCGCTCCCCGACCGTCAGCCGCCGGGTAGGCAGCCAGTCCGGGGTGGGGCGGTGCCATTCGGGCTCGACGTGCACTTCGACGTCGGCTGCGGTGACCCGCAGAGCGCCTTCCTGTCCGACAGCGTGGGCAGATGCCCACGATTTTCCGCCCAGTTCCTGAAACCTCGCACAGCCCAGCCCCGGAAGAGAAACGGTTCCTCTGTGGAGCGGCACTTCCATGGCGAACGGGAGTCGGGCACGGGTCGCTGCGGCAACGGCCAGCGCGGACAGCCGCCCCGTGACCACCCACAGCGGAATCTGACCGGATACGCCCTCGGTGAGGCGCCGCAGGGCCGAGGAGACCCAGACGCCTGTCCCCGGAGACATCAGGATCTCTTCCACGAGTTCGGGGACCACTCGCTGGGCACGCTCGAGCAGATCCCACGCTTGGGTGACAGTTGCTGCTTCAGCCGGCTTGTCCTGACGAACTCGGTCGAGGAATGCTCGCAGGAGCAACATGCGGCGACTGCGTTCGGCCCTCAGCAACGCCATGACGAAGCGGCCCGGATCGCCATCCTGGACAAGCGCCGGAACATCCTCCGCGGAAAGGGAGTGGAAGGCCGGGCGGCCTTTGGTCGCACCGACATCAGCACCCACAGATCCCCCTGCGTCACCCCACACGAGACGGGTTGCTGCCCCCGACCCTGACCGAATACGGGTCGTCGAGGTCGCTCAGCAAGTGCTCGAGCGACTCGGTCAGATCCGGACCGTCCATGGAGCGCAGTTCCTCAAGAGATATGCCCGAAAGGTCCAAAATTCCAGAACCACTCTCGGGCGTAACCTGCTCTGCGGCTGTCAAGTCCCCTCCTGTTAACGGCCGTTGCTCCATGCGGCGCTCCTTCCCATGATGGCCCAGAGTGAGCCTTCCCGAAACCCTGCGTACGGACCGGTCACCGCATCACTTCATCCATATTTGAGCGTTAATCGTCTCAGAACGTGCTCGACGTGGTGGACCTCCTCCGAGTCTTGCTCCCAGCGCCGCAAAGCATCGACCACCGCGGCGAAGGTGCCTGGGTACCTCCTGCACGTGCGCAACAGTCCGTGCACCTCGAAGCGGAGACTGCCGGCGCGGGGGCGCTGGGCCGCAAGGCGTGGATCGACCTCCTCCAATAGCGTGTCAAGTCCGTCGAGTCGGCGCAGGGAAGGAAGAGCGGCAATGGCATCCGTCACCTGCCATAGTTCGGCGGGATTCACGAGGGACAGCAGGCGGGAGGGCAGTGGGGGAAAGAAAGCCTCCTCGGTGAGCAACAGATGCGGCGGCAAACCGGCATGCCGGCGCATCATCTCCAGCTCCGCTTCCTCCAATGCCTCATACCAGCGGGTCACCCGTACAGCGGCCAGTCGGTTCAGACCGTCTGCCCGATGATGCACGGCAACCACGCCGATGATCGCGTCCCGGTGCCAGACGGCCGCGCCGGACATACCCTCCCAGGGCGAACGGTTCGGCCCCACCTCGTCGGAGGGCGGAGCAACGGCAACTTCCAAGGTCCCCTCGCGGCGGTTCGAGAGGACGGAGACCCTGCCGTCCACGTGACAGGAATCGCGATACCGGGTCGGTCGACCGGTCTCGGCGTGATCGGCCGGGACGGTGGACTGACGCATCTTGAACAGCGGGAACCCGACGGCGGAAACCTGCACCGTCACGTCGTCGTCCGGTAGCCCCGTGAACCGTGGGTGTGCGAGGGCCGAAGGAACCCGGGCAGGTAGATCGGTGAGCTCCAGCAGCGCCAGGTCTGCTCCGGCTGACGCAAAGACGACCCGCGCCTCGGTCGCCCACTCGGTGGGGCGATCCGCGTCGAAACGGACCCGCAACACCGCGTCCGACGCCTCCACGACGTGCGCCGAGGTGATCACGTGATGCCCCGACACTCGATAGCCTGAACCCCGGCGACCCGCAAGACCATGGGTGCGTCCCGTGATCACCTCGGCCACTCGGCTGATCTCCAGCCCTGCCGGACTCCTCTCGGGTGCGTCCACAGGAGCCCTCTACCCCGCGCCTACTCGGCCTACGCCGTCAGGCGCTCAAGCCGCCCGGCGAGTTCGGTGAAGGGCGGGCTGCGGGCGTGCTCCTGGAGCAGACGTGATCATCGCGCCGACAGCAGCAGCCCCGCCAGGGCAGGCAGTTGTGCCGGCGGTGACACCGGCTTTCGCGCTGCGCCGTCCGGCACCTGGTCATCGCGATCGCAGGCGCTACGGCTGCGGCAGGTCGGCTCACTCCCCGTACCGACGACTTTCACGCGGACGCCACCGCACCCTTCCCTGACGTTCGTCGCTCTTGGAACACTCGCACCGCGCGCAATCCGTCACGTTCCGGCCATCCGCACCCAGGATGAGAGGCACTCACCCATGCCCGAAGTCAATCGGCGCCGATTCCTCCAACTCGCGGGCGCCACAAGCGCCTTCACCGCCCTGTCCAGCAGCATCCAGCGCGCCGCCGCGCTGCCCGCGAACCATCGCACGGGGTCGATCGAGGATGTCGAGCACATCGTCGTCCTGATGCAGGAGAACCGTTCTTTCGACCACTACTTCGGCACTCTCAGAGGCGTCCGCGGCTTCGGCGACCCGCGCCCGGCCGTGACCCGGCAGGACGGCAAGCCGGTCTGGTACCAGGCCGACGCCAACGGCAAGGACATCCTGCCCTTCCACCCGGACGCCGACGACCTGGGCCTGGCCTTCATCCAGGACCTTCCGCACGGCTGGAACGACGGACACGCCGCCTTCAACGGGGGCAGGTACGACAAGTGGGTGCCGTCCAAGGGCTCCACGACGATGGCCTACCTGACCCGCGAGGACATCCCGTTCCACTACGCGCTCGCCGACTCCTTCACCGTCTGCGACGCCTACCACTGCTCGTTCATCGGCTCGACCGACCCCAACCGCTACTACATGTGGACCGGGTACACGGGCAACGACGGCCAGGGCGGCGGCCCGGTCCTCGGCAACGACGAGGCGGGCTACGCCTGGACCACCTATCCCGAGCGCCTGGAGAAGGCCGGCGTCTCCTGGAAGATCTACCAGGACGTCGGCGACGGCCTCGACGCGGCCGGCGGCTGGGGCTGGATCCAGGACGCCTACCGCGGCAACTACGGCGACAACTCGCTGCTGTACTTCAAGCAGTACCAGAACGCCCAGCCCGGCACCCCCCTCTACGACAAGGCCCGCACCGGCACCGACGCCCGCAAGGGCGAGGGCTTCTTCGACCTGCTGAAGGCCGACGTCAAGGGCGGCAAGCTGCCGCAGATCTCCTGGATCGTGGCCCCCGAGGCCTTCACCGAACACCCCAACTGGCCCGCCAACTACGGTGCCTGGTACATCGCCCAGGTGCTGGACGCGCTGACCTCCGACCCGAAGGTGTGGGCGAAGACGGCCCTGTTCATCACCTACGACGAGAACGACGGTTTCTTCGACCACCAGATCCCGCCCTTCGCTCCCGGCTCGGCCGCGCAGGGCAAGTCGACCGTCGACGTCGGCCCCGACCTGTTCAAGGGCGACGGCAGCCACCCGGCCGGCCCCTACGGGCTCGGCCAGCGGGTGCCGATGCTCGTCGTCTCGCCCTGGAGCAAGGGCGGTTACGTCTGCTCCGAGACGATGGACCACACCTCCGTCATCCGGTTCATGGAGCGCCGCTTCGGGGTGCACGAGCCGAACATCTCGCCCTGGCGACGCGCCATCTGCGGCGACCTGACCTCGGCCTTCGACTTCTCCCACAGGGACGTCCGGCCGGTCGCCCTGCCCGACACCGACGGTTATCTGCCGCCGGACCACAACCGCCACCCCGACTACGTGCCGACCCCGCCGGCCGACGGCACGCTGCCGAAGCAGGAGCGCGGCCTGCGCCCCGCCCGTCCGCTCAAGTACGCCCCGTACGTGGACGGTTCGGTGGACACGGCCGCCGGGAAGATCACCCTCACCTTCGCCTCGGGGGCGAAGGCGGGCGCCGCCTTCCTGGTCACCTCCGCCAACCGCACCGACGGGCCGTGGAGTTACACCACCGAGGCCGGCAGGACGGTGGCGGACACCTGGAACTCCGCGTATTCCAGCGGCTCGTACGACCTGACCGTGCACGGCCCCAACGGCTTCCTGCGCGCCTTCAAGGGTGTGAACAAGACTGCGGGACCCGAGGTCACCGCCCGCCACAGGGGCGACGCCATCGAGCTGACCCTGACCAACAAGGGCTCCGGCACGGTCCGTCTGAAGCTGAGCGGCGGCTACGGCTGCAGGACACGGTTTCTCACGGTGCGGCCCGGCGCCACGGTGAAGCACACCGTCGACCTGGCGGCGAGCCGGCGCTGGTATGACCTCACCGTCACCTCCGAGGCCGACCCGGCGTTCCTGCGGCGGTTCGCCGGGCACGTCGAGAACGGGCGGCCCGGCGTGAGCGACCCGGCTCTGATCACCGCCTGAGTAAAAGGCGATGCGAGGGGCTGGGTAAAAGGTGATGATGGCGGTGTTGCCGGGACTGGCGGGGCGTGGGTGGTGCCGGGGTAGTGTGCCCCGGTGACCACACAATCGAACACATCTGCTGGCTGGTATCCGGATCCGCACGGAGCGCCGCAGACCCTCCGCTACTGGGACGGCGCCCAGTGGACCCAGAACACCCACGCGGACCAGCAGCAACCGCAGGCCGTCGCTCAGCAGGCACCGCCGCAGCCGATGCCCCAGCAGGCACCGCAGCAGCAGCCGATGCAGCAGGTACCGCAGCAGCCCGCCGCGCCCGACCCGCGGGTGCAGCATCAGGTGCAGCAGCAGGCCGGGGTCGCGCCCAGCGGCCCCGGTGGCGGCAGCCTGTTCACCGAGCCGGTCCTGGTGGTCAACCAGAAGGCCAAGCTGATCGAGCTGACCAACGAGTACACGGTCATGGATCAGAACGGCAACCAGATCGGCTCGGTGACCGAGGTCGGGCAGAGCGCGCTGAAGAAGGCGGTGCGGTTCGTCTCCAGCCTCGACCAGTTCATGACGCACCGGCTGGAGATCCGGGACGCCCACGGACAGCCGCAGTTGGTGCTGACCCGGCCCGCGAAGGTGTTCAAGTCCCGGGTCATCGTGTCCCGTCCGGACGGCTCGCCGGTCGGTGAGATCGTGCAGCAGAACATGATCGGGAAGATCAACTTCGCGATGGTCGTGAACGGCGAGCAGGTCGGGGCGATCAAGGCGGAGAACTGGCGGGCCTGGAACTTCGCGATCGCCGATCACGCGGGCAACGAGGTCGCCCGGATCACGAAGACGTGGGAGGGGCTCGCCAAGACGATGTTCACCACCGCGGACAACTACGTGCTGCAGATCCACTACCAGTTGCCGGAGCCGCTGCTGAGCCTGGTGGTGGCCACGGCGCTGACGGTGGACACGGCATTGAAGCAGGACTCGCGCGGACTGGGCTAGCCCGGGCCGGCGGCGGGCCGGTGCGGGGTCAGAGCGGCGTCAGGTGGCCCGGGTCGGCCGGCTGCCGGGGCACCAACGGGTTCTCCAGCAGCGCCGATTCGGGCTCCAGGGCCAGGACGGCCGCCACCGGGTGCTCCTCGTCCGCCGGGACGAAGGCGGGGGCCGTCCGGGTCAGCAGGACCACGCCCCAGGAGGCCAGGCCCGCCCCCGCGAGGGCGAGCAGGATGCCCGCCGCCCCGCCCTGCAGCCGTTCGCCGAGCAGCGTGAGGCCGATCACCGCGGCGGCCAGGGGGTTCGCCAGCGTCACCATGGCGAGGGGTGCGCCGAGGCCACCCCGGTAGGCCGTCTGCGACAACAGCAGTCCGCCCGCCGCGAACGCGGCGACCAGCAGGGCCACGCCGATCACCTGCCAGCTCAGCAGTGAACCCGAGCGGTCCGTCGCCGCCACCGTCACGGTCTGGGTGAGAGCCGAGGCGACACCCGAGGCGAAGCCCGACGCGGTGGCGTGTCGCAGCCCCGGCTTGGCGCCCGGCCGGGCCAGCGCCCCGATGAGCGCGGCCGTACCGCCGGCGACCGCGAGCGCCTCGGGCACGCTCAGCACGGCCTCCGGTGCCTGCCCCGAAGCGGTGACCAGGATCGCGCCCAGTCCTGCCAGCGTCAGCGCGGTGCCCCGCCACTCGGCGGAGCTCACCTTCCGCCCGGCCACCCGGGCCCCCATCGGCACCGCGGCGACCAGGGTCAGCGCGCCGAGGGGCTGTACGACGGTGAGCGGGCCGTACTTGAGGGCCACGACGTGCAGCAGGGCCGCCCCCGCGTTCAGACCGACGGAGGCCCACCAGGCGCCGGCGGCCAGCAGGCGGAGCGTGCCGGTGCCGGAGCTGCGGGCGGCGAGCCGCTCCTGGGCGACGGCCGCGGCCGCGTAGGCGACGGCGGAGACCAGGGACAGGGCGACGGCGACGAGTGTGGCGGTCATCGGGCCGCTCCCACCAGGATCTTGTCCTCGACGGCGGGCGCGGCGCCGCCCCGGCCCGCCGTGGAGATTGTGTGCCGCGGCCGGTGGATCAGGGCGAGCGCCGTACCGAGCATCGCGGTCGCCACGATCGCGTCGAGCCAGTAATGGTTCGCCGTCCCGACGATGACCAGCAGGGTGACCAGCGGGTGCAGCAGCCACAGCAGGCGCCACCGGGACCGGGTGGCCGCGATCAGGCCGACGGCCACCATCAGGGCCCAGCCGAAGTGCAGCGACGGCATCGCCGCGAACTGGTTCGACAGGTGGTCCGAGGACGGCGGCCCGTACACCGAGGGGCCGTAGACCCTGGCGGTGTCGATCAGGCCCGTTCCGGCCAGCATGCGCGGCGGGGCCAGCGGAAACACGAACGGCAGTACCAGGGCGGCGGAGGTGACCGTGGCGAGGACCCGGCGGGCCCAGACGTAGTGCGCGGGCCGCCGCAGGTACAGCCAGACCAGGAAGGCCACCGTGGCGGGGAAGTGGACGGTGGCGTAGTAGGTGTTCGCCAGGTGCACGAGCGTGTCGCCGTGCAGCAGGGCGGACTGCACCGAGCCCTCGCCGGGCAGACGGACCGCTCGTTCCAGGTCCCACACGCGGTGCGCGTTGTGGATCGCCTCGCCGGTGTGGCCGGTCGCCAGCTGCCGGCCGAGTTTGTAGACGAGGAAGAGCCCTGCCACGAGCAGGAGCTCACGGACGAGCGGAGGCCGCGCGGTCGCGCGGGCCTCTCCTTCTGCAGGCTCGGTGTGGGCTGTCATCCCCCGGCCCCTTCGCTGACGAGGTGCGTGTGGTGGTGCGAGTCGAGACCCCTGTCGCGGCCGGAACTCATCGGTACGCCAACGTCCCGAAACGGAAGCGTTCCGATACGTGAGTGTACCGATACGACAGCGTTCCGGTACACTGACGTATCGATTGAGGAAGGACACAGTGGCTTGTGGGAATAGAGTCGTGGTGGAGTCCCACCCGACTCCGAGCCGACGCAGAGGGGAGACGAGCACATGACGTCGCAGGCAGCGGACGGACCGGAGACGGTCGCCGCCTCGCGCCGCTCCAAGATCACGCCCGAGCGTGAGCAGGAGTTCTTCGACGCCGTGCTCGAACAGGTCCGCGAGTGCGGGTACGACGCCGTCACCATGGAAGGCGTCGCCGCCAGCACGCGCTGCAGCAAGTCCACGCTCTACCGGCAGTGGAAGACCAAGCCCCAGTTCGTGGTCGCCGCGCTGCGCTCACGCCGCAGGTCCCGGTTCGAGGGCATCGACACCGGCTCGCTCGCCGGTGACCTGCGCGAGGCCGCGCGGGCCGTGGGCCGCTGGTCGACCAACGACACCAAACTGCTGCAGGCCCTCGGGCACGCCGTCACCCAGGACGCCGACCTCGCGCAGGCCCTGCGCGAGGCGATCGTCTACCCGGAGATCGCCGCACTGAAGGAGTTGCTCCGGCGCGGGGTGGCACGCGGCGAGATCGCCGCCGACCATCCGGCGCTGGAGTACATCCCCGCGCAGATGTTCGGGGTCGCCCGCGCCCGGCCCGTCGTGGACGGCGAGTACGCCGACCCCGACTATCTGGTCCGCTTCGTGGAGGCCGCCGTGCTGCCCGCGCTCGGACTCACCTGAGACCCGGGTCGCCGTCCACGGGATGACTGGACGGCGGCCCGGTCGCGCCGCACCGTGGGGACGGGGGCGGCGCGCACTCCCCGGCCGGGTGGGGTGCCCCTTGAGCGGAGGGGCGCTCCACCCGGCCGACCTGTGCCGGGGCCGGCCTCAGACGTTGCTGCCGTCGCCGCTGTCGGTCGAGACCTCGATGCCCTTGGTGATCTCGTCGATGACCGACTGCTTCTCGCCGACGTCGACGCCGAAGCGCACCACGACGATGTTCGCGGGGTTGGCGGGGGAGGGGAAGGCGAGCGACTCGACGTAGCCGTCGGAGCCGTTGCTGGTGACCGCCTTCCAGCGGACCATGTAGCCCTTCTGCCCGGCCACCGTGACCGCCTTGGAGCCGAGCACCTGGTGCGAGGTGATCGAACCGTAGGTCTTGCCGCCGTAGGACTGCGTGGCGTTCGCCTGGATGTCGGCCTTCGCGACCTCCTCGGCCGTGCTGCCCGAGGTCCTGAGCACCTGGGCCGGAGCCGAGTACGCGCCGCCCTTGGTGCATTTCTTCGAGGTGTCACCGGGGCACTTGTAGGAGTCGTTCGACGTGATTGAGGCGCCCACCTGGAGCTGCTGCCCGTACCAGTCCGCCGGTATGGGCAGGCTGATGCCGCTGATCGGGTCGGTCACCGAACCGCTCTTGATCTTCGGGGCCTCGGACTGACCGGGGGCCGGGGACTGCCCGCCGTCCGGGCCGCCGGAGCCGCCCGGCGAACCGCCCTCGCCGTCGAACGGCGCGCCCTGTCCACCCGGACCCCGCTGGGAGTTCGCGGCACCGCCGCCCGAGCCGCCGTCGCCGGTCAGCGCCCACACGCCCACACCGATGCTCGCGAGGACCGCCGCCGCCACGGCGACGGCTGTCCCCGTGTGCAGCCCGCGCCGCGGAGCGTGCGGCGGCGGCTGGGCGGGGAACGCCGGATAGGTGGGATACGCCGCGTACGCCGGATCCGGTCCCGCCATCGGCGACTGCGCCGGGGGACCCCATACGGCGGCCGAGCCCGCGGGGCGGGTCCGGTCCGTCCATGCCTTGCCGTCCCACCAGCGCTCGGTGGCGGGACCCTCACTCGTCTGCCCCGGGTCGGGATACCACCCGGGAGGAGTCACCTGCGTCATGCCCCCACCGTATGAGGCGTCGGTGAAAGCGGGATGAGAGGATCCGGCCTTCGGCCCACGACCGTCCGGTCGTGCGCCCGCTCACCCGCCCCTCGACAAGGCCGCCCCGGCGGCCCCTTTACCGCGAACGTGCCCCGCCCGTTCCCGCGTTGGCGTGAAACAGCCGGGTCCTGAACGCCTTTTGACGATCCGTCGGCTGCTCACCCGCAGGTCAGGACCTCGGCGCGTCGCCCGCTCGCACCCGCTGTCACCCATCACGGCAACAGCTGCCCCGACCGGCCTCCACTCGCCCGACCGGGCCGCTACGCTCGAGATCTGTACGTCGTTCGGGCGACTTGGGGAGGTAGCGGGATGACGGAGGTACGGCCCATGGAGGCCGCCTCGGCCTCCCTGTGGGAGCGGGACGAGGAACTCGCCGCCGTCGCACAGGCGGTCGACACCCTGCGCGCCGACCGCTCGTCCTCGGGCAGCCTGCTGATGGTCCAGGGCGAGGCGGGCCTGGGCAAGACCGCCCTGCTGGCCGAGACCCGCCGCATGGCGGAGCGGCGCGGCTGCACGGTCTGGTCGGCCCGCGGCGGCGAGACCCTCAGGTCCGTGCCCTTCAACGTGGTCCGCCAGCTGCTGCAGCCCGCCCTGGTGTCACTGATGCCGGAGGAGGCGCGCGAGTACCTCGGCGACTGGTACGAGGTCGCGGGTCCCGCCCTCGGCATCACCGAGCCCGGCGAGCGGCAGGCCGACCCGCAGGGCGTGCGCGACGGCCTCGTCGCCGCCGTACGCAGGCTCGCCCGGCGCGACTGGCCCCTGGTGCTGCTCGTCGACGACGCCCACTGGGCCGACCAGGAGACCCTGCGCTGGCTCGCCGCGTTCGCCGAACGCCTCGACGACCTGTCCGTCCTGGTCGTCGTGGCACGCCGTCCCGGCGAGGTCAGCGGCGAGAGCGCCCGTCTCCTCGAGACGGTCGCCGCCACCGCGGGCCGCCCCGGCACCCTGCTGAGCGCCCTCACCCCGGACGCCACCGCCGGCCTCACCCGCGCCACCCTCGGCGCGCACGCCGACGCCCCGTTCTGCCGCGAGGTCTGGGCCGTCACCGGCGGCAACCCGTACGAGACCGTCGAACTCCTCGCCAAGGTCCAGGACAGCGAGCTGGAGCCGACCGAGGGCTCCGCCGCCGAACTGCGCGCCCTCAACCGCTCGGCCCGCGGCGGCGGACTCGTCGCCCGCCTGGAGGAACTCGGCATCGACGCCACCCGGTTCGCCTGGGCCGCCGCCATCCTCGGCACCGGCATCACCGTCCGCCTCGTCGCCAAGCTCGCCACCATGGATCACGACGCGGCGGCGCGCTGCGCCGAACTGCTCAAGGGCGCCCGCATCCTCTCCGAACCCGACCCGTCGGCCGGCCCGGCCGGCGACGGCGAGCTGGAGTTCGTCCACCCGCTGATCGCCACCGCCGTCTACCACTCCATCCCCGACGCCCTGCGCACCGCCATGCACGGCATCGCCGCCCAGGTCATCACCGACTCCGGGCTCGGCGCCGCCATGGCCTCCCGGCACCTGCTGCAGGTGCACCCGGACGACGACGAGGAACTCGTCGAGCAGCTGCGCGAGGCCGCCCGCGAACACCTCGCCGTCGGTGCCCCGGACGCGGCCCGCCGCTGCCTGGAACGCGCCCTGCTGGAACCGCCGACCCCCGAGGTCCACGCGCGCGTGCTCTACGAACTCGGTTGCGCCACCCTGCTGACCGCGCCCGCCGTCACCATCGACCATCTCCAGTCCGCGCTGGGCATGCCCGGCCTCGCCGGCGACGAGCGGGTGGACGCCGTCTTCCGCCTCTCCCAGGCCCTGCTGCACAACGACCAGCTGGAGGAGGCCGTCCGCACGGTCGAGGCGGAGGCCGCCCGGCACGAGGACGGTCCCGCCAAACTGCGGCTGCAGGCGGTGCGGTTCATGTGGGAGGGCATAGCCGGTGAGGCCGTCTCCCCGGACCGCTCCGAGCGCCTCGCCGCACTCGCCGCGACCTGCACCGGCCGCGACAACTCCGAGCGCGCCCTGCTGATGCTGCGCGGCTTCGACGCCCTGATCCACGGCGAGAACGCCGAGGAGGTCGTCGAGTACTGCGACCGCTCCCTGGTCAACGGCCGCCTCGCCCCCGGACTCGGCTGGACCGACACCGAGTGGGGCATCGAACTCCTGCTGATGCTGGCCAGCTCCTACGCCCACACCGACCGCCTGGACCGTGCCGAGAGCCTGTGCACCGAGGCCCTGCGCGCCTACGAGTCGGCGGGCTGGAGTGGCGGTCACCTCGTCCTGGCGCACGCCTACGTCGGCCTCGCGCACCGCAGGCGCGGCCGGCTGCGGGAGGCGGAGACCTCCCTGCGCGAGTCGCTGCGTCTCGCCGAGCGGGTCGGCCGTGGACTGCCGCTGTACTGGACCGTGACCTGCAACCTCGTCGACACCCTGCTGGCCCGCGGCCATGTCGTGGAGGCCTGGGAGATCGCCGAGCAGTACGGCTTCGCCCCGCCCTACCCCTCCACCATCGTGATGCCCGACGTGCGTTCCGTCCGCGGCAGGCTGCTGCTCGCCGTCGGCCGCACCAAGGACGGCATCAACGAACTGGAGGAGGCCGAGAAGGCCGCCGCGGCCCGCGGTCACCACAACCCCGTGGCCGTCCCCTGGGCCCTCGACCTGGCGCGCGCCCTCGCCACGGAGGACCCGGCCCGGGCGGCCCGGCTCGCCTCCGACGCCCGCCGGCAGGCCGAACGGTTCGGCACGGACACGGCCATCGGCGAGGCCCTGCGGTGTGCCGCGGCGCTGGAGACCGGGCAACGGGCGGTCCGGCTGGCCGCCCAGGCGGTCGCCTACCTGGAGGCCTCCCCCTGCCAGTACGAGCACGCGGCGGCCCGCTTGGAGTACGGGATCGCCGCGCGGTCGGTGGCGGAGATCAACCGGGGCCTGGCGCTGGCGCGTTCGTGCGGCGCGGACGGTCTGGTGGCGACGGCCCGGGAGGTGCTGGAGACGGGACGGGGCCTGCGCTGAAGGCGCGTCACAGCGCCAGGAGCTGGTCCGTCACCACCGACAGCCGCCTGCGCACCTGGCGGTCGTACGTCAGCTCGTGCGCCCTCGACCGGCTCGTGCCGTCGAAGTAGCCGCCCGTGCCCAAGTCCTTCGTCGCCAGGGCCAGTACACCCGGTGCGCCGTCCGCCACCGTGTTCCACGGGGTGACGCCGCCCTCCCGGACCATCGCCGTGTCCATGAAGGTCGCCGGGTGCAGGACGTTCACGGCGACACCGGTGTCCGCCAGCTCCTCCGCGAGGTCGAAGGTGTGGGCGGCCAGGGCGAACTTGGCGCGGCGGTAGGCCGCGAAGCCGTCGTAGCCCCGACGGAACTCGACGTCGTCGAAGTCGAGGGGATCCTGGCCCACCGAACCCACGTTGACGATCCGGGCCGGTGTGTTCGCGCGGAGCACCGGCAGCAACGTGCGGGTCAGCACCACCGGCGCCAAGTAGTTCACGGCCAGGCGCAGTTCGTGGCCGTCGGCGCTCAACTCCCGCGCCGCGCCGGGCGCGCCCGCCCCGACACCGGCGTTGTTGATCAGGACGTCCAGGTCGGGATGCGCGTCGGCCACGTGGGCGCCCAGCTCGCGCACCCGCGCCAGTGAGGCCAGGTCGGCGACAAACCCCTCGGCGTCGCCCTCGGTGCGCAGCTCCTCGACGAGCCGCTCGGTACGCCCGGCGTCGCGGCCGTGGGCGAGGACGACGTGTCCGGAGCGGACCAGCTCGAAGGCGAGGTAGCGGCCCAGGCCCGAGGTGGCGCCGGTGATGAGAATGGTGGACATGCCCCCACCGTAGGCACGCGGCGGGGCATGTGCGAGGTGCTGCTGAGGCTACGACCAGCAGGGTCACCCTTCCGCTTCGGTCTCCTCGGCGAGGACGCGCTGAGCCGTCGCGAACGCCGCGTTGGCCGCCGGGACCCCGCAGTACACGGCCGTCTGCAGCAGCACCGCGCCGATCTCCTCGGGGGTGAGACCGTTGCGCCGGGCCGCGCGTACGTGCATGGCCAGTTCCTCGTAGTGGCCGTGCGCGACCAGCGCGGTCAGCGTGATCATGCTGCGTTCGCGGCGCGAGAGCGTCGGGTCGGTCCAGATCTCGCCCCAGGCGTAGCGCGAGATGAAGTCCTGGAAGGGGGCGGTGAAGGGGGTCTGGCGGGCCTGGGCGCGGTCGACGTGGGTGTCGCCGAGCACCTCGCGCCGCACCGCCATGCCGCGCTCGGCGCCGCCGTCGAGGTGGGCCCGCAGGGCCGTCAGCACGGCCTGCGGGCACTGTGCGGGCGCGAGGTGGCCGGCCCCGGGCAGCTCCACGAGCGTGGAGCCGGGGACGGCGTCGGCGATCTCGCGCAGATGCGGGGGCGGGGTCGCCCGGTCCTCGCGGCCGGCGATCAGCAGGGTGCGGACGGAGAGTTCGGGGAGCCGGTCGCGCAGGTCGTAGGCGGCCAGCGCGTCGCAGCAGGCGGCGTACGCCTCGGGGTCGGCGGCACCCTGGTCCCGCACGAGTTCCGGGATCGTGAACCCGTCGGGGAACCAGCGTGCCGGGGCGCTCTCGACGAGCCAGTCCAGTCCCTCCCGGCGCACCCGTTCGGCCCGCTCCTGCCACGGCCCGGGCCCGTTGAAGTGCGCGGAGGCGCAGATCACGGCCAGCGAGGAGACGCGCTCGGGGTGGTGCAGGGCGAGGTGCAGACCGACGGCGCCGCCCAGGGACACACCCGCGTAGGCGAACCGCTCGATGCCGAGGGAGTCGGCGAGGGCGAGCACCAGGCCGGCCAGGTCGCCGACGGTGGCGCCGGGGCCGATCAGGCCGGGGGCGGACCCACCGTGCCCGGGCAGGTCCCAGCGGATCACGCGGTGGGTGGCGGACAGCTCGGGCGCGACCTGGTCCCACAGCGCGTACGACGTGCCGAGCGAGGGCCCGAGCAGCAGCGCGGGCGCCGATGCGGGACCCTCGGCACGGTGGTTGAGGAGTTTGTCGGTCAACGTCGCTCCAGAGCACGGTCGGTGAGGGCTCCGGCGGAGCCGGTGTAACGGGTGGGGTCGGTGAGCTCGCCGAGGTCGGCGTCCTTCAGTTCCGGCTGCTCGGCGAGGAGTTCGCCGAGCGGGCGGCCCTCGGCGTAGGTCCGCCGGGCGAGCTCGGTCAGCAGTTCCTTGGCGCGGGCCCGCCCGAGCACCGCGGCCAGCTCGGCGGACAGCCGCTCCGAGACGATCAACCCGTGGGTGAGGCCGAGGTGTTCGCGCATCGCGTCGGCGTCCACCCGCAGCCCCTCGGTCAGTTCGGCGGCGTCCCGGGCGGCCCCGCCGGCCAGCCGCAGCAGGTCCCGCAGCGGCTCCCACTCGGCGTGCCAGGCCCCGGCGGGCCGTTCGTCCTCGGAAGCCATCGAGGCGTACAGCGTGGCCGCGAGCTGCGGGGCGCGCCGGGCGGCGGCCGCGATCAGAGTGGACCGCACGGGGTTGGCCTTGTGCGGCATCGCGGAGGAGCCGCCGCCGCTGCCCTCCGCGACCTCGGCGATCTCGGTGCGGCCGAGAACCAGGACGTCCGCCGCGATCTTGCCCAGTGCTCCGGCCGTGAAGGCCAGGCAGCCGGCGAGGTCGGCGACCGGGGTGCGCAGGGTGTGCCAGGGCAGGAGCGGGGCGGCGAGGCCGAGTTCACCGGCGTAGGCCGCGGTGAGGTCCACCGGGTCCGCGGCGCCGTACACCGTGAAGGCCGCCAGTGTCCCGGCGGCGCCGCCGAGTTGGGCGGGCAGGGTGTCCCGGACCCGGGTGACGCGGTCGCGTGCGTCGAGGACCAGGGAGCGCCAGCCGGCCGCCTTCAGCCCGAACGTCGTCGGTACGGCGTGCTGGGTGAGCGTCCGGCCCGGCATCGGGGTGTCGCGGTGGTCGGCGGCGAGCCGGGCCAGCGCCCGCTCCGTGCGGGCGAGGTCGGCCAGGGCGGGCTCCGTGGCCCGCACCGCGACCAGCATCATCGCCGTGTCCATGATGTCCTGGCTGGTGGCGCCCCGGTGGACGTAGGGGCCGTACTCCCCCCCGACGCTCTTCGTCAGGTCCGCGACCAGGGGGATGACCGGGTTGCCGCCGGAGCGGGCGCGCCCGGCGAGGGAGCGCACGTCGAAACGGGCGGCGTCGGCCGCCTCGCTGACCGCGGTGGCGGCCTCGGCCGGGGCGAGGCCCCGGGCGGCCTGGGCGCGGGTCAGGGCCGCCTCCGCGTCGAGCAGGGCCTGCAGGAACGCCGTGTCGGAGGTCGCGGAGGCGGCGGGGGAGCCTGCCCACCCGGGGGCGAGCAGGCCGGTGTCGTCGGGACCGACAGAAGTCACTGGTACTCCAGGAAGACCGTCTCGCCTTCGCCCTGAAGGCGGATGTCGAAACGGTAGGTGCTGTTGCCCTCGTCCTTGGCGATCAGCGTGTCGCGGCGGTCCGCCGCCAGCTGCGCGAGCAGCGGGTCGTCCGCGTGCGCCGCCTCGTCGCCCGGCAGGTAGATCCGGGTGAACAGGTGCACCAGCAGTCCGCGCGCGAAGACGCACACGCTCAGGTACGGCGCGCTGTGCCCCCGGGCGCCCGGACGCAGGGTGCGCGCGTACCAGTGGCCGTTGGCGTCGGTCTGGATGCGTCCCCAGCCGGTGAACTCCACGCCGTTGCGGCCCAGGTAGTCGCCGGAGGCCGGGTCGCGCCGTATGGAGCCGTCGGTGGTGGACACGTTGCCGTCCGGGTCGGCGCCCCACAGCTCCACGAACGCGTCGGGCAGCGGCTGGCCCTCGCCGTCGAGGACGTAGCCGTGGACCGTGATCGTGTCCGGGTGTCCGTGGGGCGCGATGTCCTCGCCGCCGCGGAAGGGCAGCGCGTAGCCGTAGAAGGGGCCCACGGTGTGCGAGGGGGTGGGCAGCACGCTCTCCGGCCGACTGGTGTCGATCTTCGTCATGGCAGGTCAGCGTCCTTCTTCGATCCAGGTGGCGTTCGGGCCGTCCAGCACGATGTCCCAGTGGTAGCCCATGGAGAACTCCGGCACGGACAGGTCGTGGTCGTAGGTGGCGACCAGCCGCCGGCGGGCCGCGTCGTCCGTCACCGACTGGATGATCGGGTCGTACGGGAAGAGCGGGTCGGCCGGGAAGTACATCTGCGTCACCAGCCGCTGCGTGAACGCCGTGCCGAACATCGAGAAGTGGATGTGCGCGGGCCGCCAGGCGTTGAGGTGGTTGCGCCAGGGGTAGGGGCCGGGCTGGATCGTCGTGAAGTGGTAGCGGCCCTCGGCGTCGGTGATCGTACGGCCGACACCGGTGAAGTTCGGGTCCAGTGGGGCGTCGTGCTGTTCGCGCTGGTGGGCGTAGCGGCCGGCCGAGTTGGCCTGCCAGATCTCGACGAGCTGGCCGCGTACGGGCTTTCCGGCCCGGTCCAGCAGCCGGCCCGAGACCGTGATGCGCTCGCCGACCGGCTCGCCGGTGTGCTGCCGGGTGAGGTCGTTGTCGATGGCGCCCAGGTCCCGTTCGCCGAAGGCGGGGGAGTGCAGCTCCACCAGCTCCGGGTCCTTGGTGACGTCGATGGCGACGGGCGGCTGCTGGGGGTGGCGCAGGACCGAGGAGCGGTACGGGGCGTACTCGCGGCGCGGGTGGTGCTCGACGGGGGCGCCGTCGGCGACCCGCTTCTCGTAGGCGGCGTGCTCGGCCGCGATCTCCTGGTCGATGTCGTGCTGGGTGAGAGTCATGGGGATTCCTCGTGGTTCCTATCGTTCCAGGACGAGGGCGAGGCCCTGGCCGACGCCGATGCAGAGGGTGGCGACGCCGACGCCGGAGCCGCGGCGGGCGAGCTGGTGGGCGACGGTGCCGGCGAGCCGGGCACCGGAGGCGCCGAGCGGGTGGCCCAGCGCGATGGCGCCGCCCCGGGGATTGAGGATGGCCGGGTCGAACTCGGGCCACTCGGCGACGCAGCCGAGCACCTGGGCGGCGAAGGCCTCGTTCAGCTCCAGCACGGACAGGTCGTCGAAGGTCCTGCCCGCCTTGGCGAGGGCCCGGTTGACGGCCTCGACGGGAGCGAGGCCGAAGTAGTGCGGGTCGAGTGCGTTCACGCCGGTCGCGGAGATACGGGCGAGCGGCTCGCGGCCCACCGCCTCCAGGCCTTCCTCGTCGACCAGCAGCAGGGCCGCCGCGCCGTCGTTCAGGGGCGAGGCGTTGCCCGCGGTGACGGTGCCGTTCTCCTTGCGGAAGGACGGCTTGAGCTTGGCCATCGCGGCCAGGGAGGCGTCGGGGCGCACGCACTCGTCGGCGGCGAAGACGACGGGGTCGCCCTTGCGCTGCGGGAGGGAGACGGCGGCGAGTTCGGCGTCGAACAGCCCTGCCTGCTGAGCGGCGGCCGCCTTCCGGTGGGAGGCGAGCGCGAACTCGTCCTGCTGCTCACGGCTGATCTTGTGCTTGTCGGCGATGAGTTCGGCCGACTCGCCGAGCGGGACGGTCCACTGCGGGTCCATCTTGGGGTTGACCATGCGCCAGCCGAGGGTGGTGGAGTACAGCTCGGTGTGCGCGGCGGGGAACGGCTTGTCCGACTTCGGCAGCACGTACGGCGCCCGGGTCATGGACTCCACGCCGCCGGCCACGGCGATGTGGGCGTCGCCGGCGGCGATGGCGCGGGCCGCCTGGATGACGGCTTCGAGGCCGGAGGCGCACAGCCGGTTGACGGTGACGCCGGGGACGGAGGTCGGCAGGCCCGCCAGCAGGGCGGCCATGCGGCCGACGTTGCGGTTCTCCTCGCCCGCGCCGTTGGCGTTGCCGAAGTACACGTCCTCGATGCGGGCCGGGTCCAGACCGGGGGTGCGGGCGAGGAGCTCGCGGATCGCGTGGGCGGCCAGGTCGTCCGGGCGCACCGCCGCCAGGCCGCCGTTGTAGCGGCCGATCGGGGTACGGACGGCGTCGACGAGGTAAACCGTGTTCACAGCAGGTCCTCCGCAACAGTCAGCTTCGCGCCGGTCTTGGCGACGACGTCATCGACGCTCGCCCCTGGGGCGACCTCGGTCAACACCAGGCCGTCGGGTGTCACGTCGATCACGCCGAGATCGGTGATGACCCGGTTCACACACGCCTTGCCGGTCAGCGGCAGCGCGCACTCCTGAAGGATCTTCGGCGAGCCGTCCTTGGCGGTGTGCGTCATCACCACGATGACCGTGCGGGCGCCGTGCACCAGGTCCATCGCCCCGCCGATCCCGGTGATCAGCTTGCCGGGAATCGCCCAGTTCGCCAGGTCGCCCTGCGCGGAGACCTGCATGGCGCCCAGTACGGCGACATCGATGTGCCCGCCGCGGATCATCGAGAAGGACAGCGCCGAGTCGAAGAAGGACGCGCCCGGCAGGACCGTCACCGTCTCCTTCCCGGCGTTGATCAGATCCGGGTCGACCGCGTCCTCGGTGGGGTAGGGGCCGGTGCCCAGGATGCCGTTCTCCGACTCCAGGATCACCTCCACGCCCTCGGGCAGGTAGTTGGGGATCAGCGTCGGCAGACCGATGCCGAGGTTGACGTAACTCCCGTCCCGCAGTTCTTGCGCGGCGCGCGCGGCCATCTGCTCACGACTCCACGGCATCAGCTGCTCACCGTCCGCTGCTCGATCTTCTTGTCCGCCGCCTGCTCCGGCGTGAGCGCCACCACCCGCTGGACGAAGATGCCCGGCAGGTGCACCGCGTCCGGGTCGATCTCGCCGGGTTCGACGAGTTCCTCCACCTCGGCGACCGTGACCCTGCCCGCCATGGCGGCCAGCGGGTTGAAGTTCCGGGTCGACTTGTTGAACACCAGGTTCCCGTGGCGGTCGCCCTTCGCCGCCCGCACCAGCGCGAAGTCGGTACGGATGCCCCGCTCCAGCACGTACTCGGTGCCGTCGAACTCCCGCACCTCCTTCGGCGGCGAGGCCAGCGCGACGCCGCCCGTGCCGTCGTAGCGCCAGGGCAGTCCGCCCTCGGCCACCTGGGTGCCTACTCCCGCCGGGGTGTAGAAGGCGGGGATGCCCGCGCCGCCGGCCCGCAGCCGCTCGGCCAGCGTGCCCTGCGGGATCAGCTCCACCTCCAGCTCCCCGGCCAGGTACTGACGGGCGAACTCCTTGTTGGCGCCGATGTAGGACCCGGTCACCCGCGCGATCCGCCCGGCCGCCAGGAGGACCGCGAGGCCCGTCTCCATCGCCCCGCAGTTGTTGGAGACGACGCGCAGCCCGGACACGCCCCGCTCGTACAGTGCCCCGATGAGCACGTTCGGCACACCGCTCAGGCCGAAACCGCCCACCGCCAGCGACGCGCCGTCCGGCACGTCGGCCACCGCCTCCGCGGCCGTGGCGACCACCTTGTCCATCCGTGAAGCCCCATCCCGTCCGAGCGCCCGGTCACGAATTAATCAGGGCACTGAGTATTTCGGTGAAGTTTCCTTCACGCTGCCATCGGAACAGTTCAGCGTCAAGACCTCCATGGACAGTGAGGTCGGGCCAGGCCGGCCGACGGCAGACAGGTGACGACACGACCGCTATCGTTCAGTGCACCAACTAATTCGACCTCGGGGAGTGCGCATGGCCGCGGTGGACCTCACCACCCACCCCGGGCACCTGGCCCGGCGGCTGCAGCAGGCCCATTACCTGCTGTGGAACACCATGGTCTCGGAGGAGATCACCTCGCCGCAGTTCGCGGTCCTCAACGCGCTCGCCGACGAGCCGGGCCTGGACCAGCGCACGGTGGGGGAGCGGGTGGGCCTGGACCGTTCCACGATCGCCGAGGTGATCAGCCGGCTCGGCAGGCGTGGGCTGGTGGACAAGGTGCGCGATCCGCAGGACGGCCGGCGTTTCCTGCTGCGGCTGACCGGCGACGGCGAGCGCACCCACCGCAAGCTGACCGTGCGCACCGCCCGTATGAACCAGGTCTTCCTGGCCCCGCTGTCCGCCGCCGAGCAGACGGTCTTCTTCGACCTCATCCAGCGGGTCGCGGACGCGGCCGAGGGGCTCCGCAACCCGGCGGAACCCCTCCTGGCGCAGGGGTGAACGTCGAGAGCGGTCAGGAAGCCTTGACGAACACGACCCACACCTGGCCGCTCGCGAAGTTCACCGGCTTGCCGTCGCCCGTCGTGAAGTCGGTGCCGTCGGCGGCCTTCTCGCGCTTCCAGTCGGCCTGGTAGACCTTCCCGTCCCGCAGCACCTCCGCCTTCCCGGAGCCCACCGTCTCGGTGTACGGGGTGTTGTTGCCGAGGAAGTCCCGGAAACCGGACTTGCGGATCCTCACGTGCTGGACGACGACGGTCGCCGGGGCGACGGGCTGCCCGTCGGTCGTCACCGTGGGCGTCCCGTCCATCGAGACCAGCCAGCGGTGGCGGTCGGCCGACCAGCGGAAGGTGAACCGGGCGGAGGGGTAGGCGACCGTGGCGGAGGTGTCGGCCCGGCCTCCGGCGGGCGCGGCGCCGTAGCGGAAACCGTTGGTGAGCGCACTCGCGCCCGGGGCGGAGCGCATCAGGCGGGCGGGGCGCAGATAGAGGTTGTGCGGTGCGGGTCTGCCGGTGCCGCGGAAGTAGGCGTCGGTGGCCTTGTCGGGCGGCTCCGCCTTGAGCGGTGCCTTGTCGATCAGCGGGAGCAGTTTGTGCTGGGCGCCGGAGAAGGCGAGCGTCGGATCGTCGTACTGGCCGAGCAGTTCCAGGTCCGACTCGCGGGCGCTGCGCACCGGCCCGACGACCTTGGGCAGCTTGCGCGCGTACACCGCCATCAGCCGGCTCAGTCCGCCCTCGACCTGCTCGACGTACACGACGTCCGCGTCGCGCAGACCCGTATGGGGCCGGGCGGGGCCGGAGTTGTCGATCTTCACGGCGAGCACCGAACCGGTGTGGGCGGACGGGGTCGCGGAAGCCGTCGGCGGCTTCAGCCGACCGCGACCGCCGTCGGCCGGACCGTGTCCGCCCGTGCAGCCCCCGGCCAGCACCGCCGTTCCCGCGGCCAGCAGTGCCACGCCCAGCGAGGTGCGTCTCTTGCGCACCATTCGTCCCATGCTCACCGTTGGCCCCCGTCTCTTGTCAACGATTATGCGCTTATAAGTTCATCGATGGCCATACCCGATCGAATCTGATTGGGCGCGTCGAATAAGGCCGAATGGCCCTGAACAACCGGCATCACTTTCGTGCGCGCTTCGGCGGGAGGCGCCCGGGTACCCGGGCGGGACTGCTGCACCGGACTCACCGACGCGATGGAGGGAGCGCCACGCGATGAAGGCTGTGACCTGGCAGGGCAAGCGGGACGTACGGGTGGAGAGCGTGCCCGATCCGAAGATCCAGGAGCCGACCGACGCGATCATCCGCATCACGTCCACCGGGCTGTGCGGCTCCGACCTGCACCTGTACGAGGTGCTCACCCCGTTCATGACACCGGGCGACATCCTCGGACACGAACCCATGGGCATCGTCGAGGAGGTCGGGGCGGGCGTGCCGGACCTCGCGGTGGGCGACCGCGTGGTGGTGCCGTTCCAGATCGCCTGCGGCAACTGCTGGATGTGTCTGACCGGGCTGCCCACGCAGTGCGAGACCACGCAGGTCACCAGCGAGGGCATGGGCGCCGCCCTGTTCGGCTACACCCGCCTGTACGGCGCCGTCCCGGGCGCACAGGCCGAGTACCTGCGGGTCCCACAGGCCCAGTTCGGGCCGATCAAGGTCCCCGAGGGCCCGCCCGACGACCGCTTCGTGTACCTCTCGGACGTGCTGCCCACCGCCTGGCAGGCCGTCGAGTACGCGGGCGTCCCGAAGGGCGGCAGCGTCGCCGTGCTCGGCCTCGGCCCGATCGGTGACATGGCCTGCCGGATCGCCATGGCGCGCGGCGCCGGGCGGGTGTTCGGCGTGGACCTGGTGGGCGAGCGGCTGCGCAGGGCGCGGGCGCGGGGCGTGGAGACGTACAACCTCAAGAGCTTCGACAACGAGAAGGAACTGGTCGAGGCGATCCGCGACGAGACCGACGGGCGGGGCCCCGACGCCGTCATCGACGCCGTCGGCACCGAGGCGCACGGCAGCGCGGCGGCCAAACTGGCCCAGCAGGCCTCGGCAATGCTGCCGCGCAAGATCAGCGGGCCCTTCGCCGAGCGGTTCAGCATCGACCGGCTGGCCGCCCTCCACACCGCGATCGAGCTGGTGCGCCGTGGCGGCACGATCTCGCTGAGCGGTGTCTACGGCGGGATGGCCGATCCGATGCCCATGCTCACCATGTTCGACAAGCAGATCCAGCTCCGCATGGGGCAGGCCAACGTACGCCGCTGGAGCGACGAGATCATCCCGTACCTGACCGACGAGGACCCGCTCGGCGTCGACGACTTCGCCACCCACCGGCTGCCGCTCAGCGACGCGCCGCGCGCGTACGAGACCTTCCAGAAGAAGCGGGACGGCATGGTGAAGGTGCTGATGCAGCCCTGACGTGAGTGGGGTCAGCCGAGGATCTCGCCGAGGTCGTAGCGGACCGGCTCCTCGAGCTGCGCGTACGTGCAGCTCTCGGGGGTCCGGTCCGGGCGCCAGCGGCGGAAACGGGCCGTGTGCCGGAAGCGCGCCCCGTTCTCCATGTGGTCGTAGGCCACCTCGGCCACCCGCTCCGGGCTGAGCGGCACCCAGGACAGGTCCTTCTTGCCCGACCAGCGGCTCGGCGCGCCGGGCAGCCGTGCCGTCTCGTGCGCCGCCTCCTCCGACCAGGCCGCCCAGGGGTGCCCCGAGACGTCCGCCATCCTGAGCGGCTCCAGCTCCTCGACCAGCTCCGCGCGCCGCTTCATCGGGAAGGCGGCCGACACGCCCACGTGTTGCAGCCGGCCCCGGTCGTCGTACAGGCCGAGCAGCAGCGAGCCCACGACGGGCCCGCTCTTGTGGAGGCGGTAGCCCGCCACGACGACGTCCGCCGTCCGCTCGTGCTTGATCTTGAACATGGCACGCTCGTCCTGGCGGTAGCGCCCCGTGAGCGGCTTGGCGATGACACCGTCCAGGCCCGCCCCCTCGTACTGCTCGAACCAGCCCTGCGCCACCTCCAGGTCGGTCGTCGCCGGCGCGAGGTGTACCGGCGCGGTCACCTGGGACAACGCCCGCTCCAGCAGCGCCCGCCGGTCGGTGAGCGGCACGTCCAGCAGCGACTCGTCCGCCAGGGCCAGCAGGTCGAAGGCCACGAAGGAGGACGGGGTCCGCTCGGCGAGCGTCCGCACCCGCGAGTCCGCCGGGTGGATGCGCTCGGTGAGCGCGTCGAAGTCGAGGTGCCCGTCCCGGGCGATCACGATCTCGCCGTCGAGGACGCAACGGTCGGGCACCCGCTCCCCGAGCGCGCTCACCAGCTCGGGGAAGTACCTGGTCAGCGGCTTGCCGGTCCGGCTGCCCAGCTCGACCTCGTCCCCGTCGCGGAACACGATGGCCCGGAAGCCGTCCCACTTCGCCTCGTACTGCATGCCCGGCGGGATCTTCGCCACCGACTTGGCGAGCATCGGCTTCACGGGCGGCATCACCGGGAGATCCATGCCCCCGATTCTGCTCGCATACGTCGCTTGTCGCCCGGTATGCGGTGTTTACGGGGTATGCCTACCGTGTCCGTATGGGTGAAGCGATGGAACTGGAAGCGGGCGGCCGTACGGTCCGGTTGTCCAGCCCGGACAAGGTCTTCTTCCCGGAGCGCGGGTTCACCAAGCTGGACCTCGCCCGGTACTACATCGCCGTGGGCCCCGGCATCCTGCGCGCCCTGCGGGACCGGCCCACCACGCTGGAGCGCTACCCGGAAGGCGTCACCGGCGAGTCGTTCTTCCAGAAGCGGGCGCCCAAGAACATGCCCGACTGGATCCCGACCGCCCACATCACCTTCCCCAGCGGCCGCAGCGCCGACGAGATGTGCCCCACGGAGGAGGCCGCCGTCCTGTGGGCGGCCCAGTTCGGCACCCTCACCTTCCACCCATGGCCGGTGCGCCGCGACGACGTCGACCGCCCCGACGAACTGCGCATCGACCTCGACCCGCAGCCCGGCACCGACTACGACGACGCCGTGCACGCCGCCCACGAACTGCGTGCCGTCCTCGACGAGTTCGGTGGCCTCAAGGGCTTCCCGAAGACCTCCGGCGGACGCGGCCTGCACGTCTTCGTGCCGATCGAACCGCGCTGGACCTTCACCCAGGTGCGGCGCGCCGCCATCGCCGTGGGCCGCGAGATGGAGCGCAGGATGCCGGACCGCGTGACCATCAAGTGGTGGAAGGAGGAGCGCGGCGAGCGCATCTTCGTCGACTACAACCAGACGGCCCGCGACCGCACCATCGCCTCCGCCTACTCCGTACGGCCCCGCCCGCACGCCCCCGTCTCGGCGCCTCTGCGCTGGGAGGAGGTCGGGGTCGCGCATCCGCAGGACTTCGACATCGCCACCATGCCCGCGCGGTTCGCCGAACTCGGCGACGTCCACGCGGACATGGACGACCACCGCTACTCCCTGGAGGCCCTGCTCGAACTGGCCCGCCGCGACGAACACGACCACGGTCTGGGCGATCTGCCGTACCCGCCCGAGTACCCCAAGATGCCGGGGGAGCCCAGACGGGTCCAGCCGAGCCGGGCCCGCAAGGACCTCTCCTGACCACTGCGAAGACGGTTCACTCGGTGAACGGTTCCTCCAGGACGTGGATCAGCCGCCACGGTCCCATCTCGCCGTCGCGCGCCGATCCTCGGTCGGCCGTCGCCCGCGCGCAAGCGGCTTTCGCGGAGCGAGAGCGCTCTCACGTCGGTGGTCGCCCCGGGCTATCCTGATCCGCACCCGCCGACGAGGAGCCACGAGTGACCGACACCGCACCACGCCCCACGCTGGAGGCCGTGGCCGCCCGGGCGGGCGTGTCGCGGGCCACCGTCTCACGGGTGGTCAACGGCGGGGACGGCGTGCGCGAAGCGCTCGTCGACCGGGTGCGGCAGGCCGTGGAGGAACTCGGGTACGTGCCGAACCAGGCCGCCCGCAGCCTGGTCACCCGGCGTCATGACGCCGTCGCCGTGGTCATCGCCGAACCGGAGACCCGGGTCTTCGCCGACCCCTTCTTCGCCCTCCAGCTGCGCGGCATCAGCAAGGAGCTGACGGCCCACGACAACCAGCTCGTGCTGCTCCTCACCGAGGGCCGCGACGACCACGTCCGCGTCGGCCGCTACCTCGCCGGCGGCCACGTCGACGGCGCGCTCGTCTTCTCGCTGCACCTCGACGACCCGCTGCCGGGGCTGATCCAGCATGCCGGGGTGCCGACCGTGTTCGGCGGCCGGCCCGGCTGGAGCGAGAGCGGCGGCGACGCCGTGTACGTCGACAGCGACAACCGGGGCGGCGCCCGCGAGGCCGTACGGCACCTGGTCGGCCTCGGCCGCTCCCGCGTCGCGCACATCACCGGCCCCCTGGACCAGACGTCCGCCGCCGACCGGCTCGAAGGCTTTCGTGACGTCATGCCCGACGCGGACCCGCGGCTGGTCGAGGAGAGCGACTTCACGCCGGCCGGCGGCGAGCGGGCGATGCGCGAGCTGCTGGACCGGCGCCCCGACGTGGACGCGGTCTTCGCCGCGAACGACCTCACCGCCGCCGGTGCCCTGCGGGTGCTGCGCGAGCGTGGACGGCGGGTGCCCGAGGACGTGGCCGTGATCGGCTTCGACGACATGCTGCCCGTCGCCGAGCAGACCGACCCGCCCCTGACGACGGTCCGTCAGGACATCGAAGGAATGGGCCGGTTGATGGCACGCCTGTTGCTGGACCGGCTCGGACACCGCACCGACGAGGGCGCCGAGGGCGCGCCGTCCAGCGTGGTGCTGCCCACCACCCTGGTGCGACGGGCCTCGGCGTGACGCTCCCCGGCGCCTCCCTCACGCCTGTGCCGGCTCGCTCCTGATGACGGCGAAGCGGGCGCCGTACGGGTCGGCGAGCCTCGCCACGGTGCCCACGCCCTCGATCCGGGTGGCCGGCATCCGCACCGTCCCGCCCAGCTCCCGCGCCCGGTCCACCGTGGCCTCCGCGTCGGCGACCTCGAAGTACGGAAGCCAGTAGGGGCTGTCCTCGGAAGGGTCGTCGGCGACCGAGACGATGCCGCCGAACATGGCGTCCTCACCGCCCTCGGCGGGGTTCACGCACGTGTACGTACCACCGGGGAAGGGCACCGCGGAGGTCTCCAGGCCGAGGGTCTCGTGGTAGAACCAGGCCGCCGCGGCCATGTCCGGGGTGTACAGCTCCACCCAGGACAGCGCGCCCACCTCGTTCGCCAGGTCGACGCCCTTGGTCCGGCCGGGCTGCCAGATGCCGAAGGGCACGCCCGCCTTGTCCCCGAGGATCGCCATGCGGCCCTCGCCCATCACGTCCATGGGCTGCATGAACACGCTGCCGTGGGCCTGCTCGGCGGCCTTGGCGGTGGCGTCGGCGTCGGAGGAGCGGAAGTAGACGGTCCAGGAAGGCGGGCCCTGCTCGGGCCCGGTCTGCATGGCGCCGGCCACCGTCTTCCCGTCCAGCTGGAAGAAGCCGTAGCCGCCGGCGTCCGGTCCCGCCGACTCGAACCGCCAGCCGAAGAGCCCGCCGTAGAAGGAGATGGCGCCCTCGATGTCGGACGTGCCGACGTCGATCCAGTTCGGAGCGCCGTTGACGAAACGGGTGGTGAGCATGTCGCCCTCCTCGCAGGGGTCCCGTTCTGTGCACTGCCGAGTCTTGCACCGCCCACTGACAATCGCCGCCGGAACGGATCACGCCGCATTCCGCGCGCCGCCGTGCGCCACGGTGGGCGGGCGCGTCACCATCAGGTGGCCGGGGGCCGTGAACGACGGCGTTGATCGGGCGTTGAGCGAACGTTTTTCGCCGCCCGGCACGATCACGCCCATGCACATCGACTCCATCACCCCGGACGACCTCACCTGGCAGGCCCAGGCCCTGTGCGCGCAGACCGGGGCCGACTTCTTCTTCCCCGAGCCCGGCAGTTCGGTGCGCGAGGCCAAGCGCATCTGCGCCCTGTGCGAGATGCGGCCCGCGTGCCTGGAGTACGCGCTGCGCAACGACGAGCGCTTCGGGGTCTGGGGCGGGTTGTCGGAGAAGGAGCGGCTGGAGCTCAGGCGCACCCGGTACTGAGCGAAAATCCGCCCGCCGCACGTGCGTGGGCGGGCACAATCCCCCGCATGGTCCGCCTCACCCCGCAGCAGCAGACCGAGAGCCTGCTCAGCGCCCTCGATCCGCTCGCCCACCCGCACCGCATGCGGGAACTCGCCGTGCGCGTCCGGATGACGACACCCCTGCGACCGCTTCTGGAGGAACTCGAGGCGCGGGGCACCTACGGCCGGCAGCTCGCCGTCGTCGCCGCGTCCGTCGGGCGCGACGCCGACTGGATCGCCGCGCGGATCGCCGACCCGGACTCCTTCGTACGCGGTCACGCGCTGCGGGTCGCCGACAGCCTGGGCGTTCCCGACAGCGCCTTCGAGGCGGGACTCGCCGACGCCTGCGAGACCGTGCGCCGGGACCTGCTGCGCGCGGTGGTCGCCTCAAGGCGCACCGCGCTCGCCGACCGCCTCGTCGACACGCTCCGCGCGGACTGGGGCGACACCGAGGCGGCCCGCCTGCTGCCCGGCTGCACGGCCGGCACGGTCGAGCGGCTGCTGCCCGGGCTCCTGCACGCCGTCGGCGCGTGGACGGCACTGGTGCGACGGCACCCGGCGATCCTGCTCGACGCGCTGGAGGAACAGCTGACCGCGCTGCCGCCGGCACTGCGCGAGACCTGGTGGACGCGCTACGACCGCGCGGTGGCCGCCGTCAGTCCGACCGCGCCGCTGCGGGTGCTCGGGCTGCTGGAACGGCTGGGTCCCGCCCGTCTGCCGTACGAACTCCGCGCCCAGGTATGGAGGTTCGCGGCCGTGGACCCGGGCCTGGTGTTGCGGCTGCTGCTCACACCCGCCTGGGCCGACGTGGTCGGCGTTCACGCGATGAGCCCGGCCGCCCTGCGTCGCCTCGCCCGCTCCGGACGGCCCGAACTCGTCGACTACGGCCGCTCGTTGGCGCCGTACGGCGCCCTGCCGACCCTGCTGGCGGCACTCCCGCCCGGCGGCAGGCAGGCGCTGTTCGCCGCCGTCGGCGAAGGGCGCGGCGGCTCCGACATCATCGATGCCACCGTCCTGGACGTCCTGACGCGCCGTCACGCCGCCGATGTGGCCCGCGAGTCCGCGGCCCGGGCCCGCGAGCGGGGGGCCCGGTGGAGTGCGGTGCTGCTCGCCGAGTCCTATCTGCCCGTCGCCGAGGTGCGCGAGCGGCTGCTCGCGGCGACCCGGCGTCCGGCCGCCGAGGACCGGGCCGAGGCCTGGCCGCTGCTGATCCGCAACGCCGCGCGCTGGGGCGACCCGGCCGCCGTCACCGCCGTACTGCGGGACATGGAGCGGCTGCGCAACGAACAGGACCCGGTCCGCTCGGCCGCGCTGCGCGCCCTCGCCGACACCCGGGCGGCCCTGTTCACCGAGGACGCGGCGCCCCACCTGGACCGGATCGCCGGTGACGCCGTCGAGGCCCGCGACTCCTCGCCGGAGACCCGGCGGCGGCTGAGTGAGCTCGCCGTGGCCGTGCTGCGCGAGCACGCGGCGGGCGGCTCCAGGGAACTGGTGAACTGGGCGCTGCGCACCCTGGTCCGGATCTCCGGCCACACCGGCGGCGCCGACCTCGGGCTCCTCGACCGCACGCTGCGGCGCGGCCAGGAGCACCAGGTGTTCGACGCGCTGCGGCCGTGGATCGAGGCGGGCGCCGAGAAGGCCGACTACGGCCTGGCCTTCGCCCTCGCCCGGGGCGTGGGCCGTCGCGCGGCCGGCATGACCGAGCTGCAGGAACTGCTGTGGCAGGCCGTCCGGTACGGCGGCGACTCCACCGTGCGCACGGCCGTCGACCTGTGGCTGGACCCGCCCGCCGCGCGCGACGAGCGGGTGGCGCGCCTCCTCACCCACGAGCCGTCGGCGGCCGCGCTGCCCGCCGTGTGGCGCACCGTCGTCCGGCGCCGCACCGACCTGCTGGACGGCCTGCTCGCCGAGACCCCGCCGCACGGGCGCTTCCTGACCAAGGGCACCCCGTGGACCGTACCGGCGACCGTGGAGGTACGACGCTGGGTGCCGCGTCAACAGGCTGCCCTGCTACGGCAGTTGGCCACCCTGGCGGGAGACGCCGCCCTGCCCGTGCACCAGCGGGCGCAGGCGGTGGCCCGGGCGGCGTACGTTCCGGACGGCGGTGCCGGTCTCGTCCGCCGCTGGATGGCGTCGTCCGACGTCGTCCTGGCGGAGGCGGCACTCGCCGCGCTGTCCCGCACCGACCGCCCCGCCGACACCCTGCCCGAGCTGCTGGCCCACGCCGGCACGGAACGGGCCCGGGTCGCGGTCTACGCGGCCACGCGCGCGAGTCGTCACGCACCGCCGTCGCGCCTGGCAGCGCAGCTCACGGACGTGATCACCGCCCCGGACGCCAAGGTGACCAGCCGCAAGGAGGCCGTCCGGCTCGCCGCCGCCAGACTGCCGGTGCCGTCGGCCGCGCGCCTGGTCGCCGAGACCTACGCGCGCTCCGGCACCCACGCCGACGTGCGGGCGGCCTGTGTCGCCTGCACCGGGGGACTGCTGGCCCATGAGGAGATCTGGGCACTGCTGCGGGACGCAGCGGGCGCCGAACCGGTGCTGCGCGCCGCCGTGCTGCGGGTCACACCGTTCGCCCTGCCCGAACCCCAGCGGGAGCGGTACGCCGCCCTGGTGCGCGAGGTCAGCGGCACGGACGACCCGGAGACCGCGGACCTCGCCTTCGAGGCCCTGGCCCGCTGGACCGCGTGGTCCCCCGAGGCGCCCGCGGTGCTGGCCCGGGCCGTGACGGACCTGTCGGAGCGCGCCAACTGGCACGCCGCCGCCCGGGGCCTGGTCACGGCAGCGTCGGCGAGCCCTGAGGGCGCCCTCGGGCTGCGCGAGGCGCTGCGGACCCTGGCCGAGACCCCGGCCGACGCCGAGCCCGACGCCGAGGAGGGGCGCGACCGGCCCGCCCGCCGGCGCATCGCGTTTCTCGCCGCGTGCCTCGGGGACGGCGCCCGGTCCGCTCCGGCGGCCCTGCGCCCCGCCGCCCGCGCCGCGAGCGAGGTGCTGGGGGAGTACGACGCCCACGTCCCGCAGGCCGCCGCCCTCGCCGTCGCTCACCTGGACCTGGCCGTCGTACCGCCCGGCCTGAACAGGCTGGCGGCCGTCGTGGGCACCGGGCGGCCCGTGCTCGCCGGGCGGATCGCCCACACGCTGCGGCTGCGCCTGCAGCACCAGGAGAAGCAGGTCGACGCCGAGGAGCTGCTCGCGGAGGCGGTACGGCTGACCGGACACGGCGGTCACACCGAGGGGCTGCTCGCCCTCGCCGTCGTCCAGGCGCTCGGCAACCGCGCCGACTGGCCGGCGCCCTGGCGCGAGCGGCTGCGGGCACTGCGCCGCCACCCCCGCGCCGACGTAAGGGACGCGGCGCTGGAGGAGACGACGGCGTACGAGTGAGCGGACGGCCTCGGTCGGCCGTCCGCTCTGCGCAGGATTGATCCCCTGGAGCCGGGGGTGGCCTCAGCCGGCCGCCCGCGCCGCCATCCGGGCCTTGCGGGTCGCGAGCTTCTCGTCGAACTTCAGGGCCTCCGCGTCGAGGCCGCCCATGAACAGGCCGAGTTCCTCCTGGGCCTGGACGCCCTCCGGGCCGAGGCCGTCGATCTCCAGGACCTTCAGGTGGCGCAGGACCGGCTGGAGGACGTCGTCGTGGTGGATGCGCAGGTTGTAGACCTCGCCTATCGCCATCTGCGCCGCCGCCCGCTCGAAGCCGGGGATGCCGTGGCCGGGCATGCGGAAGTTGACGACGACGTCCCGCACGGCCTGCATCGTCAGGTCCGGGGCGAGCTCGAAGGCGGCCTTCAGCAGGTTGCGGTAGAAGACCATGTGCAGGTTCTCGTCGGTCGCGATGCGGGCCAGCATGCGGTCGCAGACCGGGTCGCCGGACTGGTGGCCGGTATTGCGGTGCGAGATGCGGGTCGCGAGCTCCTGGAAGGCGACGTAGGCCACCGAGTGCAGCATCGAGTGGCGGTTGTCCGACTCGAAGCCCTCGCTCATGTGCGCCATCCGGAACTGCTCCAGCTTGTCCGGGTCCACCGCGCGCGAGGCGAGCAGGTAGTCGCGCATCACGATGCCGTGTCGGCCCTCCTCGGCGGTCCAGCGGTGCACCCAGGTGCCCCAGGCGCCGTCGCGGCCGAAGAGCGAGGCGATCTCGTGGTGGTAGCTGGGCAGGTTGTCCTCGGTGAGGAGGTTCACCACGAGCGCGATGCGGCCGATCTCGGTGACCTTCGACTGCTCCTTGTCCCAGGCCTCGCCGTCCTCGAAGAGGCCGGGGAAGTTACGGGCGTCGGACCACGGCACGTACTCGTGCGGCATCCAGTCCTTGGCGACCTGCAGATGCCGGTTGAGTTCGGTCTCGACCACTTCCTCCAGCGCGTACAGCAGCCGGGCGTCGGTCCAGACGGCGGGGCTGCCGAGGGAAGGGGAAGTGATCGTCACGGGAACTCCAGGGGGACGCACGACAGAAGCGGAACCGACCGGCGAGCGGTGCCGGGAACCTACGCAATCGTAGGCTACGAATCCGTAGGTTACGATGCCGTAGGTTAAGGGCGCTGTAAAGATCCCTGATCAGGCACCCTGCCGCAGGCGTCCGAGGGCATGTCAAAAAGCCCCACGACCCGCAGGTCCCGGGACCGAAGGGGTGAGTCGCTCACCCGTCAGGCGTACAAGTCGCGCATGCGGACCGAGAGGCACGTCACACACCCCTCGAGCTTCTCGAACTCGCTGATGTCGACCACGACGGGCTCGAAACCGAGATCGGCGAGCAGGTCCGCCGTCTTCGGCGCGCTCGCCGCCATCAGCAGCTTGTCCCCGCCGAGCAGCACCACGTGCGCGCCGGACTCCTCCGGCACCGACAGGAAACGCGGGAAGAGCGCGGGCCGGTCGACCTTCGGGATGTGCCCGACGACGGTCCCGTCGGGCAGCGCGGTGACCGCCGACTTCAGGTGCAGTACCCGGCTGACCGGCACCGCCACGACCCGCGCCCCCAGCGGCTCGAAGGCGGCCCGCAGCTGCTGCACGCCGGCCGCGTTGGTGCGCCCGCCCCGGCCGACGTAGATCGTGTCGTCGACCTTCAGCACGTCCCCGCCGTCCAGCGTGCCCGGCTCCCAGATCCAGTTCACCGAGCAGCCCAGCCGGGCGACGGCCTCCTCCACGCCGGCCGTCTCCTCCCGGCGCGACTCGGCGCCGGAGCGCGCGATCAGCGCGACGTTCTTGTACATGACGACGGTGTCCTCGACGAACACCGAGTCCGGGCAGTCGTCGGCCGGGTCGACCTCGATCGTCTCCCAGCCGTGCTCTCTCAGGGCCTCGACGTAGGCCTCCCACTGCTCGCCCGCGAGATCGGCGTCGACCTTCTCCCGCTCGATGTGCGTCACCAGACCATCGGCGAGGCGCGGGCTGGGGCGGCGGACGAGGGCCTTCTTGCTGGGCACGAGGGGCCTTTCGCATCGGAGGGGCGGGGGACCGGGCACCCGTGGTGTGCGGGGGCCCGGTCCGCCATCATGCAGCGCGGACCGGCGAGGGCAAAACCCTCGTTGCCGGGCTGTGCCCCTCCTGAGATGCGCTACCCGACCTCCTCCGGCGCCGTCTCCCGCAGCTCGCCGTCGAGCAGCAGCCATCTCGTGATGCCGATCGACTCCAGGAACGGCAGGTCGTGGCTGGCCACGATCAGCGCCCCCTCGTACGACTCCAGGGCGCTCGTCAGCTGTCGCACGCTCGCCATGTCGAGGTTGTTCGTCGGCTCGTCGAGCATGAGCAGCTGCGGCGCCGGCTCGGCCAGCATCAGCGCGGCCAGCGCCGCCCGGAAGCGCTCGCCGCCGGACAGGGTCGCCGCCTTCTGGTCGGCGCGGGCGCCCCGGAACAGGAAGCGGGCCAGCCGCGCCCGGATCCCGTTGTTGGTGGCGCCCGGCGCGAACCGGGCCACGTTCTCGGCGACGGAGAGCTCGTCGTCGAGCACGTCCAGGCGCTGCGGCAGGAAACGCAGCGGCACGTGCACCTGTGCCTCGCCCGACACCGGCGCCAGCTCCCCGGCGATCGTCCGCAGCAGCGTCGTCTTGCCCGCGCCGTTGCGCCCGATGAGCGCGACCCGCTCGGGACCGTGCAGGTCGAGCCCGCCGGCCACCCGCGCGCCGTACGCGAGCTCCAGCTCCCGCAGGGTGAGCACGCCGCGGCCCGGCGGTACGGCGGTGTACGGCAGGTCGACGCGGATCTCGTCGTCGTCCCGTACGGCCTCCACCGCGTCGTCGAGCCGTTCCCTCGCCTCGGTGAGCCGCTCCTCGTGCAGGAGCCGGTGCTTCCCCGCGGACACCTGGGCCGCGCGCTTGCGCGCCCCCATGACGATCTTCGGCTCGCGCTTCTGGTCCCACATCTTCTGGCCGTACCGCTTGCGCCGGGCCAACTTGACCTGAGCGTCCACCAGTTCGCGTTTCTGCTTGCGCAGATCGGACTCGGCGACGCGCACCATCCGCTCGGCCGCCTCCTGTTCGACGGCGAGCGCCTCCTCGTAGGCGGAGAAGTTGCCGCCGAACCAGGTGACCTCGCCGGAGCGCAGGTCCGCGATCTGGTCGACGAGTTCCAGCAGTTCACGGTCGTGGCTGACCACGACCATGACGCCCGGCCAGGACTCGACGGCCGCGTACAGCCGCCGGCGCGCGTACAGGTCGAGGTTGTTCGTCGGCTCGTCCAGGAGCAGTACGTCCGGGCGGCGCAGCAGCAGCGCGGCCAGCCGCAGCAGCACCGACTCGCCGCCGGAGACCTCGCCGATGGTGCGGTCCAGCCCGATGTGGCCGAGCCCGAGTTCACCGAGGGTGGCGAGGGCGCGCTCCTCCACGTCCCAGTCGTCGCCGAGGGTCTCGAAGTGCTCCTCGGTCAGCTCGCCCGCCTCGATGGCGTGCAGCGCGGCCCGCCGTTCGGCGATGCCGAGCGCCTCGTCGACGCGCAGGCGCGTGTCGAGCGTGACGTTCTGCGGGAGGTGTCCGATCTCGCCCGCGACGCGTACGACGCCTTCGGCCGGGGCGAGTTCGCCGGCGACGAGCTTCAACAGGGTCGACTTGCCGGACCCGTTGACGCCGACGAGTCCGGTCCTGCCCGGACCGAAGGCGACGTCGAGTCCCTCGAAGACGGACGTGCCGTCCGGCCAGGAGAAGGACAGGGAAGTGCAGGTGATGGAAGTAGACATACGGGGCCTCCGCGATTGCGTGGTGCGGTCAGGGGCAAACGCGTATCGAGACACCGGCGACCCGGAGGCGGGACCCGAGGAGAAGAGGAGGGCACGAAGAAGGCCCTGCTGCGTCGGGACGGCTCGAACACCGAGGTCGCACGCTGCGCACACACCTCTCGGGTGTGACGCGGTGTCTCATGACCTCAGAGGAGCAACGTCCTTCTCCGATCGACGACAACAGAACCGCCATACACCGTACGAGCGGGGTTCGGGGCTGTCAACGAATTAACGTGAGCCCCGACCTCGCCGCACCAAGGAGACCTCGTGCCCCACGGTTCGCTCCCCCTCCCGGCCAAGCTCTGCCTGCTGACCTGGGACACTCCCGGCGGCGAGGCCATGGCCGCCGCGCACGTGGTGCGGGCCGGCGCCCTCACCGAGCTGGTCCTGCGCGGCCTGCTCACCGACGACGACGGCATCGCCACGCCCGTGGACCTGGACTCCCTCGCCGGGGACGCCGTGCTCGACGGCCTCCTGGAACTGGTCCGCGAGTCCCGGCCGCACCGCTGGCGGACCTGGGTGACGCTGCACGCGCGCGTGACGTTCGACGCGGCACGCGAGCAGCTGACTGCCGAGGGATGCCTGCGGGCGGAGAAGAAACGGGTCCTCGGCGTTTTCCCGAGCGTGGAACACGTACTGGACGACACGGCCCTCGTGGAGGCCCTGCGTGAGGAGGCCCGGCGGGTCCTCGGGGAACGGCTGCCCGAGGTCTCCGGCCGGCAGGCCGCGTTCGCCGCCCTCGCGGCCGCCGCGAACCCGCCCGCGCTGTTCCCGGACGGCGGCCGCGGACACCACGAGGACCGCGTCGAGGAACTGATCGCGCTCAGCGGGGCACGGGTGGTGCTCAGCGAACTGTGCGCCACCCTGTCGACCCCGGGCCGAGCCCTCACGTAGAGGCCACCCCCACCGCGACCGGCTTCCGCAGCCGGAGGGTGGGTATCCCGCGGCCCTTACGTGGCTGCTCGGTTTCGGTCGGTCGTCCTCGCGGCCCTCGGGTCGCGGCCCGGTATTCGGCTTTCGTCGGTGGAGGCCGGGTCTCGCGCGCCCCTCGCGTCGCGGCCGGCTTCCGGCTCCCGCACGGGGAGGGCGGGTGCCCTCGGCCCTCGCGTCCGGCCCCCACGTCGACGTCGGATTCCTGCCAGCTCCCGTCCCTCCCCGGCTGGTTGGGTGGTGTGCATGACGACGAACCCGCATCCGCTGCGCGACCGCGCCCTCGCCTTCCGCGCCCTGCACGTCCCTGGCGAGCCGCTCGTCCTGCCCAACGCCTGGGACGCCATGAGTGCGCGCGTGGTCGCCGACGCGGGCGCCGCGGCCGTCGCCACCACCAGTGCCGGCCTCGCCTGGACGCTCGGCGCGACCGACGGCGACCGGCTGGACCGGGACACGGCCCTCGCCGCCGTCGCGCGCATCGCCGCCTCGGTCGGCCTGCCCGTCAGCGCCGACATCGAGAGCGGCTACGCGAAGGACCCGGCGGGCGTCGCCGACACGGTCCGCGCGGTGATCGAGGCCGGCGCGGTGGGCGTCAACATCGAGGACACGCTGTACGAGCCCGGCGCAGGGCCCCTACTGCCGATCGCCGGGCAGGCCGAGCGCATCGCGGCCGCCCGGGAGGCCGCCGACGCGGAAGGAGTGCCGCTCTTCGTCAACGCCCGGATCGACACCTTCCTGCGGGGCGGCGGAGAAGTGGACCACACCCTGGAGCGGGCCGCCGCGTTCCTCGCCGCGGGCGCCGACGGAGTCTTCGTACCCGGGGCCGTCGACCCGGACACGATCGGACTCCTCGCCGCGGGGATCGACGCCCCGCTGAACGTCCTGGCGGGCCCCGGGGCCCTGCCGGTCACCGAACTGGCGTCTCTGGGCGTCGCGCGGGTGAGCATCGGCTCCGAGGTGGCGCAGGCGGCGTACGCCGTGGCTCGACGGGCGGCAAGGGAACTGCTGGAGAAGGGAACGTACGACGCTCTGGCAGGCGGCCTGGACTACACGGCCCTGAACGATTTGGCGACGCCCTGACCCGCCTCAGGGGCGGGGGGAACTGCGCGACAGGCCACAACGCGGCTGCAGGGACCGACAACCGCCCGGGCCCCGCCCCTTCAGCAGGCGTCCCGCATCAACTCGGCCAGGTCATGGTCGAGGTCGAGGTGCAGGTGCTCCAGCCCGACGGGCACGAGATCCCCCGTCGCGTCGAGGAACGACCGGACCTCCTCCGACCGCACGTGCACCACGGCCGTTCCCTCGGGCGCGTGGAACTCCAGCACGGTCCGCTCGTACCCGTACGGCCGCACCCGCACGTCCCCGTGCCCCTCCGGCCCCTCCAGGCCGGCCGTGAGCAGTTCCCGCGAGAAGGTCCAGCAGACCTCCACGCCCTCGAGCGTGGCCGGCGCGGGGAAGGTCATGCGGACCGCGAACGGATCGGTACGGTCGTAGTGAAGCGTCGCCGGGATGCTGGGCATGCGCGGCGCGGCGGCGACGAGGCGGGCCTCGACGGGCTGCTCGATGACGGTGGACAACGCCTGCTCCCTTATGACGGCTGGACGAGCTTGCGGGCTTCTTGAGCCGGGCACTGCTAGAGACGCCGGAATCGGTGAATCCGTGCACACGAATTTCGAGTGACCTCCGTCACCGCGTTCATTCACAGAAGTGACGTGATCCACCTCGGTTGCGCCGGTGGGCAGTTGGCGCGCGCGGGCATCTGGACGGAGCCGGGGCGGTGGACTAGCTTCGCCCGCCATGAGGCGATCGGTGATCACGCGACGGATGAGACGCACGTTTCGCACGGTGGCCGCGGGGGCGGTGTGCTCGGCGGCGCTGGCCGCCCTGGCCGCCGTACCGGCCCAGGCGGGGGAGCGGGGGCGGCCGGCGCCGCACTGGGAGCTGAAGGACACCGCAACGCCCGGGGTGCGCTTCCGCGGTCTGGCGGCCGTCGGCCGGGACACCGCGTGGGTGGCGGGCACCCAGGGCACCGTGCTGCGGACCACGGACGGCGGGGCGAGCTGGCGGAACGTCTCGCCGCCCGGCGCGTCGGAGCTGCAGTTCCGGGACGTCGAGGCCTTCGACGCGCGCCGGGCCGTGGTCCTGGCGATCGGGGAGGGCGAGGCGTCCCGCGTGTACCGCACCGACGACGGCGGAGCGACCTGGACGGAGTCCTTCCGCAACACCGACGCGAAGGCCTTCTACGACTGCATGACCTTCTTCGACCACCGCCACGGCCTCGCCATGAGCGACCCGGTGGACGGCAGGTTCCGCATCCTGTCGACCGGCGACGGAGGCCGCTCCTGGCAGGTGCTGCCGAGCGCGGGCATGCCGGCCGCCCTGGACGGCGAGGCGGGCTTCGCAGCGAGCGGGCAGTGCCTGGTCGCCTCGGGCCCGTCCGACGTCTGGCTGGCCACCGGAGGCGGCGCACGCGCGCGCGTGCTGCACTCCGCGGACCGCGGGCTGACCTGGACGGCCGCCGACACGCCGATCCCGGCGGGCGACCCGGCCAAGGGCGTCTTCGCCCTCGCCTTCCGCGACCGCGCCCACGGCCTCGCCGTCGGCGGCGACTACCGCGCCGACCAGGCCTCCCCGCGGGCCGCCGCGGTCACCGGCGACGGCGGCCGCACCTGGCGGCCTGCCGCGACGCCTCCGCCCGCCTACCGCTCCGGTGCCGCCTGGCTGCCGCACAGCCGCACCGCCGCCCTCGCGGTGGGCCCCACCGGCACCGACCTCACCACGGACGGCGGCCGCACCTGGCGGACGGTCGACACGGGCTCGTACGACACCGTGGACTGCGCCGCGGACCTCGGCTGCTGGGCGGCGGGGGAGCAGGGGCGGGTGGCTCGCCTGGAACGGTGACGCATGGGGCCGGAATGCGGGTACCCGGTCGCCGACGGCGCCGGCCGTCGACCGCGGAAGGAGTGAGTGACCATGCCCGCAGGTTCCAGCTCGAAGCGGGAGCGCCAGTACGAGCACATCAAGAAGAGCGCGCAGGACCGGGGAGAGAGCACCGGACGCGCCGAGGAGATCGCGGCGCGGACGGTCAACAAGGAACGCGCGCGGTCCGGCGAGTCGAAGACGGCGAGCCGCAGCTCGAAGCAGGACATGTCGTCCAGCAAGCGCGGCGGCCAGCGGTCGGGCAACCGGACCGGCTCCCAGGGGCCGACCCGCGATCAGCTGTACAACGAGGCCAAGCAGCGCGGCATCGAGGGCCGTTCGAACATGAACAAGGACCAGCTGCAGCGCGCGCTGAACTCGAAGAAGAGCTGACCCGCCCGGTCCGGGCCGCCTCGCCGGGACCCGTACGCTCGTCCCCATCATGACGACCGTACGCATCCCCGCGGGCTGGCCCGCGACCGAGGAAGAGGCCCGGGCCGCGCAGGACGAACTGCGGGCCCGGGTGGTGCTGGGCGAGCCCGGCCCGCCACCCGGCGGCGGGCACGTGACGGGCGTCGACGTGGCCTACGACGACGAGCGGGACGTCGTCGCGGCCGCGGCGGTCGTCCTGGACGCCGCGACACTGCGGGTCGTGGCGGAGGCCACCGCGATCGGCCGGATCTCGTTCCCGTACGTCCCCGGACTGCTCGCCTTCCGGGAGCTCCCCACCGTCCTCGCCGCCCTCGACGCCCTGCCGTGCCCGCCTGGCCTGGTCGTCTGCGACGGCTACGGCCTCGCCCACCCCCGGCGCTTCGGCCTCGCCAGTCACCTGGGCGTCCTGACGGACCTTCCGACGATCGGCGTCGCGAAGAACCCCTTCACGTTCCACCACGAAGACCCGGCGGCCCCGCGCGGCAGCACCTCCCCTCCTCGCGGACACCGCGACGGGCACCGAGGAGGTCGGCCGCGCCCTGCGGACCCGCGAATCCGTCAAACCGGTGTTCGTCTCGGTCGGCCACCGCACGAACCTGGACAACGCCTGCGCCCACGTCCTTTCCCTGACCCCGTCCTACCGCCTCCCGGAGACGACCCGCAGAGCGGACGCCCTGTGCCGCAGGGCGTTGCGGGAGGCGGTCTCGCCGCGGAAGCCGGTCGCCGATCTCGCGGCGGCGGATCCCGCCCGCTCCTGGGGCCGGTCCCTGTTCGAACGGCAGGCCGCCCCGGTGACCTGGGCGGGGCGGGTACTGGACGCGGCGGCCGTCGGTCCGGACCGGACACCGGAGATCGCCGCCGCCCTGGAGCTCGCGCGCGACTTCGAGCAGTGGCACCGGGGACGCGAGCTCTTCGCCCTGGTCCGCGGGAGCGGAGCGGCCGACCAAGCGGGGCTCACGGAGGAACGGCGCATTGTGCTGCGCCTCGCCGAACTCGTGTGCAAGGTCGCCCACAACACGGCGGGACCGCCGCCGTACTTCGACCACCACGCCGGCTGGCAGATCGGCCCGCTCGCCCGGCGTCTCGCCGTGCTCACCCGGGACCCGGCCCTCCGGGACAGGATCGAGGACGCCCTGGGAGAGCGGCCGCCGGCCGGCGCCTGAGGGGCGGGGCCGACGGCCGCAGTGGGGCGTCTGAGTACCCGTACTGAGTACCTGTACGGATGTGGGCGGGCCCGCCCGGGCGGCAGGCTGGCCCGCATGACGACGCACCGCGCCCGCGCTCCCAAGCCCCTCGCCGACCCCAACCGTCCCGTCGAGCGTGCCGTGACGGCCGCCCTGGTGCTCGCCGTGCTGGCCGGGCTCGGCTGGATCGGCGGAATGATCTACACCCTGGCGGGCTGGTCGCTGTAGGGCCCGGTCGGGCCCCCGGTCACCGGCTCGCGGCCACCCGGAAGGTGATGCCCGCCCGGCGCAGGCGCTCGGTCAGGGCGTCGCCCATCGCGACCGCCGTGGTGACCTGCCCGGACGTCGGCGGGAGGTCGTCGAAGGCCAGGGACAGGGCCGACTCGGCGAACATCTTGGCCGTCTCGTCGTAGCCGGGATCGCCGCCCGAGACCTCGGTGAAGACCCGCCGGCCGCCGCCTTCGCCGACGAAGCGGACGGAGAACCAGCTCTTGGCGCGCTTCTCGGGGCCCGGCCCGTCGCCGGGCTTGAGCCGGTCCGACAACCAGCGCCGCGCGGGCGGCAGTTGAGCCGCCGCGACCAGCGCGCCCATGGCCGCCGCCCCGCCCACCGCGACGGGCAGGTGCCGCACGGCCGCGTAGTGCCGGTAGCGGAAGTCCGGGCCGTAGCGCTCCAGGGCCTTCGCGGACCGGTGCACGATCTGCGGGTCGATGGTCGGCAGCGGCAGCGCCCAGGCGCCGACCTCCTTGGCGAACCGCGGCGCACCGGTCGGTGCGGCGGCGCGCCTGCCCACCAGGCGCGGCTCGTGGCGGCGCCGGTCCCGCTCGGCGGCCAGCATCGGCCGCAGCCGGGAGAACTGGTTGAGCGCCGAGGCGAACGTACCGCCCGAGAAGGTGGCGTCGGCGGTGACGAACCCGTCCACCTTCAGCGGGACGCCCTCCGGCAGCTGCCGCACCGTGAAGTACGCGCCCAGGTCGTGCGGCACCGAGTCGAACCCGCACGCGTGCACCAGCCGCGCACCCGTCTCACGCGCGCGTGCGTCGTGCCGCACATAGGTCAGGTCCACGAACTCCGGCTCGCCGGTGAGGTCGAGGTAGTCGGCCCCCGTGTCGGCGCAGGCGGCGACGAGGTCCTCGCCGTAGGTCACGTACGGACCCACGGTCGTGGCCACCACGCGCGCGTGCTCGGCGAGTTCGCGCAGCGAGGCGGGGTCGGTCACGTCGGCCGTCAGCACCCCAATCTTCTCACCGCCCGGCAGCCGCTCGCGCAGCTCCTGGAGCTTGCGCTCGCTGCGGCCGGCGATCGCCCAGCGCAGCCCCTCGGGGGCGTGCGCGGCGAGGTACTGCGCGGTGAGCGTCCCGACGAAACCCGTGGCTCCGAAAAGCACGATGTCGTACGGACGGTCCGTCCTGTTCAGCCTGCTCATGACACCTCTCGTCCGCTGCGCGCGCCGTTGTCGGTGGCCGAGGCTAGCTTGAGGTGTGCCGGGCCCCGGCGCCGGGTGGCGCGCGCTCACCATAATTGGCTAAGCGCTTGCTCGTCCGGGTCTTGTGCTCTTCAGGACAGGTTCATAGCATCACTGGTGTTACATCAGTTGTGTCATACCCGTGTGATCAGTCTGGGGGCCGGATGGCGACGACGCCAGGGCAGGGGCCGCTCACCGGCGTGCGCGTGGTCGAGCTGGCCGGGATCGGGCCCGGCCCGTTCGCCGCCATGCTGCTGGCCGACCTGGGCGCCGACGTCGTCCGCGTGGACCGCCCCGGCGGGGCCGGTCTCGCGATCGACCCCGCCTACGACGTGACCAACCGCAACAAGCGCTCGGTCGTCGTCGACCTCAAGGCTCCGAACGGCTCCGCGCGCGTTCTGGACCTGGCCGCCCGCGCCGACATCCTGATCGAGGGCTACCGCCCCGGCGTCGCCGAGCGCCTCGGCGTCGGCCCCGAGGACTGCCACGCCCGCAACCCCGCGCTCGTCTACGGCCGCATGACCGGCTGGGGCCAGGAGGGCCCCCTCGCCCAGCGCGCCGGCCACGACATCGCCTACATCGCGCTCACCGGCACGCTCGGCATGATCGGCGAACCCGACCGGCCGCCGGCCGTCCCCGCCAACCTCCTCGGCGACTACGCGGGCGGCTCCCTCTACCTCGTCGTCGGCGTCCTCGCCGCGCTCCACCACGCGCGCGCGACCGGCACCGGCCAGGTCGTCGACGCCGCCATCGTCGACGGCACCGCCCACCTCTCCGCGATGATCCACGGCATGCTCGCCGCCGGCGGCTGGCAGGACCGGCGCGGCGCCAACCTCCTGGACGGCGGCTGCCCGTACTACGGCACCTACGCCACGGCCGACGGCCGGTACATGGCGGTCGGTCCCCTGGAGCCGCAGTTCTACGACGAGTTCGTCCGCCTCCTCGACCTGCCCGAGCACGCCGGCACCCGCAAGGACTGGACCCGATGGGGCGAGCTGCGCGAGGCGGTCGCGGCCCGCTTCGCCTCCCGTACCAGGGACGAGTGGACGGCCCTCTTCGAGGGCTCCGACGCGTGCGTGGCCCCCGTCCTCTCCCTGGCCGAGGCCCCCCGACACCCGCACCTCGCCGCCCGCGGCACCTTCACCGACCACGGCGGCATCACCCAGCCCGCCCCCGCACCCCGTTTCTCCGCGACCCCCACCACCGTGCGCACCGGCCCCGCCCGGCCGGGCGCCGACACCGCCGCCGTGGCACACGACTGGGACGCACCCGACCTCCTGAAGGGCCTCGAATGAAGCGGCAGATCTTCGCCCCCGAGCACGACGCGTTCCGGGAGACCGTGCGCGCCTTCCTGGCCAGGGAGGTGCTGCCGTACTACGAGCAGTGGGAGAAGGACGGCATCGTCTCCCGCGACGCCTGGCGCGCGGCCGGCAAGCAGGGCCTGCTCGGACTCGCCGTGCCCGAGGAGTACGGCGGCGGAGGCACCGACGACTTCCGCTACAGCGCGGTACTGGCGGAGGAGTTCACCCGCGCGGGCGCGCCCGGCCTCGCGCTCGGCCTGCACAACGACATCATCGGCCCCTACCTCACCTCGCTGGCCACCGAGGAGCAGAAGCGCCGCTGGCTGCCCGGCTTCTGCGACGGCTCGATCATCACCGCCATCGCCATGACCGAACCCGGCGCGGGCTCCGACCTGCAGGGCATCAGGACCCACGCCGAGGACCGCGGCGATCACTGGGTGCTCAACGGCTCCAAGACGTTCATCTCCAACGGCATCCTCGCCGACCTGGTGATCGTGGTCGCCCGGACGACCCCCGAGGGCGGTGCGCACGGGCTGTCGCTGCTCGTCGTCGAACGGGGCACGGAGGGCTTCGAACGCGGCCGCAACCTCGACAAGATCGGCCAGAAGGCGCAGGACACGGCCGAGCTGTTCTTCCACGACGTGCGCGTGCCGAAGGAGAACCTCCTCGGCGAGCTCAACGGCGCGTTCGTCCACCTGATGACCAACCTCGCGCAGGAGCGCCTGAGCATCGCCGTCTCCGCGATCGCCGCGGCGGAGCATCTGCTGGAGATCACCACCGAGTACGTCAGGGAGCGCGAGGCCTTCGGCCGGCCGCTCGCCACCAAGCAGCACATCCGGTTCGAGGTGGCCGAGATGGCGACCGAGTGCGCGGTCACCCGCACCTTCCTCGACCGCTGCACAGAGGAGCACGCGAACGGCACGCTCGACGCGGTGCACGCTTCGATGGCCAAGTGGTGGGCGACCGAGCTGCAGAAGAGGGTCACCGACCGCTGTCTGCAACTGCACGGGGGATACGGCTACATGAGCGAATATCCCGTGGCCAGAGCCTTCGTCGACGGCCGTATCCAGACCATCTACGGCGGTACGACCGAGATCATGAAGGAGATCATCGGCCGTTCCCTGCTCGGTTGAAGCTCTCCCGCCCGGCCCGACCCTCACCCTCGAAAGGCTTCCCAGTGAGCACCGAAGCGTACGTGTACGACGCGATCCGCACCCCGCGCGGCCGCGGCAAGGCGAACGGCGCCCTGCACGGCACCAAGCCCGTCGACCTGGTCGTGGGCCTCATCCACGAGCTCCGCGGCCGCTTCCCGGACCTCGACCCGGCCGCGATCGACGACATCGTGCTCGGCGTCGTCGGACCCGTGGGCGACCAGGGCTCCGACATCGCCCGCATCGCCGCGATCGCCGCCGGTCTTCCGGACACGGTCGCCGGCGTGCAGGAGAACCGCTTCTGTGCCTCGGGCCTGGAAGCCGTCAACATGGCCGCCGCCAAGGTGCGTTCCGGCTTCGAGGACCTCGTCCTCGCGGGCGGCGTCGAGTCCATGTCCCGGGTGCCGATGGCCTCCGACGGCGGCGCCTGGTTCAACGACCCGATGACCAACCTCGCCACCAACTTCGTCCCGCAGGGCATCGGCGCCGACCTGATCGCCACCATCGAGGGCTTCTCCCGCCGGGACGTCGACGAGTACGCCGCCCTGTCGCAGGAGCGCGCGGCCACCGCCTGGAAGGAGGGCCGCTTCGACCGGTCCGTCGTGCCGGTGAAGGACCGCAGCGGCCTGACGGTCCTCGACCACGACGAGCACCTGCGCCCGGGAACCACCGCCGACTCGCTGGCCAAGCTGAAGCCGTCCTTCGCGGACATCGGCGACCTGGGCGGCTTCGACGCCGTCGCCCTGCAGAAGTACCACTGGGTCGAGAAGATCGACCACGTCCACCACGCCGGCAACTCCTCCGGCATCGTCGACGGCTCCGCGCTGGTCGCGATCGGCTCGAAGGAGATCGGTGAGCGCTACGGCCTCACGCCCCGCGCGCGGATCGTCTCCGCCGCCGTCTCGGGCTCCGAGCCCACCATCATGCTGACCGGCCCCGCCCCCGCCACCCGCAAGGCGCTCGCCAAGGCCGGGCTGACCATCGACGACATCGACCTCGTCGAGATCAACGAGGCCTTCGCGGCGGTCGTCCTGCGCTTCGTGAAGGACATGGGCCTGTCCCTGGACAAGGTCAACGTCAACGGCGGCGCCATCGCGCTGGGTCACCCGCTCGGCGCGACCGGCGCGATGATCCTGGGCACGCTCGTCGACGAACTGGAGCGCCAGGACAAGCGGTACGGCCTCGCGACCCTGTGCGTCGGCGGCGGCATGGGCATCGCCACCATCGTCGAACGCGTCTGAACACCCCAGCGGCCACAACAGACTTCAACGGAGACCCCCTCATGACCGAGAGCACCACCATCCGCTGGGAACAGGACCGCACCGGCGTCGTCACCCTCGTGATCGACGACCCGAACCAGTCCGCGAACACCATGAACCAGGCGTTCCGCGACTCCCTGGCCGTGATCACCGACCGCCTGGAGGCCGAGAAGGACTCCATCCGCGGCGTCATCGTCACCTCCGCCAAGAAGACCTTCTTCGCCGGCGGCGACCTGCGCGACCTCATCCGGGTCACCCCCGAGACCGCGCAGGACCTCTTCGACGGCGGCATGGCGATCAAGCGCAACCTGCGCCGCATAGAGACCCTCGGCAAGCCGGTCGTCGCCGCGATCAACGGCGCCGCGCTCGGCGGCGGTTACGAGATCGCGCTCGCCTGCCACCACCGCGTCGCCCTCGACGCCCCCGGCTCCAAGATCGGCTGCCCCGAGGTCACCCTGGGCCTGCTGCCCGGAGGCGGCGGCGTGGTCCGCACCGTCCGCCTGCTGGGCATCGCCGACGCCCTGCTGAAGGTCCTGCTCCAGGGCACCCAGTACAACCCGCAGCGGGCCCTGGCCAACGGCCTGGTCGACGACGTGGCCGCCACCCAGGACGAACTGCTCGCCAAGGCGCGCGCGTTCATCGACGCCAACCCCGCCTCGCAGCAGCCCTGGGACCGGCCCGGCTACCGCATCCCGGGCGGCACCCCCGCCAACCCCAAGTTCGCGGCCAACCTGCCCGCCTTCCCCGCCAGCCTGCGCAAGCAGACGAACGGCGCCCCCTACCCGGCCCCGCGCAACATCCTCGCCGCGGCCGTCGAGGGCTCCCAGGTCGACTTCGAGACCGCCCAGGTCATCGAGGCCCGGTACTTCGTGGAACTGGCCGCCGGCCAGACCTCCAAGAACATGATCCAGGCCTTCTTCTTCGACCTCCAGGCCGTCAACTCCGGCGCCAACCGCCCCAAGGGCATCGAGCCCCGCAAGGTCCGCAAGGTCGCCGTCCTCGGCGCCGGGATGATGGGCGCGGGCATCGCCTACTCCTGTGCCCGCGCCGGCATCGACGTCGTCCTCAAGGACGTCTCCCTGGAGGCGGCCGTCAAGGGCAAGGGCTACTCCGAGAAGCTGTGCGCCAAGGCCGTCTCCCGGGGCCGCACCACCCAGGAGAAGGCCGACGCGCTGCTCGCCCGCATCACGCCGGCCGCCGACCCGCAGGAAGTGGCCGGCTGCGACGCGGTGATCGAGGCCGTGTTCGAGAACCCCGAGCTCAAGCACAAGGTCTTCCAGGAGATCCAGCACATCGTCGAGCCGGACGCGCTGCTGTGCTCCAACACCTCGACCCTGCCGATCACCCTGCTCGCCGAGGGTGTGGAGCGCCAGGCCGACTTCATCGGCCTGCACTTCTTCTCGCCGGTCGACAAGATGCCGCTCGTCGAGATCATCAAGGGCGAGCGGACCGGCGAGGAGGCCCTCGCGCGGGCCTTCGACCTGGTCCGGCAGATCAACAAGACCCCGATCGTCGTCAACGACTCGCGCGGCTTCTTCACCTCCCGGGTGATCGGCCACTTCATCAACGAGGGCGTCGCCATGGTCGGCGAGGGCGTCGAGCCCGCCTCCGTCGAACAGGCGGCCGCCCAGGCGGGTTATCCGGCCAAGGTGCTCTCCCTGATGGACGAGCTCACCCTCACCCTGCCGCGCAAGATCCGCAACGAGTCCCGGCGGGCCGTCGAGGAGGCCGGCGGCACCTGGGCGACGCACCCCGCGGAGGCCGTCATCGACCGCATGGTCGACGAGTTCGACCGCCCCGGCCGCAGCGGGGGAGCGGGCTTCTACGACTACGACGAGGCCGGCAAGCGGGCCGGTCTGTGGCCGGGACTGCGCGAGCACTTCACCAAGCCGGGCCACGAGATCCCGTTCGAGGACATGCAGGAGCGCATGCTCTTCTCCGAGGCCCTCGACACCGTCCGCCTGATGGAGGAGGGCGTCCTGACCTCGGTCGCCGACGCCAACATCGGGTCGATCTTCGGCATCGGCTTCCCCGGCTGGACGGGCGGAGTGCTGCAGTACATCAACGGCTACGAGGGCGGGCTGCCCGGATTCGTGGCACGCGCCCGTGAGCTGGCCGAGCGCTACGGCGAGCGGTTCGAGCCGCCCGCGCTGCTGGTGCGAAAGGCCGAGCAGGGCGAGCGGTTCGCGGACGCGTAGCGGACCAGGGCGGCGGCGCCGGTTCCGCCCGGCGCCGCTGCCCGGTTTCTTTCGGTCGGGGCCCGCACCCGCTTGCCCTCCGGCGCCGGGACACCGACGCTGACCCGCGAGCCGTCAGCACGGTCCCGTCCCCGGAGGAGCCCTCATGGGATACCGTCCCGCCCTCGCCGTCCTGGACATCCTGCGCGACGAGGGCGTGGACCGCGTCTTCGGCAACCCCGGCACCACCGAACTCCCCTTCCTGGCGGCCCTCTCGGACACGCCCGGCGCCCCCGAGTACGTGTTCGGCGTCCACGAGGGCTCCGTCGTCGCCATGGCCGACGGCTACGCCCGCGGCACCGGCCGCCCGGCCTTCGTCAGCCTGCACATCGCCGCCGGCCTCGCCAACGGCCTCATCGGCCTGCTCAACGCCCGCCGCTCCCGCACCCCGCTCGTGGTGACGGCCGGTCAGCAGGACCGCCGCCACCTCCAGCAGGACCCCATGCTCTCCGGCGACCTCATCGGCATCGCCACCCCCGCGGTGAAGGCGGCATACGACATCCAGCACGCCCACGACCTGCCGCTCGCCCTGCGTCGCGCCTTCGCCCTGGCCGTACGCCCGCCCGCCGGGCCGGTGTTCCTGTCCGTCCCCACCGACCTGCTCACCGAGGACACCGAGGTCGACATCCCGGCCCGCACCCCAGTGCCGCCCGCGGGACCCGCTGCAGGCCTCGAACACGCCGCCTCCCTGCTCGGCGCCGCCGACCGCCCGGCGATCGTCGCCGGGGACGGCGTGGGCCGCGAGGACGCCCTGGCCGCACTGGTGCGCACGGCGGAGGCCTGCGGGGCGGTCGTCCACCACCAGCCCATGGCGGACTGCCTGGACTTCCCCACCACGCACCCCCTGTACGCCGGGATGCTGCCGCCCCGTCACGACGCCGTCCGCGTCGCTCTGGCCGGGTACGACACCGTCCTGATCGTCGGGGCGCACGCCTTCACCCCCCACGCCTACACGCCCGGACCCCCGCTGCCGCCCGGCCTCCAGGTCGTCCAGCTCGACTCCGACCCGCACGAGATCGGCCGCAACTTCCCCGCGGCGACCGGCCTGGTGGGCGCGCTCGCCCCCTCCCTGGACCGGCTCTCGGAACTCCTGCGGGACCACGTGCCCGCACACACCGCCAAGTCCCGCATGCTGCGTGCCGGCGAGCGTCACGCCGCCGAGCGCGACCGCGACGACTCCGCCGCCCGCGCCGCCTACTCCCCGGCCCCGCTCGCCCCCTGGGCCGCCGCCCACGCCGTCGCCCGCGGCCTGCCCCCGGACGCCGTGGTCGTCGAAGAGGCCATCACCGTCGGCCTGTTGCTCCGCCGCCTCGTGCGCCTCGACCGCCCCGGCAGCTACACCCACACCGTCGGCGGCGGCCTCGGCTGGGGCATCGGCGCCGCAGTCGGCCGCGCCCTCGCCGAACCGGGCCGCCCGGTGGTCGCCGTCCTCGGCGACGGCTCCACCCTGTTCGGCCTCCAGGGCCTGTGGAGCGCCGCCCGGCAGAACACGCCCGTCCTGTTCGTGGTGATGGGCAACGGCGCCTACCGGACCGTGCAGGAGACGTACCAGGCGATGGGCGGCCAGGGCGTCTGCCCCGGCACGGAACTGGGGGAGCTGGACTTCACGCAGGCGGCACGCTTCTTCGGGGTGGACGCGGTACGGGCCGAGAGCGCCGACCAGCTGCGTGAACTGGTGGCGCGGGCCGGGGAACTGACCGGGCCGCTGCTGGTCGACGTACCGCTGCGTTCGTGAACGGGGGCCGAGCCGGCCCCGGCGAGGGCCGGTCGGCCCATGGCAGCGCACCGGGACCGCGCCCACGCTGACGGCACATCAACTGACAGCCGACCGGGAGGCCGTCATGCCACGTCAGCGCACCACCCCACGAAGACTGCTCGTCCTGTCGTCCGCCTGCGTCCTGACCGCGGCGGCCGCCCTGGCCCTCGCCCCCGCCGCCACCGCCGAACCGGCCACCTCCGTCGCCTACCCCTCCGGTGCGAGCGCGACCCGCTACTCGGGACTCGCCTTCGACACCTGTACGGCACCGCCGCTCGCGTCCGTACAGGCCTGGAGCGCCTCCCCGTACCGCGCCCTCGGCGTCTACGTCTCCGGCGTCAACCGCACCTGCGCCCAGCCGCAGTTGACCGCCTCCTGGGTGGCCTCGGTGTCCCAGCTGAAATGGCGTCTGCTGCCCATCCACAAGGGCCTGCAACCGCCCTGCGGAGCCCGCCCGACCGACGCCAAGATCAGCACGACGCCCGCCACCGCCCGCTCGCAGGGCACCGCTGCCGCCACCGAGGCGGTCACCGCGGCGAAGGCACTCGGCATGCGGCCGGGCAGCGCCCTCTACAACGACATCGAGAACTACAGCCAGACGGACACCACGTGCCGCACGGCCGTGCTGTCCTACCTCTCCGCCTGGACGAAGGAACTGCACCGCGTCGGCTGGGTCTCCGGCGTCTACATGAACCTCAACCTCGGCGCGGGGCAACTCGCCGCCGCCTACACGTCCACCAGCTACGCGCGCCCGGACGCGCTGTGGATCGCGCGCTACGACGGGGTCGACTCCCTCAAGGGCTGGAGTGGCGTCACCGACTCCAAGTGGGCCGTCCACCAGCGCGCCAAGCAGTTCCGCGGCGGCCACGACGAGACCTACGGCGGCGTCACCCTCAACATTGACACCGACCGCCTCGACGCTCCCGTCGCCACGGTCGCCCACCCCTACAAGGTGACCAGCACGACCGCCCTCAACGCCCGCACCGGCCCCTCGACGAGCTACCCCGTCGCCGCGACCTACGCCCCCGGCACCACCCTGGACGTCGTCTGCCAGGCCCCCGGCGCCAAGGTCGCCACCACGTCCGTGTGGGACAAACTCACCAACGGCGCCTACGTCTCCGACCACTACGTCAGCACCCCGTCCGACACCGGATACAGCTCCCCGCTGCCCCGCTGCACCTATCCCTACCAGGTCACCGCCACGAACGGCCTGACCGAACGCAGCGGCCCCGGCTCCGGCTACAGCGCCGTCGGCACCTCACCGAACGGCGCGCTCGCCTGGGTCACCTGCCAGCGGACCGGGACGACGGTCGGCACGACGAAGATCTGGGACCGCCTCGACAACGGCCACTACGTCTCCGACCACTACGTCGCGACCCCCAGCACCACGACGTACAGCAAGCCGATCCCGCGTTGCTGACCCCCGGGTGTCAGGCGGGACGGCCCTCCTCGGGGGCCGCCAGCCACTGGTGCACCTCTTCCTTCAACGACCGCTGGAACGTGGTCAGCAGCGCCTGCACCACGATGGGCTGCATGTGCGCGGACAGGGACTTCACGTCCTCCTCGGCCCGCTCGGACACCTCGCTGCGGAACAGCCGCGACAACTCGCGGGCCGCCGCCCGGGAGTGCTCGATCATCACCTCGCGCGCCGCGAGGATCGCCTCCTGGGACAGCGGTACGTCGAGCAGCTGCACGGACAGCCGGAGCAGCCCCGAGTCCACCCGGAAGGCGTCCCCCTCGGGCCGCACGACGCCCATCGCGGTCAGCCGCTCGACGTCCTCCTCGCTCAGCGCCCGCCCCGCCCGGCGCCGCAGCTCCTCGGGGGCCACCGTCTCCACGGTGTCCGGCGCCCAGGAGGCCACCACGGCCCGGTGGATCGCCAGGTCGTGGTGGCTCAGGTCCGCCGGCAGTTGCTCCATGTAGCGCTCGATCGCCGCCAGCGTCATGCCCTGGTGCTGCAGCTCCTCGATCAGGTTCAGCCGGGCCAGGTGCCCGGGTCCGTAGTGGCCGACCCGGCGCGGACCGATCACCGGCGGCGGGATGAGCCCTTTCGTGCCGTAGAACCGGACCGTGCGGACCGTGATGCCGGCCCGCGCGGCCAGCTCGTCGATCGTGAGCGTCGGCTCCCCGGTGGCCCTGTGGGTGTCGGTCGTCATGTGCAGCAGTATCGCTGTCACACCAGTACTGCGAAACCTCGACAGGAACTGCGCGACCGGCCCCCTCCGAACGGCAGCGGAGGTCCGGCCGGAGGGTCCACCGCGAGGGGTAGTGTCGACGTCGCTGTCCACGACCATGGGAGGCGGAACGTGAGGCGCGAGAACGACGTGCTCGTGTTGGGTGGGGCCGGTGTGGACACCATCGTGTACGTGCCGGAGCTGCCGCTGCCGTACGCGGACAGCTACCTGATCGAGCGGGGCATCCGCACCCGCGCCGGGCAGACCGGCGACTTCGTCGCGCTCGGGCTCGCCGCGCTGGGCCTGCGCGTGCACCACCTCGACATGCTCGGCGACGACCCCGAGGGCGACCTGGTCCGTGCCCTGCACGAGGAGCACGGCATCCCGCTGACGGCGGTCCCGCAGCCCGCCGGGACGAAGCGCGCCGTCAACCTCGTCGGCCCCGACGGCCGCCGGCTGTCCCTGTACGACTCCAGCCGCACCCGGAGCACGGACCGCCTCCCCGAGGACCTGGTCCGCGAGCTGGCCGCGGCGAGCCGGCACGCGCACGTGTCCATCACCCAGCCGTGCGCCGAGGCCCTGCCCGTGCTGCGCGAGACCGGCGTGACCCTCTCCACCGACCTGCACGACTGGGACGGCGAGAACCCGTACCACCAGGCGTTCGCCGACGCCGCCGACATCGTCTTCCTCTCCGCCGCCGCCCTCACCGACCCGGAGCGGACGATGCGGGGGATCACCGAGCGGGGCCGTGCCGAGGTGGTCGTGGCGATGGCCGGGGCGAAGGGCGCGTACCTGCTCGCCGACGACGAGCTCACCCATGTACCGCCCGTGGCGCCGCCCTCGCCGGTGGTCGACTCCAACGGCGCGGGCGACGCCTTCGTCTCCGCCTTCCTCCACGGCTGGCTCAACCGCGAGACCCCCCGGCGCTGCGCCCTGTACGGCGCCGTCGCGGGCGCCCACGCCTGCACGGTCCCCTCGACGCGGACGGAGCCGATCGGCCGGGAGGAACTGCTCGCCAGGGCCGCCGAGCTGTAGGAGGCGGGTGCGGCTCAGTGCACGTCGTTCGTCGCGGCGATCCTCTTCCACGACTTCGGCCGCGCGACCGCACCCGCCTTCCCGGCGATGGACGCACCCCTCGCGGCGGGCGCCGCGGGCTTCACCGGCTGGAACAGCCACGTGTCGAACAGCGCCGACAACGACTTCCCGGAGACCCGTTCGGCGTACGCCCGGAAGTCGGCGACCGAGGCGTTGCCGTACGCGTGCTCCTGCGGCCAGCCCTTCAGAATGGCGAAGAACGCATCGTCGCCGATCTCGTTGCGCAGCGCCTGGATCGCCAGCGCCCCCCGGTCGTAGACGGCGATGTCGAACTGGTCGTCCGGCCCGGGATCGCCCGGCTTCACCGTCCAGAACGCGTCGTCGGCCGGATGCGAGGCGTAGACGTAGTCGGCGAGCTCCTGCGTCGTGCCCTCGCCCTCGTGCTCGGACCACAGCCACTGCGCGTACCGCGCGAAGCCCTCGTTGATCCAGATGTCCTTCCAGCCCTTGAGCGACACACTGTCGCCGTACCACTGGTGGGCCAGCTCATGGACGACCACGGACGTGTTGGAGCCGTTCGCGAACTGCTTCGGGCTGTAGTACACGCGGGTCTGCGTCTCCAGCGCGTACCCGGTGGTGGTGTTGGGCACGTACCCGCCGGCCGAGGCGAAAGGGTACGGCCCGAAGTAGCCGCTGAGCCAGTCCACGAGCTCACCGGTGCGCTCCACGCTCGCCCGCGCGGCCCCGTCGTTGTCGCCGAGGTCCTTGCTGTAGGCGTTGACCACCGGTACGCCGCCCTCCGACGTGCCGGTGGTGATGTCGAACTTCCCGACGGCCAGCGTGGTCAGATAGGTCGCCTGCGGCTTGTTCTCCCGCCAGTTGTACCGGGTCCAGCCCAGCTTCGAACTCGTCGACTGCAGCGTGCCGTTGGAGATCGCCTGGGTTCCGTCCGGCACGGCCACCGACACGTCGTAGGTCGCCTTGTCGAGCGGATGGTCGTTGCTCGGGTACCACCACCAGGCCGCCTCGGGCTCGTCGGCCGCGACCGCCCCGTCCGGGGTGCGGTGCCAGGTGCTGAAGCCGTACGCGCTCTTCGTGGACGGCACCCCGCTGTAGCGGACCACCACGGTGACCGGCGTGCCCTTGGGCAACGGCGTCTTCGGCGTGATCACCAGCTCGTGCTGGCCGGAGGTGGTGAAGGAGGCCGCCGCGCCGTTGACCCGGACCTCGCTCACGTCCAGCAGGAAGTCCAGGTCGAAGCTCGACAGGTCCTGTGTCGTCCTCGCCAGGATCGTCGCCGTGCCCTCCAACTCGTCGGTCGTGGGCTGGTACTTCAGCCGCAGGTCGTAGTGGGAGACGTCGTAGCCGCCGTTGCCGTAGTACGGGTAGTAGGGGTCGCCGATACCCGGAGCGCCGGGGGAGAAGCTCGCCGCCGATGCCGGGATCGCCAGCAACAGGGAGGCCGCGGCGAGTGCGCCCGGCGCCAGGATTCTGGGGTGCACGGAAGACTCCAAGTCGTAGGGGGGTGAAGTCTGTTCGAAGCCTATTCAGTCCCTGTGGCTTCGCATGTGTCCACAGCCTCCCCTGTCACACGATCGCCATTCGGCCTTCATGAACCGACCGGACCGTAGGCCCTCGCATGTCACCCCTGACGCCGACGCGCCTTCTTTTGCACGGCAGTTGACCGATGTAGCGTCCCGCGCATGCCGAAACGCACGCGCTTCACGACCTGGAGACCCCTCGCGACGGTGGTCGTCGCCGTCCTCATGGCCGCCTTCCTCACCCCGGCGGTGGCCCACGGCGCCCCTCGCGAGAGCAGGCCCGTCTACTCGTACACGAATGCCGTCCGCGAGGCCGTCTGGGTGGACACCGGGCTCGACGGTGACGGCGACGGGAAGACCGACCGGGTCGCCGCCGACATCGTCCGCCCCCGCGAACCCGCCCGGCAGCACCGCAAGATCCCCGTCATCATGGACGCCAGCCCCTACTACTCATGCTGCGGCCGCGGCAACGAGAGCCAGAAGAAGACGTACGACGCCAATGGCCACGTCGTCCAGATGCCGCTGTTCTACGACAACTACTTCGTCCCGCGCGGCTACGCCTTCGTCGGCGTCGACCTCGCCGGCACCAACCGCTCCGACGGCTGCGTGGACGTCGGCGGCCGCTCCGACATCCAGTCCGCCAAGGCCGTGATCGACTGGCTGAACGGCCGCGCCAAGGCGTACACCACCCGGACCGGGAGCGTGCGCGCCAAGGCGGACTGGACCAACGGCAGAACCGGCATGATCGGCAAGAGCTGGGACGCCACCATCGCCAACGGCGTCGCCGCCACCGGCGTCAAGGGCCTGAGGACGATCGTCCCGATCAGCGGCATCTCCTCCTGGTACGACTACTACTTCCAGCAGGGCGCGGACCTCTACGACTCCGGCCCGGACTGGCTGAGCGACTACGTCGACAGCCCCGACGCCCGCGCCAGGTGCGCCGCCGTCCAGCAGAGGATCGCCGACGGCGCCCCGCGCACCGGCGACCGGACGCCGTTCTGGACCGAGCGCGACTACGTCAAGGACGCCGCCAAGGTGCGGGCCAGCGTCTTCCTGGTGCACGGCATGCAGGACCTCAACGTCCGCACAAAGCACTTCGGCCAGTGGTGGGACGCCCTCGCCCGGCACGGTGTCGAGCGCAAGATCTGGCTCTCCCAGACCGGTCACGTCGACCCCTTCGACTACCGGCGCGGCGCCTGGGTCGACACCCTGCACCGCTGGTTCGACCACGAACTCCTCGGCTACGGCAACGGCGTCGACCGCGAACCCATGGCCGACATCGAACGCCACCCCGACCAGTGGGTCACCTCCAAGGTCTGGCCGCCGCGGGGCACGGCCACCACAACCCTGCGCCCGGCCCCCGGCGCGCAGCACGGCGTCGGCACCCTCGGCCTCACCCCCGGCACCGGCACCGAGACCTTCACCGACGACCCGAGTCACAGCGAGACCGACTGGGCCGCGCACATCGACACGCCGACGTCCGACAAGGCCGGCTTCGTCACCCGGCCCCTCACCCACGACCTGCGCCTGTCCGGCTCCTCGAAGGTGACCATCACCGCGACCCCGACCACCGCGACGGCCCACCTCTCCGCCGTCCTGGTCGACCTCGGCCCCGACACCATCCGCGACTACGCCGACGCCGCCGAGGGCATCACCACCCTCACGGACCGCAGCTGCTGGGGCGCGAGCACCCCGGGCGACAGCGCCTGCTTCAAGAACACCGCGGCGAAGACGGCCGACGTCGACCACACCGTGTTCAGCCGCGGCTGGGCCGACCTCGGCACCTACGCCTCTCCCGGCAAGGGCGTCCCGCTCACCCCGGGCAAGGCGTACACCATCACCGTCGACCTCGCGGCCACCGACCACGTCGTCCCGGCCGGCCACCGCCTCGCCCTGATCGTCGCGGGCACCGACAAGGACCTCATCGACCCGCCCGCCGACAAGCCCACGCTCACCCTGGACCTGTCCCGCACCTCGGCCCGCGTCCCGCTCCTCGGCGGCACCCCGGCCTTCGCACGGGCGACCTCCGGTACGGCATCCGCGTCCCCGCAGGTCACCCGCCCGTCCGGCGTCGGCGACCCGAGCGGCGCGCAGCGCGTTCCCTGAGACACCCGCCTCGGGTGATCCCGCGACCCGCGAATCAGGCGGCCGGGCCGACCAGCCCGGCCGCCTCCTCCGCACAGCCCCAGGCGACCGTCACGCCCGCTCCGCCGTGCCCGTAGTTGTGCACCAGCGCCCGCCCGTCCGGCAGCAGTTCGCGCTCCAGACGCACCGCGTCCCGGGCCGGCCGCAGCCCCACCCGGTGCGCCAGCACCCGGGCGCCCGCGATCTCGGGCCGCAGCGCCGCACACCGTCGTACGATCGCCTCGGCCACAGCCGGATCGGGCTCCGTGGACCACACGTCCTCCTCGGCGGTCCCGCCCAGCACCAGCCGCCCGGGCTGCGGGAAGAAGTACGCCATCTCCCCGTCGGCGCCGGTGGAGACGAGCCAGGTGCGAATCCCCGGGTTCTCCACCACGACCAACTGCCCGCGCACGGGACGTACCGCGGCGTCCGGCACCAGCTCCCGCGCGCCCAGCCCGGTGCAGTTGACCACGACGGGCGCGTCCGCCTCCGCGAGGCCGCCGACCGCCCGCTCCTCGACCACGCCCCCCGCCCGCACCAACCGCTGCCGCAGCCACGGCAGATGGGTGGCCATGTCGACCAGCGGCAGCCGCGCCCACAGCCCCGAGCCCGCGTACTCCTCGGCCGTGGACGCCCGCAGCCCCGGCAACCGGGCGGCCGCCCACGCCACCTCCTCGTCCAGGACGGTCTCGCCCATTACGCCTTCGACCATCCGTACGCCGGTCACCTCCGGCCGCGACGCGAGCTCCTCGTACACGTCCAGCGACCGCAGCGCCCATGCGCGCGCCGCCGCGGCCGGCCGGATGCGGTACGGCCACCACAGCGCGCCCGCGACCACCGAGGTGGTCCGCTCGACCGGATCCCGCGTCCACACCCGCACCCGCAGCCCGCGCTCGGCCAGGACGACGGCGGTCGAGAGTCCGATGACCCCGCCGCCCACCACCACGACATCGTTGTTCGATCCACTCTCCACGCCCGGACCGTAGCGGAATGTCCCATGGCGTGCGCAGACCGCCCCCACTGAGGGAATACTCACAGCATGTCTGCCGAGTACGCGACCTTCGGCCTGGCACCGGCGATGCGTGCCGGTGGACTCCTCGCCAACGGTGACTACCAGGTGCACCGGGACTTCGTGGACTTCCTCGTCGACGGGCGCCCGCTGCTGTTCCAGCTCTCCGACCTCGACGCCGTCTCCCCGCTCGCCTCCGACGTACCGCCCGCGATCTTCACCGAGCAGGTCCGCGGCCTGCTCCTGGAGACGGACGCCCCGCTGCCCGACCGCCGGCACGTCATCTACGGCTGCCCCGAGTGCGCCGACCTCGCCTGCGGCGCGGTCACCGCGGTCATCGACCGCGACGGCGAGGACTTCATCTGGCGGGACTTCGCCTGGCAGACCGACGACCGCGCCGACCTGGAGCTCAACGGCTACCACGGCATAGGGCCGTTCCGGTTCCGGGGCACCGAGTACCGCGCCGCGCTGGCCGCCCTCCTCGACGGCGAGACCCACTCCGCGCGCCGCCGCGTCCTGCTCATCGGCGCCCGCGTCGCCCTCCTCGCCAAGCTCGCCGCCGCCCTGCGCACCATCGGCATCGGCGCCGACATCGCCCACGACGCGTACGGCGTGCCCGCCGACGAACTGCGCGCCTACGGCGCCGTCGCCTTCGGCCGCGCGGTCAGCCGGGAGGAACGAGCCGCGGTACGCCGCTCCTTCGAACAGGCCGGCCTCGACGTGGCGTACGTCGAGGGGCTCGCCCCGATCGTGCCGCTCCTGGTCGCCCAGATCGAACACGCCCTGGACCGCAGCCCCACCGAACAGCGCCGCCTCACCCGGCTGGTGGCGGCCGCCGGCGAGGCCGGCGTCGAGGTCACTTCGCCCTGCCGGGTACGCCTCACCGCGTACCGCCTCGACCGCCTGTACCGCACCCACACCCACGAGGTCTTCGACGGCGTCCTCGAACCGGGCCGCCACCGCATCGCCCTGGACGCCAAAGCGAGGAAGGGGGAGTCCTACGTCGTGGCCCGGACGGCCGGGAGCGTGCTGGTGAAGGCGATGACACCCTGACGGCCACCGCGCCGTGAAGGTTAGGATCGACGACCTGATGACTGCCACCCTCGTCGCCAAGAACCTCGCCGCCGGACACGGCGACCGCGCCCTCTTCTCCGGCCTGGACCTCGTCGTCGCCCCCGGCGACGTGATCGGACTGGTCGGCGCCAACGGCGCGGGCAAGTCCACCCTGCTGAAGATGCTCGCGGGACTCCTCGCCCCGGAGGAGGGCGAGCTCAGGCTCTCCCCGCCGACGGCGACCGTCGGCCACCTCCCGCAGGAACCGGAGCGGCGCCCGGGGGAGACCGTCCGTGCGTTCCTCGCCCGCCGCACCGGCGTCGCCGAGGCCCAGCGGGTCATGGACGAGGCCACCCAGGCCCTGGTCGACGGCGCGCCCGGCGCCGACGACGCCTACGCGACGAGCCTGGAGCGCTGGCTCGACCTCGGCGGCGCGGACCTGGAGGAGCGGGCCGAGGAGATCACCGACTCCCTGGGCCTCGCGGTCGACCTCGACCAGCCGATGACGTCCCTGTCCGGCGGCCAGGCGGCACGGGCGGGCCTCGCCTCCCTGCTGCTGTCGCGCTACGACGTCTTCCTCCTCGACGAGCCGACCAACGACCTCGACCTGGACGGCCTGGAGCGCCTCGAACGCTTCGTCGGCGGCCTCCGCGCCGGCACCGTCGTCGTCAGCCACGACCGCGAGTTCCTCACCCGAACGGTCACCAAGGTCCTCGAACTCGACCTCGCCCAGCAGCGGATCACCCTCTACGGCGGCGGTTACGCGGCCTACCTGGAGGAACGCGAGGTCGCCCGCCGGCACGCCCGCGACGACTACGAGGAGTACGCCGACAAGCGCGCCGCCCTCCAGGACCGGGCCCAGATGCAGCGCTCCTGGATGGACAAGGGCGTCAAGAACGCGCGCCGCAAGGCGAACAACGACAACGACAAGATCGGCCGCAAGTTCCGCAGCGAGGCCAGCGAGAAGCAGGCCGCCAAGGCCCGCCAGACCCAGCGCATGATCGAACGCCTGGAGGCCGTCGACGAGCCCCGCAAGGAGTGGGAACTGCGCATGGAGATCGCCTCGGCCCCCCGCTCGGGAGCCGTCGTGGCCACCCTGCGCGACGCCGAGGTACGGCGCGGCGGCTTCACCCTCGGCCCGGTCTCCCTGCAGATCGACTGGGCGGACCGGGTCGCGGTGACCGGCGCCAACGGCGCGGGCAAGTCCACCCTGCTCGCCGCCCTGCTCGGCCGCGTCCCCCTCGACGCGGGCACGGCCGCCCTCGGCTCCGGCGTCCTGGTCGGCGAGGTCGACCAGGCCCGCAAGCTGTTCCACGGCGCCGAGGGCCTGCTGGACGCGTTCTGCGCCGCCGTCCCCGACACCGAACCGGTCGAAGTCCGCACCCTGCTGGCCAAGTTCGGCCTGAAGTCGGACCACGTCCTGCGCCCGGCGGCGACACTGTCACCCGGCGAACGCACCCGCGCGGCCCTTGCGCTGCTCCAGGGCCGCGGAGTCAACCTGCTCGTCCTGGACGAGCCGACCAACCACCTCGACCTGCCGGCCATCGAGCAACTGGAGTCCGCCCTCGACTCCTTCGAGGGCACCCTCCTCCTCGTCACCCACGACCGCCGCATGCTGGACGCGATCCACGTCACCCGCCGCCTGGAGGTAGCGGACGGCAAGGTCACCGAGCGCTGACCCGCCCACTGTGACGGAGGCGGGCCGGAGCCCTCCGGCCCCGGCCCGCTGGGGTCAGCGCTTCTTCTGGTCCAGCAGGCCGGCCCGCCGCAGGGCGTCCGCCATCGCGCTGTTGGCCGGGGGCGCGGCGGCCTGGCGTGCGCCGCCGCCCTGACGACCGCCGCCGCCCTGGCGCTGCTGCTGTTGCCGCTGCTGAGGCGGACGGCCGCCGCGCTGCCGGCGTTCACCGCCGCCGCCCTGCTGGTCCTGCGGGGCCGCCTCGTCGTCGAGACGCAGCGTCAGCGAGATCCGCTTGCGCGGAATGTCGACGTCCAGCACCTTCACCTTGACGATGTCGCCGGGCTTCACCACGTCGCGCGGGTCCTTGACGAACGTCTTCGACATCGCCGAGACGTGCACCAGGCCGTCCTGGTGCACACCGACGTCCACGAACGCCCCGAAGGCGGCCACATTGGTGACCACGCCCTCCAGGACCATCCCGGAGGCGAGGTCGGAGATCTTCTCGACGCCCTCCTTGAAGGTGGCCGTCTTGAACGCGGGCCGAGGGTCGCGCCCCGGCTTCTCGAGCTCCTTGAGGATGTCGGTGACGGTCGGCAGACCGAACGTCTCGTCCACGAAGTCACCCGGCCGCAGCGAGCGCAGCACGCCCGTGTTGCCGATGAGGGAGGCGACCTCCTGCCCGGACGTCTTCACCATGCGCCGCACGACCGGGTAGGCCTCCGGGTGCACGCTGGAGGCGTCGAGCGGGTCGTGGCCGCCGCGGATGCGCAGGAAGCCCGCGCACTGCTCGTACGCCTTGGGGCCGAGCCGGGCCACCTTCTTCAGCTCCGTACGGGACTTGAACGGTCCGTTGGAGTCGCGGTGCGCGACGATGTTCTCGGCGAGGCCGGAGGTGATGCCTGAGACGCGGGCCAGCAGCGGCGCCGAGGCGGTGTTGACGTCGACGCCCACGCCGTTCACGCAGTCCTCCACCACCGCGTCCAGCGAGCGCGACAGCTTCACCTCGGACAGGTCGTGCTGGTACTGGCCGACACCGATCGACTTGGGGTCGATCTTCACCAGCTCTGCGAGCGGGTCCTGCAGCCGGCGCGCGATCGACACGGCGCCGCGCAGCGACACGTCCATGTCGGGCAGCTCCTGCGAGGCGAACGCCGACGCCGAGTACACCGAGGCGCCGGCCTCGGAGACCATCACCTTCGTGAGCTTCAACTCGGGGTGCTTGGTGATGAGTTCACCGGCGAGCTTGTCGGTCTCGCGGGACGCCGTGCCGTTGCCGATCGCGATCAGCTCGACGGCGTGCTCCTTGGCCAGCCGGGCCAGCTTGGCGATGGCCTCGTCCCACTTGTTCGCCGGCACGTGCGGGTAGATGACGTCGGTGGCGACCACCTTGCCGGTCGCGTCGACCACGGCGACCTTGACGCCCGTGCGGAACCCGGGGTCCAGGCCCAGCGTGGCGCGCGTGCCGGCGGGCGCGGCGAGCAGCAGGTCGCGCAGGTTGGCGGCGAACACCTGGACGGCGTCGTCCTCGGCGGCCGTCCGCAGCCGCAGCCTGAGATCGATGCCGAGGTGGACGAGGATGCGGGTGCGCCAGGCCCAACGGACCGTGTCCTTCAGCCACTTGTCGGCGGCCCGGCCCCGGTCGGCGATGCCGAACCTCGACGCGACGATCCCCTCGTACGACGAGGGCCCCTCGGTCGGCTCCTCCGGTTCCAGGACGAGGTCGAGGACCTCCTCCTTCTCGCCGCGCAGCATGGCGAGGACGCGGTGCGAGGGCAGCTCGGTGAACGGCTCGGCGAAGTCGAAGTAGTCGGCGAACTTGGCGCCCGCCTCCTCCTTGCCCTCACGCACCTTGGCGGCGAGCCGCCCGCGCACCCACATGCGCTCGCGCAGCTCGCCGATGAGGTCGGCGTCCTCCGCGAACCGCTCGGTCAGGATCGCCCGGGCGCCGTCGAGGGCGGCCTGCGGGTCGGCGACTCCCTTGTCGGCGTCGACGAACGCGGCCGCCGCGGCGAGGGGCTCGACCGTCGGGTCGCCCAGCAGCCCCTCGGCCAGCGGCTCCAGCCCCGCCTCCCGCGCGATCTGCGCCTTGGTGCGCCGCTTGGGCTTGAACGGCAGGTAGACGTCCTCCAGGCGGGCCTTGGTCTCCGCGCCCAGGATCCGCGCCTCAAGTTCCTCGGTGAGCTTGCCCTGCTCGCGCACCGAGTCGAGGATCGCGGTCCGCCGCTCCTCCAGCTCCCGCAGGTAGCGCAGCCGCTCCTCGATCGTGCGCAGCTGCGCGTCGTCGAGCATCTCGGTCGCTTCCTTGCGGTAGCGGGCGATGAAGGGCACCGTCGAACCGCCGTCGAGCAGCTCCACGGCAGCCCTGACCTGCCGCTCCCGTACGCCGAGCTCCTCGGCGATCCTGCCTTCGATGGACCCTGCTGCCAGGGCCCCGGGTGTGGTCACGATCCCGTACCGCCTTCTCACTGAGGTTGCGCGGCAATTGTGGCAGGTGACGCCGACAATCGGGGATCAGGGCGGCTTCGGCGGGCCGGGACGCGCGGGAGTCAGGCCCGGTGGCCGCGCGCGGAACCGGAGGCTCCGCCGAAGAGCCGGGCCAGGGCCCGGAACGGCAGCGTGACGACGGTGGCGATCGCGCCACCGATCTGGCGCAGTACGTCGGCTATCGCACGGAACACGGTAACTTCCCCTTTCCTCTCCCGGCCGCGACGACCGGGAGCCTTCGGGTACCCCGGCGTGCGCGGATTCCACCTCGGCATGGCAGGAAAGGTGGGGTGCTCGTCATTGCGGCCATCACGCGGGCGGCCAAGGATGGAGGACATGCGAACCGTGCTGGTCGTCCTCTTCGACGACGTGCAGAGCCTCGACGTCACGGGCCCGGTGGAGGTCTTCAACGGTGCCGAGCGGCACTGCCCGGGCACCTACCGGATCCGCACCGTGACCGCGGACGGCGGGCCCGTGCGCACCTCCAGCGGCCTCACCCTCGTTCCCGACCACTCCTTCGCCGACGCACCGGCCGCGCACACCCTGCTGGTCCCGGGCGGCGAGGGCACCAGGCGGCCCGATCCGGGCGTGGTGCACTGGCTGCGCGAGCACGGGCCGCGGGCCGAGCGGCTGGTCTCCGTGTGCAGCGGTGCGCTGCTGCTCGCCGAGGCGGGACTGCTGGACGGCCGCCGGGTCACCAGCCACTGGTCGGTGTGTGCCCGGCTCGCCCGCGACCACCCGTCCGTCGAGGTCGACCCGGACCCCATCTTCATCCGCGACGGCAACCTCGCCACCTCGGCCGGCGTGACCTCCGGCATCGACCTCGCGCTCGCGCTCGTCGAGGAGGACACCGGCCGTGACGTCGCCCTGTCCGTCGCCCGGCACCTGGTGGTCTTCCTGCGCCGGCCCGGCAACCAGGCGCAGTTCAGCGCCCAGCTCACCGCGCAGACCGCCCGGCGAGAGCCGCTGCGCGAGGTCCAGCAGTGGATCACCGAGCACCCGGGAGCCGACCTGTCGGTCGATGCGCTGGCCGCCCGCGCGCGCCTCTCGCCCCGCCACTTCGCCCGCGCCTTCCAGACCGAGACCGGCATGACGCCAGGCCGCTACGTCGACCGCGTCCGCCTCGAACACGCCCGGCGCCTGCTGGAGGAGACCGCCGACGGCGTCGAGGAGATCTCCCGTGCCTGCGGCTACGGCACCCCGGAGGCGATGCGCCGCGCCTTCGTCCGGACCCTCGGCACCGCACCCGCCGAGTACCGGCGCAGATTCCACCCGGCACCCGTCCACTGACCGCCCACCGAACCGACCGAACCAAGGGGGAACCATGCAGATCGCGATCGTCCTCTTCGACGGCTTCACCGCCCTCGACGCCGTGGGACCGTACGAGACACTCGGCCGACTGCCCGACTCCGAGACGGTGTTCGTCGCCGAACGCACCGGCCCGGTCCGCACCGACAACGCCCACCTGGCGCTCACCGCCGACCGCACCCTGGCCGAGGTGCCGAGCCCCGACGTCGTGGTCGTGCCCGGCGGTCCCGGGCAGACCGGGCAGATGGACAACGAGGCGCTGCTCGGCTGGATCCGCGCCGCCGACGCCACCAGCACCTTCACGACGTCGGTGTGCACCGGCTCCCTGCTGCTCGCCGCGGCGGGCCTGCTCGAGGGACGCCGGGCCACCTCGCACTGGCTGGCTCTCGACGAGCTGAAGAGGCTCGGCGCCGAGCCGACGGGGGAGCGGGTCGTGGCCGACGGCAAGTACGTCACCGCCGCCGGGGTGTCCTCCGGCATCGACATGGGGCTCGCCCTGGTGGGCCGGATCGCCGGCGACTTCGTGGCGCAGGCCGTACAGCTGGGCATCGAGTACGACCCGCAGCCGCCCTATGACGCGGGGGCCCCGCAGAAGGCGCCCGCGGACGTCGTGGAGCTGATGCGCTCGCGCAGCCGGTTCATCCTCGGCCGGGAAGAGCCCAGGTGAACCGCGGCGGGCGGCGCTCCAGGAAGGCGGCGACGCCCTCCGCGGTGTCCCCGCCGGCGCGCATCTGCTCCGTCCAGTGGGCGTCCCGGTCGGTGCGGCCGTCGGCGAACTCCTTGGCGGCGGCCTGCGTGAGCTGGGAGCGGGACACCAGGACCCGGGTGAACTCCGCGACCCTCTTGGCGAGTTCGCCCTCGGGCAGCACCTCGTCCACGAGGCCGGTGCGCAGCGCCCGCCCGGCGTCGATCAACTCGCCGGAGAACAGCAGGTACTTGGCGGTGGCCGGCCCCACCAGCGACACCAGACGGCGGGTGGAGGAGGCCGGGTAGACGATGCCGAGTTTCGCCGGCGTCACCCCGAACAGCGCGCCCTCCTCCGCGAACCGCAGATCACAGGCCGCCGCCAGCTGCGACCCGCCGCCCACGCAGTGCCCCCGGATCGCGGCCAGCGTCGGCTTCGGGAAGGCGGCCAGCGCCTCCTCGGCCCGCACCGCCAGCCCCTGCGCCTCCTCCGGTGACCCGCGCAGGGTGGAGATGTCGGCGCCGGCGCAGAACGTCCCGCCCTCCCCTGTCAGCACCAGCGCCCGTACGCCCGGGTCGGCGGCGAGGTCGTCGAGGAGCGGCGGCAGGGCCGCCCACATCGCGGCCGTCATGGCGTTGCGCTTGGCCGGATGGTGGATGACGACGGTGGCGACCGCGTCGGTCACGCCGTGCAGCAGCTGGGGCTCCATGGGCCGGATGCTAACCGCCGTGTCCGACCGCGCGGTCGGCGAGGGGGTCGGTACAAAGGGGGACGGGGCGTCATCGGGACGGTCGTCGTCGAACCCGTAACGCGCAAAAAGAGGTCACAAGCGCTCGATACTCGCTGACTTCTGTTCAGTCATCCGGGTGGCGGCGGGCGGTTACCAACACTCGACGTGTGGTGACAATCGAGCGCAAGGGTGGCGACCGGACGATGGACAACCACGGGCGCGGGTCAGGCTCGCGCCCAGAGGACGAGGGGCAGGACCCCCTCGATCCCGGCCCGCCGGATCCGCTGCCGTACGAAGGCGTCTGGCGGTTCACCGCTCCCGCCGTCGACGCCTCGGTCCCGCAGGCACGGCACGCCGTACGGGACCTGCTGTACCGCCAGGGCGTGCCCGTCTCCGACGACCTGGTGCACGGCCTGCTGCTGATCGTCTCGGAGCTGGCCACGAACGCGGTCAAGCACGCGGCGCTGCTGTCGCCGATGCTCGCCGTGGAGGTGGCCGTCGGCGCCGAGTGGGTGCGGGTGTCCGTGGAGGACAACCACCCCTATCGCCCCACCGCCCTGGAGGCCGACCACGGGGGTGAGGGCGGCCGGGGGCTGCTTCTCGTCGCCGAGGTCACCCGGGAGGCGGGCGGGGTCTGCGAAGTCGCGCACACGGCGAGCGGCGGCAAGGTGATCTGGGCCGCCCTGCCGCTCAAACCCGCGCGCGTGCCGTGACGCTCACCAGCCGGCCGACGGGCCCGTCAGCTCCCGGACCGCCGGGCGGGCGGCGTCCAGCACGGTCATGAACCACGCCGAGAAGGGGTCCTTCTCGTGCCGCTCGGCGAGCTCGGCGGGGGTCACGAACGCGGTCGCGCCGACCTCCTCCGGGTCGGGCCGCAGCGGGGACTGCACCATGCCGACGAAGAGGTGGTTGTACTCCTGCTCCACCAGGCCCGAGTCCGGGTCCGGGTGGTTGTAGCGGACCGTGCCCGCCTCGGCCAGCAGCGAAGGCGAGACGCCCAGCTCCTCGAACGTGCGCCGGGCCGCCGCCGCGAAGGGCGCCTCGCCGGGGTAGGGGTGGCCGCAGCAGGTGTTGGACCACACACCGGGGGAGTGGTACTTGCCCAGGGCCCGCTGCTGCAGCAGCAGCCGGCCGTGCTCGTCGAAGAGGAAGACGGAGAACGCCCGGTGCAGCCGGCCCGGTGGCTGGTGGGCGGCGAGCTTCTCCGCGGTGCCGATCGTGACGCCGTCCTCGTCGACCAGTTCCAGCAGAATCGCGTCTGAGGTGCCGTTCGACGGACTGTGCGTCGCGGTGGCAGGTGTGATCGGCATACCCATCCTTCGCATCGGTCTTCGCGCCCCAAGTGTGCCGCACGAAACCGGTACTCCCGGCACCTCACGGCCCGACCGCAGGTCCCGCGCGCGGCGCGCACCACGGCCGTACACCGGTCGGACGCCGGAATGGGGCCCGGTGGTTGATCGTGCCCGGCGCGGTCGGCGGGGAACCGTCCGGGCGGGCTGTGGACTCAAGGACGCGAGCGCGTGCCGGATCGCTGCGTTCCGCCCCTGGGGCGTCCCGCCCGCCTCAGTGGCACAGCTTCGCCTCGTGCTCGGCGTGCCCGCTCGGCTCCAGCTGGAAGGTGCAGTGCTCCACGTCGAAGTGGTCGCCGAGGCACTCCTGAAGCTCGTGCAGCATCTTCTCGTGGCCGATCGCGCTGAGCACGTCGGAGCGTACGACCACGTGCGCCGACAGCACGGGCATGCCCGAGGTGATGGTCCAGGCGTGCAGGTCGTGGACGTCCTCCACACCGTCCAGGGCGAGGATGTGCGCCCGCACCTCGGTCATGTCGACGTCCTTGGGCGCCGACTCCAGCAGGACGTCCAGGGTCTCGCGCAGCAGCTTGACGGTGCGCGGCACGATCATCAGGCCGATGACGAGGGACGCGATGGGGTCGGCGGCCTGCCAGCCCGTGGCCAGGATCACCAGCGCCGCGACGATCACCGCGAGCGAGCCCAGCGCGTCCGCCGCGACCTCCAGGAAGGCGCCGCGCACGTTCAGGCTCTCCGCCTGGCCGCGCACCAGCAGCGTGAGAGAGATCATGTTCGCGACCAGGCCGATCGTGCCGAACAGGACGGTCAGTCCGCCCGCGGTGTCGGCCGGGGTGACGAACCGCTGGATCGCCTCGTACAGGACGTAACCCCCGACGCCGAGCAGCAGCAGGCAGTTGGCCAGCGCGGCGAGGATCTCGGCCCGGGCGTAGCCGAAGGTGCGGTTGCCGGTCGCCGGGCGGTTGGCGAAGTGGATGGCCAGCAGCGCCATGCCGAGGCCCAGCGCGTCGGTCGCCATGTGCGCGGCGTCCGCGATCAGCGCCAGGGAGTCCGCCAGCACCCCGCCGACGATCTCGAGCACCATGACGGTGAGCGTGATCGACAGCGCCACCCGCAGCCGTCCGCGGTAGGCCGCGGCCGCCGTGCCGGTGGGCGGCGCGTGTGTGTGCCCGTGATCGTGCCCAGCCCCCATGTCGGCCGCCCTCCTGAGTTCCGCCCGGGATCACAGTGAACTACGGGGCGGGGGTACCCGGCAACGCGGCACTGAACACCGTTGTCATGTGCCCTGACCTGCGCAAACAAAGTGCAGGTCAGGACAGCCTAAGTTCAGTGGGAGCGGTGGTGCAGCCAGCCCTGCCAGGCCGACTCGACCATCTCCCGCACCCCGCGCCGGGCCGTCCAGCCGAGCTCCTCGGCGGCCCGCGCGGCGGAGGCGACGGCGCGCGGCGCGTCGCCGGGACGGCGCCCCTCGACGACCGGCGCACGGCGGTCGCCGGTCACCTCGCCGATGACCGTGATCAGTTCGCGCACCGAGACGCCCTCACCGCGGCCGATGTTGACCGTCAGATCGCCGCCCGCGCGCGTGTCCAGCGTCCGCGCCGCCGCGAGATGGGCCTCGGCGAGGTCGGCGACATGGATGTAGTCGCGTACGCAGGTGCCGTCCGGCGTCGGATAGTCGTCGCCGAAGATCCGCGGGGCCTCGCCCCGGGTGAGCCGGTCGAAGACCATCGGGACGATGTTGAACACGCCCGTGTCGGCCAGCTCGGGCGCGCCCGCGCCCGCCACGTTGAAGTAGCGCAGGCACACCGTCGTGATGCCGTGCGCCCGGCCGGCCGCCCGGACCAGCCACTCGTCGGCGAGCTTGGTCTCGCCGTACGGGTTCACCGGCAGGCACGGCGTGGCCTCGGTGATCAGGTCGACGTCCGGATTGCCGTACACGGCCGCCGAGGAGGAGAACAGGAACCGTCCGATCCCGGCCCCGGCCACCGCCTCCAGCAGGGCCGCGAGCCCGCCGACGTTCTCCCGGTAGTAACGGGTGGGCTGCGCCACCGACTCGGCGACCTGCTTGCGCGCCGCGAGATGGACGACGCCCGTCACGTCGTACTCGGCGAACACCCGCTTCAGCAGCTGTCCGTCGTACGCCGAGCCCTCGACGAGCGGCACGGTCGCCGGCAGCCGCTCCGGGAAGCCGGCCGAGAGGTCGTCCAGCGCGACGACCCGGTCCCCGGCGTCGGCCATGAGCCGCGCCACATGCGCCCCGATGTATCCCGCTCCGCCTGTGATCAGCCATGTCATGGTCGCCCACCCTATGTCGGCGCCGGACGGCGATCCCCAATGTCCCGGGATGCCTGATCTGCCCCGCGCGGTTTGTGGGCGGGCCCCCGCATCACCGATGATGATCGCGGCAAAGGCCGGTGGAGACGGTGTTGATCGGCCCGTGAACGGGCGGTGAACGGCGCTCTCCGGGCATCCGATAGCCTCTGCCGACATGCCGCCCGCCTGGTGCTGCCAAGGGGCGCCCCCACCGTGCACATGACCGGCGCCCGCGCGTCGGCACCCAGGGAGTGAGTTCGGTTGTCGACCGCCATCCTCACCGGTCAGCCGGTCCCCGGATCGTCGATCGAGGGCGATCTGCGGTCCCTCGGCTTCGACGTACGGATCGCCTCCGACGCCGCCGACGCCGAGACCCTGCTCGCCCAGGTACCCGGCGGCAAGCGGGTCGCCGTCGTCGACCCCCGCTTCGTCGGACACCTGCACGCGCTGCGCCTCGGCCTCACCGACCCGCGCTTCGACCTCGCCGCGATCCCGGGCGCGGTCACCGCGCAGCCGGCCGGCCGTCAGGCGCTGACCCGCGCGATGGCCCGTGAGAACTCCGCCGGCGGCGGTACGGCCCTCGCGGTGGACAGCCTCGCCGACCGCGTGGTCGCCGCCCTGGACGCGGACGGCGCCGGTGTCCACCGCCCCGAACTCGGCAGCCTGATAGCCGCCGTTCCCGCCGACCCGCAGGCCCGCAACGAGGCACGGCAGGCCGTCGCGGACGTCGACGACGAGGCCGTACGCCTGAAGTCCGCCGTAAAGGCCCGCGACGGCTTCTTCACCACGTTCTTCATCAGCCCCTACTCCCGCTACATCGCCCGCTGGTGCGCCCGCCGCGGCCTGACCCCCAACCAGGTCACCACGGCCTCCCTGCTGACCGCGCTGATCGCGGCGGCCTGCGCGGCCACCGGCACCCGGCCCGGCTTCGTCGCCGCCGGTGTCCTGCTGATCGCGTCCTTCGTACTGGACTGCACCGACGGCCAGTTGGCCCGCTACTCGCTGCAGTACTCCACGCTGGGCGCCTGGTTGGACGCCACCTTCGACCGGGCCAAGGAGTACGCGTACTACGCGGGGCTGGCGTTGGGCGCGGCCCGCGGCGGCGACGACGTGTGGGCCCTGGCCCTCGGCGCGATGATCCTGCAGACCTGCCGGCACGTCGTCGACTTCTCCTTCAACGAGGCCAACCACGACGCGACGGCCAACACCAGCCCCACCGCGGCCCTTTCGGACAAGCTGGACAGCGTCGGCTGGACGGTGTGGGTACGGCGGATGATCGTGCTGCCGATCGGTGAGCGCTGGGCGATGATCGCGGTGCTCACGGCGGTCACCACGCCCCGGATCACCTTCTACGTCCTGCTCGTCGGCTGCGCGTTCGCGGCGACGTACACGACGGCGGGCCGCGTCCTGCGCTCGCTGACCCGCAAGGCGCGGCGCACCGATCGGGCCGCGCTGGCGCTGGCGGACCTCGCGGACAACGGACCGCTCGCCACCCTGGTGGCGCGTGCCACACGCGTCCGCCTCGGCAACCCCCTCCTGGTCGCGGCGGCCGGCACGGTGGTCCTCGCCGTCTCCCTCTTCTCCGGAGCGACCTGGGCGCCCGTCGCCGGAGCCGTCGTCTACACCGTCACCGCCGGTCAGGCCCTGTGCCGCCCCCTCAAGGGCGCCCTCGACTGGCTGGTCCCTCCGCTGTTCCGCGCCGCCGAGTACGGCACCGCCCTGGTCCTGGCCGCCCACGCGGACGTGAACGGGGCCCTGCCGGCGGCTTTCGGCCTGGTGGCGGCCGTCGCCTACCATCACTACGACACGGTGTACCGCATCCGCGGCGACGCCGGAGCGCCCCCGGCCTGGCTGACGCGGGCCATCGGGGGGCACGAAGGACGGACGCTGCTCGTCACCGTCCTGGCCGCGGTGCTCACCGCTTCGCAGTTCAAGGTCGCGCTCACGGTCCTCGCCGTGGCCGTGGCCCTGGTGGTGCTCGTCGAGAGCATCCGCTTCTGGGTGTCCTCCGGGGCCCCCGCCGTACACGATGAAGGAGAACCCGCATGATCGGCCTCGTGCTGGCGGCCGGCGCCGGACGGCGTCTGCGCCCCTACACCGACAGCCTTCCCAAGGCGCTGGTGCCGGTGGGGCCCGCGGGCATAGAGGGCGAACCCACGGTCCTCGACCTGACCCTCGGCAACTTCGCCGAGATCGGTCTGACCGAGGTCGCGGTCATCGTCGGCTACCGCAAGGAGGCCGTGTACGAGCGCAAGGCGGCGCTGGAGGCGAAGTACGGCCTCAAGCTCACCCTCATCGACAACGACAAGGCCGAGGAGTGGAACAACGCCTACTCCCTGTGGTGCGGCCGTGACGCCCTCAAGGACGGCGTGATCCTCGCCAACGGCGACACCGTCCACCCGGTCTCCGTCGAGAAGACGCTGCTCGCCGCGCGCGGCGAGGGCCGTCGCATCATCCTCGCCCTGGACACGGTCAAGAACCTTGCCGACGAGGAGATGAAGGTCGTCGTCGACCCCGCGAAGGGCATGACGAGGATCACCAAGCTGATGGACCCGGCCGAGGCGACCGGCGAGTACATCGGCGTGACGCTCATCGAGGGCGACGCCGCCCCCGAGCTGGCCGACGCCCTCAAGACGGTCTGGGAGACCGACCCGCAGCAGTTCTACGAGCACGGGTACCAGGAGCTCGTGAACCGCGGCTTCCGGATCGACGTGGCGCCGATCGGCGACGTCGAGTGGGTCGAGATCGACAACCATGACGATCTCGCCCGCGGACGGGAGATCGCGTGCCAGTACTGACCCGGCTCATCCCCTCGCCGCTCGTCGTGGACATCCGCCCGGGTGCCCTCGAAGATCTGGCGGGCGTGCTGGCCGACGAGCGCATCTCCACCTCCGGACGGCTCGCCGTCGCCGTCAGCAATGGCTCCGGTGCCCGCCTGCGCGAGCGGATCGCTCCCTCGCTGCCCGGCGCGACCTGGTACGAGGTCGGCGGAGGCACCCTCGACGACGCGGTGCGGCTGGCCGGCGACATAAAGGCCGGCCACTACGACGCGGTCGTCGGCCTCGGTGGCGGCAAGATCATCGACTGCGCGAAGTTCGCCGCGGCGCGGGTCGGCCTGCCCCTGGTCGCCGTACCGACCAACCTCGCGCACGACGGCCTGTGTTCACCGGTCGCCACCCTCGACAACGACGCGGGTCGCGGCTCCTACGGCGTGCCCAACCCGATCGCGGCCGTCATCGACCTCGATGTCATCCGCGAGGCGCCCGCGCGTTTCGTGCGCGCGGGCATCGGCGACGCGATCTCCAACATCAACGCGATCGCGGACTGGGAACTGGCGAACCGGGTCAAGGGCGAGAAGATCGACGGTCTCGCCGCGGCGATGGCCCGCCAGGCCGGCGAGGCGGTGCTCCGCCACCCCGGCGGCATCGGGGACAACAACTTCCTCCAGGTGCTCGCGGAGGCGTTGGTCCTCACCGGCATCGCGATGTCGATCTCCGGTGACTCCCGGCCCGCCTCGGGCTCCTGTCACGAGATCAACCACGCCTTCGACCTGCTCTACCCCAAGCGCGCCGCGAGCCACGGCGAGCAGTGCGGCCTCGGCGCCGCCTTCGCGATGTACCTGCGCGGCGCGCACGAGGAGTCGGCGTACATGGCCGAGGTGCTGCGCCGGCACGGGCTGCCGGTGCTGCCGGAGGAGATCGGCTTCACGGTGGACGAGTTCGTCCGGGCCGTGGAGTTCGCTCCGGAGACCCGGCCCGGCCGCTACACCATCCTCGAACACCTCGACCTGAAAACCGACCAGATCAAGGACACATACGCCGACTATGTCAAGGCCATCGGTAGCTGAACTCCGTCCGGTCGTCCACCCCGCGGGGGTGAAGGACCGGCGCAGCGGTGAGCACTGGATGGGACGCCTCTACATGCGCGAGGTGTCCCTGCGGGTCGACCGCTACCTGGTGAACACCAGGGTCACGCCCAACCAGCTCACGTACCTGATGACCGTCTTCGGCGTGCTCGCGGCCCCGGCACTGCTCGTGCCGGGGATCCCGGGCGCCGTGCTCGGCGTCGTCTGCGTCCAGATGTACCTGCTCCTGGACTGCGTCGACGGCGAGATCGCGCGCTGGAAGAAGCAGTACTCGCTCAACGGGGTCTATCTGGACCGGGTCGGCGCCTACCTCACCGACGCCGCCGTGCTGGTCGGCTTCGGGCTGCGCGCCGCCGACCTGTTCGGCAGCGGCCGTATCGACTGGCTGTGGGCGTTCCTCGGCACGCTGGCCGGGCTCGGCGCCATCCTGATCAAGGCGGAGACGGACCTGGTCGGCGTGGCCCGGCACCAGGCGGGCAAGCCGCCGGTGCAGGAGTCGGCCGCCGAGATGCGCTCCTCCGGCATGGCCCTGGCGCGCAGGGCCGCGGCGATGCTGAAGTTCCACCGGCTCATCCTCGGCATCGAGGCGTCCCTGCTGATCCTGGTGCTGGCGATCGCCGACCAGGCGCGCGGCGACCTGTTCTTCACCCGGCTCGGCGTGGCCGTACTCGCAGGCATCGCCCTGCTGCAGACCCTGCTGCACCTCGTGTCCATCCTCGCCTCCAGCAGGCTGAAGTGAGCGGCACGAAGGTCGGTGCGGTGATCATCACCATGGGCAACCGCCCCGACGAGCTGCGCGCACTGCTCGACTCGGTCGCCAAGCAGGACGGCGACCGCGTCGAGGTGGTCGTGGTCGGCAACGGCTCACCCGTGCCGGACGTCCCCGAGGGCGTCCGCACGATCGAGCTGCCCGAGAACCTCGGCATCCCCGGCGGCCGCAACGTCGGCATCGAGGCCTTCGGCCCCAGCGGTCGCGACGTCGACATATTGATGTTCCTCGACGACGACGGCCTGTTGGCGAACCACGACACCGCCGAGCTGTGCCGCCGGGCCTTCGAGGACGACCCCCGGCTCGGCATCATCAGCTTCCGCATCGCCGACCCCGACACCGGCGTCACCCAGCGCCGCCACGTGCCGCGCCTGAACGCCAAGGACCCGATGCGCTCCTCGCGGGTCACGACCTTCCTCGGCGGCGCCAACGCCGTCCGTACCCAGGTCTTCGCCGAAGTCGGCGGCCTGCCGGACGAATTCTTCTACGCGCACGAGGAAACCGACCTGGCATGGCGGGCCCTCGATGGGGGCTGGATGATCGACTACCGGTCCGACATGGTGCTGTTCCACCCCACGACCGCGCCCTCGCGGCACGCGGTCTACCACCGCATGGTCGCCCGCAACCGCGTCTGGCTGGCCCGCCGCAACCTCCCCGCGCCCCTGGTCCCGGTCTACCTCGGGGTCTGGCTGCTGCTCACCCTCGTCCGCCGCCCCTCGCGGCCCGCCCTGAAGGCGTGGTTCGGCGGGTTCCGGGAAGGCTGGACCACCGCGTGCGGGCCCCGCAGGCCCATGAAGTGGCGTACCGTGTGGCGGCTGACCCGACTGGGCCGGCCCCCTGTGATCTGACAAGCTCGTTCCTGTGACCCCTCGGCCCCACCAAGGGCCCCAGGTTCCATGCCATGCCCGCACAGGCAGCGCATCAAAGACGAAGGTTTCCACCAGTGAGTGAGACAACGCACGACGGCACGGTCGCGCTGAGCGCGTTCCCGCCGCCCGACGAGGGCCTTACGGCGGCGCAGCTCGCCACCAAGTACGGGCTGACCGTGAGCGGCGCCCGCCCCTCCCTCGTCGAGTACGTCCGCCAGCTCTGGGACCGGCGTCACTTCATCCTCGCCTTCTCGCAGGCGAAGCTGACCGCCCAGTACAGCCAGGCCAAGCTCGGCCAGCTGTGGCAGGTGGCCACGCCGCTGCTGAACGCGGCGGTGTACTACTTCATCTTCGGCGTCATCCTGCACGCCAGCCGGGGTCTGCCGCAGGACGTCTACATCCCGTTCCTGGTGACCGGGGTGTTCGTCTTCACGTTCACCCAGAGCTCGATCATGACGGGTGTGCGGGCGATCTCCGGCAACCTCGGCCTGGTGCGCGCCCTGCACTTCCCGCGGGCCTCGCTGCCCATCTCCTTCGCGCTGCAGCAGCTCCAGCAGCTGCTGTTCTCGATGATCGTGCTGTTCGTCATCGTGGTCGCGTTCGGCAGCTACCCCGGCCTGTCCTGGCTGTTGATCCTGCCGATCCTGGTACTGCAGTTCCTCTTCAACACTGGGCTCGCGCTGATCGTGGCCCGCATGGGCTCCAAGACCCCCGACCTCGCCCAGCTGATGCCGTTCATCCTGCGCACCTGGATGTACATGTCCGGCGTCATGTTCTCGATCAACCACATGCTGGCCGGCCGCTCCGAGGCCTTCATCCGCGTGATGCAGCTGAATCCGGCGGCCATCTACATGGACCTGATGCGCTTCGCCCTCATCGACGGCTACGGCGCCTCGAACCTGCCCCCGCACGTGTGGGCCGCCGCCGTGTTCTGGTCCGCCGTCGTCTTCGTCGGTGGGTTCGTGTACTTCTGGAAGGCAGAGGAGCGCTACGGCCGTGGCTGAGCAGAGCACCGGGGACGCCGTCCCCACCGTCATCGCGGACGAGCTGCACATCGTCTACCGCGTCCACGGCGCGAAGAGCGGCAAGGGCAGCGCCACCGCCGCGCTCAGCCGCATCGTCAAGCGGGGCGAGGAGCGGGGCGTGCGCAAGGTGCACGCCGTCAGGGGCGTGTCCTTCGTCGCCTACCGCGGCGAGGCCATCGGTCTGATCGGCTCCAACGGTTCCGGCAAGTCGACCCTGCTGCGCGCCATCGCGGGCCTGCTGCCCGCCGAGAGCGGCAAGGTCTACACCAACGGCCAGCCGTCCCTGCTGGGCGTGAACGCGGCCCTGATGAACGACCTGACGGGCGAGCGCAACGTGATCCTCGGCGGTCTGGCCATGGGCATGTCCCGTGAAGAGATCAAGGAGCGTTACCAGTCGATCGTCGACTTCTCCGGCATCAATGAGAAGGGCGACTTCATCACGCTGCCGATGCGCACCTACTCCTCCGGCATGGCGGCCCGGCTGCGCTTCTCCATCGCCGCCGCCAAGGACCACGACGTCCTCATGATCGACGAGGCGCTGGCCACCGGTGACCGCAAGTTCCAGAAGCGCTCCGAGCAACGCATCCGTGAGCTGCGCAAGGAGGCGGGCACGGTGTTTCTGGTCAGTCACAACAACAAGTCGATCCGTGACACCTGCGACCGTGTGCTGTGGCTGGAGCGCGGCGAGCTGCGCATGGACGGACCCACCGAAGAGGTCCTCAAGGAGTACGAGAAGTTCACGGGCAAGTAGTCCACCCGCGCCTGGACGTAAACGCCAGCACGGATCGCCGGGCCCCGCCGCAACCTCCGCGGCGGGGCCCCGCGTCTGCAAAGGAAACGTCAACTCGGCGACGGCTTAGGAATCTTGACGCCAATCGGTGTGTTGTTGTGATGTGCAGGACACCCCAGGGATCCTTGCTGCGTTGTACAACGTAAGCTGTACCGGTCCCGAAACGCGGCAAGTGGGGCGATAATGCACGACACCCTCAAGCGGGACGGGCGTGCGGACGGCTGGGCGGCGTGTCCGAAATAGTGTGTATTGGGTCTGCGGTGTAGAACGGGAGATGTGACGGCAATGGCTACGGAAACTCCCCAGCTCCACGCAGCGTGTGCCGTCCCCGCGCCGGGCAGTGAGCGGTGACGGCAGGCGACTCGTCGCGCCCCGGTGATCCGGAGCGCGGCACGCTCGACAAGGCCGCGGGCGAGAACTTCCCCGTGGCGCCTTTCTTCCTGCCCCGGGACTGGCGCGACGACCTCATGGCGGTCTACGGCTTCGCCCGCCTCGTCGACGACATCGGCGATGGCGATCTGGCCCCCGGCGGCGCCGACGCCCGCCTGCTCGGCGTGTCCCCCGCGGACGCCGAGGACCGGCTGCTTCTCCTGGACGCCTTCGAGGCCGACCTCGAGCGGGTCTTCTCCGGGGAGCCCCGCCACCCCCTGCTGCGCCGCCTGCAGCCGACGGTCCGCCGCCGCTCGCTCACGCCCGAGCCCTTCCTCGGCCTGATCGCCGCCAACCGCCAGGACCAGCTGGTCAGCCGCTACGAGACCTACGACGACCTGCTCGCGTACTGCGAACTCTCGGCCAACCCCGTGGGCCGTCTGGTGCTGTCCGTCACCGGCACCTCGACCCCCGAGCGCGTCCGGCTCTCCGACGCGATCTGCACGGCGCTGCAGATCGTCGAACACCTGCAGGACGTCGCCGAGGACCTCGGCCGCGACCGCATCTACCTGCCCGCCGAGGACATGAAGCGATTCCATGTTCAGGAGGCGGATCTCGCCACGCCCACCGCGGGTGCATCGGTGCGCGCACTGGTTGCATACGAAGCAGAACGCGCCCGCTCCCTCCTGAATGAAGGCGCCCCCCTGGTGGGTAGCGTCCACGGCAGGTTGAAGCTGCTGCTTGCGGGGTTCGTGGCGGGGGGAAGGGCGGCGGTCCGAGCGATCGCCGCCGCCGAATACGACGTTCTTCCCGGCCCGCCCAGGCCCGGCAAGCTCCGGCTGCTGCGCGAGGTGGGCGGGACTCTGCGAGGAGAGGGGTGATCCGGACCGTGGAGTCGGAACAGCACGTGCCCGCGCCGGTACTCGCCGCCTACAGCTACTGCGAGGCCGTCACCGGACAGCAGGCCCGTAACTTCGCGTACGGCATCAGACTGCTGCCGACGCCGAAGCGGCGCGCGATGTCGGCGCTGTACGCGTTCTCACGGCGCGTGGACGACATCGGCGACGGCGCGCTCGCCGGGGACGTGAAGGCGGCAAGACTCGAGGACACCCGGGCACTGCTGACCCGGGTGCGCGCCGGCGAGGTCGCCGAGGACGACATCGACCCCGTCGCGGTCGCCCTCACCCACGCCGCCGAGGCCTTCCCGATCCCGCTCGGCGGTCTGGACGAGCTGATCGACGGTGTGCTGATGGACGTCCGTGGCGAGACCTACGAGACCTGGGACGACCTGAAGGTGTACTGCCGCTGCGTCGCGGGCGCCATCGGCCGGCTCTCGCTCGGCGTCTTCGGCACCGAAGCGGGAGCACGCGGCGCCGAGCGCGCGCCCGAGTACGCGGACACCCTGGGCCTCGCCCTGCAGCTCACCAACATCCTCCGGGACGTCCGCGAGGACGCCGAGGGCGGACGCACCTACCTGCCCTCCGACGACCTCGCGAAGTTCGGGTGCTCGGCCGGGTTCCACGGCCCGACCCCGCCGGAGGGCTCCGACTTCGTGGGCCTCGTGCACTTCGAGGTACGCCGGGCCCGCGCCCTCTTCGCCGAGGGCTACCGGCTGCTGCCCATGCTCGACCGGCGCAGCGGCGCCTGCGTGGCGGCCATGGCCGGCATCTACCGCCGCCTCCTCGACCGCATCGAGCGCGACCCGGAGGCCGTGCTGCGCGGCCGGGTCTCGCTGCCCGGTCGGGAGAAGGCCTACGTCGCCGTGCGCGGGCTGTCCGGCCTGGACACCCGGCACGTGACGCGGAGGACCGTCAGGAGGCGCGCCTGATGGACAAAGCGGTCCAAGGTGATTCCAGTGGTGAAAAGCGGCACGCAACCCTCCGGGCGAGGACGGCGTCCCTGACTGCGACGGCCTGCCGTGCACGGTTCGACCACGGCGGTCGCGCAGGGGAGGGCGCACGATGAGCGACGGCACGCAGCCGGGAGGACCGGCCGCCGACGTCCCGGGACGGTCCGGGCGGCACGCCGTCGTGATCGGCGGCGGGCTCGCCGGCATCACCGCCGCGCTCGCCCTCGCCGACGCGGGCGTCGACGTCACGCTGGTCGAGGGCAGGCCGAGACTGGGGGGCCTGGCCTTCTCCTTCCAGCGCGGCGACCTGACCGTCGACAACGGCCAGCACGTGTACCTGCGCTGCTGCACCGCCTACCGCTGGTTCCTCGACCGTATCGACGCGGCCGGGCTGGCGCCGCTGCAGGATCGTCTCGACGTGCCCGTACTCGACGTCGCGAGGCCCGCGGGCCGGCGGCTGGGCAGACTGCGGCGCGACGCCCTGCCGGTACCCCTGCACCTGGGGCGCAGCCTGGCGACGTATCCGCATCTCTCGCTCGCCGAACGGGCCGCGGTGGGCCGTGCCGCGCTCGCGCTCAAGGGCCTCGACCTCGCCGATCCGGACCTGGACACGCAGGACTTCGGCAGCTGGCTGACCGCGCACGGTCAGTCGGCGCGTGCCGTCGAGGCCCTGTGGGACCTGGTCGGGGTCGCCACCCTCAACGCGGTCGCGGGCGACGCCTCGCTGGGGCTCGCCGCGATGGTGTTCAAGACCGGTCTGCTGTCCGATCCGGGCGCGGCCGACATCGGATGGGCGCACGTCCCGCTGGGCGAACTGCACGACCGGCTGGCCCGCAAGGCGCTCGACTCCGCGGGCGTCCGTACCGAAGTCCGTACACGCGTCACCTCCGTCCTCACTGACGAAAACGGGCGCTGGAGCGTTCAGGTTCCCGGCGAGCGGCTCACGGCGGACGCCGTCGTGCTCGCCGTACCCCAGCGCGAGGCCCATGACCTGCTGCCCGACGGCGCGCTCGACGCCCCGGAAAATCTTCTGCGGATCGGCACCGCGCCGATCCTCAACGTGCATGTCGTCTACGACCGCAAGGTGCTCCAAAGGCCGTTCTTCGCGGCCCTCGGCACCCCCGTCCAGTGGGTCTTCGACCGCACCGACGCCTCCGGACTGCGCAAGGGCCAGTACCTCGCGCTCTCCCAGTCGGCGGCGCACGACGAGATCGACGAGCCGGTCGCCGCGCTGCGCGAGCGCTATCTGCCCGAGTTGGAACGGCTCCTTCCCGGTACACGCGCCGCCGTGGTCGAGGACTTCTTCGTGACCAGGGAGCGAACGGCGACCTTCGCTCCCGCCCCCGGCGTCGGACGGCTGCGGCCCGGCGCCCGTACCAAGGCCCCCGGCCTCTACCTGGCCGGAGCGTGGACCGCCACAGGGTGGCCCGCGACCATGGAGAGTGCGGTCCGCAGTGGTGTGAGTGCGGCCGACGCCGCGCTGAGCGCCCTGGGCCGGCCCCGCCCGCGTCGCCTCTTCGAGTTCGAGGAGGCGGCCTGATGCTCGACCAGCACGCGGCAGGTCCCCGCACCCCCGGTACCGCAACAAGAGGAGAGACTGTGCCCACTGTGCCCCCGGCCGAGAAGGCCGATCGAGAGACCGCAGTGGACGTGACCGCGCTCCTCGAGCGCGGCCGGACCCTTGCCACACCGGTACTGCGGGCGGCCGTGGACCGCCTGGCGCCTCCCATGGACACCGTTTCCGCCTACCACTTCGGCTGGATCGACGCCGACGGAAGGCCCGCCGACGGTGACGGCGGCAAGGCCGTGCGCCCCGCCCTCGCGGTACTGTCCGCCGAGGTCACCGGCGCCGCCCCGGAGGTCGGCATCCCCGGTGCCGTCGCCGTCGAGCTGGTGCACAACTTCTCCCTCCTGCACGACGACCTGATGGACGGCGACGAACAGCGCCGCCACCGCGACACCGTCTGGAAGGTGCACGGCCCCGCCCAGGCGATCCTCGTCGGCGACGCCCTGTTCGCCCTGGCCAACGAGATCCTCCTCGAACTCGGCTCGGTCGAGGCCGGCCGCGCCACCCGCCGTCTGACCACCGCCACCCGCGCCCTGATCGACGGCCAGGCCCAGGACATCTCCTACGAGCACCGCGACCGCGTCAGCGTCGAGGAGTGCCTGGAGATGGAGGGCAACAAGACCGGCGCCCTGCTCGCCTGCGCCTCCTCCATCGGCGCGGTCCTCGGAGGTGCCGACGACCGCACCGCGGACACCCTGGAGAAGTACGGCTACCACCTCGGCCTCGCCTTCCAGGCCGTGGACGACCTGCTCGGCATCTGGGGCGACCCGGTCTCCACCGGCAAGCAGACGTGGAGCGACCTGCGCCAGCGCAAGAAGTCCCTGCCGGTCGTGGCCGCGCTCGCGGCGGGCGGCCCCGCCTCGGAGCGGCTCGGCGAGATCCTCGCCGCCGACGCCAAGAGCAGCGACTTCGAGAACTTCTCCGAGGAGGAGTTCGCGGCCCGGGCCGCCCTCATCGAGGAGGCGGGCGGCCGCGAGTGGACGGCGCAGGAGGCGCGCCGCCAGCACACCATCGCCATCGAGGCCCTCGACGCCATCGACATGCCCGACCGGGTGCGGGATCGGTTCGCGGCGCTCGCCGACTTCGTCGTCGTACGAAAGAGATGATCATTATCGGTCGAATAGCCCTCGCGTAGTCGCCGGCCGGCGCCGCAGCAGAGGTTCAGGCACCGGCCGACGGCGGACCCACAGCAGCACGATTTGCACGACTGCACGAAGGGGAAGCCATGACAGCGACGACCGACGGAAGCACCGGGGCACTGCCGCCCCGAGCTGCCTCGGCCAGCGAAACACACAGCACCGACCCCGTGGCGACCGGGGTGCACGACGTCGCCGTGCGCGCGACCCAACGCGCGACCGACTTCCTGCTGTCCCGGCAGGACGCCCAGGGCTGGTGGAAGGGCGACCTCGAGACCAATGTGACCATGGACGCCGAGGACCTGCTCCTGCGGCAGTTCCTGGGCATCCTCGACGAGGCCACCGCGCACGCCGCCGCCCTGTTCATCCGCGGCGAGCAGCGCGAGGACGGCACCTGGGCCACCTTCTACGGCGGCCCCGGCGAACTCTCCACCACCATCGAGGCCTACGTCGCCCTCCGGCTGGCCGGCGACGAGCCCGACTCCCCGCACATGGCGAAGGCCGCCGCGTGGGTCCGCGAACAGGGTGGCATCGCGGCCGCCCGGGTGTTCACCCGGATCTGGCTCGCGCTCTTCGGCTGGTGGAAGTGGGAGGACCTGCCCGAACTCCCGCCGGAGCTGATCTACTTCCCGAAGTGGATGCCGCTCAACATCTACGACTTCGGTTGCTGGGCGCGGCAGACCATCGTCCCGCTGACGATCGTGTCCGCGAAGCGGCCGGTGCGGCCCGCGCCCTTCCCGCTGGACGAGCTGCACACCGACCCAGCCGACCCCAACCCGCCCAAACCCCTTGCCCCGGTGGCCAGTTGGGACGGCGCCTTCCAGCGGCTGGACAAGGCCCTGCACCAACTGCGCAAGGCCGTGCCGCGCAGACTGCGCAAGGCCGCCATGAACAGCGCCGCCCGCTGGATCATCGAACGGCAGGAGAACGACGGCTGCTGGGGCGGCATCCAGCCGCCGGCCGTGTACTCGGTCATCGCGCTCTACCTGCTGGGCTACGACCTCGAACACCCCGTGATGCGCGAGGGATTGGCCTCGCTGGACCGTTTCGCCGTGTGGCGCCGGGACGGAGCCCGGATGATCGAGGCCTGCCAGTCGCCGGTCTGGGACACCTGCCTCGCGATGATCGCCCTCGCCGACGCGGGTGTGCCGGCCGACCATCCGCAGCTGGTCAAGGCCGCGGACTGGATGCTCGGCGAGCAGATCGTCCGGCCCGGCGACTGGTCCGTCAAGCGGCCCGGACTCCCGCCGGGCGGCTGGGCGTTCGAGTTCCACAACGACAACTACCCCGACATCGACGACACCGCCGAGGTGGTCCTCGCGCTGCGCCGGGTCAGGCACCACGACCCCGAGCGGGTGGAGAAGGCCATCGGGCGCGGGGTGCGCTGGAACCTGGGGATGCAGTCGAAGAACGGGGCCTGGGGCGCCTTCGACGTCGACAACACCAGCCCGTTCCCCAACCGGCTGCCGTTCTGCGACTTCGGCGAGGTCATCGACCCGCCGTCCGCCGACGTCACCGCCCACGTGGTGGAGATGCTGGCCGTCGAGGGCCTCTCCCACGACCCGCGCACCCGGCGCGGAATCGAGTGGCTGCTGGCCGCACAGGAGCCGGACGGCTCGTGGTTCGGCCGCTGGGGCGTCAACTACGTCTACGGCACCGGGTCCGTCGTACCCGCGCTCGTCGCGGCCGGCTTCCCCGGCTCGCACCCGGCGATCCGCAGGGCGGTGGCCTGGCTGGAGTCGGTGCAGAACGACGACGGCGGCTGGGGCGAGGACCTGCGCTCCTACAGGGACAGGAAGGAGTGGAGCGGCAAGGGTGCCTCCACCGCCTCGCAGACCGCGTGGGCGCTGATGGCCCTGCTCGCGGCGGGGGAGAAGGACTCCGGGTCCGTCGAGCGGGGCGTCGGGTGGCTCGCCGCCACCCAGCGCGAGGACGGCTCCTGGGACGAGCCCTACTTCACCGGCACCGGCTTCCCCTGGGACTTCTCCATCAACTACCACCTCTACCGGCAGGTCTTCCCGCTGACCGCGCTCGGCCGCTATGTGCACGGAGAACCGTTCTCCACCGGCAAGGGGGGCTGATGAGCACCCAGCCCGCCCCGGCACCGTTGCTGATCGCCTGCGCGCTCGGCATCGAGCACCTCGCGCTGCGCACGAGCCACCGGGGCGTGAGGCGGAGGGGCGGCTTGGAGCGCCTGGGAGCCGAACCGAACCGGTGGGGCGCCGGCGGGCCGGTCACCGTCCTGCGCACCGGCATGGGGCCCGAGGCGGCCGAGCGGTCCGTCACCCGGGCCCTGGCCGATCCGGACCTCGCCGGGGCCGCCGTGCTGGCCACCGGGTTCTGCGCGGGGCTCGCGCCCGGGATGCACCCCGGCGACCTGGTCGTCGCCGAGGAGACCCGGGCCCCGGGCGGAACCGTTCCGTGCGCGGGGACCGACCTGCTCGTCAAGGAACTCGTGCGCGCCGTCCCCGGCCGCACCGTCCACACCGGCCCGCTCACCGGCTCGGACCACGTCGTCCGTGGTCATGAACGGTCGGAGCTGCTCGCGACCGGCGCGGTCGCGGTCGACATGGAGTCCGCGGCGACGCTTCTGAGCGCCGTGCGCTCCGGCGAGCGCCCCGTTGCGGCCGTACGAGTGGTCGTGGACGCTCCTGAACATGAACTCGTCCGTATCGGCACGGTGCGCGGTGGAATATCGGCTTTCCGCGTTCTTCGTTCGGTACTTCCGGCTTTTTTCGAATGGCACCGTAATTTGCTGCTCCCCAGGAGGTGAGCCAGATGGCCATGCCGCTGCGTCAGTCCATCAAAGTCGCTACATACTTGGCCGAACAGAAGCTCCGCAAGCGGGACAAGTTCCCGCTGATCGTGGAGCTGGAGCCTCTCTTCGCATGCAACCTGAAGTGCGAGGGCTGCGGCAAGATCCAGCATCCGGCGGGCGTGCTCAAACAGCGCATGCCGGTCGCGCAGGCCGTGGGAGCGGTGCTGGAGTCGGGTGCCCCGATGGTGTCCATCGCCGGCGGCGAGCCCCTGATGCACCCTCAGATCGATGAGATCGTGCGGCAGTTGGTGGCCAGGAAGAAGTACGTCTTCCTCTGCACCAACGCCATGCTGCTGCGCAAGAAGATGGACAAGTTCAAGCCCTCTCCCTACTTCGCCTTCGCCGTGCACATCGACGGACTGCGCGAGCGGCACGACGAGTCGGTGGCGAAGGAGGGCGTCTTCGACGAGGCCGTCGAGGCGATCAAGGAGGCCAAGCGGCGCGGCTTCCGGGTCACCACCAACTCCACCTTCTTCAACACCGACACCCCGCAGACCATCATCGAGGTGCTCAACTTCCTCAACGACGACCTCAAGGTCGACGAGATGATGATCTCGCCCGCCTATGCCTACGAGAAGGCGCCCGACCAGGAGCACTTCCTGGGCGTGGAGCAGACCCGCGAGCTGTTCAAGAAGGCCTTCGCGGGCGGCAACCGCCGCAAGTGGAGGCTCAACCACTCGCCGCTGTTCCTCGACTTCCTCGAGGGCAAGGTCGACTTCCCCTGCACCGCCTGGGCGATCCCGAACTACTCGCTCTTCGGCTGGCAGCGCCCCTGCTACCTGATGAGCGACGGGTACGTGCCGACGTACCGCGAGCTGATCGAGGAGACGGACTGGGACAAGTACGGCCGCGGCAAGGACCCGCGCTGCGCCAACTGCATGGCGCACTGCGGCTACGAGCCCACCGCCGTCCTCGCCACCATGGGGTCCCTGAAGGAGTCCCTGCGCGCCATGCGCGAGACGGTCTCCGGAAACCGGGAGTGAGGTCATGACCGCCGTTTCCCTCGGTGTCCCCGAGGTACCGGCCCGGCCGATCGCCGAGCGGCGCGTGTCGCGGCAGATCCATGTGGGGCCGGTGGCGGTCGGGGGCGGGGCACCGGTGTCGGTGCAGTCGATGACGACGACCCGTACGTCCGACATCGGCGCCACCCTGCAGCAGATCGCGGAACTCACCGCGTCCGGCTGCCAGATCGTCCGCGTCGCCTGTCCCACACAGGACGACGCGGACGCGCTGGCCACCATCGCGCGCAAGTCGCAGATCCCGGTGATCGCGGACATCCACTTCCAGCCGAAGTACGTGTTCGCGGCCATCGAGGCCGGCTGCGCCGCGGTGCGGGTGAACCCGGGCAACATCAAGAAGTTCGACGACCAGGTGAAGGAGATCGCCAAAGCGGCCCGGGACCACGGCACGCCGATCCGGATCGGGGTCAACGCCGGGTCGCTGGACAAGCGGCTGCTGCAGAAGTACGGCCGGGCGACGCCGGAGGCGTTGGTCGAGTCCGCGCTGTGGGAGGCGTCCCTCTTCGAGGAGCACGACTTCCGGGACATCAAGATCTCGGTCAAGCACAACGACCCCGTGGTGATGGTCAACGCCTACCGGCTACTGGCCGAGCGGTGCGACTACCCGCTGCACCTCGGGGTCACCGAGGCCGGTCCCGCCTTCCAGGGCACGATCAAGTCGGCCGTCGCCTTCGGAGCGCTGCTCTCGCAGGGCATCGGCGACACGATCCGGGTCTCGCTGAGCGCCCCGCCCGCCGAGGAGGTGAAGGTCGGCATCCAGATCCTGGAGTCGCTGGGGCTCCGGCAGCGGCGCCTGGAGATCGTCTCCTGCCCCTCCTGCGGCCGGGCGCAGGTCGACGTCTACAAGCTCGCCGACGAAGTCACGGCCGGCCTGGAGGGGATGGAGGTCCCGTTGCGGGTAGCCGTGATGGGTTGTGTGGTCAACGGCCCCGGTGAGGCGCGGGAGGCGGACCTGGGGGTCGCCTCCGGCAACGGCAAGGGGCAGATCTTCGTCAAGGGCGAGGTCATCAAGACCGTACCCGAGTCCAAGATCGTGGAGACCCTCATCGAGGAGGCGATGAAGATCGCCGAACAGATGGAACAGGACGGCGTCGCGTCGGGGGAGCCGGCCGTCACCGTGAGTTGAACAGCACGGACCGAAGGGGGCCCGAGCGTGACCATTCTGGAGAACATCCGGGGACCACGCGACCTTAAGGCGCTGTCCGAGGCGGAACTTCGCGAACTGTCAGAGGAGATCCGGGAGTTCCTGGTGCACGCGGTCGCCAGGACCGGCGGACACCTCGGGCCCAACCTGGGCGTGGTGGAACTGTCCATCGCGCTCCACCGGGTCTTCGAGTCACCGGTGGACCGCATCGTCTGGGACACCGGCCACCAGAGCTACGTCCACAAGATCCTCACCGGCCGCAAGGACTTCTCCAAGCTGCGCGGCAAGGGCGGCCTGTCCGGCTACCCCTCGCGCGAGGAGTCCGAGCACGACATCGTGGAGAACAGCCACGCCTCCACCGCCCTCGGCTGGGCCGACGGCCTCGCCAAGGCCCGCCAGGTGCAGGGCGAGAAGGGGCACGTCGTCGCGGTGATCGGCGACGGCGCGCTGACCGGCGGCATGGCCTGGGAGGCGCTGAACAACATCGCCGCCGCCAAGGACCGGCCGCTGATCATCGTCGTCAACGACAACGAGCGGTCGTACGCGCCGACCATCGGCGGGCTCGCCAACCACCTCGCCACCCTGCGCACCACCGACTCCTACGAGAAGGTGCTCGCCTGGGGCAAGGACGTCCTGCTGCGCACACCCGTCGTCGGCAACACCATCTACGAGTCCCTGCACGGCGCGAAGAAGGGCTTCAAGGACGCCTTCGCCCCGCAAGGCATGTTCGAGGACCTGGGCCTGAAGTACGTCGGCCCGATCGACGGACACGACATCGGGGCCGTCGAGTCGGCGCTGCGGCGTGCGAAACGTTTCCACGGCCCGGTCCTGGTCCACTGCCTCACCGAGAAGGGCCGCGGCTACGAGCCGGCCCTGGCCCACGAGGAGGACCACTTCCACACCGTCGGCGTGATGGACCCGCTCACCTGCGAGCCGCTCACGCCGTCCAACTCCCCTTCCTGGACCTCGGTGTTCGGCGACGAGATCGTCAGGATCGGGGAGGAGCGGGAGGACGTCGTCGCGATCACTGCGGCGATGCTGCACCCGGTGGGGCTCGGCAAGTTCGCCGCCAGGTTCCCGGACCGGGTGTGGGACGTCGGGATCGCCGAGCAGCACGCCGCGGTGAGCGCGGCGGGGCTCGCGACCGGCGGGCTGCACCCCGTCGTCGCCGTCTACGCCACCTTCCTCAACCGCGCCTTCGACCAGCTCCTGATGGACGTCGCCCTGCACCGCTGCGGGGTCACCTTCGTGCTGGACCGAGCCGGCGTGACGGGCGTCGACGGGCCCTCCCACAACGGCATGTGGGACATGTCGATCCTCCAGGTCGTGCCGGGGCTCAGGATCGCCGCGCCACGCGACGCCGACCAGCTGCGGGCGCAGTTGCGCGAGGCGGTCGCCGTGGACGACGCACCGACCCTGGTCCGCTTCCCGAAGGAGTCCGTCGGCCCCGAGATCCCGGCGATCGACCGGGTCGGCGGCCTCGACGTCCTGCACCGCGGCCCCGGCACGCCGGAGGTGCTGATGGTCGCCGTCGGGGTGATGGCTCCCGTCTGCATCCAGGCCGCCGAGCTGCTTCAGGCGCGCGGGATCTCCTGCACCGTGGTCGACCCCCGGTGGGTCAAGCCCGTCGACCCGGCGCTCCCGGGCCTCGCGGCGGAACACCGGCTGGTGGCCGTCGTCGAGGACAACAGCCGCTCGGCCGGTGTGGGATCGGCCGTGGCGCTGGCCCTCGGCGACGCCGAAGTCGACGTGCCCGTACGGCGGTTCGGTATCCCGGAGCAGTTCCTCGCGCACGCCAAGCGCGGCGAGGTGCTGGCCGACATCGGACTCACGCCGGTCGAGGTGGCCGGGCGGATCAGCGCGAGCCTGGCCGTCAAGGAGGCCGAGGTCACCCTGGCCGCCGAGGAACAGGTGAACGGCACCGTCAAGGAGAGGGCTGAATGACCAAGGAGTTCGACCTCGGGGCGCTCCTGTCCGAGCGCGGAGCCGAACGCTACGAGCTGCACGGGAAGTACCTCAACCACCAGCTCCCGCGCATGCTGCACACGATCGGCTTCGACAAGGTCTACGAGCGCGCCGAGGGCGCCCACTTCTGGGACGCGGACGGCAACGACTACCTGGACATGCTGGCCGGGTTCGGGGTGATGGGCCTGGGCCGCCACCACCCGGTCGTCCGCAAGGCGCTCCACGACGTCCTCGACGCCTCCCTCGCCGACCTCACCCGCTTCGACTGTCAGCCGCTGCCCGGCCTGCTGGCCGAGAAGCTGCTGACGTACAGCCCGCACCTGGACCGGGTGTTCTTCGGCAACAGCGGGACGGAGGCCGTCGAGACGGCGCTGAAGTTCGCCCGGTTCGCCACCGGGAAGCCGCGCGTGCTCTACTGCGACCACGCCTTCCACGGCCTGACCACGGGCTCGCTGTCCGTCAACGGCGAGTCCGGTTTCCGGGACGGCTTCGCCCCGCTCCTGCCGGACACCGCCGTCCCGCTCGGCGATCTCGACGCCCTGGCACGGGAGTTGAACAAGGGCGACGTCGCCGCCCTGATCGTGGAGCCGATCCAGGGCAAGGGCGTGCACGAGGCTCCGCCCGGCCATCTGCGCGCCGCCCAGGAACTGCTGCGCAAGCACAAGGCGCTGCTCATCGCCGACGAGGTGCAGACGGGGCTCGGCCGCACCGGTGACTTCTACGCCTACCAGCACGAGGAGGGCGTGGAGCCCGACCTGGTGTGCGTGGCCAAGGCGCTGTCGGGCGGCTACGTCCCGGTCGGTGCCACCCTCGGCAAGGACTGGATCTTCAAGAAGGTCTACTCGTCGATGGACCGGGTGCTGGTCCACTCGGCGAGCTTCGGCTCCAACGCCCAGGCCATGGCGGCGGGGCTCGCCGTGCTGTCGGTCATGGAGAACGAGCAGATCGTCGCGAACGCCCGGGCGACGGGAGAGCAGCTGAAGTCCCGGCTCTCGGCTCTCGTCGACAAGTACGAGCTGCTCGCCGACGTCCGCGGCCGCGGCCTGATGATCGGCATCGAGTTCGGCAGGCCCCGGTCGCTGAAGCTGCGCAGCCGCTGGACGATGCTGCAGGCCGCGCGCAAGGGCCTGTTCGCGCAGATGGTCGTCGTACCGCTGCTGCAGCGGCACCGGATCCTCACCCAGGTCTCCGGCGACCACCTCGAAGTGATCAAGCTGATCCCGCCGTTGATCATCGGCGAGCGGGACGTGGACCGGTTCGTGGAGGCCTTCACCGCCGTGATGGACGACGCGCACAGCGGCGGCGGACTGATGTGGGACTTCGGCAAGACGCTCGTGAAGCAGGCGGTCGCCAACCGGTGAAGCGGGGCGGGTGCCCGGCGTGAGCACCCGACCGCGGCTTTTGCCTCTGAGGCAATAAATTTGCCGCAGGGGCAAAATCGCGGCTGAATGGACATATGAGCTCCCCGGAAGCCGAGTCCGAGCCGTTCCCCGGACCGGACCTGCCCGCCGTCGCGCCCCAGCTGCGGGCCCTGCGCCGACGTGCCTCCCTCACCCTGGAGGCCGCGGCGCGCGCCGCCGGGCTCTCGCCGGCCCATCTGTCCCGGCTGGAGACCGGGCAGCGCCAGCCCTCGCTGCCGATGCTGCTCGCGCTCGCCCGTATCTACGGTACGACCGTCTCGGAACTGCTCGGCGAGCGGGTCGCCGACCGGGACGCCGTCGTACGCGGCGCCGACATGGAGCCGACGCCGGCGGGCGGCTGGACCTACTGGCAGGCCGGGTCGCCCGGCCGTGGCATGCAGGCCCTGCGCGTGCACGTGCCGCACGGCTCGCAGGGCGACATCGTGCGCGTGCATCCCGGCGAGGAATGGCTGTACGTCCTCAGCGGCCGGCTGCGGCTGCGCCTCGGTGACACCACGCACCGGCTCGCCCCCGGCGACAGCGCGCACTTCGACTCGCTCACCCCGCACCGCATCGCCGCGCAGGACCCCGACGGTGTCGAGCTCCTGTTCGTCCACACCCTGCTGCAGAGCCCGACGGCCACCCTGTGCCTCGGCCCCACCGATGGAGAGATGCCATGAGCAACAGCAACATGGAGGAGAAGTTCCCCCGCGGCCTGTGGGTCCGGCTGATCATCTACATCGCCGTGGGGCATCTGTTCGCGGCCTTCATCTACCTGCTGTTCGCGGTCGGGGCGAAGTAGGCCGGGTGCGCGTCGGTCAGTCGAGCAGCCGCCCGCGCAGCCGCTCACGAATCTCCGGTGTGACCCCGAGCCCCTGCTCCAGGTACGCCTCGACCCCGCCCCATGTCTCCTCGATGGTCTCGAAGGCCGCCGCCAGATACTCGGCGCGTGCCTCGAACAGGGGGCTGAGCAGCTCCATGACCTCGGGGGAGTAGCCGGCGGAGGAACTGCTGCTGCGGTGCACCTTGTAACGGCGGTGCTTGGCGTTGGACTCCAGGTAGTCCGCGACGATGGCCTCCCGCTCGACGCCCAGGGCGAGCAGGGTGACGGCTATGGACAGGCCCGCGCGGTCCTTGCCCGCCGCACAGTGCATCAGCGCCGGCACGCTGTCCTCGGCGAGCGAGCGCAGCACACGCGTGTGCTCGGCGGTGCGTTCCCTGATGATCGTGCGGTACGAGGTGATCATGCGGCCCGCGGCCTTGCCGTCACCGAGGACCTCGCGCAGCTGCTCGATCTCGCCGTCCCGCACCATCTTCCAGAAGCCCGCGCCGTCCGCCGGGTCGGACAGCGGCAGGTTCACATTGCGCACGCCCGGCAGCTCGACGTCCGGCCCCTCCAGCTGCTGGTCCGCGGCGTTGCGGAAGTCGAAGATCGTGTGCAGCCCCAGCGAGGAGAGGAACGCGGCGTCCTCCTCGGTCGCGTGCGCCAGGTGCCCGCTGCGGAACAGCACCCCGTGGCGCACCCGCCGCCCGTCCACCGTCGGCAGCCCGCCCACGTCGCGGAAGTTGCGCACCCGGGCCAGCTCCGGCTCGGTCGACGGGATCTGCTGCGTCACGGGGGCTCCTCCCAGTCCGCCCCGCCGACTCGGCTCGACGACGGGCACCTTGTCGACGATACGACATGCATTCCTTGGGCAATGAGTTGTCCACAGGCGTTGCCGTCGGCCCCCACCGGCATTGATGATGTTGCTGCTTGATCGCACCTGTTCGAATATGTGGGGGCTTGATGCTGGAGATCTCCGACAACGGCCGTACCTGGCTCCTGACCGGGCCGACCAGCGGCTACGCGATCCATCTCACCGAGGACGACGAGCTCCTGCACCTGCACTGGGGCCCCCGGATCGCCCTCGCCGACGCCGAGGCCCTCGCGGTACGCCCGCTGCCGGACTACCGCCCCTTCGAGTCCCCGCTCGACGGCCGCGAGGAGTACCCGGTCGAGGGCGGCCCGCGGTTCGTGCGGCCGGCCCTGTCCGTGCGCTCCGAGGAGCGGCGCGGCACCGAGTGGCGCTTCGAGGCGTACGAGGCGGAGGGCGACCACCTCCGGCTGAGGTTCCGCGACGGCGGCCTCGCGATCACCCTGCACCACCGGATGCGGCACGACGTCGTCGAGCGCTGGCTGACCCTCGACAACGAGGGTCCGGGCGCCCTGGAGCTGCTGCGCGCGGACGCCGCGACCTGGACCCTCCCCGACCGCGACGGCTGGCGGCTGTCCCAGCTGCACGGCCGCTGGGCCGCGGAGTCCCGGCTCACGACTTCCCCGCTCACCTACGGCGAGAAGGTCATCGGCAGCCGCCGCGGGCACACCGGACACCAGCACCTGCCCTGGGTCGCCCTCGACACCGACGCCACCGAGGAGCGCGGCGAGGTCTACGGCTGCGCTCTCGGCTGGTCCGGCTCCTGGCGCATCGCGGTGGCCCAACTCCCCGACGCACGCGTGCAGATCACCGGCGGCGCCGGATACGACGACTCCGGACTGCTGAACCTGGCGGCGGGGGAGTCGTACACCACCCCCGTCTTCGCCGGGCTGTGGAGCGACGGCGGCTTCGGCGGGGCGAGCCGGGCCTGGCACGCCTACCAGCGCGCGTACGTCGTCCCCGACGCGGACCAGGACCGGCCCGTGCTGTTCAACTCCTGGGAGGCCACGGAGTTCGACATCTCCGAGGAACAGCAGGGGGCCCTCGCACGGCGGGCCGCGGCGATCGGCGTGGAGCTGTTCGTCGTCGACGACGGCTGGTTCGGCAAGCGCACCAGCGACCGGGCCGGGCTCGGCGACTGGACGCCCAACCCCGACCGCTTCCCCAAGGGTCTGGCGCCGCTCGCCGACTACGTGCACGCCCTCGGCATGCAGTTCGGCATCTGGGTCGAACCCGAGATGGTCAACCCGGACAGCGACCTGTACCGCGCCCACCCCGACTGGGTCCAGTTCCAGCCCGGACGCAGGCGGACGGAGCTGCGCAACCAGCTCGTGCTGAACCTGGCCCGCGAGGACGTCCAGGAGTACCTCTGGGAGCGGCTCGACGCACTCCTGTCCAGCGCCCCGATCGACTACGTGAAGTGGGACTTCAACCGCTGCTTCACGGACGCCGGCTGGCCCGGTGACGCCTACCCGCAGCGACTGTGGGTCGACCACGTCCGCGCCCTGTACGCCCTGCTGGACCGGCTGCGGGAGGCCCACCCCGGTGTCGTCTTCGAGTCCTGCTCGGGCGGCGGCGGGCGGATCGACCTCGGGATCATGAGCCGTACGGACCAGGTGTGGACCTCGGACAACACCGATCCCCTCGACCGGCTCGCCATCCAGCACGGCTTCAGCCAGATCCACCCCGCGCGCGTCATGGCCGCCTGGGTCACCGACAGCCCCAACACCCAGCTCAACGGGCGCGTCAGCTCGCTTCGCTTCCGGTTCGTCAGCGCCATGGCCGGAGTGCTCGGGGTGGGCGGGGACCTCACACAGTGGACCGAGGAGGAGCTGACCGAGGCCCGCGACTGGGTGAGCCTCTACAAGGAGATCCGGCCGCTCGTCCAGCACGGTGAGCTGCACCGCCTCCGGCCGCCGACGGGCGGGCTCAGCGCGGTGCAGTACGCGCGCGGGGACCAGAGCGTCGTCCTCGCCTGGTTGCAGGCGCAGAGCTACGGCGAGCCCGTGCCGGCCCTGCGGCTGCGTGCCCTCGACCCGACAGCGTCGTACGAATGCCTCGAAACGGGCGAAGTGCATCGAGGTGCCGTATTGCTCCATCACGGATTGCGTACCGGACTGCGGGGCGACCTTGATGCGGCAGTTCTCCGCCTGCGCCGCATCTGACTCTTCTGTCCGAATTGCTGCGTTGATTGGGCTTCATTCCAACTCGCGCTGTGACAAACGGAGCTGGAGCAGTGTCACGTGAGCAGCGTCATACCCGTGACGGTGCGTACCTCGTCATGCTCACGTAATCAATCCGCCCTTCCTGCGAATTGAAGAGTGGGAAGAAGCGAAAATTCACGGAGAGTGACCGTGGATTTCCATGGAGGATCAAGGGAAACGGATGCACGGGGAACCGTCGCTTGTCCCTTCGCGTCCTCGTCGCTTACGTTCCACACCAATCCGGACGGACGCCCAATCCTGCCGCCGCCCGGAGCCCGCACCAACTCACCCGTGTACGGCAGGAGCGGGGGACCCACAGGTACAACGCCTGTTCCGGTCTCCGGAACGGCTAGGGGTACAGCCGCGACCAGCGCGCGGCCGGGCATCTCCAGCCCGCACCCGACAGCTCACCTCGCAGGCGCCGGAGAGGAATTCGCCATGCCCGCGAAGGGTAAGCACCGCCGACCCAAGTCCCAGCGCTTCACCCGCTCCATCGCCGTCGCCGGAACCGGCGGCGCCGCGCTCGCCCTCCCGTTGATGGGTGCCACCGGCGCCCACGCGGCCCCCGCCCAGTCCGCTTCCCAGTCGGTTTCGGAAAAGGCCGTGCAGTCCCTTCCGAATACCGCGAAGAAGGCGACCGAAAAGAAGAACTCCGCCTCGGAAAAGGCGGTCCACGTCTATTCGGTGCGGTCCGGTGACTACCTTTCGAAGATCGCCGAGGAGCAGCACGTCAGCGGTGGCTGGCACAAGCTCTACGCCGACAACCGCACCGCCGTCGGCGACGACCCGTCGCTCATCCACCCCGGTCTGAAGCTCACGATCGGCAAGAAGGCCGCGACGAACACCCCCAAGTCCTCCACGGCCAAGTCCTCGTCCGCGCAGGGCCCGAGCTCGACGAAGGAGCGCTCGTCCTCCTCCGGTAAGGCCACCACCCGCAGCGCCACCCGCAGCGCCACCGCGACCACCACCGCCACCACCGGCTTCCAGCTCCCCGTCTCGGGCGCGGCCGTCGGCACCGGCTACCACGTGGCCGGCAGCATGTGGTCCAGCGGCTACCACACCGGCGTCGACTTCGTCGTCCCCACCGGCACCTCCCTCAAGGCCGTCGGCGCGGGCACGGTCGTCTCCGCCGGCTGGGGCGGCGCCTACGGCAACCAGGTCGTCATCAGGCTCGCCGACGGCTACTACGCCCAGTACGCGCACCTGTCGCAGCTCTCCGTCTCGGCCGGCCAGAGCGTGAGCCCGGGCCAGCAGGTCGGCCTGTCCGGCGCCACCGGCAACGTCACCGGCCCGCACCTGCACTTCGAGATCCGGACCACGCCGAACTACGGCTCCGACGTGGACCCGGTCGCCTACCTCCGCTCCAAGGGCGTCGCCGTCGGCTGACCCCCCGCCGCCACGCCGCCCGACACGCTGCCGAAGGCCGGACCTCGATCCCCGGGTCCGGCCTTCGGTGTGTCTGACGGTTGAGCCGACAACAGTGCCGACCGAAGGGTTATTCCGACCTTGGTCAACACTTTAGGAGTGGCTTATCTCACCGTCCGTCAAGTCCCGCCTACGGTCGCGTAGGTCACATTCGAAGGTGAATCATGACGGCTGTGGCAGACGATTCGAAGAGTGACAGCAGATCAGTGATCGGGTCGTACGTCGCGGTGGGGGACAGCTTCACCGAGGGCGTCGGCGACCCCGGTCCCGACGGGGCCTTCGTCGGATGGGCGGACCGCTTCGCGGTGCTCCTCGCCGACCGGCGTCCCGAGGGCGACTTCAGCTACACGAACCTCGCCGTGCGCGGCAAACTGCTCGACCAGATCGTGGCGGACCAGCTACCACAGGCCATCGAGCTGGCCCCGGACCTGGTCTCCTTCTGCGCGGGCGGCAACGACATCATCCGGCCGGGCACCGATCCCGACGAGGTGGCCGAGCGTTTCGAGCGGGCGGTCGCCCGCCTCACGCAGGCCGCCGGCACCGTCATGGTGACGACCGGATTCGACACCCGTGGAGTGCCCGTGCTGAAGCACCTGCGCGGCAAGATCGCCACCTACAACGGGCACGTACGGGCGATCGCCGACCGGTACGGCTGCCCCGTGCTCGACCTGTGGTCGCTGAAGTCGGTCCAGGACCGCAGGGCCTGGGACGGCGACCGGCTCCACCTCTCGCCCGAGGGCCACACGCGCGTGGCGCTGCGCGCCGGGCAGGTCCTCGGCCTGGAGATCCCGGCCGATCCCGACCAGCCCTGGCCGCCGCTGCCGCCGCGGGGCACGCTGGAGGTGCGGCGGGACAACGTGCAGTGGGCACGCGAGTACCTGGTGCCGTGGATAGGGCGCCGACTGCGCGGCGAGTCGTCCGGTGACCACGTCACGGCGAAGGGCGCGCTGTCACCCGAGGACATCAGGACACGGATCGCCTCCGTCGCCTGATGCCTGATGCCTGAGGCCTGACGGGGTGGGGCCCCCGGTGCGAACCGGGGGTCTCACGTCTGCGAAGCGGTCAACGCCGTCCGGTCCAGACCCAGTTCGCGCGCCAGTGCCTCGTCCACCCACTCCTGGGCCCGGGCCCGCGAGACCGCGCCGGCGTACGAGGTGAGCTGGACCGCCAGGCCGTCCAGCAGGGCCGTCAGGCGCAGGGCCGTGCCGAAGGGGTCGGGGCAGTGGAACTCGTCCGCGGCCACGCCCTCCGCGATGACCTCGGCGATCGCCGCCTTCCACCGCTTGTCGAGGTCCCGCGCCACCTCCCGCAACGCGGGCTCGCGCAGCGCCGCCGCCCAGCCCTCGATCCACAGCCGCCAGCCCTTGGCCTGGCCGGTCGGCGCGTACCAGCGCACGGCGGCGCGCAGTCGCCGTAGCGCCGTGGTGCGACGGCCGAGCAGCTTGCGCAGATGGGCCAGGTCGTCCTCGGCGGCAAAGGTGAACGCGGCGGCGACCAGCTTCTCCTTCGTCGAGAAGTGGTACAGCACCAGGGCGTTGCTGACGCCGAGGGCCGACGCCACGTCGGCGATCCTGACCGCCGCCACGCCCCGCGCCTCGATCTGCTGGATGGCCGCCCGCAGCAGTTCCTCACGCCGCTCGGCCACGCTCAACCGCACTCTCGCCACGCCGTCACCCTATTCCGTCGTCCCTGATGACGCCGGGTGGGACCGCTGTTCGACCGGTTCCACCGGGTACAGCTCGGTCCTGGCGATCGCCGCGTCGCGCTCGCCGGCCAGGGACGTGCGGCGCTCGTCGGCCAGGAACCCGTCGTAACCGGCCCGCGAGGCGAACTCGATCAGCTGGATCTCGTCCGGGCGGCCCTCGGCGCCGTGGGCCCGCGCACGCTGCAGGATCCGGCCGTCGTGCTCGCCCAGCAGGGCCAGGACCTTGTCCTCGTACGCGGCCAGGGCCCCGGCGGCGCCGGGACGCGCCCAGAGCAGACAGCACAGACGAATCGTCATGGTGTCCGACCCTATCCGGGGCGCGTCCCCAACCAACGCCCCGGATCGGCCGTTTCGCGCGGGTCGGCAGGTGTGCGGCGCCCGGCCCCGGACCGGTCTTCGCGCCGCCGTCCTCAGCGGTACCAGCCGTACCGCTCCGCGATCACCGGCAGCCGGTCCGCGACGATGGCGTGGGCAGCCGCGCGCGGGGTCGTGCCGTCGGCCTCCGCGCGGGCCAGCATCTGCTCGACCAGGGCCCGCATCGAGCGACGCGTGTGGGCGAACGCCTCGTCCGCGTCCGGTCCGATGTCGCCGAACAGGGTCCACCACCACCAGGCGTTGGTCCCGGAGTTGACGACGACGTCGGGCAGCACGGTGACACCGCGAGCGGCCAGCAGCTCCTCCGCCTCGGGCAGTACGGGCATGTTGGCCGCCTCGACGATCCAGCGGGCCCCGATCCGTTCCTGGTCCGCCGCGTCGATCGCGTACGAGACGGCCGCCGGCACCAGCACCTCCGCCTCGGCCGCCAGCCAGGCGTCGCCCGGCAGCTCCCGGTCCCCGGGCCGCAACACCGCCCGGTCCACGGTGCCGTACCCGTCGCGCGCCGCCAGCAGCGCCTCCACGTCGAGGCCGGCGGGGTTGGCGATGGTGCCCTTGATGTCGGCCACCGCCACGACCGTGAGCCCCGCGCGCGCGAGGAAGCGCGCCGTGGCCCCGCCCATGGTGCCCAGGCCCTGCACGGCGACCCGCGTCCCGGCGTGCGGCAGGCCCGCCCGGTCCAGGGCGGCCAGCGCCGACTCCGCGACGCCGCAGCCGCCCACCAGTTCGTCCAGCCCGATGCCGTCCACCTCGACGGCGAAGGCGTCCGCGAGCCGGCCCCGCGCGGTCACCTCGTCGTCGAGCAGCGGGTACACCGCCTGGATGGTGGAGACGAGCCCCGCCTCGGCCGCCGCCCGCTCCACCGTGTCCTGGGTCAGGCCGAGGTCCTCACCGGTGGTCCAGAAGCCTTCGACGTACGGCTTCATGGCGCGCAGGTAGCGCACCAGCAGTCCGTACGCCCCCGCGTCCCGGGGATCGCAGTCGATTCCGCCCTTGGCGCCGCCCAGCGGGACGTAACGGCCCTCGGGGTTGTAGTGCAGCGCCTCCTTCATGGTCATCCCGCGGGCGAGGCCGGTGACCTCGTCCAGCGTGCATCCCTCGCGCATCCGCAGTCCGCCGCTGGCGACACCGCGCACCAGCCGGTCGACGACCAGGAAGCCCTGACGGCCGGTGATGTGGTCGGTCCAGGTGAGCGACATCAGGGGGGTGGTCATGGGGTCTCCTCGGAGACGGCGATCAGACGGGACCGGGCGGCGGGGGCGAGTGCCCCGGGCGGGTGGTGCCGGAGGGAATTACTGAATCGTCGGTCAGTGTCGAGAGGGTGCCTCCGCTTGTCAACGGAACGCGGGAGAGGGGTGAGCCCACCGCGCCGACGAGGGTCCGTGACGGTGGCGGGAATGGGCGCCGGGCGCCCCCGGTTGCCCTGGTGGTGGCTCCGCTTCCCGCGGGAGGCGGGCGCCGCGGTGCGCAGGTGGGCCGGGGAGCGGCAGCGGGACCTCTGCCTCGCAGAGGCCGTGGGCGGCCGTATCTTTGGGCTTTCCTTGGAAAGAGCCCGCCGGGACCGCGTGACTCGGGTGTTGTCAGTGGAGCCGACCATAATGGAATGCCTCACCGACTCCACCTGGAGGTACCGTGTCCGGTTTCCGTCCCCTGAGCTCCGGGCTCAAGGCGCTGCAGCCCGAGGCTTTCGGCGCGGATCCCACCGGTGAGCGCCTGGCGCGCATCCGCAGATCCCCGCACTTCAAGGACGGGGTCTTCCAGAATCCCGGCGGCCAGACGGGCCGCCCCTCCATCTCGATGGTGGACTTCGCGAAGGTCTACTTCGACAAGGACGAGCGGCCCCGCCGCGGCCCGCGGGGCACGATTCCCGTGCACCCCACCACCCTCGCCGACATCGCGAAGCCGCCGGCCACCGGGCTGCGGCTGACCTGGATGGGGCACTCCAGCGTGCTCGCGGAAATCGACGGGCACCGGGTGCTCTTCGACCCCGTCTGGGGTCAGCGCTGCTCCCCGTTCCCCTTCCTCGGCCCCAAGCGGGTGCACCCGGTGCCGCTGCCGCTGGCCGCGCTCGGCCCGGTCGACGTCGTCGTCATCTCGCACGACCACTACGACCACCTGGACCTGCCCACCATCAAGGCGCTGGCCGACACGGACACCCTCTTCGCCGTCCCGCTCGGCGTCGGCGCCCACCTCGAACACTGGGGAGTCTCCGCCGACCGGCTGCGCGAGCTGGACTGGCACGAGGCGACGAAGGTCGGCGGCCTCACGCTGGCCGCGACTCCGGCCCGCCACTTCTGCGGCCGCGGGATGCGCAACACCCAGCACACCCTGTGGGCGTCCTGGTCCGTCGCCGGGGACGAGCACCGCGTCTACCACAGCGGCGACACGGGCTACTTCGACGGCTTCCGGGACATCGGCGCCGAGTACGGCCCCTTCGACGCCACGATGATCCAGATCGGCGCGTACTCCGACTTCTGGCCCGACATCCACATGACGCCCGAGGAGGGCATGCGCGCCCACCTCGACCTTCAGGGCGGCAGGCCGCACGGCGTGATGCTGCCGATCCACTGGGCCACCTTCAACCTGGCGCCCCACCCGTGGGCCGAGCCCGGCGAGGGCACCATCGAGGCCGCCCACGCCACCGGCTCCCGCATCGCCCTGCCCCGCCCCGGCGAGCCCTTCGAACCCACCGCCGAGACGGTCCCCTCCGACCCCTGGTGGCGCCGAGTCGCCCACGCCCCCGACGGCGGCTGGCCGACGGCCGTCGCCGGAGCGGCGGTCAAGACGGCGGCGGACTCCGCGGCCGACGACCAGACCGACGTGCGGCGGGGCGCCGACGAGGGCACCGGGGAGCCGGAGGCGGTGCCCGCCGGCTGAGGCCGGTGCGGGGCCGCTCCGGGACGCCTGGGGCGGTGAGTACGGAGGGCGCGGCGGCTCGGGTGGCGAGTTCGGCGCAGTGCGGCCCGCGCCGGTGGCGCGGGCCGCCCCCTGTTGGGTGATGGTCGCGTCCTCGTGGTTGACACGGACAGTGACGTTCAAGGGGTGACTCCGGTGGGCGGAATCGGGGTTGAATCGGTCCCGTCGGGGTGGTGAGCGGACAAGTGATGAACGGTGTTCCCGGCCCGTTCCCTGTCCACCCCGCAGTCACGGCGGCGCGGCCGCTGCGTCGCCGCGACTGCTTCTGACCAGCTCTGATCGATCCGTTCTTGAGTGGGATCGCGCGTCCCCTGGGTTTATCGGTCTGTCGTACGACGCCTCATACCAGAGCGGGACGCTCTGCGTGGGACTTTGTCAACTGCCCACCGCACATGATGCCTTGCCGACTACTGTGAGTGTCCGTCGGGCGATGCGGGGCCGAATTCCTGTCCCCCTCTCGACCGACACGACGGCGCATGCCCGAACCGCGCACGCCCGCGCCCCAGGCACCGACGGACCAGCACGACGAGGAATCCGATGTCTCACCTCCGCGCACCGGCCGCACGCGCAGACCGCCGCGAGGGCGGACGGCACGGACGACCGGTCGCCCGCACAGCGCCCTCGCTGCCCGAAACCCACATACGGCCCCAGCTGCTCCGGCTCGCCGTGCTGCCGCCCGTCGCGGTCGCCCTGAGCGCCAGCGCGGCCGTCCTGTTCACGGTCCGCTCCACCGGAGCCCGCCCCGGCCTCACCCTGTGGGGCGTCCTCGCCGGCGCCGTCTCCGTCACGCTGGCGGGCATCGTGATCGCCGCGGTCGCCGCAGACCGGGCCGCCAGGTCAGTGAGCGACCGCATCGGCGTCCTGCGCCGCAGCACCGCCCGCGGCGAAGCCGACCTGCGCGCCCTCGTCGAGGCGCTGCGCCGCGGCGACGCCCCGCCCCAGAGCAAGCCCCGCGGCGCGCCCGCTGACGACGCCGAGGATTTCGAGCTGCTCGCCGCCGACCTCGCCCGCGCGCACGACGGCGCCGTCACCGCCGTCGTGCAGGCCGCCCAGCTCTCCAGCCAGGCCGGCAGCGAGCAGAAGCTCGAGGTCTTCGTGAACCTCGCCCGGCGGCTGCAGTCCCTGGTGCACCGGGAGATCTCGATCCTCGACGAGCTGGAGAACGAGATCGAGGACCCGGACCTGCTCAAGGGCCTCTTCCACGTAGACCACCTCGCCACCCGGATCCGACGGCACGCGGAGAACCTCGCCGTCCTCGGCGGCGCGGTCTCCCGCCGCCAGTGGAGCCACCCCGTCCCCATGACCGAGGTGCTGCGCTCCGCCATCGCCGAGGTCGAGCAGTACTCCCGGGTCAAGCTGGTGCCGCCGATCGACGGCACCCTGCGCGGCCACGCCGTCGCCGACGTCATCCACCTGCTGGCCGAACTCGTCGAGAACGCCTCGGTGTTCTCCGCCCCGCACACCCAGGTCCTGCTCCGCGCCACCCTCGTCACCTCCGGCCTCGCCGTCGAGGTCGAGGACCGGGGCCTCGGTATGCCCGTCGCCGAGCAGAAGAAGATGAACGCGCTGCTGGCCGACCCCGACCAGGTCAACGTCGCGAGCCTGCTCGCCGACGGCCGGATCGGACTGTTCGTGGTCTCGCAGCTGGCGCGTCGGCACGGCATCAACGTCCGGCTGCAGACCAACATCTACGGCGGCGTTCAGGCCGTACTCGTCGTACCGCAGGGGCTGCTGGGGCCGACGCCCGGCCTGCCCGGGGGCGTGGCGCAGCCGCAGGGCGGCACCGGCGGTACGGCAGCGGTCGTACCGCCCCAA